>NZ_JAMBPR010000073.1 GCF_024206475.1 Paraburkholderia sp. CNPSo 3274
GGGTAGTTGACGTCGCGACCCGCGCGCGGGCAAGTCCGTACCAAACCACGGCATACCCGCGCTGACTCCATCACCACTCAGAACCGATAGCCGACACCTCCGAGGATCACGTCCGTATCGCGGCTATAGCGCGTGACCACGCGGTTCCACGTGACCCGCGCAGCCCAGTGCTGTGTCAAGCGATATGACGCCGAGACGGAGATGAGCCCCGAGAGAATACCGTCGCCAGTATCACGCTCGTCAGGATGCTCGCCGTGGTGGATTGCCGCGTAGATGCCCGCGCCGAACCCGAGCGTGAGACGCTCGTCGAAGAACGCGCGCGTGAGCCAGAGCTGCGCCGTCGCGCCATCGCGCCGCGCCGAATTGCCGTTGCCCTCGTGCAGATACCCCACCGTAGCGTCGAGAAAGGAATTGATGCCGCGCCGGTACTCGATCGCCTCGGCCGCCGAAGTCTGCGATTCGAGGCTGTTGAGGATCGTCTCGCCCGCCATCAGCGTGATCTCGTTGTTTGTCACTTTCTGCGTGCGCGGCAACGCGAAATCGCGCGGGCCTGGCGTGTCGGGCGCGTCGAGCTGATAGCCCACGCCCAGCATGAGCGATGTCGTCGATGGCCCGCGCGACACCTGCACGCGGTTGAGCTGCAGGTTCGCCGTCCAGCGATGCGTGGAGTACCACGTGGCGCGCGCACTGTAGAGCACGCCCCAGCCGTGCGTATCGGACCAGCCTTGACCCTGTGACGCGGCTTCGGTGTCGAAATAGCGATACGGCCCGACACCCAGCGCGAACACGAAGCGGCGCTGCGCGAGCGGCAAACGCGCCCACGCCTGGATGGCCTGGCCGTCGCGATGATGATCGGGAATATGGCCTTCGTTCAACCACACAATGCTGCCGGCAAAATACTGGCCGAAACCCTCCGTGTAATCCATTTGCCACGAATAGGTATGGTCGGCGCCGCTTTTGAGCGGCCCTGTGTAGAGCGTGAATTCCTGCGCGCAAACCGACCCCGAAGCCATGGCGAGCGCGCTGCCGACAACACCGGCTGCGGCTAGCGACGTGATGTTTCTCATTGAGTGCGTTGGCGCCTTGCGGTTTGGATGGCGAGACTCGCTGCAAGGAAAATGTATGCAACGAAACGCGGAGCATACCGCGCGGCGACATTTCTTGTGTGAACCCACTCTTTCAGTTAATTACGAGATATCGCAGCACAAAATTCTGATTTTTATTTCGCTATCCTAATTACATGATAAAAAAAGAAACGCCGCACAGAAGTGCGGCGCTTTTCCCTACAGTCAGCTTCGCAATCGGCGCAATTTCAGTGCACGTGATGGCAGACGCGCTCAGCGTGATGGTGAACGTGCTCGACGTGGCACACCTCGTGGTGATACGGTGCAGCGACAGCAGCGAGCGGCGCGAAAAGCGCGGCGCAGGAAATCAGGGCGAACAGGCGGACAGCGGGCTTGATAACGGCGTTCATGACTCGGCTCTTGCGTGTGAAAACAGCGTGGGTTGGAACCAAAAGCCAGCACTGTATCGCAGAGTGTTCCGCGGCGTATTACACGGATGTAACGGGCGTAGCGCTCGATGAAACGGCCTTGACACGCGTTGCTGGACAAGACCGGGGCGCGGTGGCTGCTCAAATACTGCGCTCGCCGCCCTCTTCATGCGTGAGGCGCCGCAGCAGTTCGCGACCGCGGGTGGTGAGGCGCAGCGTGGCGTCGCCGCCTGCCTCGTCCATTTCGACGAGACGGTAGCGCTGAAGCGCCAGGAAATCGGAATCGAGCGTCTGAATAGGCGCGTCCGCATCACGGATCAGCAGCAATGTCGCTAGTTCGTGGTGGCTGAGCATCGGGTCTCTCCAGTTGTTGGCCAGAGTCAGCGTTTCAGCGCCGATTCCAGCCACATGCCCGAAAAGCATTCGACCGAAGGGCCGTGGGCTTGAGTCACCCCAGCATAGCGAGTCAATCGTACAGTTTCGCTACAGTCGTGTTTCGCTGTGTTACGTGCCGGTGTCTGAAGCAAGACAGCGGCGCGCAGCTGCACGATATGCAGTCTGCGCGCCGCTCGCTCAACGCCTCTTCAGCCTTAATTGATTTCGAGGCGCTTACTGGCGCTTGCGGCCCGCTTCGGTAGCGCTAGTGTCAGCACACCATCCTTGTATTGCGCGCTCGCCTTTTCATCATCGATTTCCGCGGCAAGCGTGAACGCGCGGCTCACGCTGCCCGCATAGCGCTCGCGACGCACAACGCGCTCACCTTCCTTCAGCTCGCTGCCCCGCTCGACTTTCGCGGCAATCGAAACGAGATTGCCATCGATTTTCACGTCGATGTCGTTCCGATCGACACCGGGCATTTCGGCCCTCACCGTGAAGCCGGCCTCGTTTTCCGTCACGTCAATCCGGATACTGGCCGCCTGCCCTTCCACGCCGCTCGTGGCACGCATCGGCCGGAACAGCCCGTGAAACAGATCGGGCACAATTTCCATCGAAAACGGATCGTTACGCGAGATATTGCTCATTGATGCCTCCATGGGCCGAACGTTTTTCGTGTCCACGCAACGATGATGTTGCATCGGATTCCTAAATTCACCGTCAGTTAGCGCGTGTGCATGACACCTCTGCGGCCAATGACGGAGAATCGCTTGCAACGAAGCGCGCCGCTCGCGCGGCGCGGTCGGTGCCGCTCACCGTTCCAACATGAAGGCGCCTCGCGCGTTTGCAAGCCCCTTTTTTTGCCGCGCGCGAAATTATTGCGTCGCAGCGCGGCGCGTCATTGCATGTGCATGCCGCCGTTGATCGCGATATCGGCGCCGGTGATGAACGCCGCGTCGTCCGAGCAGAGGAACGCCACCAGTGCCGCGACCTCGTTCGGCTGGCCGAGGCGGCCTACCGGAATTTGCGGGAGGATGCGCGCGTCCAGCACGTCTTTCGGCACGGCTTCCACCATTTGCGTGGCGAGGTAGCCCGGCGACACGGTGTTCACCGTCACGCCCTTCTTCGCCACCTCCAGTGCGAGCGCCTTCGTGAAGCCATGCATGCCCGCTTTCGCCGCCGAATAGTTGGTCTGCCCGAAAGCGCCGCGCGAGCCGTTGACCGAGCCGATATTGATGATGCGCCCGAAGCCGCGCTCGATCATGCCGGGCAAGAATGGCTTCGTCACGTTGAAGAGCGCGTCGAGATCGGTGCGCAGCACGGAGTCCCAGTCGGCTTTCGACATCTTCACGAAGCTGCGGTCGCACGTAATACCCGCATTGTTGATGAGCACGTCGACCTGGCCGAGATCGTCGAGCGCTTGCTGTGCCGCGCGCTCGCAGGCCTCGCAGTCGGCGACGTTCATTTGCTGACAGCCGAAGTCGCGGCCTGCCGCGCGTTCGGCGGCAAGCCAGGCATCGGCGCGCGTGTTCGCCGACGAGCACGAGACTGCGACGGTCATGCCCGCGTCGTGCAGGCGCCGGCTGATCGCCTCGCCTAGTCCGCCCATGCCGCCCGTGACGAAAGCAACGCGCTTAGTGGCCATGCTGGCCTCCGCCCGCGCTCACGCCCTGCGCGCGGCCTGCGCCCGCCGCGTTGCCCGGATGCGCCGCGCCATTGGCGGCACTGCTCATCGCACGCTCGAATGCGTTCATCCACTCGCGCATCGGCAACGCGCCCGGCACCTTGGACGCGTTGGCTTGCGCGCCCGCGCAGGCCTCTTGCCACTGCTGCGTGAAGTCTCGCGCGCTGTCCGACCACGTGCTCGCGCCCTGCATTGCCGCCGCGACGCTCTCTTGCCAGAGCGTGGTGCTCGCGCCGAGATAGTCGCGCCAGACCGATTGCGTGGCGACCGCGAAATCGGTCCAGTCGCGCGCGGTACGCAGCGATTCGAGCAGGCCTTCGACCGCCCCGCGGTCGCGCTCGATGCGGCGCTGCTCCAGCTTCAACAGCTGCTCGCGCCATTGCTGCTGCCCGACGAGCAAGCGCAGCGCGGCCGACGTGTTGGTACGATACGTGTCGAATGAGGCGCCCAACGCGTTACCGAGCGAGGCGGCGTCGAATGAGGGAAGGGAAGCGGTAGCCATGGTCAATCTCCTCCTTATGTAGCTTTCGCCCGGCGCGGCCGGATGCGTTTGCTGCCAAAGGGACCGCGGTGGACCGCGATGGGACGCGGGCTGCGGCGAGCGAAATGAAAGCGCTTCACGCGCGACGGTAGGGAACGGGATGCTTCGGAGTGCCGTGTGTTCGCAAGACAGCCGGCTCAAGCCAACATCATAGGCAGGAAGACGGGCTCCCGCGCGACGAATGGGCGATTTGTCGCGTGATCGCCGTCATAATTCGAGATAGTTGATGCGCAGCGAGTCAAAACCAGGCTTTTCATTGCTGTTTTTTCGCGACGGATCGTAAGCGTGGGAACGCTGCGCGGCCGATCGCGCCCTCGCCGCTGACCGGCCGGTGGAACCGGGCGCCCCAGTCAGGCGGATGGCGCCTCTTCGTCGCGCACCAGCATGACCGGCCGGTCCGCCATGCGCAGGAACGATTCGGCCACGCTGCCGAGCAACAGGCGCTTCATGCCCGACAAGCCTCGCGTGCCCATCACGACGAGGTCCGCACCGTCCTCGGCGGCGATGCGTGAGATCACCGCGGCAATCTCCTCGCCGCTCGCATCTGCTGCGCGCGTGGAGCCCGGCACCTGAGCCTGGGCGAACACCAGTTTCGCTTCTTCGAGCGCCGCCGTTGCTGCGTCGTTTTCCGCCGAGTGGCGCGCCTGTTCCTCGGCGAAGCCCGAACTCACGTCCACGAGCCGTGCCGGATGCCGCACGACACACAGCGCCTGAACGGCGCCGCCAGTCGCTTTCGCGATCTTCACGGCCTCGTCGAGCGCGCGCCGGCCGCTGCGGCTGCCATCGACCGCTACCAGAATCTGCTTGTACATCATGGACCTCCCGGGCCTTGCCCATGTTGCGCGGCATGATCGCCGCGCGCGTGCCAGGTGAGCGTCGCGCGCAGCGGGCAGCCGGCCGTTGCGGGGCGCACACCGGCTCCCGGTGCGCGCTATCCGAATAAAGATTGTTGTAGCGCATTTGGGTACGGATGCGCGCCCCGGTCAGTGCGACCCGTTGTCTCCATTGCGTCAGCATCGTGACTCACCTGACCGAAGGCACGTTCAGCACATCGTCAACACCGCCGCGCCCGTGAGCCGTCCCTCGCGCAAATCGGTCAGCGCCTCGTTCGCGCGTGCGAGCGGGTACGGCGTGGTCTCGATTTCGAGCTTTTGCCGCGCGGCGATCGCCATGAAAGTGGCGCCGTCCTCGCGCGTGAGATTCGCCACCGAGACGATGCGCCGCTCTTCCCACAGCCATGCGTAAGGAAACGAAGGAATGTCGCTCATGTGGATGCCGCCGCACACGACCGTGCCGCCCTTCGTCAGCGCCCGCAGCGCCGCGGGCACGAGCGCGCCGACCGGCGCGAACAGCAGCGCAGCGTCGAGTTCCTCGGGCGCCCGCTCGTCGCTGCCGCCGGCCCACGTTGCACCGAGGCGCCGCGCGAACTGCTGCGCCGCAGCATCGCCCGGACGCGTGAACGCGTAGACCGTGCGCCCCTGGTGGCGAGCGACCTGCGCGACGATATGCGCCGCCGCGCCGAAACCGTAGATGCCGATGCGCCGTGCATCGCCCGCCATCGCTAGCGAGCGATAGCCGATGAGTCCCGCGCAGAGGAGCGGCGCGGCCTCAACGTCGCTGTACTGGGGCGGCAGATGGAAGCAGTAGCGGAAGTCGGCGACAGTGCGCGTGGCATAGCCGCCGTCGATCGTGTAGCCGGTGAAACCGGGCGCATCGCAGAGGTTCTCGCGCCCGTCGGCGCAGAAACGGCAATGGCCGCAGGTATGGCCGAGCCACGGCACGCCCACACGGTCGCCGGGCGTGAAACCCGTCACGCCTGCCCCGAGCGCCGCGACCGTGCCGACGATCTCGTGGCCGGGAATGACTGGCCTTTTCGGGTGATCGAGATCGCCGTCCACGACGTGCAGGTCGGTGCGGCACACGCCGCACGCGCGCACATCGATCAGCAGTTCGCCTGCGCCCGGCGCCGGGTCGGGTAGATCGGCTTCGCGCAGCCGCGGACTATCGCCGTCGAACAGCATTGCCCGCATCGCCATCCTCCTCGCCAAAACGCGGCTGACGCGCCGCATCGATCACCATAAAACCATGTTATGCAATCGGGCCGCGGGCTGTCGTGCATTGCACGCTTCAGCGCAGCTACACGGCCCGATGCGACTCACAGCCGCGGGACACCCACGCATGGCGCGCCGCGCGATCGTGGCAACATAAGAGGAATCCCGCAGGACCACGAGGGGCCGCCGCCCGGCCACGCGCGCGGTGTAAGTCCGCCGTGCGAGCCTCAGGCTCGCGCCACGCGCGCCGCCGCGCTGCGCACGCAGTCCGCCTCGGTCCGTCTTCCGCCGCCGCGCAACCGGAGCCCCGCATGAACGCTACCGACACCCCTGCCCACCCGCCGCTCTCCGACGACCTGCTGCGCCGCATGGACGCCTGGTGGCGCGCCGCCAACTATCTCTCGGTTGGCCAGATTTATCTGCTCGCCAATCCACTGTTGCGCGAGCCGCTGCAACTCGCACACGTGAAGCCGCGCCTGCTCGGCCACTGGGGCACGACGCCGGGCCTGAACTTCCTCTACACGCACCTGAACCGGATCATCAACGCACGCGATCTCGACGTGCTATTTCTTGCGGGGCCGGGCCACGGCGGCCCCGCCGTCGTCGCGAACACCTGGCTGGAAGGCACCTACAGCGAAACCTGGCCGAACGTGCCGCTGGACGCAGAAGGCATGGCCGTGCTCTTCAAGCAATTCAGCTTTCCGGGCGGCATTCCGAGCCACGTCGCGCCGCAAACGCCGGGATCGATCCACGAAGGCGGCGAACTCGGCTACGCGCTCTCGCACGCCTACGGCGCGGTATTCGACAACCCGGATCTGATCGTGGCCTGCGTGGTGGGCGACGGCGAAGCCGAGACGGGCCCGCTCGCCACGGCCTGGCACTCGAACAAGTTCCTCAATCCCGCCACCGACGGCGCGGTGCTGCCCATCCTCCATTTAAATGGTTACAAGATCGCGGGGCCGACAGTGCTCGCGCGTATAGGCGACGAAGAACTCGGCTCGCTCATGAGGGGCTATGGCCACGAGCCGATCTTCGTGGAGGCCGAGGAACCTGACGTTGCGCATCGCCTGATGGCCGCCGCGTTCGACACGGCGTTCGACGACATTGCGCGCATCCAGAAGGCAGCGCGCGAACTCGCGGACGAACACGGCAACCTCCCGCCCGGCTATGTGCGCCCGCGCTGGCCGATGATCGTCATGCGCACGCCCAAGGGCTGGACGGGCCCGAAGACCGTGGATGGCCAGAAAACCGAAGGCTCGTGGCGCTCGCACCAGGTGCCGCTCGCCAACATCGCGAAGCCGGGGCATCTCGCGCTACTGGAAAGCTGGATGCGCAGCTACAAGCCCGAGGAACTCTTCGACGCGCAAGGCCGCCTCGTGCCTGAAATCGCCGCGCTCGCGCCGCACGGCGAAAAGCGCATGAGCGCAAACCCGCGTTCGAACGGCGGCGGCCGTGTGCGCGAACTGCGCGTGCCGCCCTTCGAGCACCACGCCGTGGACGTGCCCGCCCCTGGCCAGGTGGACGCCGAAGCCACGCGCGTGATGGGCGCGTTCCTGCGCGAAGTGATGCGCGTGAACGACGCCACGCGCAACTTCCGCATCTTCGGGCCCGACGAAACCGCGTCGAATCGCTGGAGCGACGTATTCGACGTGACGTCGCGCACCTGGCTCGCGGAGGTCACGCCCGACGACATCCAGCTCGCCACCAACGGCCGCGTGATGGAGATGCTCTCCGAGCACACCTGCCAGGGCTGGCTGGAAGGCTATCTGCTCACGGGCCGCCACGGGTTCATGTCGTGCTACGAGGCGTTCATCCACATCATCGACTCGATGTTCAACCAGCACGCGAAGTGGCTGAAGGTGATCCGCGAGATTCCGTGGCGGCGGCCGCTGCCCTCGCTCAACTATCTGCTCACCTCGCACGTGTGGCGCCAGGACCATAACGGCTTCAGCCATCAGGACCCGGGCTTCATCGACTATGCGGTGAACAAGAAGTCGGACACCGTGCGCGTATATCTGCCGCCTGACGCCAACACGCTGCTCGCCGTGACCGACCACGTGCTGCGCACCTGGAACCGCATCAACATCATCGTGGCGGGCAAGCAGCCGCAGGCGCAATGGCTCGACATGGACGCGGCCATTCGCCACTGCGCGGACGGCATCGGCATCTGGCAATGGGCAAGCAACGACAACGGCGGCGAGCCCGACGTGGTCATGGCCTGTGCCGGCGACGTCCCGACCATGGAGACGCTAGCCGCCGTGGACCTGCTGCGCACCTGCCTGCCCGACCTGAAGATCCGCGTGGTCAACGTGGTGGACCTGATGACGCTCGAACCAGCCGACCGCCATCCGCATGGCCTGCCGGACGCCGACTTCAACGCGCTCTTCACGACCGACAAGCCCGTCATCTTCGCGCACCACAGCTATCCCTCGCTGATCCATCGGCTCACGTACCGGCGCGCCAATCACGCGAACATTCACGTGCACGGCTTCATCGAGGAAGGCACGACGACGACGCCGTTCGACATGACGGTGCTCAACCGGCTCGACCGCTACCACCTGTGCGAAGCGGTGATCGACCGCGTGGACGGACTCGCCCAGCGCGCGGCGCACCTGCGCCAGACACTGCACGACAAGCTGGCCGCGCACCGCCGCTACGTGGACGAGTACGGCGACGACATGCCCGAAATCCGTAACTGGCGTTGGCCGGCGGCGCGCACCGCGCAGGGCGGACCCGAAACGGCTTAGTCACGCCGTGTGCCGCTCAAGCCGAAGCCGGCTTCGCGCGCCCGAACACGCGCGCGAACGCGGTAACGAACGTGTCGAGCCGGTTCGATTCGAGACAGTCGATGCCCGCTGCGCCCACCCTGCCGTTTCCGCCGGGGAACGCGCGGCAAAGTTCATCCGCGCCGCGCGGTTCCGCGAGCGGCGCGCGCACGCTCACCGCGTAGTTGCCATCTGCGTTCACGCTCAGCACCGCGTGCGCGCGCGAGGGTTCCTCGTTCGCGAGTACGTTGGCGAACACGCCCCGCACGCGGCGCGCCCACGGCTCGTCGGGCAACACGCAAACGCTGCCGTACTGGAGCGCGATGAGCGGCGCGATGGCCTGGGCCAGTTTGAGATCGTCGTGACGGCAACGGGCGAGCTGTCCGACGATGGGCTCCGAGGCGATGAAATCGAACGGGTTGGCAAAAGCCTTCATCGCCGCATACAGATCGAGCGGCGCGATCACGAGATCTTCGACGCAGTCGCCGTAAGCGTTGTAGTTGATCGACTCGCCAAGCTCGCGCAGCTGTTCGGCCTGCGCGGCGTCGAGCGCGGCCTGCTGTGCAAGCGCTTGCGCCGTGTCGGGCAGGTTGTCGCCCCAGGCCGCCGCGATCGCCCACGGCCGGTAGCGGCCGGCGAGATGCCGGTCGACGAGCACGCTCGTGCAGACCTGCGCCGTCGTGTCGATGTGCGCGACGAGATTCCTGCACATGGGCAGGTCACCCGCGTGGTGATGGTCGAAATATTCGACCGCGACGTCCTTCGCGAGCAGCGCGGTGAGCGCCTTGCGATTCACGTCGAACGAAATGTCGAGCACCGTGAGCGAGTCGCCGGGCTGAGCGGGCACGCGCTCGACGAGTGCGATGTCGCGCTTCGCGCCGGTGATGAGCGTCGCCTCGCGCGGCCTTGCGAGCCGCAGTTGATGGAGCGCGCAGATGCCGTCTGCGTCGCCGTTGAATACGTCGAAATGCGCCATGTCGCCGAGATTCCGTTGGGTTGAACTTGACAGTATCGCGCAGCCTCGCCGTATTGCACAAAACGTGCAATGCGGCGAGGCCCATGCAGGCCGTTTCGGTCAAAGCCTTGACATGCCGCGCAACAGCCTTCCCGCATTTGCTCGCGGTATGCTGGTTCTGACACGTATCGCCCCGTAGCCCTCGATTCCCACGATAGCCACGCCGATGTCCGACACGCCGATCTCACGCCATGTCCTCAACCGTCAGCGCGCGGCGCGGCGCCACAGTCGCCTCGTGGACGCCGCGCTCGCGCGCGCCTCCACGTATGCGCACCCGGCCGGGCGCATCGTGCGCATCGAAACGCATATTTCCGTGGTGTATCTCGCTGGGCGGTACGCGTACAAGATCATGAAGCCCGTCGATTTCGGCTTCGTCAATTTTGTGCAGCTCGATGCCCGACTCCGCTGCTGCGAAGCTGAGATTCGTCTGAATGCGCCCTTCGCGGGACCGATTTATCGCGACACAGGCGAGCTTTTTTTTGACGGTCGGCGTTGCAGGCTCAGGCGCGGCGTGCGCGGCGACGTAAGCGTCGTCGACTATGCGGTTCGTATGCGCCGCTTCGACCAGCGTCTGCTGTTTTCGAACCTGCTCTCGCACGGCGAACTGAGTACGGTCGATATCGATGCGGCCGCAACCAAACTCGCCGTGAGCCATCGGCATGCGCGCCGGGCGGGGCGCGGGCCGATGGCGCCCGCGGCGCGCCTCGGCACAGCTGCACTGCTGCGCGAACAGGTGCTCGCGGCGCTCGCGCCCCTCGAAGCGGATCCGCGCACGGCGCACGCTGTGGAAAGCGCCGCGTTGCGCGCGACTTGCGAAAACGAACTCGCACGCCTCGCGCGGCACCTCGACGCACGCCGCGCGAACGGATTCGTGCGCGCTTGCCACGGCGACCTGCATCTCGACAACATCGTGCGGTACGGGCGGCACGCGCTGATGTTCGATTGCATCGAGTTCAGCGACGAACTGCGCTGGATCGACGTGACCTGCGATCTTGCGTTCCTGCTGATGGATCTGCGCGCGCACGGCCACGCGGCATATGCCCACCGCCTGCTCAACCACTACCTCGAAGCGACGGGCGATTTCGCGGGGCTCGCTGCCTTGCGGCTCTATGTCGCCTATCGCGCGCTGGTGCGGGCATTGGTCGCGATGCTCAAGGCGGGATCGCCTGCCCGGTCCGACGCGCAAGCGAGCGCAGGCGCCGCCTCGCGCTACCTGGCGCTCGCGGCCGGCGAAGCGCGCGCCATGCGCGAACACGCGCCCTGGCTCCTGCTGTGCCACGGCTTTTCTGGCTCGGGAAAGTCGGTGGCAAGCCGCGCGCTCGCCGAATTGAGCGGGGCGATCCGTGTGTCGAGCGATCTCGAACGCAAGCGGCTCGAACCCTTCGCGCCGCCCTCGCTCGATGCGCTGCCGCCAGGCGCCTACACGCAAGCCGCGCTCGACGCGCACTACGTACGCCTCGTCGCCCATGTGCGCGACGTGCTGAACGCGGGCTACACGGCGCTAGTCGATGCGACGTTTCTCAAGGCGGCGCACCGCGCGCGCTTCGCAGCGCTCGCGCGTGAGCTGAACCGGCCGATGCTGATTTTGAACTTCCACGCGCCGCAAGCGCGGCTCGCCGAACGTGTGAACGCCCGCGCGCGCGGGCCACGCGACGCTTCCGACGCCGGCGCCGACGTGCTCGCGGCGCAGTTCGCGCAAGCGGATCCACTAGACGAGCACGAGCGGCAGCGTACCGTTGATCTCAATACCGACGTGGAGATCGAGGCATTCTCGCGCGAGCCATGGTGGGCACCGCTGTTCTCACGCATGCGCGCGGAGAATGGGGGAATTTGATTCTGCGGCAGACTCATGATCCGCCGCCGGAGCCCTGCGCCCTGACCGCTTATCATTCCACGAAAGGCCGCACGAGCGGCCAGCGCAGCGTGGACGCCACCGGCAAGCGCGGCTTGCGGCCGACTGGCGCGCGCCACGGCTGCATGCGTGCGGCCATTGCCGTGCACAGGGCGAGGCCTTCCTCGCCATGCAGACGCTCCATGGCGTGATGCACGAGACCGGCGTCGAACCACAGCTTGAAGCGGCGATGGCAGGTGCGGAAATCGGGATACTGCTCGGGCAACTTCGACCAGACCGAGCCGGTGGCCAGTACCCAAAGGATGCCCGCGAAAACGAGACGAGGATTGTGCGCCGGGCGCCCGCGACGACGACCGTCAACGCGGATTTCGTGAAACATGGGCGCGATGCTGCGCCACTGCGCATCGGTGAGTTCTGGAGATATGCGGGAAGACATCTGATGGTCCCTGTGAGGTTATCTGACACAACAGGACTAAAGTAGCCTCACAGCCCACAAGAAAATATCGGACTTTGCCTAAAAATCGAGATGAACTCGCCAGTTCGGCGTCGGCACACTAACCGGCGGCCGTGGCCAGTGCTGCGCTACACTGCGCCATCCCGGCTTCGATGACGGATTTCCGATGGCCCCTTCATCCAGTTCAAAAGCCCGGCACGGCCGGATCCGCGTCGGCGTGGGCGGCTGGATCTATGCGCCGTGGCGTGGCGCGTTCTATCCCGGCGCGCTTGCGCAGCGCCGCGAGCTGGAATATGCGAGCCGTCATCTCTCGACGCTGGAAATCAACAGTACGTACTACGGCGCGCAACGCCCGGAAAGCTTCACGCGCTGGCACGACGAAACCCCCGAAGACTTCGTGTTCTCGCTGAAAGCCCCGCGTTTTGCGATGAATCGGCGTGTACTGGCCGAAGCCGGGGCAACGATCGAGCGCTTCCTGGGCGGCGGCGTGTTGAACCTGCGCGACAAGCTCGGGCCGATCAACTGGCAGCTTACGCCAGGCAAGCGCTTCGATCCGGAGGACTACGCACGATTTCTCGAACTGCTGCCGGGCGAGGCCGAAGGCCGCCCGCTGCGCCACGCGCTCGAAGTGCGCGACGCGAGCTTTTGCACGCCGGAATTCGTCGCGCTCGCGCGCAAGCACAAGGCGGCGATCGTCATCAGCGGCGATTCCGACTACCCGCTGATCGGCGATACGAGCGCGCCGTTCGTCTATGCCCGCATCATGGGAACCTCGCAGGATCACCCGCAGGGCTATGCTCCCGCCGATCTCGACCTCTGGGCGACGCGCGCGCTCGCCTGGTCGCGCGGCGAAGCACCCGACGACCTCGCCACCTACGCGAAGCCGCTCACCGCGAAGGCCGGCCGGGACGTGTATCTCTACGTCATCAGCGGCTTCAAGGAACGCAACCCGGCGGCAGCCATGGCGCTGATCGAGCGCCTCGGCGCGAGCTAGCCGCGCACGGCGAAACTCATCCGACATGTAAAAGTCCGTAATGTTGTCGCAATGATTTCGTCAGTAGCGAGTTGATATACATCAACATGCAAAGTTGCAACGCAGCGGGATACTGCATTGATGCGTTGCGGGCACTACCGCTCCCGCCGCCCAATCGCACCACGGAGCTCCCTGCCTTTGCAAACCGCAATCGAATTCACTATCCGCACCGGTGTCCTGCTACTCATCATTGCGCTCTGTCATGCCGCTGCACAGCGATTTCGCCTCTCCGATTCGTTAGGCCTGACCAGCGCCGGCGTGCTGCTCGGCGCTGGATACCTCGCCTTGCATCACTTCGCGCCCGTCTTCACCGCTTCGACCGTCGTGCCCTTGATCACGCCATCGCTTCCGCCCGAGGCCTATCTCTGGATATTCTTGCCGCCCATCCTCTTCGAAGCGGCGATGCAGGTCGATACGCGCGGGCTTCTCGCCGATCTCGCGCCCATCCTTTTGCTCGCGATCGGCGCGGTGGTAGCCGCTGCGGCCGGCGTTGGCCTCGCCACGTGGATCAGCAGCGGCGAGAGCCTGATCGTGTGCCTGCTGCTGGGCGCAATCGTCAGCACGACGGATCCTTCCACCGTGATCGCGCTCTTTCGCAACAGCGGCGCGCCCGAACGCCTGATCCGACTGGTCGAGGGCGAAAGCCTGCTCAACGATGCCGCCGCCATCAGCATCTCCACGCTCCTCACCGGCGCGCTGGTGCTCACGCCGTCCGCTGCGCACACGCACGCCTATCCGCTCGCAGCCTTCCTCGTTTCGCTCGTCGGCGGCTGCGCGTTCGGGGCGCTCGCGGGAGCGCTCTTCGTCGCTACGTCGAGCGCGCTGCGCAGTCTGCCCTTTTCCGAGTACGCGCTCTCGCTCGCGCTGCCCACGCTGCTCTATCCGGCCGCGGAACACTGGCTTCACGTTTCTGGCGTGGCCGCAGTGGTGTGCGCGGGTCTCGCGGCCAACCGGCTCATGCAAACACGCCGGCCCGCCGCGAGCCAGGGGCTGTTTCGCCAGCTATGGGCGTACCAGGCTGGCATAGCCTCCGCCGCTGTCTTTCTGCTCGCGTCGGCGCGCGTGCCCGGTCTGGTGGACAAGCTGAATATGCGCGACATCCTCCCGCTCGGGCTCGCGCTGGTGGCCGCCACCCTGAGCCGCTTCGGGATCCTCACGATCTTCCTGCCGCTGCTGAGCCGCCTTCGCATCTGTAAGCCGCTGCCGCGCGCGCATCAATGGCTGATCGCATGGGGCGGTGTGCGCGGGCCCGTCACGCTCACGCTCGCGATTTGCGTCGCGCGCAACGACGCGCTTTCGCCCGACACCCGCGCGTTCGCTGCGGCCATGGCCGCCGCCTTCGTGCTACTGAATCTGCTCTGCAACGGCCTCACGTTAGGGCGTGTTGCGCGATGGCTCGGCATCGCGCAACGCACTTCCAGCTAACGCGCGGCGCGCGCCGCGATGGCGTTCGTGGGATAGCCGGTCAGGCCCACGCTTTCGAGAATGCGGGCAGCGGCTTCGAGTATCGCGTCAACAGTGGCGGCGGAACGGCGCTGCACGGGGCGCTTGCGCGGGTCTAGCAGCGCGGGGCGGCTTCGGCCGCGGGCGGCTGGGTCATGGCGGGAATTGCGCAGCGGGCATCGAATGTGAGCAATGGCTCGTATTTTTCCGCCCTCGGCGCACCCGCCAGAAATCGCCTCGAAGCGTTGCATTGAAGCGGCGTGCGTAACGCAACGTGCAGCCCTTACATCGTCACACATTGCGTTACGCCGGTCACACGCCGCTGACCTCCCCCCGTCATTTGGCACGGAAGCGAAACACCGCGCCTCAAATCTGCCGGCGCATTTCCGCCGCTGGCAGCTTCATCATCTGCCGGTACTTCGTGACCGTGCGGCGCGCCACCTGCACGCCCTGCTTTTCGAGTTCCTGCGTGAGGATGACGTCGGAAAGCGGGTCGCGCGGATCTTCGGCGCCGATCATCTCCTTGATGAGCGCGCGCACCGCAGCCGCCGAGCACGTGCCGCCCGTGCGCGTCTCCAGCTCGCGCGGGAAAAAGCGCTTGAACTCGAAGATGCCGCGCGGCGTGGCCATGTACTTGTTGCCCGTGGCGCGCGACACGGTCGACTCGTGCAGGCCCAGTTCTTCAGCGACATCGCGCAGCAGCATGGGCCGCAGCGCGATTTCGCCGTACTGGAAAAACGCCTTCTGACGCGCGACGATGCACTCGCCCACGCGCAGGATCGTCTCGCAGCGCTTGTGCGCGTTGCGGATCAGCCAGCGCGCTTCCTGCAGTTGTTGGGCGAGCGGCGAGCGGCTCGTCTGATCCGAGCGCGCGAACATCTCCGCATAGAGCTTGTGGATGCGCGCCCGCGGCTCGATGGCCGGGTTCACGCTCACCACCCACTTTCCGCGCACCTGACGCACGATCACGTCGGGAATGACATAGCCGCCGTCCGCACGTCCATAGTGGTTGCCCGGTTTCGGATCGAGGCGGCGCACGAGCGCACTCGCGGCCTGCAGCGAGGCGGCGTCGCAGCCGAGCTGGCGCTGCAGCTCCCCGTGCTCGCGGCGCGCGAGGCGCTCGAGATGCTGCGAGACGATCTGCATCGCCAGTTCGCGATGCGGGGTGTCGTGAGGCATCGCATCGAGCTGAAGTACGAGGCATTCGGAGAGCGAACGCGCACCGATGCCGGGGCGATCGAGCGTCTGCACCACGCGCAGCGCCACACGCAGACGGTCCTCGTCGAGCGTGTCGCCCGCGCCCTCCATGTCGGCGAGATCGGCGAGGTCCTGCCGCAGGTAGCCGTCGTCGTCGAGCGCCTCGATCACGATCTGCGTTGCGATCCGGTCAAGGTCGTCGAGCGGCGAGAGGCGCAGCGCCTCATGCAACTGCTCGCGCAGCGTGAGCGGCACGCGCACCCAGTCGGAGGCCTCGGAATCGCCATCCTCGCCGCCGCGATAGCTCGACGTGCGCAACGCGCCCGACGAAGGCATCTCGGCGGTATAGCCCGAGCCTTCGTCGCTGTAGCTGGCCTCGGCGTACGAGGTCTCGGCGTAGGGAGACGTCTCCTGCGGCATGCCGCCATCGAGGTCGGACTCGCCCGCGCCTTCCGTCGCCATGGCGGGGGCTTCGGCCATGGGTGCCGCCGCTGAGCCGATGCCCGCCGCGCCGTCGGCCGCTTCGGCGGCCTCGCCGGTCTCCGAGGCGGGCGCAACATATTCGAGGAACGGGTTGGTGTCGAGCGCCTCGCGCAGCTCCTGCTGGAATTCGAGCGACGACAGCTGCAGCAGCCTCACCGCCTGCTGAAGACGCGGCGTGAGCGCCAGATGCTGGCGCGCGTGTAACGCGATGGAAGGCATGGCAATCCCGTTTTGTTGAATTGAGTGGTAGCACCCCTCATGCAACAGCCATGCCAGTTTTTACAACGCACTGTTTTGAAACGGGATCGGCGTTGCAACATAGGCTGCGCGAGTCACTTTTCCGACCCCGCCGTGGAGATTTTTACAAAGGTACGGAAAAATTGTTGCGCGTGCCGGGTGGGGAAACCGTGGCCGCATGAAGCGGCGGCGATCCCGCATAGTGGGCCGCGCAAGCGGCTTCCGGCTGGCTTTCAACGGCGCACCGAGCGAGCACGGACGCGGCGAGGCACGCACCTTGCGGAGGGAAGCCGCGACCACAACCAGAAAGGGAGTAGCCATGAAGCGCATTCTGATCCTCAAAACCGCGGCTGGCGCCGCCTGCATGACGTTCGCACTGATGGCCGGTGCGCAGACCACGACGAACAGTTCCGCGCCCGCGGGCAGTTCGGAATCCATGGGCCAGCATGTTGACGACGCAACCATCACGACCAAGGTCAAGGCCGAACTGCTCGGCGCGAAGAACGTGAAGTCCGAGCACATCCACGTGAAGACGCGTAATGGCGTGGTCTCGCTGACCGGCACCGTGCCGAGCGCCGAGGACCGCGACAACGCCAAGCAGGTCGTGGAAGGCGTTTCGGGCGTGAGTTCGGTGAAGAACCATCTGAAGGTCTCGGCGGCGAGCTGATAGCTCCGCCGGGCCACCGGATCGAGCCAGTTTCAAGCCAGACCGCGCCGGCGGCTTCCCCCGCCGGCGCTTTTCATGCCAGCTTCATCCCTGCCTCATTCCTCTTCCTGCCGCGATTGTCTGAGCTGTGCGCGCCGCTGCTCGCCCTGACGCGCGAGCATCCAGCCCGGATACTCTGCGGGCAGTCCGCTCGCCTCGCCAAGCACGCCTAACTCTTCGACACTGAGCTTCACTTTCGTCGCGGCGATGTTGTCGTCGAGCTGGTCCACGCGTTTCGCGCCGATGATCACCGATGTCACCGCCTTCTGATGCAACAGCCACGCGAGCGCGATCTGCGCGACCGACACGCCTTTGGCCTGCGCGATCGGCCGCATCGCGTCCACGCAGTCCCATGCACGCTCGCGGTTCACGGGCGGAAAATCGAAGGTCGTGCGGCGGCTGCCCGCCTCGCCTTGCTGGTCGCGCCCGTACTTGCCGCTCAAGAGCCCGCCCGCGAGCGGACTCCAGACCATCAGTCCGAGCCCTTCGCTTTCCAGCATCGGCACGAGTTCGCGTTCGAGATCGCGCCCCGCGATCGTGTAGTAGGCCTGCAGCGACTCGAAGCGCGCGAGCCCTTCGCGCTTTGCAATGCCGAGCGCCTTCACGATCTGCCAGGCCGCCCAGTTCGAAACGCCGACGTAGCGCACGTGCCCCTGCTGCACGAGCGCATCGAGCGCGCGCACCGTCTCCTCGATCGGTGTAACGCGGTCGAAGGCATGAACCTGATAGAGGTCGATGTGCTCGAGCTGCATGCGTTTCAAGCTCGCCTTCGCGCCGTCCATGATGTGATAGCGCGTGGCGCCGCGCTCGTTCGGCGACGAGCCCATTTCGCCGAACACCTTGGTCGCGATCACCACCTGCTCGCGCGCGATCTTGAGGTTCTTGAGCGCCTGGCCGGTGATCTGCTCGGAAACGCCTTGCGAGTAGACATCGGCCGTGTCGATGAAATTGACGCCTGCGTCTAGCGCGCGTCCAACAAGCCGTTCGGCGTCGGACTGCTGGAGATCGCCGATCTGGTTCCAGATGCCGGCGCCGCCGCCGAACTCATCGTGCCGAGGCAGAGTTCCGAAACGAACAGGCCGGTGCGACCCAGTAGGTTGTAACGCATGGTGTGACTCCGTCGTGGTTCGAGGGAAAGTCCAACGCGGCGAGGATACTGCGTTCGCGGCGCGCCTGCCGGACGGCCGCCACGGCTTGAAACGCCGCAAGGCGGCCGTACATCCGTGCTTACGCACTGCAACGCCAGCACCCGGCCCGCCCCGTGCCAGGCAGGCGCGCACGAAAGCTGCGAGACTGGCAGACGTGCAATGCTGCCGCCTCTGCCGCCTGCTATCCGCATGACAACGCCTTCGCCCGTATCCGATCCGCACGCGTCCGAAGCTGCCGCCAATCCCGACGGCGCGGACAGCGACGTGCTCGCGCGCTTTCATCCGGCCGTGGCCGGCTGGTTCCGGCGCAGCTTCGACGCGCCCACTGCCGCGCAGCGCGCCGCATGGCCGCTCATCGCGAGCCGGCGCGCGACGCTGGTGGCCGCCCCGACCGGCTCGGGCAAGACGCTCACCGCCTTTCTCGCCGCGCTCGACGAACTGGTGTGCGAAGGCCTCTCGAACGGCGGCGCGCTGCCCGACACGACGCTCGTCGTCTACGTGTCGCCGCTCAAGGCGCTCTCCAACGACATCCGGCTCAATCTCGAACGGCCGCTCGAAGGTATCGGCGCGGAACTCGCGCGCCTCGGCTTGCCGCCGGTCGACATCCGTACCGCGGTGCGCACCGGCGACACGCCGCAGCCCGAGCGCGCAGCGCTCCGAAAACGCGCACCGCACATTCTCGTCACGACGCCCGAATCGCTCTACGTGCTGCTCGGCTCCGAATCGGGCCGCCGCATGCTGGCGAGCGCGCGCAGCGTGATCGTCGACGAGATTCACGCACTCGCGGGCAACAAGCGCGGCTGCCATCTCGCGCTGAGTCTCGAGCGGCTCGACGCGTTGCGCGGCTCGCGCCTGCTGCGTATCGGGCTTTCGGCCACGCAAAAGCCGATCGAAACCGTCGCGCGCTTTCTGGTGGGCATGGGCGACGCGGCGCAAGATCCGAACGCCAGGCCGCCCGCGTGCGAGATCGTCGATGTGGGCCATACGCGCACGCGCGACCTTGCGATAGAAATGCCGCCCGTGCCGCTCGAAGCCGTGATGGCGAACGATGTGTGGGAGCGTGTGTACGACCGCATGGCCGAACTCGTCGCCCTGCACCGCACGACGCTCGTGTTCGTCAACACGCGCCGCATGGCCGAGCGCGTGGCGCGCCATCTCACCGACCGTCTGGGCGCCGAAGCCGTGGCCGCGCACCACGGCAGCCTCGCGCGCGAGCATCGTTTTCTCGCTGAGCAGCGGCTAAAGAGCGGCGATCTGCGCGTGCTCGTGGCGACGGCGTCGCTCGAACTGGGCATCGATATCGGCGACGTCGATCTCGTTTGCCAGATCAGCTCGCCGCGCTCAATCGCGGCCTTCCTGCAGCGCGTCGGGCGCTCGGGCCACCAGGTTGGCGGCGTGCCGAAGGGACGGCTCTTCCCCACGTCGCGCGACGACCTGATCGAATGTGCGGCGCTACTGGATAGCGTGCGGCGCGGCGAACTCGATCGCCTCGCGCTGCCGCAGGCGCCGCTCGATGTGCTCGCGCAGCAGATCGTCGCGGAAGTGGCCTGCGAGGCTTGGGAAGAAGACGCGCTCTACGCACTCGTGCGGCGCGCCACGCCATGGGCGGCGCTCGAACGCGCGCAGTTCGACGCCGTGCTGCGCATGCTCGCCGAGGGTTACACGAGCCGCCACGGGCCGCGCGCCGCCTACCTGCATCGCGACGTGGTGAGCCACACGCTGCGTGCGCGGCGCGGTGCGCGGCTCGTCGCGCTCACTTCGGGCGGCACGATTCCCGACAACGCCGACTACTCGGTGCTGCTCGAGCCGCAGGGTGTGCAGATCGGCACCGTCAACGAGGACTTCGCCGTCGAAAGCCTCGCGGGCGATGTTTTCCAGCTCGGCAACGCCTCGTACCGGATCCTGCGCATCGAGGCGGGCCGTGTGCGCGTGGAAGACGCCCAAGGGCAGCCGCCCAACATACCGTTCTGGCTGGGCGAGGCGCCGGGCCGCAGCGACGAGCTTTCGTTCGCGATTTCGCGGCTGCGCAAGCAGGTGGAAGCTGCGCTGATCGATGCGAGCGCAAACACTAGCGCGACGGATGACGCCGCGTCGGCCGCCGTGGTCGATCGCGCCACGGCTGCGCTCGCCGCTTCGCTCGAGATCGACGATGCCGCCGCGCGCCAGATCGTCGAATATCTCACGCGCGCCCGCGCCGCGCTCACGGTGTTGCCCACGCAGGACACCCTCGTCATGGAGCGCTTTTTCGACGAGGCGGGCGGCACGCAGCTCGTGATCCACACGCCGTTCGGCAGCCGCCTGAACCGCGCGTGGGGCCTCGCGCTGCGCAAGCGTTTTTGCCGCCAGTTCAACTTCGAGCTGCAGGCCGCCGCGACCGAGGACGCCATCATTCTCTCGCTCACCGGTGCGCACAGCTTCGCGCTGGACGAGGTGTGGCGCTATCTCCATTCGAATTCCGCAGAGCATCTGCTCGTGCAGGCGCTGCTCGACGCACCGCTCTTCGGCGTGCGCTGGCGCTGGAATGCGACCACTTCGCTCGCGCTGCCGCGTCAGACCAGCGGGCGCAAGACGCCGCCGCAGATCCAGCGCATGCGCAGCGAAGACCTGCTCGCGGCCGTGTTTCCCGACCAGGCGGCGTGCGTCGAAAACATCGCGGGCGAGCGCGAAGTGCCGCGCCATCCGCTCGTCGACCAGACGCTCGACGACTGCCTGCACGATGCTATGGATACCGAAGCATGGATCGCGCTCCTGCGGCGCATCGAGGCGGGCGACCTGAAGCTCGTGGTACGCGAACTGCCTGCGCCCTCGCCGCTCGCGGCCGAAATCCTCACCGCGCGCCCCTACGCATTCCTCGACGACGCCCCGATCGAAGAACGCCGCACCCAGGCCGTGCTGTCGCGCCGCTGGAGCGACCCCGAATCCACCGACGATCTCGGCGCGCTGGACCCCGAAGCGATTGCGAGCGTGCGCGAAGAAGCCTGGCCGCAAGTACGCGACGCCGACGAAATGCACGATGCGCTCACGAGCCTCGGCGCGCTAGCCGAAAGCGAGGCGCAGCAGGAGCCGCAGTGGCTCGCATGGCTCGCCGGTCTGGCGGCGGCGGGCCGCGCAACGCGGCTGCCGGTCGCGGACCACGACGCGCTGTGGGTGGGCATCGAGCGGCTCGCATGCGTCCGGGCCATCTACCCACAGGCGCAGTGCGAGCCGCCGCTCACGCCGCCACCTGAATACGCGGATACGTGGACCGAGGACGCGGCGCTCGCCGAGATCGTGCGCGCACGCCTGTCGGGCTTCGGACCGCTCACGGTCGCGCAGGTGGCGCGGCCGCTCGCGCTGGAGGCGAGCGTGGCGGCGCTCGCGCTCACGCGCCTCGAAACCGAAGGCACCGTGATGCGCGGACGCTTCACGCCACAAGCGATGAGCGGCGGCCAGGAGGAATGGTGCGAACGCCATCTGCTCGCACGCATCCACCGCTATACGGTGCGCAAGCTCCGGCGCGAAATCGAGCCGGTCGAGCGTCACGACTTCATGCGCTTCCTGTTCGAGTGGCAACGCGTGGCGCCCGGCACGCGCGGCTCGGGCCGCGACGCGCTGGCCGCCGTGCTCGACCAGCTCGAAGGCTGGGAAGCCTCGGCGCTCGCGTGGGAGGACGACATCCTGCCGGCGCGCATCGACGATTACACGCCCATGCTGCTCGACGATCTGTGCCGCTCAGGGCGCCTCGCCTGGGCACGGCTGCCCGCGCGCGCGGCGGCTGCTTCGACGGTACGCAGTACGCCGGTCGTGCTGCTCGCGCGCCGCGAACTCGCGCGCTGGATGGCGCTCGTCGAAACGCCCGGCACGGCCGGTCTATCGGCGCGCGCGCAGCGCGTCTACGAGGCGCTGCTGCGGCACGGCGCGATGTTCTTCGACGAACTGGCCGCCGACGCGCACTTGCTCGGCGTCGAACTGGAGAATGCGCTTGGCGAACTGGTGGCGGCGGGCCTCGTCAACGCAGACAGCTTTGCCGGGCTGCGTGCGCTCGTGAAGCCGGCGGCGCAGCGCAGCGCGCATCATGGCAGACGCCGGCCGCGCGGCTTCGGGCCGCTCGCGGGCGGCATGGCCGACGCGGGGCGCTGGGCGACGCTGCGGCGCGTTGCGTTGGCCAATGGGTTGGCCGATAAGTTGGCCGCTCCGCTTGCAAATCTGGACGACGAGGCGGCGCTCGTCGCGGCGGAATCGGCTATATCGAATTCGGGCGTAGCAGCGGGCCCGCGCTCGCGGGCGCTTGCGCGTGCAAGGCAAACGACCGCCAGCACGGCGCGCCGCGCGCCCGCCGACCCGGACCTGCTGGAGCACGTCGCCAAAGTGCTACTGCGCCGTTACGGCGTGGTCAGTTGGCACCTGCTCGGACGCGAGGCGGCGTGGCTGCCGCCCTGGCGCGATCTGCTGCGCGTGCTGCATCGCATGGAGGCGCGCGGCGAGGTGCGCGGCGGGCGCTTCGTCACCGGCATTTCGGGCGAACAGTTCGCGCTGCCCGAAGCCGTGGCGCTGCTGCGCGACGTGCGGCGGCGCGCTGCGGCACAAGGCGAAGGCGGCGCGCTCGTTTGCATGAGCGCCGCCGATCCGCTCAATCTCGTCGGCACGCTGCTGCCCGGCGAGAAAGTGCCCGCGCTCGCCGGCAACCGCATCGTGTTCCGCGACGGCATGCCGGCCGCCACCCTCGTTGCCGGCCGCTTCGGTTTTCTCGGCGACTTCGACGAGAGCATGCGCGCCGAACTCCGCGCGCGGCTCGCCAAGCCCTGGTGAGGCGCGCTGGATGCGCGAGGATGGGACTGGCTGTTAGTTGCGTTGCGCCGACTACGCGGAAGGCTTCATCACGTTGCGCGTGCCGTCGAAATGCCGGCGCACGCGCAGACCGTTCGCCACGACGAGCAGGCTCGCGCCCACGTCGGCGAATACGGCCATCCAGAGCGTGGCCTCGCCCGCCATCGCGAGCACAAGAAACACGGCCTTGATGCCGAGCGCAAGCGCGATGTTCTGCTTGAGCACACCCGCGGTCTTGCGCGAGAGGCCAATGAACGCGGCGATCTTGCGAGGATCGTCGTCCATGATCGCAACGTCGGCGGTTTCGAGCGCGGTCGCGGTGCCCGCCGCGCCCATCGCGAAGCCGATGTCGGCGCGCGCGAGCGCGGGCGCGTCGTTCACGCCGTCGCCGACCATTGCCGCCATGCCGTACTGCTTCGAGAGCGCGGCGATCGCGTCCTGCTTGTCCTGCGGCAGCAGATTGCCGCGCGCGTCGTCGATGCCGAGTTGATCGGCGATCGCACGCGCGGTCGACGCGTTGTCGCCGGTCAGCATGATGGGCGTCACGCCGAGCGCGCGCAAGGCCCGCACGGCCGGTGCGCTTTCCGTACGCAGCGCGTCGGCCACGGCGAACACGGCGACGGCCTCCTGCGGCGCGCACAGCACGATCGCGGTCTTGCCGGCCCGTTCCAGCGCTGCCAGTTGCGCTTCGAGTTCGGACGAGCACAAACCGAGCTCCTCCACGAGACGATGATTGCCGAGGCTCCAGAGCGTGCCGTCGATGCGCCCTTGCACGCCGCGACCGTTTAGCACCGCGAACTGATCGACAGCGAGCAGGCGCGCATCCGGCTGACGCTCCCGCCAGCCTTCGACCACCGCACGGGCGACGGGATGCGTGCTTGCATCGTCCAGACTCGCGGCGATGCGCAGTGCTTCTTGCGTCGAAAGCGGCGCTTCACTGGACTCCCCTGCGGTGGCCAGCGCCCGAACCGGTGCCGCGAGCGCATCGGTCAGGACAGGCTCGCCGCGCGTGAGTGTGCCGGTCTTGTCGAGCGCGACGGCCTTGAGCAGCCGGCCGCGTTCGAGCCACACGCCGCCCTTCACGAGCATGCCGTGGCGCGCGGCGGCGGCGAGGCCGCTCACGACCGTCACCGGCGTCGAGACGACGAGCGCGCACGGGCAGGCGATCACGAGCAGCACAAGCGCCTTGTAGAGCCACGCACTCCAAGCGCCGCCGAACACGAGTGGCCCAGCAAGCGCCAACACCACGGCGAGCACGACCACGGCCGGCGTGTAATAGCGCGCGAACTGGTCGACGAAGCGCTGCGTGGGCGCGCGTTGCGCCTGCGCCTCCTGCACTGCCGCGGCGATGCGCGCGAGCGTGCTGTCCTTCGCGGCCGCGGTGACGTGCGCCTCGACGACGCCATCGACTACGATGCTGCCCGCGTAAAGCCCCGCGCCGGTCTCCTTGTCGACAGGCAGGCTTTCGCCCGTGATCGGCGCCTGATCGAGCGCGGCCCGGCCGGCAATCACGCGCGCGTCGAGTGGCACGCGCTGACCGGTACGCACGCGAATACGGCTGCCGACAGCCACGTCGCCCACCGCGTACTCGCGCCATTCGCCTTGCTCGGGTGCGCCATCGGCGGCTTGCCAGACCTCGGCAATTTCCGGCGCGAGCGCGGTGAGCGCGCGGATGGCCTGACGGGCGCGTTCGAGCGAAAGCGCCTCGATTTCCTCCGCGAGGGCGAACAGGAAGACCACCATCGCCGCTTCAGGCCATTTGCCGATCGCAATGGCGCCGATCAACGCAAGCGACATCAGGAAGTAGATGTTGATCGTGAAATTGCGCAGTGCGATCCAGCCCTTGCGCAGCGTCGGCAAACCCGCGCAGACAATCGAGATGACTGCGCAAGCGAGTACAAGCAGGCTGGTTTCCCGGCCGGTGCTCCAGGCGAGCACCTCCGCGCCTGCGGCTGCCACGCCGCTCACCGCCAGCAACAGCTTCTGGCGCAGTGCGAGGCCAACAGGCGCAGGCGGAGCGGCTTGCGCGGACGCGCTATCGTCTAGCTCACGCGGCGCCATGTCGAGTGCGCGCAGCGCGGCGACGACAGGCTGCGTATCGTCGAGCTGATGATGCACGGTCAGTTCGCGCGCAAGCAGGTCGAAGTCGAGGCGCACGACGCCCGGCATGGGCTCGAGCCGGTTGCGGATCAGGCGCTCCTCAGTTGGGCAATCCATGTTTTCGATGCGCCAGCGCGCGCGGCGCGTGCCTTCGGGCGCCGGGGACGAGTTGCGCTGACGTTGGGGCGGCGTGCTGTGCGCCGCGCCGCCGTGACAGCAGCTGTGAGCGTGCGCGTGGCCATTCGGCCCGGCTTGTCTATGGTCGTGACCGTGGTTATGGCCGTGACCATGGTCATGCTCGTGAGCGTGGGCATGATCATGGTCGTGCCCTTGATCCAGGCCATGGTCATGCTCGTGGCGGCCGCATGCGCCACCCACGTCGCCAGACCCATGAGCGCCGCCCACCGTCCGTTCCTCATCACGCGCGCGCAGGCGCTGCGCAATGCCGAGCCGCGACACGTAGCTCTGGTTCATAGCCGGTTTCTCCCAAAAGTGACACAATCATTGAACAGCCTGTAGCCACTACAGGGTCAAGTCATTTGGGAGAGCCGCGACTATGCGAATTGGTGAACTGGCGCGCTGCGCGCACTGCGATGTCGAAACGGTGCGCTTTTATGAGCGCGAAGGCCTGCTGGACGAGCCCGCGCGCGAAACCAACGGATACCGCTGCTACACGGCCGTACACGCCGCGCAACTCAACTTCATCCGCCATTGCCGGTCGCTGGGCATCGGGCTCGCGGACATCCGCATGCTGCGCCGCTTCCAGGCCGACCCGAGCCAGCCCTGCGACGAAGTCAACGAATTAATCGACAGCCAGATCGAGCGCATTCATCAGCAGATCGAATCGATGCGCGTACTCGAGCAGCAATTACGCACGCTGCGCGAGAGCTGCCACGCCCACCAGAGCAGCAGCGCGGAGTGCGGGATCATGAAGAGCCTCGAACAGCCCATCGACGACGAAAGCTGCTCATGCCACGGCGACGGGCAAGCTGCACACGACGCGCCGCCTGCAGACGGCGCGCCTTCCCCTCACCGCCACTAGAAACTCAACGCGCGGCAGCGATCACTTCGGCCACGGTGGCCGTGAGCTTTTTCGCATAGGGAACATGCAGGAACTCGTTCGGTCCGTGCGCGTTGGACTTCGGGCCGAGCACGCCGCACACCATGAACTGCGACTTGGGAAAACCTGCCTGCAGCACGTTCATGAGCGGAATCGTGCCGCCCTGCCCGAGATAAGCGCAGTCCGCGCCGAAATGCGTGCGCGAGGCGGCGTTGAGCGCTTCGGTGAGCCACGGAGCGAGTTCCGGCGCGCTCCAGCCGTTGGCCGCGCCCGCGTCCGGCTTGAAGGTGACCTTTGCGTTATACGGCGGATCGAGTTCGAGCAGCGCCTTCAGTTCGGCTACGGCCTTCGAAGCCTCGACTAGCGGCGGCAAACGCAGCGAGAGCTTGAACGCCGTGCGCGGCCGCAGCACGTTGCCGGCGTCGGCGAGTGCGGGCAGGCCTGCCGCGCCCGTGACCGAAAGCGAGGGCCGCCATGTGGAATCGAGCAGCGCCTGCTGCGGGTCAGTGGTGGTGGGCAGCACGCGCCGGCCGTCCAGGCCGCATGCCCAAGGCATACTCTTCCAGACGTTTTCGCCAAGGATCTTCGCCGTGGCCTCGGCTTCGCTCAAGCGCTGCGAGGGAATCGCGCAATGGAAACCCTTGGGCAGCAGCGTGCCGCTCGCGGCGTCTTCGAGACGCTCGAAGAGCTGCCGCATCACCCGGAAGCTGGACGGCGCAATGCCTCCGTATGAGCCCGAGTGAATGCCCTCCTCGAGCACTTCGACTTCGAGGTCGCCCGCCACGAGCCCGCGCAGCGACGTGGTAAGCCATAGCTGATCGTAATTGCCCGCGCCCGAATCGAGACAAACGACGAGACCGACATTGCCGAGCCGCTCGCGCAGCGCATCGACATAAGGCAGCAGGTCGTAGCTGCCCGACTCCTCGCAGGTTTCGATGAGACCCACGCAGCGCGGACGCTCGATGCCTTGGGCGTCGAGCGCCGCGAGCGCCGTGACGCTCGCGTAGATCGCGTAGCCGTCGTCAGCGCCGCCGCGACCGTAGAGGCGGCCGTCTTCAAGCTTCGGCGTCCAGGGGCCGAGGTCGTTGCGCCAGCCAGCGAATTCCGGCTGCTTGTCGAGGTGGCCGTAGAGCACGACCGTCTCGCTGCTTCCCGAGCGCGTGGCGGGCGCCTCGAAGAAAATCACCGGCGTGCGATTGGGCAGGCGCACGATCTCCAGCGTCAGGCCGCGCACCGGCTGCTGTTCCGCCCACTTCGCAGCCTCTTGCACGACGCGCTCGAGATAGCCGTGCTGCGCCCACTGCGGGTCGAATGCCGGACTCTTGGCGGGCACCGCGATGTAGTCGGTCAACGCGGGCACGATCTCGTCATGCCATTTACGTTCGACGAAGACGCGCAATTCGTCGTGGTCGAGTTGGCGGGCGGCCTCGGACGGGTCGGAGATCATGGTGTGGGTTCCCAGCGATGAAAAACTCGATGATAGACCCGAACCCCGGCCCGCCGACACCCCTCGCGCCCAGTGTTGACCGTTCGGCCAAGGCATGGCGTGCGCTCAGGGCCAATCCGCGCGACAATGATGAATCGGGCATATTCCGCCCTTTTTTCTGGAGAATGAAAATATGGTGAGCCGTTCCGTCTTCGAGATCGTCGTTCTCGCAGCGGTGGTCGCGCTCTACTTTCTCCCGGCGCTGATCGCCGACAGGCGTCAGCGTCACGACCTGCTGGTCATCGCGGTGTTCAATGCCGTGCTCGGCTGGACGCTGCTCGGATGGCTGCTGGCGTTCTTCTGGGCGCTTCAACCGAATCCGCCGAAGGATCTCGGCGGCCAGACCAAAGTCCGCAGCCGCCGGCTCGGCATGCTGCTCTTCTCGCGCCGTCTCGACGATCGGGTCCAGGCGCGCGAAACGCGCACCTCCGAGAGCAAGCGTTCCCCGCATTGAGGCCGTCCCGGCTTGTCCATTTGGCCAACGTTGCAGGCCATGGCGCACACGCGCCTCCGTCGCATGAAATAATGAGCCGGAATCGAGCTGCGGTGGCCGCCCCGTTTTGATCGCGCAATATGAGGCTGAAGTACACAGGCCTGTGCCACCGCTCAAGTCACCCTGACACCGATCAGCAACCCTCAACACGGAGCCCCCGTCATGCCACACGCCGCCCCGCTGCTCGCCTTTGCCGCCGTCGCGCTCGGCATGGCGCTCACGCCCGGACCCAACATGATCTATCTGATCTCGCGCTCGATCTGCCAGGGTCGCAAGGCTGGCCTGATTTCCCTGGGCGGGGTCGCGCTCGGCTTCGTGTTCTACATGCTCTGCGCCGCCTTCGGCATTACCGCGTTGCTCATGGCCGTGCCGTTCGCCTACGACGCGCTGCGCCTGGGCGGCGCGCTCTACCTGTTCTGGCTCGCATGGCAGGCGCTCAAGCCCGGCGGCCGCTCGCCGTTCCAGGTGCGCGACTTGCCCGCCGACCGCCCGCGCAAGCTCTTTCTGATGGGGTTCGTCACGAACCTGCTGAATCCGAAAATCGCCATTCTGTATTTGTCGCTGCTGCCGCAGTTCATCGACCCGCATCACGGCAGCGTGCTCACGCAGTCCATCGTGCTCGGCAGCGTGCAGATCGCGCTTTCGATCAGCGTGAATGCAGCCGTTGCGATGACGGCAGGGACGATTGCAACGTTTCTCGGCGACCGGCCAGGCTGGCTCAAGCTTCAGCGCTGGCTCATGGGTACGGTGCTGGCTGGACTCGCCGTGCGTATCGCAGCCGAAGGCCAGCGATAAAGCAAACGGCCGGGCGCATTTGGCCCGGCCGCGACTTCGTCCGTTTTGGCACGCCTGCGGCGCGTGTGCGCGTCCGCAGATCTGCCTCGGTCTGCGCTTCAGATCCCGCCGATGGCCCTCCCGCCAGCCGGGCTGCGCATCTTGACGAATGCCGCGGGGATCGAGCGGGGTTCGATCTGCACCATGTCTTGAGCGAACATATCCTGGCGCAGTTCGCCGTGCTCGTCGAACCACTGGCAGATCAGCCAGTGACCGCTGGCAAAGCCAACCGGGCCCGCATACATGACGGTCATGCGCGGACCGCCCGACTTCAGGGTGACAACGTCGCCAATTCCGGCCATGGCAGCGAGCGGCTTTTCGGCTACGTCGATGGTCGTATCAAGCATGATGTTCCCCGTTAAAAAAGTCGCACAGAGAAAAAACCCGGGCGGGTTAGCACCCCCGGCTCCCTACCGCCCTTTCGATAATGAGAATGGGGCGGTCATTAATAAGTTTCGCAAGACTAACAACTCGAATTAATGCGCGCAAGTGATTTCCATTAAACCTGCCGAAAACCCTGTTATTCGACGCACGGCGAAACCACCGTTTATTCCCGCCCCGCACAATTTACGCAGAAGCCGTACACGGCTGGCAAAAGCTACCGGACACGGTGCCTCCACGAAACAGTCATATTATTTCGAATCCACAGCCAGAAAATACCGCATCGCAACGGCAATAAACATGGCACGGAGCGACCGCATTAACGTTTACGTCCGGGCCCAGCCAGAGCGAGTGGAAACGTTTTCCGCACCAATAAACCGCCCGTTCGATTAATTCGCTCGCGCCGCACTCGAACTGTTCGTCTGCGCGCAAATCCTCATGTTTTACTGGAGGGCTTCAAAATATATGCGGTTGAAATACGGCTGTCACTTAAATCGAATTGCACTGCGGTGCAAAAAAACCCCATCCGCCAAAACCGGATGGGGCGCGCGTGTGCAGGGCGCGGTCAGGCCGCGCTTATTCAGCAAACGGTAGTGTCGTCTGGCCTTCGGCGCGCATGCCGAAGACGTTGAGCGTCACCGCGACAAGCGCGTAGTAGCCAAGCAGTCCGACCAGATTGATCGTGGTTTTGTGGCCAAAGCGCTCGATGGCACGCGCGTAGGTCGCGTCGGAAACACGCTTCGTGTCGTACAGCTCGGTCGTGAATGCGTAGATCAGCGCGTCGTCGGGCTCTTCGAACTGCGGCGTGGCGCCCGTACGGATTTGCTCAGCCAGCGCCTCGGGTACGCCCGCCTTCAGCGCGATGGGATAGTGGATGTACCACTCGGCCTGCGCCTGCCAGCGTGTAGCCGTGACGAGAATCGCCAGTTCGGAGAGGCGCAGCGACAGGCCCGTCTGGTAGCGGCAGAACGCGCCAAGGCGCTGCGCATGCTGCGCCAGTTCCGGGCTGTGGATCCAGCCGAGGAACGGGCCGTTGAGGTTGCCGCGCGGACCGGAAAGAATCTCGTCCAGCACCGCCTTCTGCTCCGGCGAAGCCTGGGCAGCGTCGAATGCGGGAAGCCGCGAGGTCGGGTTTTGCGTCATCGATGGACTCCGTTGGAGGTCATAGCCGGTCGCGCGCGACCGTTCGCGGTCGCCGCGATTGCGGTCGCCGCGATTGCGGTCGCCGCAAGCGGCGGACAGTTAGTTGCACATCATTCCCACACGGCGAAGCTTACGCCGGACGCGCCACACCCGTTGCGTCGAGCGCACCGTCGACTGCGGCGGCAAGGCGCTCGACGATCGTGTCGATGTTCTGCTCCGTGCAGATGAAAGGCGGCGCGAGCAGCACATGATCGCCGTTGCGGCCGTCCGCGGTGCCGCCCATCGGATAGACCATCAGGCCGCGTCCGAACGCTTCGCGCTTGATCGCCGCGTGCAGCTTGAGTGCCGGGTCGAAGGTCGCCTTCGTGGCGCGGTCCTTCACTAGCTCGACGCCCACGAAAAGGCCGCGGCCGCGCACATCGCCGACGTACGGATGGTCCGCATAACGCTCGCGCAGACGCGCGCGCAGTTGTTCGCCGCGGGCGAGCACGTTGTCGAGCAGCTTCTCTTCGGCGATCACGCGCTGCACTTCGAGCGCCGCCGCGCACGCCGTGGCGTGGCCGATATAGGTGTGGCCGTGCTGGAAGTAGCCGCTGCCGCCCACGATCGTCTCGTAGATGCGCTGGCTCACGAGCGTCGCGCCGATCGGCTGGTAGCCTGCGCCCAGGCCCTTCGCAATCGTCAGCAGGTCCGGCGAAACGCCGTCCTCCTCGCAGGCGAACAGATAGCCGGTGCGGCCCATGCCCGACATGATCTCGTCGAGTATCAGCAGCACGCCGTAGCGGTCGCACACCGCGCGGATCTTGCGGAAGTACTCGCGCACGGGCGGCACCGCGCCGGCCGTTGCGCCCACCACGGTCTCCGCGACGAAAGCCGCGACCGTCTGCGGGCCGAGTTCGAGAATCTTCTGCTCGAGTTCGTCGGCAAGGCGCTGCGCGTAGGCCTCGTCGGTTTCGCCCTCGTTGCGCTCGCGGTACGCGTAGCACGGGCTCACGTGATGCGATTCGATCAGGATCGGCAGGAACGGCTCGCGGCGCCATGCATTGCCGCCTATCGCGAGCGCGCCGAGCGTGTTGCCGTGATAGCTCTGGCGGCGCGCGATGAAGTGGCGGCGCGCAAGCTCGCCCTTTTCCACGAAGTACTGGCGCGCGAGCTTGAGCGCGGCCTCGATCGCCTCCGAACCGCCCGACACGAAGTACACGTGGTCGAGCCCCTCGGGCGCGGCGGCGATGAGGTGATCGGCCAGTTGCTCCGAGGCCTGGGTCGTGAAGAACGAGGTGTGCGCGTACGGCAGTTGTTGCGCCTGACGCTGGATTGCGTCGATCACGCGCTGGTTGCTGTGGCCGAGGCATGAGACAGCGGCGCCGCCGCTTGCGTCGATGTAGCGCTTGCCGGTGGAATCGATGATTTCGATGCCTTCGCCCGCCACCGCGACGGGCAAGGTTTGCTTCGGCATCCGGTGAAACACCTTGGTCATATGTGTCCTCGATGAAGTCCGCGAATATTAACGGGTCGCGCCGTTTGCATGGCGCGCGTTCGAATCGATAAAGAGGCCGAGTACGCGCTCGCCTCCCTGCCAGACGTCGAACGCCACGCCGCGCGGCTCGACGCGCATGCAGGCGGTCGCGAGCGTGTTCTCGTCGTCGGGGTCGTGCGGGTCGTCGCGGAAGATCGGCAAGCCAGCGCCCGCGCGATCCTGCAGCACCTGCACGAAGGCCTCGCCGTTGGGCTGCGCGCCAAGCGCAGGCAACAGTTCGGCGAGACGGATCTGACGATCGCGCGACGAATCGGTGACGATCTGCGCCTCACGCTCGCAGCCCGGGTGAATGAGGTGATTCGCGTGTCCCGATGGCGTGCTCACTTCGCGCGCCGAAGAGCGCTGCGCGGTCGCTTCGACGCTATACACACGCACCTCGCCCGCCTCGTCGGTCCCGCCGATCGTGTGGTGGAAACCGCTCGCGCGCGGCGTGTCGCGCAGCAGCGCGAGGGCTTCTCCCAGCGTCGCGCAATCGAGCACGGCGCGCGCGAGAATCATGCGCGGCACACCCACCCGCGGCTCGCGAATGCGTACGTTGTTGATCGCGTGCGCAAGTCCCGCGCGCGTGGCCGCGAAGGTATGCCCCGGCAGCGAGCCCGGGTAATAGAAACTCGCGAAACCGGGCTTCCCTTCAGGTTCGACCTCGACCACACTGCATCGGCCGTGCAGCCAGGGGTCGCCGTCTTCGTTGTGCGCAATGAGGCCTGCGCCCGGCGTGCGTGCTGCAAGCGTCGTGCAGCCGTCCGGCGCATTGTGGATCAGCTCGCCGCGGCAATTCCAGAGGAACAGGTCGTCTGCGGACCAGTCGAGCGCCTGCGCCATTGCGTCGATTTCCGCGACATAGGCCGGGAAATGGTGTGCGGCTGCGGCGCGCAACTGCCGCGCGAACGCACTGCCGCGCCAGCGGTTCACCGCCTGCCAGGCGCTGCTTTGCGCCATGTAGTCGGCAAAGATCGGCTTCACGTGTGCGCCGAGCTGGCGGCCGATCGCCTCGGGCGAGCCGGTTACCCGGAAGGCCGGCCCCCGGAAGGCCGGCCCCCGGAAGGCCGGCCCCCGGAAAGTCTTGAGTTCCTGCATCAGTTTTCTCGCCTCGCTACCGGTATGGGTCTTCCACTTTCTGTAGTGAGCTTTATACGTCTCAACAACATACGTTGTCAATCCAAATATAGATTGCAACAAATGAGATAGAAACGGGCGAAACAAACCCGGACGCCGTCTCACAACGGCATCCGACTGCAGGAGAACAAGCGTGAATTGGCGTGGAAATTCCGGGGAGGTGCGCTCAGGGCACGTAAGCGCCGCGTGCGTTCAAGGAACGCTCGGCCTGTTCGAGCTGCGCGATCGCGCCCGAGCCTTCGAGCGCCAGCAGATGGGCGACGAGCGACTCCGCCAACGCCGTCGCGGCCACGAGCGAAGGAAAAAACGACGGGCTTTCGTGCGTGAAGATCAGCGCCTTGTCGGCGTTCAGCGCAATGGGCGAGACGGCGCTGTCGGTAATCGCGATCAGGCGGCTGCCTTTGGCGAGCGCGGCCTCGGCCACGCGCACCGCCTCCACCGAATAAGGTGCGAAGCTGACAACAATTGTTGCGCTGTCGCGCTCGATGCCGAGCAACTGCATCTCCAGCGTGCCCGCCTCGCCGCCCAGCAAGGAAACCGAAGGCCGGAACAGGCGATATCCGTAGACGAGCCCGAACGCCACCGCATAGCACGAGCGAAAGCCCGCCACGTGCACATGCTTCGCGCGGCGCAAGACACGCGCCGCCTCGACCATCGAACGCGTGTTGTGCGCGGCGCTCGCCTCCAGATTGTGCTGTTGCGCCACGAGCAGGTCGCGTGCAAGACCGTCCTTTGCATTGCCCGCCACGAGTGAGCGAGCCCGCGAGGAAAGCGGCTCCGGCCGCGTGCGCACACGCGCGACGAACAGGTCCCGCAGCTCGTTCCAGCCCGGAAAGCCCAATTGCTGGGAAAGCCGCACCAGCGAAGCGGGTTGCACACGGGCGCGCTCGGCCACTTTGCGCATGGACGAGACGGCCACTTCGTCGGGATGGTCGAGCAGAAAGGCAGCGCCGGTCTGGAACTGCGGGCTCAAGTCGGAGAAACGCGCGCGGATCAGCGCGGCGAGCTGGTCGAAACTGTCTGGCATGCGTCGCTCGGGCAGTGGATGACAACAAATGTTACCACTCGTGTTGCCAGATGTTGCAAGTCGGGACAGATGTGGTGATTGGCAAACGAAACCTGTTCTAGAATCAGTCACTTAGCCATATTCGCTGCAAGTTTCGCAGGCGAATGTCGGCCCGCATCTGGATTGCGTTGCGCGAGCGCCGGCGCTTTGCATTGAAAGTGTTGCGCGCCAGTGGTTTCTCCCTGTACCTTGAGATCGCCTAAGCCGGTCACAAGGTACTAGCCCATGTTTAAGTCGAAACTACGCCGAGCGCTCGTTAAGGAGCGTCGAACCACGATGGATAGCCAGCGCTTCGATCGTGAAGCTTCCGCGCAGCGTCAGGCGGCTGGCCAGCCGCCTGAAGTCGAACCGAAATCGGATATACCACGCTTTGGTGAGCGCCCATCGCGCCACTGAGCGCTGACGCATTCGCGCGCTCGGATCGAACTCGGGCAGACTCGAAGTGGCGGGCGGCGACATCGGCTATTCGCCGATGACATCCGCAAGGTCGCTCGGGTTGACGTTGCGGGCTGCCGCCTCGCTGGCAACCCATTCTCCATTGATCAGATTCCTGAACTGGCTCACGGCTTCATTTCCCCCAACGCAGCACGAGCGGATCGAGGCGCCGCGCCGTGTCGATGAGGCCGCGACGAACCTCGGGATGCAGCGCAGGCCACGGATGCCGCGGCGCCTCACACGCGATCACACCGCCCTCTTTCATCAGCGCCTTCGCCGTAAGGAAGCCGGCCTGCCGGTTCTCGTAATTGATGAGCGGCAGCCAGCGCTGGTACTGCGCGAACGCGGCGTCTTGATCGCCTTTGCGATATGCCTCGATGACCGGGCGAATGCCGTCGGCGAAACCGCCACCCGTCATCGAGCCGGTGGCGCCCGCGTCAAGGTCCGGCAGCAGCGTGATACCTTCTTCACCGTCCCATGGCCCTTCGATCGCTTCGCCGCCAAGACGGATCAATTCCCGCAACCTCGACGCGGCACCGGCGGTTTCGATCTTGAAGTACGCGACGTGCTCGATCTCCTTCGCCATGCGTGCAAGGAACGGCGTGGAAAGCGGTGTGCCGGCCGCCGGGGCGTCCTGAATCATGATGGGAATGCCAACCGAGTCGGAAATCCGTTCGAAGAATGCTTGAATCTGCGCTTCGGGAAAGCGGAACGTCGCGCCGTGGTACGGCGGCATCACCATGAGCAACGACGCGCCCATTGCCTGCGCGCGGCGACTGCGTTCGACACACACCATCGTGCTTGTGTGCGTGGTGGTGACAATGACCGGCACCCGGCCGGTGACGTGCTCGAGCACCGCACGCGTGAGCACCTCGCGCTCTTCGTCCGAGATCAGAAACTGCTCGGAGAAGTTCGCGAGAATGCACAGCCCGTCCACACCCGACTCGATCATGAAGTCGACGCAACGCTTCTGGCTTGCGAGATCGAGCGTGCCGTCCTCGTGGAACGTGGTCGGGACGACCGGGAAAATGCCGCGATAGCGGGGGTTCGAAAAGCCTGGCATACGCACCCTTACTCGATGATCTCGAACTGGTCGAGGAATTCAGTCTTGAGCGTGAGGCCGAGGCCCGGCACGTCGTCGCGCAGTTGCAGGAAGCCGTTGTCGGCAACGGGCTCGCCGTCGAAGATGTAATAGAACAGCTCGTTGCCAACCTCGACGCCGAACATCGGGAAATATTCGCTCATCGGCGAAGCGACCGAGCTCATCGTTAGGTGGTAGTTGTGCATCTGGCCCGCGTGCGGCACCACGGGAACCGAATACGACTCGCACAGCGCATTGATCTTGTGCGCAGCAGTGATGCCGCCCACGCGATTCGTGTCGTACTGGACGACACTCACTGCACGCTGTTCGAGCAGTTGCTTGAAGCCGTAGAGCGTGAATTCGTGCTCGCCGCCCGAAATGGGAATGCTCCACGCCGCGTTCAGTTCTGCATAGCCGTTGATATCGTCGGCGATGACCGGCTCTTCGAGCCAGCGCGGTTCGAACTTCTCGAGCTTCGGCAACATGCGCTTCGCGTACTCGAGATTCCAGCCCATGTAGCATTCGAGCATCAGGTCGTTGTCGTAGCCGATCACTTCGCGGATCGCCTCGACCGACTTGAGGTTTTCCTTCACACCGTGTTGCAGGTGAGCCGGCCCGTAGCCGAAGCGCATCTTGAAGGCGGTAAAGCCCTGGTCGAGATACTTCTGCGCCTCGTTCTGCATTTCCTTGAGGTCGGTGCGATAGAGCTTGCTGTAGTAGCAGGGAATCTTTTCCTTGGTGCGTCCGCCCAGCAGCTTGAAGACAGGCTTACCCACCGACTTGCCGAGAATGTCCCAGATGGCAAGATCGACCGCCGAGATGGCGGCCATGCCCACGCCCTTGCGGCCCCATGCGTGGGTGCTGCGATACATGCGCTGCCACAGGTACTCGTAATCCCACGGATCCTGGCCGATCACGAGCGGCGCAAGGTACTGATCGATGATCGCCTTGGCGATGGCCGGGGCGAGCGCCACGTTGCCGAGACCGACGATGCCGTCATCGGTTTCGATTTCGACCACGGTCCACGAATGAAAGCGGAACGTGCTCATGGTCTCCTGCGGCGCATATAGCAGGTCCATGGCGTTGGAGCAAAAGTTGCGTTGCGGCGGCACGGTCTTGCCCTTCCATTGAAAGAGGCGGGCACGTACTGATTTGATCTTCATAAGCGTTCTCAGGAGTACTTCGGTTGAGAAATGGGATCGTCGTCGTCATTGACAGCTACGGCGACTGTTGAGTGATGCGCAGCCGGTGCCTGGCGGCTAGTTGCGCCGCGCCGCATCCATGCGGCATGCAATCCGCAGGGCCTGGCAGGTGGCCTCGTCGTCGGCGCGCCCCTGGCAGGGCGCGCCCTTCTTTCAGGTGGTCGCCGATCGCACCTGCGGCTGCGCCGTGTGCGACGCGCGACGCATCAACATCAGCATCACGGCGCCCGCGAAGGCGACGCACGCGAGGCTCAGCATGCCGGCGCGCGGGTCGACGAACGCCTGCTCGGTCCAGGTCTTGAGGTTCGGTGCGACGAAGCCGCCGACATTGCCGAGGGAGTTGATGAGCGCGATGCCGCCCGCCGCGGCCACGCCGCCCAGGTAGTTGGTAGGCAAAGTCCAGTACAGCGGCTGCACGGAAACGAAACCGCTCGCTGCGAAACAGAAGGCGACGATGACGGGCACGAGGCTCGACGAGAGCGCGGAAGCCGCAATACCGCAACCGGCGCAGACGAGCATGAGCGCGGCCAGCCCGCGGTGCGCGCCGGTGCGGTCGGCAAGACGCGTGACCCACCAGGTCACGCCGAGTGCGCAAAGCCAGGGAATGGTGGTGAGCAACCCCACGGCGAGGTCAACCTTGCCGCCAGAGAGTTCGGCAATACGCGTGGGCAGATAGAACACGACGCCGTACACGCTCATCTGCACGGTGAAATATACGAGGCAAAACGCGGCGAGCCGAGGGCTGCGGAACATGTCGCGCAGCGTCGCCGGGCCGTGGCTTAGCTTGGCCGCGTCCTCCTGCGACAACGCGTCGGTTAGTGCGCGGCGCTCGTCGTCCGCAAGCCAGTCGGCCTTGTCGGGACCGTCGTTCAGATAGAAGAACGCGATCACGCCCACGATCGAAGCCAGCAGCCCTTCCACCACGAACATCCACTGCCACGGCTTCAGGCCGAACGGCGCCTGCAACTGAAGCAAAAAGCCGGACAGCGGGCCGCCCAGCACCAGCGCAAGCGGCAAGCCGAAGTAGAAGACCCCCATGGCCTGCGACCGAACGTGCTTCGGAAACCAGTAAGTGAGGTAAAGGATCACGCCGGGGAAGAAGCCGGCCTCGGCGGCGCCGAGCAGCACGCGCAGCGCGTAGAAGGTGGTAGCGTCGTGCGCGAAGGCCATGCCCGCCGAAACGATGCCCCACGTCACCATGATGCGGGACATCCACAGTCGCGCGCCGAAGCGGTGCAGCGCCAGATTGCTCGGCACCTCGAAGATCGCGTAGCTGATGAAAAAGATGCCGGCTCCAAACGCGAATGCGGCGTTTGACAACCCCGTATCGGTCTGCAGTGTCGCCTTGGCGAAGCCCACGTTGGCGCGATCAATAAAGGCAATCACGTACATCAGCACGAGGAACGGCAGCAAGCGCAAAAGGCACTTGCGGATGGCGGCATTGCACGCAGGGCTGGCGACGGGGCTCAAAAGCATGTGGACTGTCTCCGGATACGCGTCGCGGCGCGGGCTCGTGCCCGGTGGCGACGTCTACGTTTTGGCTCGAAACTGGCGCAGGGGCCTGATTGGGGGAAAATATATGAGGGGGAGGCGATAAAATCCATTGACGTTTTTCTATGTCGTGATAACAATTATTGATATACCCTGCCGCGGGACGCCATCCGGCTGTCCGGCTGTGTCTCCTTCCTCTGCGTCAGCCCCGTGCGCCTCAGCCCTTCCACGATTCCGCCAGTCACGAGCCTCCAGAGCCGCCTGAAGATGCAGCACCTGCGTCTGCTGCTCGCGATCGAGGAGCGTGGTTCGTTGCGTCAGGCGGCGGACGCGCTCTCGCTCACGCAGCCGGCAGTGACAAAAATGCTGCAGGACATGGAAGCGCTGCTGGGCGTCACGCTGTTCGACCGGCATCTGCGCGGCCTGCGGCCCACGCGCTTCGGCACGGCCGTCACGCGCTACGCCACGCTGGTTTTCTCGGACATGGCGAATCTGCGCGACGAGCTGGCGTCGCTCGAAACGGGCAAGGTAGGCAAGGTGCGCGTGGGCGCGGTCATGGCGCCCACGCCGGTGCTGATGGCGGAGGTGATCCGGCGGCTCAAGCGCGATCATCCGCGGCTGAACATGACGGTCCAGGTCGACACCAGCGACATGCTCGTGCCGCTACTCGAGCGGGATCAACTGGATCTGGTGCTGGGTCGCGTGCCCGAGGGTTGGGATTCCAGCCATCTGGCTTTCGAGCAACTGGGCGACGAGCGGCTTGCCGTGGTCGTGGGATGCGATCACCCGCTGATCGACCAGAGCGCCCCGAGCTTTGCCGAACTGGCGACTTATCCCTGGATCCTGCAGCCCCGGCCGAGCCCGATGCGGGCGTTGATCGACCGCTCCTTCGCGGACGCAGGCGTCACGCCGCCGCAGAGCACGATCGAGACGGCGGCAATTTTGATGACGACGTCACTGCTGCCCGGGAGCGACCTGATCGCCGTCGTGCCGATGGCAGTGGCGGATTTTCATGCCCGCATGGGCTTGCTGCATATCCTTCCAGTGCCGCTACCGCGCAAGCTCGGCCCCTACGGCATCGTCACGCGCGTGGGAAGGCCGCCGAGCGCGTCGACGTCGCTGCTAATCGATGTATTGCGCGCCGTGGTGGCAGAGGGTGTGCAGTAGCAGCCGATAGTGACATTCGCCGATGGTGCTGGGCGTTTTCGGGCGCCCCTCCAGCGCTAGTCCCGAGCACCTGCGGCGCGTCTGCACAGGGCGATGCCCCGGACACTTTCTATTGCGAGGCCAGGACAGATTTCGTTTGCCCCACAGAACATGCAGCGAACACGCCATAGACCAGGATTCATTGCGACGAGCATGAGTTGCTAGAATTACAATCCCTTTATGTTCAATAGGTTAGGCAGCGCCCTGGGGAAATAGGCGTTATGGTCGATTATTTTGAGCAGTAAGGATATCTTATCGAATCGACAGGACCGCATTCCAGACCGCGGGCGCATCGGAATTCTTGAGACCGAGCTTCGCTAGGTTGAACTGGCCTTTGCGAATGCGTTGCATCAACTCGATGCCAAGATCGGTCGAAAACGTTCTTTTGCGTAGCCGCCATCGCGACGAGGACGCGCTACCGTGACCCGGGCACCCGCTGCCCCGGCAGGAATCCGCCATCGAAGCCAGACAGCGCCGGAAAGCTGGTTGATTTCCCGGGCGCGGTGAGGCCGCCAGCGTTGCTCTGTGCGGTTCGCAGGCCCGGGGCCAGGAAGAGGAACTTCCACCCGTCATACGTCTGTGCTCCCTCAAAGTCCTCATATTGCCGCGGAAATCCCGCGCGCTTGATCGTGGCCTCCTCTGATCTGCTGAATACACCGTAGAAACGATCGCCCTGCAGCATGGGTACCCAGTCGTTCTTACCCGTGATCGGATCCGGATAGGCAAAGCGCAGATGATGCAAGGGCTTGGGAAACCGTCTGTCGTCGAGCAGTTCATCGACCGATGCGGGATAAGCCCGGCCGACGCGGTAGTACCGCAGAATCGCCAACCGGTACTGGTTGCCAGCGAACAGCAGTTGCTTCTCCTGCTCGCGTCGGCGTTGCAGCGACCACACGTCGAGCGCGCCCGCCAATGCGATCGACATCAGCATCAGCGCAATCAAAAGCGCCAGCAGCACGAGTCCACCCTCACGCGCGGCTCGCGGCCGCAAGCGCCGCCTCGCCCGCGCTTTCGCGCGCGAGGCGACGCGCGACGTGCGGGCCGCGCTACTCATTTGGCGCTCCCGTCCGCGCGCGGTGGCGCTCCCTGCGGACTGCTCGCCGGTGCCACGTCGTAGACACCCGGCTTGTTTTCGTCCGGCGAAGCGATCACCGCCCATTTGTCATCGCCATTAACCGGATCGACAGGTACAGCGCGCAAGTAATGCTTCGCTACCAGTTCGTCGAGCGTCTCGGGATACTGGCCGTTGTCTCCGTAGTACTGATCGATCGCATTGCGCATCACCGCGACGTTCTGCTGCCTGACCTGCTCTTTTCCGCGTTCGATGCTGTGCATATAGCGCGGCACCGCTATTGTCAGAAGCAGGCCGATAATGGCCATCACGACGACGAGTTCGATCAGCGTGAAGCCGCGTGCCTTGTGCATGCGAACAGGTTTCATGATGCATCGTCACCATTGTTTGTACGGGACGCCGTTAATGCCGACACCTTCGGATTTCGACGACACGTCGAACACATCCTTGCCAGCCTGTTCGCTGCTCATGCCCGGGTCGCCTCCCGCAGCCTGATCCGGCGGCTCTCCATAGGCCCGCACGCTCCACGTCTGCTCGGCAAGCGTGTCAGAGTCGCCGCTAAAGAAGGGATCGCGCGGCACGTGACGCAGGAACATCAGCAGTCCGCCTTTTGGATCCCTGGCGTTCTTCACGCCCGTCACGAGCACGGTCAACGTCGGCGGATAGCCGGACGCTTCTGCATCCTTGTCGATGAGACCGGTATCGCTCGCCTCCTTGTAGGCGTCGAGCGCGGTACGGATCTCGCGCAATGCGTCGCTCAACTGCTGCTCCTTCTGTCGCTGCACCATCAGTTCCGAAAACGGCATGATCGCGAGCGCGAGTATGCCCACGAGCGCGAGCGTCACCACCAGCTCGATCAACGTAAATCCACGCTGATCGAGTTGGCGTGTGGCGCGCAAGCGCATCGTGCTCTTTCCGGTAGCCACGGTTCAGTACCCACTCTCGACCGGGCGAAGCGGGTTATCGCTCGGCATCGTGCCAGGCGGCATCGTCAGCATCGGTGGCGGTGCGGCGGGCGTTGCTGGCGGGGG
>NZ_JAMBPR010000074.1 GCF_024206475.1 Paraburkholderia sp. CNPSo 3274
GCGTATGGGTTTCTGATGGCTCAACGACTCAGAATGCAATCAGGTGGACATGGTAAAAAAAACTTCCTTGAACGCGCGCTGCCTGCCCTTCCCTCGGATTACATCCCCCGGGGCAGTCCAGCGCGCTCAGCGCCACGTTCCTGATTCCATTACTACATTGCGCATCCTGCTTGGACAAGGGCTCATGCAACGATGGCTTTCTTGCTGTACGACAGTAGATCGCGCAGTTACTTATATGACACAGTAGTACTACCAACTGGGTGCGTTGCTTGGCAAGGGGCCGGACCGTGGATTGACGATCGCGCAGCCATCGCCAGGAGACGTTGCCGAGTTCGCGTTGCCGGACAACCTTCCCGCCGACCTCATTTCACGCCGGCCGGACATCGTGGCGGCCTACTGGCAAGTGGATGCAGCCGTTCACGATGTGAAGGAAGCGAAGGCCGAATTCTACCCGGACATCAATCTTTCCGCAGCTGTGGGACTCGTCGCGTTCGGCTGGGGACGGTTCCTGACGGCCGGTAGTCGTCAGCTTCAGGCGGGACCTGCGATTCATCTGCCCATCTTCGATGCAGGTGCCTTGCGCGCCCAACTGAAGGGCCGCTATGCAGATTTCGATTACGACGTCGCGACCTACAACCAGACTCTGATCAACGCTCTGTCCGATGTCTCCACGCAGGTCACGCAGATCCGCTCGGACGACCGTCAGCTGGTGGACGCGCGGCAGGCGCTGGACGCGCAGACCAAGGCGTATCAGTTGGCATTGGTTCGCTACAAGGCGGGGTTGAATCAGCAGTTGCAGGTGCTGAATGCGGACGACAACCGTCTCGCTGCCGAAACGGCAGTCGTCAACCTCGAGATGGGCCGCCGCGACAAGCAAATAGGCCTGATCAAGGCGCTCGGAGGCGGCTTCAATGCAGCGCGCGAGGGCCTTGCGGCAAACACCGAAACACCGATTCCCGCGCCGTACGATGACGTCGCTACCCACTGAATCGACCGACTGGCCGTCAGGCGTGGTGACGGACGGCCTACGTTCAACTTTGCCGGAGCTATCGATGAACACCCCTCAGCCACCGTCGGCCAACGAGCCGGCAAAGAAACCCGGTAAGCGCAAATTCCTGCTTGTACTGCTTGTCGCTTCCCTGGCGATCGCGGGGGCTGCGTATGGTGCCTACTATTTCCTCGACGCGCGCTATCACGTGGACACTGACGACGCCTACGTGAACGGTAACGTCGTGCAAATCACGCCCCAGATCACGGGCACTGTCATCGGGGTCAATGCGGACAATACGCAAATCGTCAAGAAGGGCGAGCCGATCGTTCAGATTGACCCCGCGGACGCCAGGATTGCCTTGCAACAGGCCGAGGCCAATTTGGGTCAAACCGTTCGCAGAGTCCATGGCCTGTATGTCGACGATGACAAATTTCGTGCAGCTATCGCCGAACGCCAGACGGATCTTTCGAAGGCACAGGACGACTTGAAGCGCCGACTTTCCACAGGCATGACCGGGGCCGTGTCAGACGAGGAGATCTCGCACGCCCGCGATGCCGTCAGGTCGGCTCAAGCGGCGCTAGATGTTGCCCGGCAACAGCTCGGTGCCAATCACGCATTGACGGCCAATACGTCGATCGAGAACCATCCGGACGTACTGGCGAGCGCCGCACGAGTCCGCGACGCCTACCTGGCTTATGCACGCACCACGTTGCCGGCACCCGTCACAGGATATGTCGCACAACGAACAGTTCAGGTGGGCCAGCGAGTTTCCCCTGGCGCAGCGCTGATGTCCGTGGTCCCACTCGAGCAGGTTTGGGTCGATGCGAACTTCAAGGAGTGGCAGCTTCGTCATATCCGGGTTGGACAACCGGTCGAGCTGACCGCCGACGTATATGGCACCTCTGTCGTCTATCACGGCAAGGTGGTGGGCTTTACGCCGGGCACCGGGTCGGCCCTGGCGCTGTTGCCGGCGCAGAACGCGACGGGTAACTGGATCAAGGTGGTGCAACGGCTCCCGGTGCGGATCGAGATTCTGCCTGAGGAGCTGGAGAAGCATCCGCTGCGGGTGGGGCTGTCGATGAACGTGGATATCGACGTTAAGGACTCTGCTGATCCGCGGCTCGGCACCGATCCGGCGTCGACGTACAACACCGACGTATTCGCAAAGTACGGCGACGAAGCGGATTCGGCGATCGCACGCATCATCGCGAAGAACGAATGAGCTTCTCTCATTGGTCCGGGGCACGTGAGAGTCGCTGTGCCCCGCTCGTCAGACACGCGATAGCAGGACTATCACCATGACCACCGAGCAACTGAACCACCCGCCGCTTACGGGGGCGACACTTGCGTTGGGCTCGCTAAGTGTGGGCCTTGCGGGCTTCATGACCGTACTTGATTCGTCGATCGCCAACGTCGCCATTCCGACCATCTCAGGAAACCTGGGTGTATCGGTCGACGAAGGCACGTGGGTCATCACCGTATTTGCCGCCGCGAACTCCGTATCCATACCCTTGACCGGCTGGCTGACCCAGCGGCTGGGCCAGGTACGCCTGTTCGTCGGTTCGATTCTGTTGTTCGTCATGGCGTCGTGGCTGTGCGGAATTGCGCCGTCACTACCGATGCTGCTCTTTGCGCGCGTGCTGCAGGGCGCCGTGGCCGGACCGCTGATTCCGATGTCCCAGGCGCTGCTGCTTAGTTCCTGGCCCAGGGCGAAATCCTCACTGGCCCTCTCGCTATTCTCGATGATCATGGTGGCCGGTCCGATCGTGGGGCCGACACTCGGCGGTTGGGTGACGGACAGCTATAGCTGGTCATGGATCTTCTATGTCAATATCCCGGTCGGGCTATTTGCTGCCGCAATGGTGTGGACGCTGTATCGTAAGCGCGACACGCCGACCCGAAAGCTTCCCGTCGATGTCGTCGGACTGCTGCTGCTGATCGTATGGGTGGCGGCGCTCCAGATAATGCTGGACAAGGGTAAGGATCTGGACTGGTTCTCCTCGAACACGATCGTTATCCTGACTATCGTTGCCGTGGTGGGGCTGGCGTTCTTCATTGTCTGGGAGCTGACGGACAAGAACCCGATTGTCGACCTGACGCTCTTCAAGCAGCGTAACTTTCTCGGCGGTACGGTTTCGCTTGCCGTTGCGTATGGCGTCTTCTTTGGAACGCTGGTGTTGCTTCCGCAGTGGATGCAGGAGTATCTGGGTTACCGGTCATTGGATGCAGGGCTAGCGACGGCGCCACTGGGATTTTTTGCGGTGATCGGCGCACCGATCATGGGGAAAATTCTGCCGCGTTCCGATGCACGCATCATCGGGACATGCGCGTTCGTCAGCTTCGCGATCGTCTATTACATGCGTTCGTTTTTCTACACGGATATCAGCGAAGGCTACATCGTCCTGCCGACCCTGCTGCAAGGCATTCCGATGGCGCTGTTCTTCGCCCCGCTGACCACGATCATCCTGTCAGGGCAACCGCCTGAAAGAGTGCCCGCAGCCGCCGGCGTCTCCACCTTCGCGCGCATGTTTTTCGGTGGCGTCGGCACGTCTATCGCGGGTGTCGTGTGGAACAACCGGACGATCATGCACCATGAAATCCTGACGCAGCAGTCAAGTCCGACCAACCCGATGTTCAACGCGCAAATCGATGCCTACCATTCGTTGCTTGGTCTGGGAAGAGGCGCGTCGTATGCATTGTTCGATCGTACGGTACAGACACAGGCGGCTATGTTAGGGCTGAACGACGTGTTTTATGCCGCGGCGGTCATCATGATCGTCATTATCCCGCTCATCTGGATCACCAAGCCAGGCAAGGGTGGCGGATCGAACGACGCCGCTGCGGGCACGCACTGACAACGTGGATTGGGCGAGCGCCGATGATCGCCCTCGCCGACCGCATCATACGAAACGCAACAACGCGTTGAAATCATCCGAACCTCAACAACCGCTCAGGTCTTGCCAGCGTCGAGGCGAATCAGAAAGCCGAGTCGGTGCACGTCCGTTTTCCACCGGACGTGTCCTAAACCAACCCGAATTCCGTCATTTCTGTTCCGACGAAACAAAACCAGAATGCAATCACGCGTTTATCAATCACCTTCGCAACGGAGTGAAATCATGCCCCAGACACACCAAGGTACAGCCCTCATTACAGGCGCGTCGTCGGGTCTCGGCGCAGTCTACGCAGATCGACTGGCACGCCGTGGCTACGACCTGATTCTGGTCGCCCGAAACCGCGACCGGCTGATCGCCCTCGCCGACCGCATCACGAACGACACGCGCCAAAGTGTTGAAATCGTCGACGCCGACCTCAGGGATGGCGTGGCGCTTGCCGCCGTTGAAGAGAAACTGAAACAGGACGCAAGCGTCACGCTGCTCGTCAACAACGCAGGTGTGGGTACGCATACGCCGCTGCTGGAAAGCGATATCGACGCGATGACCCGGATGATCGATCTGAACGTCACCGCCCTCACCCGCCTCACGTACGCGGCTGTCCCGGGCTTCATTGCGCGCGGCACGGGTGCAGTGATCAACATCTCGTCGATCGTCGCGATCTCGCCAGAGACGCTCAACGGCGTCTACGGCGGCAGCAAGGCCTTTGTTCTCGCCTTCAGCCAGTCGTTGCACCACGAACTCGCTGACAAGGGCGTACAGGTGCAAGCCGTGCTGCCCGGAGCAACCGCCACCGACTTCTGGCAGAGCGGCGGGCTCCCGATCGAGCATTTGCCCGAAGGAATCGTCATGTCTGCCTCTGACATGGTGGACGCGGCTTTGACGGGCTTCGACCGCCGCGAGCTCGTCACCATCCCGTCATTGCATGCCGGCGAAAAATGGGAGGCCTATGAAGCCGCCCGGCGCACGATGTCGCGCGATCTGTCGAACGATGTCCCTGCACCGCGGTATGCAACAGCACTGTAAGTCCCAGAAATCAAACTTCCACCTTACCCCCGAGGAAAACACCCGGTCGCCCCCGAAAATCCTTCGCCGCGAAGGAAGCCCCCGCGGGGGCTAGTCCCCCTCGGAGGGACCCGGCACACAGTAGCGACAGATGTGAACGCGCAAAGAATGTTCAAGGACCTAAGCATGAAAAGATTCCAGAGTGTTTTCGACGCACAAAAATCGTATTTCGCCAGCAATATCACTCGTTCCTATGGATGGAGAGTCGAGCAACTTGAACGCATGGGGCGGATGATCTCGGAAAACGAAGATGCATTGCAAAAGGCAGTTGCCCATGACTTCAAGACAGCGAGCCAGGAGTATATTTTTGAAACAGCTGCCTGCATCGTTGAAACCGAATACCAGAAAAGCCAGCTGAAGGACTGGATGACGCCGACTGAGATGCCCATTCCCAAGGCACTTGCCGAGTCCGGTCATAAGGGTGTCGTCTATCGCGACCCCTATGGCGTCGCGCTCGTCATCGGTCCATACAACGGTCCCCTCCTGCTGCTGCTCCGACCGGCGATTGCGGCGCTAGCTGCCGGCAACACCTGTGTCCTCAAACTCAGCGAGGCATTACCAGCAACCTCTAGCTTGCTCCAGGAGCTTGTCGAAATCTATTTCGATTCCCAGGCAGTCGTCGCTGTTCGCGGCAACCGCGAGGAAATTGGAGAGCTTCTGAAATTGCCCTTCGATTTTATCTTCTTCACGGGCAGCACGAAGGTGGGCAAAATAGTTGCGCACGCGGCAGCCGAGAACCTGACGCCTGTTCTTCTCGAACTTGGCGGGCAGAACCCTGCCATCGTCGATCAGACGGCGAATATTCCGGATGCAGCGAAGAAAATAGTGTGGGGAGCAACGGCATGGGGAGGCCAATGGTGCACCTCGCCTGGCTATGCTTACGTGCACGAGTCGGTCGCAGAAGCATTTGTCGCGGAAGCCCAAAAGAGCGTCGTCGAGCTTTATGGGCTGGACCCCAAGAGTAACCCGGATTACTCGCGCATCGTCAGCGCGAAGGAGGTATCGCGACTTGCTGCGCTCCTTGATCCAGCCAAAGTCGTATACGGCGGCTCGTCCGATCCAGAGGCTCGCCATCTTGACCCGACCATTCTCTATCCCGTTTCGTGGGATGACGAAATCATGGAGGACGAGATTTTTGGACCGATCCTGCCGATCCTGACTTACAAGTCGTTGGACGAGGCGTTTTCAAAAATTTCCGCCAACCCGCATCCACTAGCCGCCTACATTTTCAGTCGGGATCAAGCGACCATCGATCGCTTTACCAGCGAACTGTCATTTGGCGGGGGTGCGGTCAATCAGGTCAATATCCACCTCTTCATCGCAACCATGCCGTTTGGCGGGGTTGGTCCGGCAGGGATTGGACACTATTACGGTAAGTATGGCTTTGACATGTTGACACACGCAAAGTCCATGTTGATTTCACCGGCGAATGTCGCCATCGACCATCTTTTCCCTCCCTATTCGGAAGAAAAGAACCAGACACTTTCCCTGTGGTTCAACTACTGAAGTCATGTCCAAACCACACACCTCGATATCACCGGCCCTATAAGACATTCGTGCGATACCGCATCCATGCCGTCGCGCGCGTGATTCACACCCGGGCCATCGCTGTGTTGGTAGCTGACTCGCAATCAAGCTGATTTGGAGGCAAACCCGTGGAACTCAGATCAACCTATCGCGCAGTCCAGGCGGTCAGCCCAGGGCGCCTGGAACTGACGCAGAAGACACTGCAAGCTCCGGGGCCCGGCAAGGTGCGCATCCGCATCGAGGCGTGCGGAGTCTGCCACTCTGATGCCGGCACAGTGGAAGGCCTGTTTCCGATTGATTGGCCGCGTGTCCCCGGCCATGAGGTCATTGGGCGAATCGACGAGCTGGGTTCCGGCGTCCAGGGTTGGGCCGTCGGTCAGCGCGTAGGTGTTGGATTTCTTGGCGGCTCTTGCGGCTACTGCGCGTTTTGCCGTAGTGGTGACTTTGTGAACTGCCGGAATCAGGAATATACCGGCATTCATCATGACGGCGGATACGCCGAAGTGATGATTGCAAAAGCGAGCGGACTCGTATCGGTTCCTGACGATCTGTCCTCGGTCGATGCGGCACCGTTGCTATGCGCAGGACTGACGACGTTCAGCGCTCTGCGAAACGCGCCAGCGAAGGCCGGTGATCTGGTCGCAGTGCTCGGTATCGGCGGCCTGGGTCATCTGGCCGTTCAATATGCCCGGCATATGGGCTTCGAGGTGGCAGCAATTGCGCGTGGCCGCGACAAGGCTGACCTGGCAACGAAGCTTGGTGCCCACCACTACATCGACAGTGCTGCGAGTGACCCAGCGCAGGCACTGCAGTCGCTCGGCGGTGCCAAGGTCATTCTGGTCACGGCTGCCGGCGGTAAGACCACCGCGGCGACCTTCAAGGGCCTGCGCCCCGGAGGTGTCTCGATCGTACTCGGGGTCGGTTCCGAGCCGATCGAAGTCTCGGATACGGATCTTATCTTCGGGAGCCGGACACTCGCAGGCGCGCTGACGGGCGACCCAGCTACTGGCGACGCAACACTGCGGTTCAGCGCGCTCAGCGGCGTCTCCGCGATGATCGAGAAGGTCCCGCTCGAGGAAGCGGTGAAAGCGTACGAAAGAATGAAGACTGGCAAAGCACGGTTTCGCATCGTGCTGACGATGAGCTGACCGCAAGAGATTGAGCGCTCGAATGCTGTTCGTCCCATCTACAAATGTTGTTGTTATTGCCGAGAACCACCATTCGGCTGACTAAAGCAATTTTTTCTTCGGAGTGTAAAGTTATGAAGAACCTGCTGACGTTTGCTATTGAGGCCCATGGCGGCCTAAAACGCTGGAACGAGCTATCGGAAGTATCGGCCGACCTGGATGTTGGTGCCCGTTGGCAAGAATTGGATTCCAGGGAGCATGACTCCGGTCATTCACACTACCGCGCGCCGGCGGGGTGTTCTGATCCGCGCGGTCGACAGCGTCGATGCGAAATGCCCGGGAATCGCAATGTGCATCGCGATCCTTACTGCGTTGCTGTATTTTCACCTCGCAAGCGACCCAGCAATCTCGACCCCGCGACCGTGCACATGCATGTGACCTCGCCTACAAACTGATCTCGTCGCTTTCCGGGAGATCTGCCCAGCGATGCCGATCTCGCGTCGCTCAAACCCACTCATGTGCTTGTCGCTTGCTGCCTGTGCGCTATCGATGGCGGCCTGCGCGACTACGTCCGGTGTCACCACTACGGACAAGGCGAATGTGTTTGCCGTCGCCGTCACCACGCGGGGCGCTCGGTTCTCGTGGGCCGAAGCATATCGAACGGCAGTCGGCCGTGCCCGAGACTACTGCGCACAACGTGGCATGCAGGTCAGCGCGAAATTCGATTTCGTACGAAGCGGACGTGAACCGGAAAAGCAGGGAACGGAGTTGACCTTCGCGTACCGCTCGACATTTCGACCGCACAGCCCGACCGGTTGAGGGGCGGCGGGCGGTCGAAGGCAAGCTATATCTCACAAACGACGGCCGACATGACGAGCGGCATGACTTCCTTGACTGTCGCCGGGCTTCCCGTTTCACGAAGGCGTTCGCTAACCGCCTCTTTCCCTGCCAGGACGACAACACCATAGACCTGGTGGGACAGATCACCTCCACCGCTCTTCTGGGCGAACATCTCGTCGTTCGGGGAGAAGCCAAAGACAGCCCGCACCTTGAATCCGAGTGCAGTCAAGTTTTGATTCGGCCTCAGCCGATACGCGTTGACCGAGTTGCCTGACACATTCATCGGTAGCGGATCGATCTCCTTTTCTTCGACCAGCTGTTCAATGAATTCGTGGGCGCCGAAATGGCAATCCAGCCTGCTACCAATCTCGTTTGCGTCAATCACATTCGAGACGAGCACTGAGCCGACCGCGGCACATCGAAGCAAATGAGAGACTTTCACGAGCAGCAATGCGAACCTCCAGGAAACGGCGCTGCTGCGCGGCGCCGGAAATGCGGAAGTGAATCCGGACTACACGCGAGATCCGGATCCCGTTGACTTGACTCCCGCGCTGCGAAGTCTTGCGCCAGCTAGTCGCGCTCGATGGACTCGTCGTCCCCGTCCTGCGCAGCCTCACACTTAGGTTGGTGAGTCAGTCGCCGGCGTTCGCGCGTCAACCGGAATTCCCTTGGCACTATTTCGAATAACCTGAATGCCTCCACAGAGATCATCGCCGATCCGTTCGCCGGCACGGGCCGCTCGGCCGGGCGAAATACGGCATCGCCGCGTCGGATTGCTCGTTGCGACACAACGCACACTCCCGACACCCTCGCGGAACGACGACGCCAACGTTGCTCGCCATAGTGGCATCGACCGGGCTCCACCCATCGGATAAGGAGTATGTTTTCAGACTGTTCGAGAATTTCGACCTGGACTCGTGCAACGTCTTCTGCAGCGTACTCTCTCGTCCTCATTGGCTGCTCCTGGAATCAAGCCGTTTAACTGATTCGCGTACCCTCCCGCGTGTGCCCTGCCGCTCACCTCGCCACGGAAATCGCGGGTTGGTACAGTTGTAGCCGATCATCGCCGGGAACAAGAGGCCAATCGGGACCAGCATGAACGCGAAAGTCACCCATCCGATGCCGTCAGTGGACAGCGGGGCATGACGGAAACTCTACGTTGCACGAGGCGCACCGGTCCATTGCACAATGGTTTAGGTAAACCTTCGTACCGGTGGCACGAAGTGCCATCTCATATGTAACCCAAAGTGCAATTGCGACTGCGCGGGGCTTGCTTTAAATTCATTCGTAGACGGAAGCCATGATGTGGACTTCATCAAAGCAGCTGGCTCGATCGACGCGAGAGACTACATGGAGGGCCTTTCGCCACGGTTGGCACACAGAGGCCGAAGTCTGGGAAACTCGCACTACCCTGTTGCGCTTTGCGGGCGGCAACCGACTCGTCGGCCACACCGTCTATGGTCGGTTCCGCCGCTGATTACAAGCCTCGATACCTCGCCTGCCGCACATGTTTCCAGCCAATACCGGGGAACCCCCTCAATCAACCGCTCCCCTGCTGCGTCGCCGCCCGGTCATCCTGTTTCTCTGTGCAGCTGTATGCATACTGGTCGGGACCGGCGTTGCACTGTGGCGATACTTCGGCGTTGGTGGAGTGACCAGTTACTCGAATCACGCTGTTCTCTTCCGAGACTTCGACCTGCGTCTGCCGCCGGACCTGGCAGGCAATACCGGACACATTCGTGTCGTGCATTTCTGGGACCCCGACTGCGCAAGCTGTAACGAGAATACCGACGCCCACCTGAACTATCTCATCACGATGTTCAGAGGCGCGGATATTGACTTCTACAGCGTGCGCAAGCCCGGTACCCACGGACAGTTACCGGCCTTTCTGCGAGGCAAAGTCAAGCCATTACCGGGAATCGAAGGAATGGAGCGCATACCGGCCAGTCCCGCTATCGCAATTTGGGCTGCGGATGGAAAGCTCGCCTACGCGGGACCCTACAGCGCGGGTCTTGTCTGCAGTTCGAGCAACAGTTTCGCGGAGCCGATTCTCAACAGGCTGGTCGCAGGGGCGCATGTCGAGCCTGCTCCGATGGTCGCCGTCGGCTGCTATTGCCCGTGGAATACCGCCCGCGGCCAGCACGCATAGAGGCGTATCGTTGGTCGCGCTAACGACACGCTGCGCTCCGCAGCGACCAGCTTCGCCCCTGCCTCCCACTTATGGAGTTTCAGCATGTCCGAGGCCATGAAACGCCGTCCGTCCCAAAGTGCTCCGTCACCCCGTCGCCGCCGTCTGCTCGGTGCTGCGCTCCTGCTCGCCTTGGCGGCGTGCGGCAAAAGAATCTCATCGAAGCTGCACGGTGTCGACCTGTCCTCGATGAAGCTACCGGGGACGTTCCATCTGCGCGATACCAACGGCAATCCGCGAACGCCGGAAGACTTCCGGGGCAATGTGGTCTTGCTTCTCTTCGGATACACGCGGTGTCCGGACGTGTGTCCGGCGACTCTAGCTCGCGCGGCACAGATCAAGCGGCTGCTTGGAGATCAGGGAAACAGGCTGAAGGTCGTCTTTATCACGGTCGATCCTGAGCGGGACACACCGGCAATTCTGGAGGCCTACACTGCTGCGTTCGATCCGACGTTCATTGGACTATACGGAGACGCTCAGCAGACAGCAGAGGCCACCCGATCCTTTGGCGCGTATTACCGCAGAGTCTCATCCGGCAACTCGTATACGATGGAACACTCGGCACTTGATTACATAATCGACACCACGGGCGTGGTGCGCTTCGCGCTGCAGTATGAGGAAAGTGCCGAGGACAGCGCCAAAGACCTGAAATTTCTGCTCTAATTCCTCGCAAGCAGCGCGAGATGGGTCGGCGGTTGGGGCTGGGAACTGTCCACCGACATCGCGGCGCTCAATACGCTCACGATGATGATCGACGCAAAGAAGATCTTGCGTGCCCATCTGTCCTCGTTTGCCGCGGTGCGTCCCGCAACGCCAAGCCCGAACCAGTACAACCCCGCCACCAGCGCGGCGAGCATATAGATCTTGCCAGCATAGCCGAGGAAGCCGAGCGTCAGCGTGGCCACCGTAAAGGCGACAATGTAGGCCAACATGTGGCGCTTCGCGGCCGCAAAACCGCGGACAACCGGAAAAACGGGAATCGAAGCCGCGCGATAATCCTGGGCCCGGAAGATGGCGATCGCATACGAATGCGGCATCTGCCAGAGACTAAACATGACTAGCAATGTGACGGCGGCAGCGTCGAACCTGGTGCTCGCCGCACAGTATCCGGCCACTGGCGGTATCGCACCGGCAATGCTGCCGACCAGCGTCCCGTAAATCGAATTGCGCTTCATGTAAAGGCTATACAGCCCGACATACACGGCGTAGCCGAAGAGTATCAGCGCGAGGGGCAGCGCGCACCGCGTGCCCGCGTAGAGCACGCCCATGCCCGCGAGACCGAGCACGACGCCATACAGCAACGCGAACGGCACCGATACGCTGCCGGTCACCATCGGGCGATTGCGTGTCCGGGCCATCAGGCCATCGATATCCCGGTCGATCACGTTGTTGACCACGCACCCGGACGCGACGACCAGCATGACGCCGACGGCCACCAGACCGCCCCGGAGCCAGTCGACGCTGTCGTGCGAACCCAGCAGAAAACCGCCCGTGGCGGCGATGAGATTGCCGATCACGATGCCGGGCTTAGTCAGTTGCAGGTAAGGTCGATACATGGTGCGGGGTGTTCTTCGTCGGATGCGCGCGGTGGATCAGTGGATCATCATGTTGAAGTGCATGCTCCAGATGATCCAGACCGAAAGCGCCACGACGATGAAGAGGATCACGAGCGTGAACACGAAGCTGATCAGGTTCCAGCCGCCCTCAGAAGAACGGCTCATGTGCAGGAAGTACACGAGGTGCACCACCAGTTGCAGGACCGCGAATATCACGACCACGAGCAGCGTCGTCGCACGCGGCAGCATCGGATGCATGACTAGCGCGAACGGGATGACCGTCAGGACGATCGAGAGGATAAAGCCTGTGTTGTAGGACTTAGCGCTGCCGTGGGCTTGCCCGGCGCGGGTGGTCGCAGCGTTCGCCATGGTCAGAATACTCCGATCAGATAGACAATCGTGAATACGCAGATCCAGACCAGATCCAGGAAGTGCCAAAAAAGGCTCAGGCACGACAGGCGTGTCACATTGGTGGGCGTCAGTCCTTTGGTCGCTACCTGGTGCAGGACCACGGCCATCCAGAGCAGACCTGACGCGACGTGCAGTCCGTGCGTGCCGACGAGCGCGAAGAAGCCTGACAGGAACCCGCTGCGCTGCGGCCCGAAGCCGAGCGAGACCAGGTGATGGAACTCGTGTATTTCCATGCCGACAAAGACGGCGCCCAGAATGAAGGTCAGACTCAGCCACCGGAGCACGGCGCCCTGATCGCGCCGGTGCACGGTAAGCATCGCGTAGCCGCAGGTGATGCTGGAAAGTAGCAGCACGAACGTCTCAGCTAGCACGTACGGCAGCTCGAAGATGTCCTTCGGGCCCGGTCCGCCTGCAAACGCGCCGCTCAACACCGCGTACGACGCGAACAGCGAACCGAACAGGATGCAATCCGACATCAAGTAGATCCACAGGCCCAGCACCTTGCGCGAGCCTGTGTCGTGACCATCCTGAGCGTGCTCCTCCCCGGTCCCGGTTGTTTCAATTAGTGTTTGCGTAGACATGGCTCAGATCTCGTTTCATGAGAGGAACGTGTGCTTTCTCGATCCGTTCGACTTCGGCGGCTGGAACGTAATAATCCGTATCGTCGTCGTAAGAGCGGATGATCACCATCGCGATGGTGGCAACGAAGCTGGTGCCCGCGAGCCACCAGATGTGCCAGATCAGCGCGAAACACAGCAGCAGGATGAATACGCTTAGGATGAACGGCACACCGGTGCTGCGCGGCATATGAATCGGCTCGTATTTCCTGGTGCGCGGCGCCAGTCCGCGCTTCTTCGCGTCGTGGAATGCATCGACGGTATCCACGCGCGGCACCACGGCGAAGTTGTAGAACGGCGGCGGCGACGACGTCGACCACTCCAGCGTGCGCGCATTCCACGGATCGCCTGTGACGTCGAGATTCTGCTTTCGCTCGCGGATACTGACGACAATCTGCGCGATCAGGAGGCCAATCCCCGCAAGGATGAAGACCGCGCCCACCCACGCGACCTGGAGATACGGCGTCCAGGCGGGGTTGTCGTAGTGATTCAGGCGCCGGGTCATGCCCATGAAGCCGAGCATGTATAGCGGCATGAACGCGAGATAGAAGCCAATGACCCAGCACCAGAACGAATATTTGCCGAGACGCTCGTTGAGCTTGAAGCCGAAGGCCTTTGGGAACCAGTAGTTCAAGCCGGCGAAATAGCCGAACAACCCGCCGGCGATGACCGTATTGTGGAAGTGGGCGACGAGAAACAGGCTGTTGTGAAGCAGGAAGTCGGCCCCCGGAATGGCGAGCAGAACGCCGGTCATGCCGCCGATCGTGAACGTCACGAGGAACGCCAGCGTCCAGAGCATGGGCGTCGTGAACTCGACGCGCCCGCGATATATCGTGAACAGCCACGTGAAAATCTTCACGCCGGTCGGAACGGCGATGATCATCGTCATAATGCCGAAGAAGCTGTTGACGTCCGCGCCCGAACCCATCGTGAAGAAGTGGTGCAGCCAGACGAGGAACGACAGGATGCCGATTGCCAGCGTCGCGCCCACCATCGACTTGTAGCCGAACAGCTTCTTGCGGGCGAACGTCGAGGTAACCTCGGAAAATATTCCGAATGACGGGAGAACGAGGATGTACACCTCTGGGTGCCCCCACGCCCATACGAGGTTCACGTACATGGTCGGATTGCCGCCGAGTTCATTCGTATAAAAATGGAAGCCCAGGTAGCGATCAAGCGCGAGCGCGGCCAGCGCAACGGTCAGGATCGGGAAGGCGGCAATGATGATCACACTGGTGACGAACACCGTCCATGTGAAGATCGGCATCTTCATCAGCGTCATCCCCGGCGCGCGCATCCGGAGAATGGTCACGAAGAGGTTCACGCCCGTCAACAGCGTTCCCAGACCCGATGCCTGCAGCGACCATATGTAGTAGTCCACCCCCACTCCGGGACTGAACTTTATGTCCGACAATGGTGGATAGGCGACCCAGCCTGTCTGCGCGAATTCGCCGACGCCGAGCGACAGCATGACCAGCACGACACCCACGACGAACAGCCAGAAGCTGAAGGCGTTCAGGTAGGGATACGCCATGTCGCGAGCCCCGATCTGAAGCGGCACGACGATGTTCATCAGGCCAACGACGAACGGCGTCGCCGCGAAGAAGATCATGATTACGCCGTGCGCCGTGAAGATCTGGTCATAGTGATGCGGCGGCAGGTAGCCCAGGTGCCCGGGACCGGCGAGCGCAAGCTGTGTTCGCATCATGATGGCGTCGGCGAAGCCGCGGACCAGCATCACGATTGCCACGAAGATGTACATGACGCCAATGCGCTTGTGGTCAACCGTGGTAATCCAGTCGTTCCAGAGCACCGACCATTTCTTGAACCAGGTGAGCGCGGCCAGAACCGCCACTCCGCCTGCCACGATGCCCGCCAGGGTGACCGCGATGATGGGCTCGTGCAGCGGCACGTCCGCCCATGTCAATTTGCCGAACATGATTGTGTTACTCCTCTCTTTTCGACGATGCGCTGACGTCGAGAGCTGCATGTGCCGCTGCGTCCGCTCCCGGACCGACGAACTGGTCGATCACTGCCCTGAAAAGGCCTGGCTGAACCCGCGAGAATTGCACGATGGCAATACCCTGGCTGGGCTTTGCCACTTTCTGGAACGTGTTGAAATCGAGCTGGTTAGGTGAGGTCCGGACCTGCTTCACCCAGCGCTGGAAGTCATCCTCGCTGGTGGCGGTCGCAATGAACTTCATGTCGGAGAAGCCCGGTCCGTTGAAATTGCCCGACATGCCGCGGAACTTCCCCTCCTCGTTTGCCGTGAGGTGCAGCTGGGTCCGCATGCCCGCCATCGCGTAGATCTGGCCGCCGAGCTGGGGAATGAAGAACGTTCCCATCGTCGAGTTCGAGGTGATGCTGAATGCCACCTGGCGATGTGCGGGGAATACCAGTTGATTGATTGTGGCAATGCCGAGGTCTGGATAGATGAAGATCCACTTCCAGTCGGTTGCGATGACTTCGACGTTGATGGGCTGGCCGGGCACGTCGAGCGGCCGGTACGGATCCAGCTCGTGTGTCGATTTCCACACGATGGTTGCCAGTGTGACGATGATCAGAATCGGGATACCCCACACCACGGCTTCGATCCGCGTTGAATGCGCCCACTCGGGCATATACGTGGCGTTGTGATTCGACGCCCGGTACTGCCCTGCAAAGACAAACGTCAGCACGATGGCCGGTACGACCACGATCAGCATCAACCCGACGCACAGGATGATGAGGTCGCGCTCCTGAAGGCCGACACTGCCCTTCGTGTTGAACAGGACCCAGCTGCAGCCACCGAGGCTTGAGAGCCCGGCGATTACTGCAGCGGGACGAAGAACTTTCCAGCAGATTTCTCTCATACAGGCGCCTTGCTCTATGGCCGCTCTGAAAGCCGCAGGGAAAGGGACGAAGGAAGACTGCACCAACCGGAGAGGAACTTCATTCGATGGGGCCCTCGATGTACCTGCTCGACCTGCCGAATCATCGAGCCTCCTTGCTGCCGTGATTGCCTCTCGAGTCGTCCTGATAGTCGCCTTCCAGAGAGAAGGTTAAGCGCAAGGCGGCGCGCGACTCAATTGCACAATGGTGTGGGAACATCGCCGCATCGACGCGAGTGAATCTCGTTTCACCCCTCACCCAAAGTGTCATTGCGGCCACATTGGGCATGGCCTAAATTCGTTCGCAGGCCGACGCTCCAAACGCAGGTCCGCCGCACGCCCGCGCACGGCATCCCCTACGTCGACGCAAATTCCCCGTAAATGCACGCTATGTGCAGCCGCACTGTGCAGCGCCGCTAGAGCCGTGGCAGCAGCATCGCCACCCCGCAACAGCAACGCCCGCTTAATCCATCGAACGTAGCTTGTCTCCATGGCGGGCGCGCGATGAGGACACGTTTCCCGCCCAGAGGAGGATTTCTCGTGGATCCCAAGAAAACAGCCAACATGATCAATCCGATGGACTACAAGGACGTTTTATCCGAACGTATTCCAAAGAACCTCGTCGAGCTAGCGAGAAAAAGCGACTTGCTGTTCAACACATCTGTCATCGCGGTATGCGTCTGGGCAGTGATTGAGACGCCTTTGGAGCTTGGTGGCGTGCTTGATCCGACCGGGCTGCTTGCCTTGGTGACGTCGAAGGTGCTGCTCGGCTTCGTTGGCACGGCTGCCATAGCCAACCTGCGCTTTGCCCGTCAGGTTTTCACGTTCATCTGTGGAGTGGGCGTGTTCGCCATTGCACCGGCGTTACCCCTTGAGTACTCGCGCTGCGTTGCCATTGCAATCTTCTCGACGGTTGAGTGCATCGGCAAAGCAGCGTGCGTTGCATCGTTCGCCATCGCGTCGTCGGCGGGAGACAGTGTTGGCGTCCATCTGAGCGTAGGAAAACGCACGACCGACGACTAAACATGAGCTTGTGGGCCCCATTGTATCGGCCGAAGCAGCGCGCCAGGCGGGCAGCGCCGACACTTGCGCGTCACACGCATGGCGTGTACGTGCAATCGCTCATACGAACGCCGCGCTGCATCGGTGCTCGCCCCGCCCGGAGCGATGCCCGAATTCGTCGCTAGCCGATCGCGAGAAGCGGGAGCCGGAGCGCACACGGCTTCCTGGCGCATGGTCAGGTCGCTCGCGTAGTCTTCCAGCGATATGCCGACCGCTTTACGCGACTTTTTGCAACGCGGCCTTCGGCGCGCGGTCAGGATGAAGTCTTCGCGCCATGCCTATCAGGTCGGCGAGCGTGCGTGCGTTCATCTTTCGCATGACCTGCCTGCGGTGCATCTTCACAGTGATCTCGGCGATGCCCATCTCGGCTCCCACCTGCTTGTTAAGGAGCCCGGTCACGACCAACGCCATGACCTCGCGCTCGCGCCCGCTGAGTGAGGCGTGGCGATCCCGGATCGACTGCATCTCGGCTTCCTCGCTCAATGCCACGCGGCTGCGCCCGATGGCGTGCCGGATAGCATCGAGCATGACCTGGTCGTCAAAGGGTTTGGTGAAAAATTCAAGCGCTCCAGCTTTCATGGCCTGCACTGTCGTAGGCACGTCGCCGTAGCCAGTGATGAAGATGATTGGTGTGTCGGTACGCTCGGCGGCAATGAGTTTCTGAAGGTCGAGGCCGCTGAGATCGGGAAGCATGACGTCCAGCACCAGGCAACTCGGGGCCCTGACGCGTGGACGTTCGAGAAAGTCCCGTGCGCAGGCGTACGTCTCTGCCCTGAGACCAGCAAAGCGGATCATGGCTTCGAGCGCCTCACGTACCGAGACATCGTCGTCGACGACGAAGACGACCGGCATGGCTTGCGCCAGCGAGAGTTCCGATTCACGTTCGACTACATATGCTGGTGTCATTGAGAACTCCATTCTTAGGCACCTGGATGAATCATTTGGCGTAGAGCGCGGCCCGGATCGCCCCGAGTAGAGCGGTATCGCTGAATGGTTTGAAGAGACATTCAACGGCGCCCTGTTCTAACACGCGTCGGCGGAGGGCTTCATCTCCATGCGCCGTGATGAAGATGATCGGAACGGTTTGCCGGCGCCGCAGCAGTTCGCGCTGCAGATCCCGGCCGGACATACCGGGCATGCACATATCGAGGATCAGGCAGCGCGCCTCACCAACACAGCTGGAGGCCAGGAACGCCTCCGCCGAAGCAAAGGCGCGCGCCGCGAAGCCGAACTCACGCAACAGATCAGGTAGCGATTCGCGTACCGACTCGTCGTCGTCGACCACCGCGATAAGCGAGCGTTCGACCATCACAGGTCGCTCACGATCCGCTCTATGTCCGAGCGCAGCAGCAGGCCCTTGTCTACAGCACCGTCCGCGGCCGCCATGCGTTCGGCTCGACACGGGATCGAGAATGAAAAGGTGGCACCAAAGCGCTCGTTCGAGGTGGCCCACAAGCGACCACCGTGGCGCTCGATGATGCAGCGGCTTACGGACAGCCCGATGCCCATCCCTTCCCTCTTGGTCGTAAAAAACGCGTCGAAGAGCTTGCTCGCATCCTGCGGGTCGAAGCCCACGCCGGAATCAGTCACAGCGAGTCGCACGTGGTCGCCATCGTCGCGCTCTATCCTGACCAGCATCTGCCGTGGGCGGTCATCGATCCCATTCATCGCCTCCACGGCGTTGAGAAGAAGGTTCAGCACCACCTGCTGGAGCTGGACCCTGTCGCCTGTGGCCGGCGGCAGGTTGTCGGCCGTCTCCAGTCGTAGCACGATGCGTTTATTGCGAATCTCTGCGCGCAGCAGTTCGATGACGTCGTTCGCGGCTTCGACCAGATCGACGGCATCCATCGTCACCGCCTTCTTGCTGAACAGTGCGCGCAGACGTGTCATCACCTCCGAGGCGCGGTGTCCGTCCCGGATCGTGCGCTTCATGGTCCCGAGCGCGCCCTCGACATTGGGTGGCTGTGCGCTCAGCATGCGCAAGCCGGTGCTGGCGTTGGTCATGATGCCGGCCAGCGGCTGGTTGATCTCGTGCGCAATCGAGGCGGTCAGCGCTCCCAGGCTGTTGACCCGGCTTGCGTGGGCTAATTCGACGCGCAGGCCGTAGAGTGCTTCTTCGGACTCGCGGCGTTCGGTGACATCGTGTATAGCGCCGATGTAGTCTAGCCAGCCCTGCGGGTTACGCGTGGCGTGAGCCTGTATGCGCACATACCTGACCGAGCCGTCGGACAGCAGCAGGCGGTGCTCGAACTCCAGGTGCTGGCCGTCTTTCGCCCGCTTGATCATTTCGTGCAGTACATGAAGGTCGCCAGGGTGGACTCGCGCGGCGATCGTGTCCAGCGTGATCCTCACACTTGGCTCGAAGCCGAAGATCCGATAGAGCTGTTCCGACCAGGTGAATGAACCAAGCTCTGGGCGCCAGCTAAAACTTCCGCTCAATGTGAGCTGCTCCACTTTGGCCATCAGCGCCGCGCTCTTGCGCAATTGCTCCTCCGCCTGCTTGCGTGCGGTGATGTCACGTGTGACGCCCAGTTGCACGATCGCGCCGTCGCTGTCGTGCATCGGCGCGGCATGGGTTTCGAGGTGCCTTCGCTCGCAGTGTGGCGGGATTAAGTCGAACTCCAGGACGCCATCGCTTCCCGAGCAAATGTTTTTGTTGAACTCGATATACCGCGCGCGATGTTCAGGAGCCACGAAATCGAAGTAACACACACCGATCACGCCTTCCGCACGCACCGATCCCAAAGCGCGGCGTCCAGCCGAATTGACCCACAATACTGTTCCGTCGTTTGCGAGGACCGTCACGCTTTCCGGTGTCGTGTCCACGATCGCACGGAAACGCTCTTCGCTTCGCTTCAGCGCGAGTTCGCTCCGTGCACGCTCGATCGCGATACTCGCGAGGTGTGTAAGCCGTCCTGTGAGATCGGTTTGAAACGGAGTGGGGGTTCCAGGCTCCGACCGGAATATCGCGAATGTTCCCAGCACTTCGTTTGTACGCGACAGAATCGGCCTCGCCCAACACGCGCGCAGACCGTGCGCGAGACTCAGGTCGCGCCATGCCCGTGGCCAGCGTGACTCGGACGCGATATCTGATACGGCTATCTGCTCGCTGAGGGACGCTGCTAATCCGAAGGGTCCCATGTCCAGGTGGACGCGGCTGCCACTCGAAGGATAGGTGTAGGTCAAAGCGAGGCCTGGTGCATTCACCCGCTGGAATATCATTTCGCCCGGATCGATCAACGCAATGCTACAGAAGCAGTCGCTCGCGATCTGTTCGACCAGCAGGCATAAGTCATCGAGAACCGTAGGCAACGGCAGGTCCATGGCGACCATTTCGAGCAGGCGCTTCTCGCCCGCAAGCAACGCCTCGGCCCGCTTACGGTCGTCGATGTCCGTCTGCAAGAAGTACCAGAGAGCGATTCGCCCCTCCTTATCCCGCAACGGAAAGCCTTGTACGCGAAACCATCGATAAACGCCGTCGTCGCGACGATGGCGGGACTCAAAATCGTATGGCTCGCCGGTTCTGATCGACGCATAAAAACGGGCAACAGTCGCGCGTCGATCATCCCAGTGGATAAAGTCTCTGCTAGTCCACTGCTTCAGTTCTTCAACCGTCGCGCCTGAATATTTAAGCGTATGGCGGTTGGCGTGACATACCTCCCCCTCCGGCGTAAAAAGAATCACACGCGTAGGCAGCCCGTCTACGATTAGCCGAAAGCGCTCCTCGTGTGCCCGCAGCGCAGCTTCGGCCTGCTTACGGTCCTCGATATCCGTGTTGATACCGCACCACTTCACGACTTTTCCGGCAGCATCGACGACTGGGCTGACACAGCATAGAAACCAGCGATACGTGCCATCGAAGCGACGCATTCGCGCTTCCGCCTCGCCCCGCACGCCGGAAGCAACGACGGCTCGCCAGACCTCCAGCAGTGCGGCTCGGTCCTCGGGATGGATCGCCGACTGCCAGCCCTCGCCGCACGCGTGCTCTACGGAAAGCCCCGTATATTCGCACCAGGGGCGATTGACGAATTCAATGCGGCCGTCCGGCACTGCGGTCCATACCAGGCCCGGGAGCGCATCCACAGTACGACTGAGCTCATTTTCCATCGCGGTTCTTCTCTGCAGGCGCGCTACCGCGCGAACTTTTCCAATCTGCGCCCGTGTAGCGCGCGGTGCGTCTGACTGTCATCGATTTCCCGCAGCCAAACCGGGTGGGAGCCGGCCCATGCATCCATGGATTTCGGCGAGCAATATGCCGGCCTGGCTGGCCTCGGTCGGCACCAACAGCCGGGTCGGCGTTCGACGAATTCGTGCTGCGCTTCTGGACGTTCCCCAAAGAGGCGCGCACGCCTATGGTTCGAAAAAAATATTAAATATTCCCTTCAGAATAAATCGTTCCGATGGGACCATTGTTAGTGGGGAGGTGCCCGGAAGTCGTGAGGAGACGGTGATGTTGAAGTGGATTTTTGGTGAGGACGGCTTTCGGCGATCGGAGCCCCCCGGTGGCGTAACTCGAATCCAATGCGCGTGGATCTCGCCGTCGATCCCGCACTTGAGGTTCTTGCCGACGACGATCCTCTCGTACTGCGCGACGCGGCTCGCAACTTCGAACGCGTTCGACATCGCGTAGTATTCCCGCCTGCCTTTGATGATTTCGATGGAGCCTGGACGGTAGTTGTCGACATTCGCTATACAGCGCTTCGACGTAGGGGGATGCTCGTGCGGACGGTATTCAGCAAAGCTATAATTCTGACAACCGACCGGCTGGTGGAGAGACCCGATGGACGACCTCCAAGTGGGGAACTGGGTGGTCACCCCCAGCCTCAACAGCATCTCTTCCCTGGGCAGGAGCACTCGCCTCGAGCCCAAGGTAATGGAAGTCCTGGTGTGCCTGGCCCAGCACCCGGGAGACACGGTTTCCAAAGAGCAGCTTTTTCAAGCCGTGTGGCCCAAGACCGTGGTGACCGAGGATGTATTGAAGCGCTGCATCGCTGCGTTGCGCCGCGCCTTTGACGACGATGCCCGCGATCCACGCGTCATCGAGACAATTTCAAAACGAGGCTATCGACTGGTCGCACCGGTAACTGCAGGCAGCGCCACGCCTGCCCCCACCGAGAGCGTGGTAAACGATTCCATCGCGGTACTGCCGTTCGTCAACATGAGCGCAGATCCGGAGCACGAATACTTTGCCGACGGAATCACTGAAGAAATCATCGACGCGCTCGCCCAGATCCAGGAGCTTCACGTCGTGGCACGAAGCTCCGCCTTCTCGTTCAAGGGTAAGCACATCGACCTGCGCATTGTTGGCGAGCAATTGAACGTGCGCACCGTTCTCGAGGGAAGTGTGCGCAGAGCGGATAATCGGCTGCGTATCACGGCACAGCTCGTGTCTGCGGTGGACGGATATCATCTCTGGTCGGAACGCTATGACCGTGAGCTAAAGGATGTGTTCGCAATTCAGGAGGAGATTGCGCAAGCGATCGTGCAGCGCTTGAAGGTCACGTTCCCGTGGGGTACGAGAAACCTGGTGACCCCTGGAACCCCGAATCTCGAGGCCTACGAGTCCTACCTGAAGGGTCACGCTCTGCTCTACAAAAGGGGGCCTGCTATTTCCCGTGCCCTCGCCTGTTGCCAGCGGGCAGTGGATCTCGATCCAGGCTATGCATTGGCGTGGGCCGGTCTTGCCGATTGCTACTCGATGCTTTGCTTCTACGGGTTTGCGGCTCCTCAGGCTTTCATGCCAAAGGCCATAGAGGCCGCTCGACACGCGGTGGCACTAGATTCATCGCTCGCCGAAGCACACTGCACCCTGGCTCTCGCTTCCCTCCTCTGGGCCTGGAACACGGCGGAAGCCGAGCGTGAGTTTCTTTGCGCACTACAACTGAATCCGAAGTACATCTCTGCACTCGGATGGTACGGAAGCGCTTATCTCCAGTTCTCGGAAGGGCGGCTGGCGGAGGGAATGGAGCGAGCGAAGTTAGCGCTGGCATCGGACCCCCTTTCAGCCTACGCACACGCCTTATATGCACTGACTTGTACTGTCGCAGGCAAGACCGGGGAAGGCGTGGAGGTCAGCGGGCGCGCCATCCAACTCGATCCGGAGAGCTTCCTTGCTAACTGGGTGCTGCAGATGGCACTGCTGTTGAACGGCCAGTTCGAAGCGTCCATCGCGGTGGGAGAATCGGCATTGGCCATGTCCGGCCGGCACCCCTGGTCCATGGCCTGGCTTACCGTGGCCCTCGCAAGTTGGGGCAAAGCCGCTGAGGCCGAAGCGGTTTACGCTGAAATGCAGGCCCGGGCCCGTCGTGAATATGTTACGCCGACGTCACTCGCTATCGCGGCTTGCGCGGTGGCGAGGGAGGATGAGGCGATTCGCTACGCCCGCGAAGCGTACGAAATCCGCGACACCAATTTGTTTTTCTTTTCCAGATACTTTCCTTTGTCATACCGGTTGTACCGCTATCCCCAGTTTTGCGAAATCATTGCACAGATGGGGCGCAGTGATTGGTTGCGCGATCAACCGCCGCTGACGGTTACGCTAGAGCCACGTGCGCAGGAATGATATTGGGCTGCGGGTTCGTAGGTCGGTGCTTGACGTTTCGGGGCGCTATTTTCCGGTCACCACCAACGCCATGACCTCGCGCTCGCGTTGACTTTGACCGAATTGTCCGACACTTTCATCGGTAGCGGATCGATCTCCTTTCCTTCGACCAGCCGTTCAATGAATTTGTGCGGATCAGCACGGCAATCGAAGTTTGCACCGATCTCGTGTGCGTGTATTACCCTCGATACGATGATTGTTCCGATGGCTGCGCATCGAAGAAAATGAGAGACTTTCACGGATACCTACCTTTGGATAATCGGTTCACTTATTCAGTGAACCCATCAGCGCACGATCGCAGTCGCACCGCGAAATCCGCTCACGCGGAGCTTTCTCAGACGTGGCTGGATAGGCGCGCTGCGTGTTTGTATCTGCGCGCCGAGAGAGGGAACGTCAGACGCAAATCGAGGGACCTCTTCATGCAGAAGGTCAAGAACGTCCGTACCTTTGCACAAAGCCGTTCGCGCTTCGGCCGCATAACTACGAGCGCCAACACGTATTGAGCGAACGATGTTTGACTCAGTGAGCGCTCCACTCAGCGCAGCCAGAACTCAGGGCCACCTTCAAGCCGCGTTCAGATACGGACGTTAGTCGCCCCGGTCTGCTAATTCGTTCGGTTACGCATTCCGGTTACAGCCGGAAGTACTTTTTTTTCGCGAGAAAGCACTCACAGCACCTGCGAGCATCCTGCCCCCCTCGAAGCTCCACGTAAAAAAATTCGATCCGTGTAACCGGCGTTCGGCATCACGCGAATTAGCTGTCGTATCCGCAACGGATACCTCTCATCTCAACCACCGGAGAAAGTCCATGTCCGCAAAGACCACTGTTAGTTCCGCCCTGCTCGCAGGCGCCGTTGCAAGCCTGCTCGCTTCAGTCGCCCATGCCGCGCCGCTCACGAAGGCAGAAGAGAGCGCCGCCGTCGCCGCTCACAAGGAAAAGTGCTTCGGCGTCGCGCTGAAGGGGCAAAACGACTGTGCCGCCGGTCCGGGCACGACCTGTCAGGGTACCTCGACGATGGACTTCCAGGGTAACTCGTGGAAGTTCGTCCAGGGTGGCACCTGCGCGAGCATCGTCGTGCCGGGCGGTGGCCACGGCTCGCTCACGCCGATGAAGTCCTGAGCGCGACAACGACGAAAGAGAGGGGACGGTCATGAACACTTCCATCCAAACAGCGGCGAGGTCCTGCCGTCCCCTTCGCACGGCGCCCGGCGCGGCCGGGCTCGCGGGCACGAGTTTCAAGCATGAACATCTCGCGGCGATTCTCGAACACGGCCTGCAAGACGGCTTCTTCGAGGTGCACGCGGAGAACTATATGGGCGCTGGCGGGGCGCCGCACCGCGCATTGAGCGCAATCCGCGAGCGCTATCCGGTCTCGCTGCACGGTGTGTGCATGTCGATCGGCGGACCGGACAGGCTCGACGCCGGCCACCTCGTGCGCTTTAGCGAACTGGTCGCGCGCTACGAACCCGCGCTCGTTTCCGAACATCTCGCGTGGTCCTCGCACGGTGGCACGTTCTTTAACGATCTGCTGCCACTGCCTTACACGAAGGCGACGCTCGACAAGGTCTGCGAACACATCGATCAGGTGCAGGAAGCCATTGGGCGTTCGATGTTGCTCGAGAATCCGTCGACGTATGTGGCGTTCGCGTCGTCGACGATGAGTGAAACGGAATTCATCCGTGCGGTCGCACAGCGCACTGGCTGCGGGCTGCTGCTCGACGTCAACAACGTTTTCGTTTCGGCGACCAATCACGGTTATTCGGCAAGCGCCTATCTCGCGGACTTTCCGCTCGAATACGTCGGCGAGATTCACCTGGCAGGCCACAGCGAGCAACACGACGACGAGCACGCGCCGCTGCTCATCGACAGCCACGACCGCGCCGTCGCCGATCCGGTATGGGCGCTCTACCGCAATGTGATCGCACGGACCGGGCCGATGCCGACGCTGATCGAATGGGACAGCCAGTTGCCTGCGTGGTCCGAACTTCGCGCGCAAGCACTGGCGGCCCGGCGGATCAACTCTGGTCATTCTGAGAATAATGCATCGGAGTCCGATGTATATCATCCGGAGCGCACCCGCCATGAAGCCTGAGCAACACACGAGCGACTACGCGACGGCCTTTGCGCCGGGACTGACGAACCCCGAACTCGCCACGCCGAACGGCGTCGTGGCTGCCCACGGCAAGGGCGTCGTCAAGCGCTACAACGTCTATCGCAACAACGTCACGGTTAGCCTCATCGATGCGCTGGCCGCGATCTATCCTGCCGTGCAGCGCATCACGGGCGTCGAGTTCTTCCGCGCGATGGCACGCTTTCACGTGCGCGCCACGCCACCGGCTTCGCCGCTACTGTTCGAGTACGGTCGCGATTTTCCGTCGTTCATCGAAACCTGGGAGTACGCGCGTGACATGCCGTGGCTTGCGGATACGGCACGCATCGAGCGCGCCTGGCTCGACGCGTATCACGCCGAAGACGCCGCACCGCTCGCAGCCGGCGCATTCGCGAGCATCGCTCTGGATTCGCTCGCGCACCTGCGCTTTGCCCCGCATCCAGCCGCGCGCATCGTGCGCTCGCGCTACCCGGCCGTCGCGATCTTCGCGATGAACCGGGCGCCCGGCCCCGTCACCCCGCTGCATTCGAACGAGGCAGAAGACGCGCTCGTCACGCGGCCCGAATATGACGTGATTGTCTCGCGCCTGCCGGCGGGCGGCGCGGCGTTTCTCCTCGCGCTCATCGAGGGCATGCCGCTCGGCGCCGCCGCGCAGGCAGCCTTCGAGGAGAGCGACACCTTCGACCTGCCGGCCAGCCTGGCCGCGATGATTTCGGCCGGCGTGTTCGCCGCCGTTCAACTGGGAGCGTAATCACCATGCAAACTCGACAAGACTCCAGACCGTCCTTTGCGGGCAACGTCGCGCACGCGATCGGGTGCGCGCGGCGCTTCATCGAACGGCTCGCACAACCGTCGTTTGTGCAGCTCGTGTTACGCCTCGCGCTGGCCGTGCCATTCTGGAAATCGGGCATCCTCAAGTGGCACGGTTTTCTGCAGCTCAACGACACGGCCATCGATCTCTTTACCGACGAATTCAAGCTCCATCTGCCCGGTGGCCCTTATCCGTTTCCGGCGCCGGCCCTCTTCGCGTTCCTCTCCGCGTGCGGCGAGGTCGGCTTCCCGGTGCTGCTCGTGCTGGGATTCGGCACGCGCTTCGCGGCCGCCGGGCTGCTGCTGATGACCTGCATCATCGAGTTGACGGTGCCGGACGGCTGGCCGATTCATATCACGTGGGCCGCCATGGCGCTCGGCATCGCCGCGTGGGGTCCGGGCGTGATATCGATCGACTACCTGCTCGGGGACCGCGCGTACCGGTCATGAAAACGCGAGAGCTGATCACCCGGCTCGCGAGCGACGTGGCGCCCGTCGAGCGCAACGCCGTCCCGAGGCTGCTCACGCGCGCGCTCCTGCACGGCCTTGCCGGCAGCGCGGTCCTGCTGGTTGCGCTGTACGGCGTGCGCAGCGACATGCCCGAGCTGATCCTCACGACGATGTTCTGGGTGCGCCTCGCGTTCCCGCTCGCGATCATCGCCGCGGCCATGAAGCTAGCCGAGGCGCTGGGCCGCCCCGGCGCGCTCCTCGGGCTCGCCTGGCTCGCGGTGGCGCTGCCGGTGGCCTCCATGTTGCTCGCCGCGGGCAGCATCCTGCTGGCGACGCCGCCGGGCTACCGGCTCGAGCTGATGCTCGGCACGACATGGCGCACGACGACGGCAAACGTCGTGCTGCTCTCGCTCCCCTCGCTCGCCGTGATGACGCGCGCGATGAAGCAGCTCGCGCCGACGCATCTCGCCCTGGCCGGCGCGGGCGCGGGTCTTCTGGCCGGCGGGCAGGGATTGCTCGTCTACTCGCTCTATTGCTCGGAGATGGCAGTCCCGTTCTGGGGTGTCTGGTACATGCTCGCGATCGTCATCACGACCGCACTCGGCTCGGCCATCGCGCCGCATTGTCTGCGCTGGTGAGACTCGCGTCGACGCCCCGTTCGCCGTGATGGTTCGCTCGAAATGGTGCCTTATGCTCAGGAACGCCTTCAAACACCTGGTCCGCTTCGCTCCCAAAGTACGCGCGCTTTGCATGCCGTGGCTTCTTCTTGCCACTCGCGTCTGGTTCGGACAAGTCGTGCTCGTGCATCAAATCATGGCCATGGCGCAAAGCAATCAGGGCGGCGTAACCGGCGCCAGATTGCATGCGCCGTCCAGCGTGGAGGCAGCGCTGCACGGTATCGTGCCGTTCCTGCTCACCGCTGGCCTCCTCACCCGGCCCATTGCGCTTGTATTGCTCGTTGGCGGTTACGGATCGATCGCCCTTGGTCCAGGCGGCGCAACGCTTGTATTGCTCGCGTGGCTGGTCGTGCTGGGTCCGGGAACGTTCTCCCTCGATGCGATGCTCGGGCGAGGCCTGACGTGGGCTCCACTTGGGCCGGCCCGACAGATCAGGAAATTCTATGAGCTGATTGAACGATATGTGTCACCTGTGCTCCTGCTCGTCTCGCGCGCAGGCATCGCGGCGTCGCTCAGTCTCGCGTCCGCATTGACGCCTTCCCTGTTCGGGCAGGCCGCTCATCATAGTCTGGCGACACTGTTCGTCTATCCATCATGGATCGCCGCAGGGCTCGCGTTCTGCATCGCTTTCGGCTGCATGACGCGACCGGCGATGTTCATCTATGCCGCCATGGTTCCACTCGCTGGCATAGCCATGTCCATGGACGATCGGCTCGCTATTCTCCTTCTGCTACTGATGTTCGTAGTCACCGGGCCCGGCGTTATCTCGGTGGATCAATTGCTCGCCCGCGCGGTGCTCAGCAGCCCGGAGAGAGAAGAAAGCACGCTGGATCAGTATCCACATGTTGTGGTGGTAGGCGGTGGCTTTGGCGGGATCGAGGCAGTTCGCGGTCTACGCAATTCGCACTGCCGGATCACCCTCATCGACCAGCGGAATCATCATCTGTTTCAGCCGCTGCTCTACCAGATCGCGACAGCTGCGTTGTCGCCCGGGGAAATCGCAACGCCGATCCGAAGCCTCTTTCGCGGACAGCGAAACGTCCAGGTCCGTCTGGGAAGCGTCACAGGCATCGACACCGCCACCCGCGAAGTGCTGATCGGCGCAGCCAGCCTGAAATTCGACTATCTCGTACTGGCAACTGGTGCACGTCACAGTTACTTCGGCAACGATCACTGGGCGCCGTACGCGCCTGGGCTAAAAAACATAGAGGACGCAACCTCGATAAGAAGCCGTCTGCTGCGTGCATTTGAAGAAGCGGAAACGGCCGCTGACGAAGCGTCCCGTGTCGCGTGGCTTACGTTCATCATCGTCGGGGGAGGGCCGACTGGTATCGAACTGGCCGGCGCCATCGCAGAACTGGCGCACCACGGGATGGATCAGGAATACCGCACATTCGATCCATCGACAGCGCGTGTCATTCTGGTTCATTCTGGGCCCCGCGTTCTGCCGACATTCCCGCCTTCCCTGTCTGCCGCGGCGGAACGTTCCCTTCGCAAGCTGGATGTCACGGTCTACCTCGATACCAGGGTACTGGGCGTCGATCAGGATGGCGCCGATCTCGGCAAGGAGCGAATTGCCGCTCGCACGATCCTGTGGGCTGCAGGGGTGGCGGCGTCTCCGGTTGCCAAATGGCTAAACCAGCCAGAGGACGCGTCCGGACGAATCAAGGTGAACGAAGACCTCTCTGTTCCGGCAGTTGAAGGCGTTTATGCCATTGGCGATGCCGCTTCGAGTCTGGGCTGGAAGGGTGCGGCGGTACCGGGGTTGGCGCCTGCCGCCAAACAGCAAGGAAAATATGCCGCGCGAGTGATCGACGCGCAGCTTGCGGGTCGTCGTCGGCCCCCAGCCTTTCGCTACAGACATTTCGGAAGCCTGGCAACGATCGGGCGTCAGGCGGCTGTGGCGGAAATCGGCCCCATCCGCTTGTGGGGTGCGCCAGCGTGGTGGTTCTGGGGCGCCGCACATATCGCGTTCCTCACCGGTGGGCCGAACAGGGTGAAGGTCATGCTGGATTGGCTCTGGGCCTATGTCACCTACCGACGCAGCACGAGACTCATTACCGATCCGGCTTCCGGCAGGCCGCCGGATTGATATTCGCCGTGCGCAAACCGGCGCTTGCTGCGCCCGGAGCGCCGCCTGCTGGCGCTCGTGGCCCAGGCCCGCCGGCAACCAGTTTGCGCCTGCTTACACGCCTTCCGGAGTCGTCTGCTCCTCGCGTGCATACTGCGTAGGTGGCCGGCCGACGTGCCGCGTGAAGGCGACGCTGAAGGTGCTGGCCGAGCTGTAGCCAACCCGTTGGGCAATCTCGGCGATACGGCCGTGATTGCGGCGCAGTAGATCTTTTGCAAGCGCCATGCGCCAGGTGAGCAGGTATTCCATCGGCGCGATGCCGACCGCGCGACTGAAGCGCTCGAAAAAGGTCGAACGCGAGAGCGCGGCCTCCTTCGCGAGCGCCGCAACCGTCCACGGCTTCGTCGGGTGCTCGTGCATTTCCCGGATCGCAGCCGCGAGGCGGCTGTCGGAGAGTCCGCGCACGAGGCCCGCTGGTGCATACGTTCCCGCCGTGGATCGCAGCGCTTCGATGAGCAGCACTTCCAGCAGGCGAGAGAGGACGACTTCGCGCGCGGGCCGCTGCTCTCTTGATTCCTCGCGCACGAGTTTTACGAGTGTGGCCAGCCGTTCCTGGCCGCGGACATGCACGAGTTGCGGCAGCAGCGAAACCAGCAGCGATGAATCCGGCGACCCGAAGCTGCAGTGGCCCGCCACCATGCGCGAGTCGATCGGGCTGTCCGCAGCGCCGATTCTGAATTCATTGTTGCCCAGCGCGACGGGCGTGGATGTCTCGAGGTCCGCCGATGGAGGCTCGAGGCTGCTCATCTCGATGCCATCGGACGCAGGAATCAGGACGAAGTCACCGGCCACGAGTTCGAGCGGCGCGTGATCGTCGATTGTGATGCGACACCCGCCATCGAGGATGACGCAATAGAAAGGCTCGCCCGCCACCGAACGACTGATGCGCCACGGGCTGGCGCCGAGGACGAGTTTGGAGTAGCGCGCACTCGGCTGGAGCAGCGTCACGACTTCGGCCAACGGATCGATCATGGCCGGACTCCTGCAAATGAAATTCGGACCATTGATTGTAGCAAGTACGGTCGTCGCGAACTATCGTATGGGCACACGCAAATTATCCAAAAGGAGTTCGCATGCAAACCGTGCTGATCACCGGCTGCTCTTCCGGATTCGGCCTCGAGATCGCTCGCTACTTCCTCGCCCGTGGCTGGCGGGTTGTCGCCACGATGCGCACGCCGCGTGACGACGTGCTGCCGCCTTCAGAACACCTGCGCGTGCTGGCGCTCGACGTCACGAAGCCGCAGAGCATACGCGAGGCCGTCATGGCCGCAGGACCGATCGACGTCCTCGTCAACAATGCGGGCTTCGGCACGGCTTCCCCGGCTGAACTTGCTCCGCTTGCGGCGGTGCGCGAGGTCTTCGAGACCAATACGTTTGGCACGATCGCCGTGACGCAAGCCGTGCTTCCCCAATTCCGTGAGCGCAAGGCCGGCGTCGTCGTGAACGTTACATCCAGTGTGACTTTGAAGGCACTGCCCTTGATCGGCGCGTACCGCGCGAGCAAGGCCGCGGTGAACGCATTTACCGAGTCGATGGCGTTGGAACTCGCGCCGTTCGGCGTGCGGGTGCGCCTGGTGCTGCCGGGCCGTTCGCCAGAGACCCGCTTTGGAGAGAACGCGCGTGCCCGCATCCACGGCTTCGACAACGAAGCCTACGCCGGTCTCGTCAAACAAGTCCTCGCGCATCTGGAGGACACGGCTTCCCCGCTCACCCGTGCACAGGACGTCGCCGAGGCGGTATGGCGCGCGGCGACCGACCCCTCGTCTCCGATGCACATTCCCGCCGGCGCCGATGCGCAAGCATGGGCAGCCGAAGTGAGCTGACCAACCGAAAGGAAAACGCCATGCAGGACAAACCTATCGCCCTCGTCACCGGAGCCAATCAGGGAATCGGTCTTCAGATCGCAAAGGATCTCGCGTCAAACGGCTTCACGGTGCTGGTCGGGTCGCGCAATCTCGAACGCGGTGAGACCGCGGCCACGGAGGTTGGGCCGAACGCGCTTGCGCTCCAGCTCGACGTGACGGATCAGGCTTCGATCGCCGCCGCCGCGGCGCGCATTCACGACGACTATGGGCGCCTCGACGTGCTCGTCAACAACGCCGCGATTTCGGGCACGAACCGGCAACCCGGCCAGTCCGTCGAAGACTTCGCGAAGACGACCCGGCCGAGCAATGTCTCTCTCGATGAGATGCGCGCGGTATGGGACACCAACGTGTTCGGCGTCCTCGCCGTTTATCAGGCGATGTTGCCACTCCTGCGCAAGTCGACGGCCGCTCGCATCGTCAACGTGTCGAGTGGCGTTGGCTCGCTCACGACGAACTCGGACACTGCGTTCCCGTGGCGCTCGATCTTCGGTCCGGTCTACCCCGCGTCCAAGACGGCGCTCAACGCATTGACCGTTGCCATGGCGATCGAGCTGGAGCCGGAGGGAATCAGGGTCAACGCTGTCTCTCCCGGCTACACCCGCACGAACCTCAACGGCTATACGGGCACGGAGACCGTCGAGGAGGGTGCGCGCGAGGCGGTGCGCGTCGTTCTGCTGGGTCCCGACGGCCCGACGGGGACGTTCACGCGTTGGGAAAACCAGACGATTCCGTGGTGAGCGACTGCATTGGACGCAAATAATCGAACGCGAGGCTCCCACGTGGAGCCGACTCTTTCAGCACGCGTTACCTGCCGGCGAGAGGTTGCCCTTACGCTGTTTCCGCGGAATTCGCCGGGTCTGTCAGTTCGAAGTGAATCGAGCGATTGGCCCGTTCGCCGGTCAATTCGCGGCGCGGCCGGCGCGGCCCGTCAAATGCCGCGCACAGGTTGTTGCCGCAGACATCTTCGAGGTCCGGCGCGACACGAATGGCAGGCCGCCTCGCCGTCCAGGGTGAAGCCGGTGTAAAACTCCAGCGTCTCTCACCCTTTTCGATCGCGACTCGCCCCGATATCGGTAGTTCATCGTCCCCCACAACCGTAATCGCATTCCGGAGCAACGCCCAATCCAGCGACCGGGGAAACTGGATCGTAAGCGCCTGGCGACTCTTCGTGGCGGGAGCCAGAACCTTCCAATGCATGAGTGCGACAGGCTCGCGGACCGCCTGCGCGACAACGAAAGGCTTGTAGAAATTCCGCCGTAGCGGACGACCGGACGAGTCGACCATTGCCGAGCCGATGGCCAGCGCGTAACGTTGCCCCAGTCCCAGCGGCGGACCCAGTTCCCGATTGGGCCCTACCCAGCGTTTCAGCCTGCCCGGATCCAGCAGAACCGTCAGGCACCGCATACTCCTGTCCCAAAGCTCCAGCGGAGGCCGATAGAGCACATCGGGCGCAGGCCGTCCTTCGGAATCGATAAGGCTGATCTGTTGCGCTGCCCAGCCGCGCCGCATCGGCCTTGAAAAGCATACGTAGAAACGAAGCAAGTTTTCCGGCACCACATCGGCGGACGGAAAGACGCCCGTCACGTAAGTCGGTTCGGGATCGGCCGGGTTCGCAAGCGAGAAGTCGAGTGTCAGCACGTCCGCATGCCCGGCACGGCCGAGCGGCCGCGGGTCAAAGCTCGCGCGATAACGCACGCCCGGTTCGAACGGAAAACGCGGAATGAATCGCACGCCGGCTTCCAGAAGCTGATAGCGGCCAAGCACATCGGGAAGTTCGTCGCAGCCCTGCATGGCCGCTTCGATAACGCTCACCCGCAGCGCGGCCTGCAGCAGGTGGTCGATCCGCTGGCGTTTGCCGAGGGACGCGACAAGATCCGGATCGAGGTTGTGAACGCCGACGCTAGCCGCCCCACTCTGTTGTGCATCGGGATCGAACCGCAGTGTTGGCTGGAGCGTCATCGAAATCCTCACTCAGTCTCGTTGAGCAATTACCCTGCGTCCAGTTGATCGGCAACCGGCTACGCGTGGTCGATCTCGTTGCGATGTTCGCGGTAGTGGAACGGGTCCGGACCATTCGGCCAGTTCATTTCCGCCATTCCCAATCTGCGGTCGAAGAAGTACGGAACCATCAGCGTGCCGATGTCCAGTCGATATGACGTCTTCGGATGCCGCCAGATAACGACTGCCCACCGTGGCTCGAGAATCGCGATATGTTCCGCGCGGATCGGCAGATCGCGCTGCGTACGCCCGAGGCCGCCCGGCCCAAAATCGATCGGGCCGCCCGTCGGTTCCGATTTTGCCGATGTCAGCTCCGCGGCTTCGATGCGAGACGCGCTGCGTACGTCGATGGTGACAAGCAAGTAATCCTTATGATCGAATGGGTCGGTATAAATCAGCATATCTAGCGGGTTCGACCCATAGCCCAGCTCGCCGATCGTGTCTCCACGCACATGCGCACCATCCTTCAAATCGTGCAGATGGAAGCGGACGAGCGGTGTGCAACCGTACACGGCAAACAGCCAGGGCTCTCCGTTCATCTCCCGGATCAGTTGCCGCACGATCGGGGCACGCGTTTCGAACTCGCCGTGAGTCGGGTGCCAGATCTCGACGGTGCTCGTCGACAGGCGGGAGTCGAATGGGTATCGGATGCGATACAGCGTCGATGCGAAGCGCTGATTCGAAATCCCGGTCACGAAAACCTCGCCGTTGTAATACTTGACGTCCGTGATCGCATAGACCTGCTGGGGCTCAAACTCCAGCATCGCTTTCTGGTCCGGCTCGTTTGGAATTGCAATTTTCGAGTGCGGAATACCGTCGAGTTCGAGCAACTCGAGTTTGCCGTGATTGACCTTCACGATCGCAGCCATGGCGCCTGGTCCGCGGCCGCGTTCGACCGACATGAAGATCTGTCGGGACGGCTGATGGATCGCCATATCGTTGATGACCATATTGCCGACCGTCGTACCGAACAGAGCAGCGAGCTTCTGATCCACGCCCAAAACCAGATCGCGGCCTTCGAAGTTATGAAAATTCCCCACATCGACGTCGGCCTGCGAGGTCAGGTCCGATTCCCTGAGTGCAAATGCGTGGACGGCGCCACCCGTGATATCGCCGACAAAGAGAACATTGGCGGGCCCGAACTCGAGGGCTCCCGCAGACTGGAGTGGACCACCGGGCTGCGGCGATGCGGATCCCTCCATTTCAGCCTTGGTCTTTTCGCTCCCGGCCCGCGCCGGGCCGGATAAGGCAAGCATGAGCGCCGAGGCCGAGCCAGTCCGCAGAAACTCGCGCCGCGAACGGCCATCGGCCGCCATACCGGATTTTGTCGTGTGGTCCATTGCGTTCCCTGGTTGTGGCGTCAACGTTCGGTGCTAGATGCTGGCGAATCCGCCACCGGCAGCCGTCAATCCGCCGCTGACCTCGAGCGATTCGATCGCGCCATGCAGTTCCAGCGGATTGACGCCTTCGCCATGCGTGATCAGGCCGCCGGCGATCGCGATCTTGCGCGCCGATCCTCCGGGCTTGATGCTAAGCGCCGTGGCCGCAAGCTGGACCACGACGCCCTTGACCAGCGAATCGCCCGTACCGCCCCACGTCTCGATGCCCCGGCGGACGGTGATCTCGCCGACGGGCTGGCTGATCTGGATGCCCACCGCGCCATCGGCATGCGTGACGACGCGCTCGAATTGCGCCGACCGCACGGTGCCTGTGTAGACATTGAAGCCGCGCGATCCCTGGCCGAACGTCTCGATCAGCGCGTTGACCTCCAGCCGGTCCAGCGTGCCGAAGTTTACGAAGCCGATGCCGCTCGGCCCGTAGGACGTGACCTTCCCGTCGACGATCCAGCGATCGACGGCTCCCCAGTTATCGAGCACCATGTCGTTCGGACCGTACGTCGTGACCGGGCCGTGATTGTGCACGTTGGCGACGAATGCACCCGACACGACGAACACGCCGCCGGTGATGCGATCCGGCGTGCCGGGCGCGATTCCGCCATCGCTGTGGACGGCGCCCGTCTCCAGGCGATGCGCGACGACGCGCCCGCCCGTCTCCCCGGCGCCGCTAACGAAAATGCCGCTGCCGCGAACCGGCGCGCCGGCACGGCCGGTGGACAGCCCGGTGAGGTCCGCCGTGATAACTACGCCGCGGTCTTCGTGCTGGTTCCAGAGCGTGAAGGCGCCAGGAACGACTTCGACGCCATATCCCTTCGGGCGCTCGTCATAGCCACGGGCATCGGCGGCCCACAGGTCGATATCGTGCGCTTCGACATGGCCGCCACGCACGCTGTCGCGCGCCAGCAGCTGCACGACACCGGCAATGCTCAGATCGTGCAGCACGAGCCGACCGAATCCGTCGACGCTCGTATCGTTGAATATCGCGCGTCGATCGGGATCCGTGGAAAGCCGCAAGCCTTCGACCCGGTTGTCTGCCGAAAGCTCCAGCCCGTCGCTGCCGGGTGCGAAGCGCAGGGCGGCTTGTGCGTCGATGCCAGTCAAAGCCAGACCGGGTCGCAGGCGAAAGCCCGCAACCCCGGCAATCTGCGCTGAAACGACAATTTGCAGAACCTGGTCGTCGTCGACCGCCGTCTGCAATTCGGCGACCGTGGAGACGTGGCGCGTTTCGGTGTTCACGATGGGTCGTCCCTCCATGACCTGATGCCTATGCCTACGCCGCTCAGACGAGCGACGCCGCCTCTTCGGCGGAAACCAGCTTGCCGAGCTTTCCATACTCATGCAGATCCCCGCCAACCTCGATCCGGATGGACTGGTCGATGCCGCCCACGCGCACGGGCGAAAACCCGCTGACGGCAATGAGTCTTGCCACGACCTCGCCGGCCTGCGTATCGTCCGCCGCATAGAACAGCACGGCCCGCTCCGGCGACCGATTCGCGGCGGCCTCCAGCGATTCGGCGCCCAGCGTGCCGAACGCCTTGACGAGACGCGCCCGATCCGGGAGCAGCCCAGAAATCAGCACTCCAGATGATCGCGGTGTTCATGACAGTTGCGCTCCTTTCTGTTTCCCGCCTCCGTGACTGCAACGGTCCACCGGGGCGGACGATGCAGTCAGCGACGCTTTGCGTTCCGACCTTGTGCAAGCACTCGTGAACCGCAATTCTTCCTCGATCGTAGCCAACCGATCGGCTAACCGCTAACGGACATTCCGGAAATCGGATTTCCATTTCTGGAAAGCTCGTGCGAGCGCGGTGTTTGTATGCTTGAGCGTGTCCCCTGATGAGGAGGAGCAGGCCCATGCTCACGCCAACCGAAGTGCTGTCCTCGATACTCGAGAAGCCAACCGATATCGACCACGTGCGTGCGCTTGTCACACCCGACGTGACCTACGTTTCCCTCAACTACGACAATCCCGATCTGAAGCGGATCATGCCGTGGGCCGGCACGTCTCACGGTCCCGAGAGCATCGTGAAGACCTTTGTGGATGTCGGCAGTTTCTGGGAGATTCAATCCTTCGAGCCGGAGGCGCTGTTCGGCACCGACGAATACGCGGCCATGTTCGGCCGGTTCACGTACCGATCGACGGTGCTGTCCAAGGTCGTGACGACACCGTTCGCAGTGTTCGCCAAAGTCGAACATGGCCGCTGCACGTATCTCCAGTTCATGGAGGACACCTTCGCGACAGGCGCGTCGTTCCGAAGCGGGGGAAGCTGGACCTTTCAAGGCAATCCGAACGGCGAGCGGGTCGTGCTCTAAGCGACCGGGTCCTTCACGTCGCCACCGGCGGACCACCGCCTTGCTGCCGCCCAGTTGCTGAGGTAATCTGCGTCAGACGATGCCGTAGATCGCCAGCAAGATGAGGGTCGGACGGAGCGTAACGGTGATGAAAGATCTGAATACGCTGCTGATTTTCGCGAAGGTCGTCGAGGCGAGCAGCTTCTCGGAGGGCGCGAGGCGGCTCAAGATGCCCATTTCCTCGGTGAGCCGCCGTATCGCCGAACTCGAAAATCAGCTGGGTGTCCGTTTGCTCGATCGATCCACCCATCACCTGAGGCTCACGGACTTCGGCGCCGAAGTATTCGAGCTCGCAAAACAGGCCACCGAGGTCAGCGAAGCCGTCGACAATGTCATCTCGAACCGCCTTCCCGAGGTGTCCGGCGCCGTGCGGCTCTGTGCGCCGCCGAGCCTCTCCGACTCGCTCATCGTGCCTGTCGTCGAAGTCTTTCAGCAGGCTTACCCCAACGTGGAGGTCAAGGCCTTCATTACCGAACGCATCGTCGACCCGATAGCCGAGGACGTCGATATCGCATTCAAGGTCGGAACCTTCACCGACGCGACGCTCGCGGCACGCACGCTGCTGACCTACCGGCATCAGGTCGTTGCAAGTCCGAAGTACCTCGCCAGATGTCACCCTCCGGAATCGCCACGGGACCTTCCCGCGCACCGGCTTTTCGCGTTCTCCTTCTGGAAGCCGGACTATAGCTGGAGCTTCGTTCACGTCAACGGCCGGGATTCCGAAACGGTTCCCTTCCAGCCGGCAATCGCCATGAACGATTACACCGGACTCATCGTGGCGCTGCTCGAAGGCTGCGGCATCGGGGAACTGCCACCCATCGTTCAGCCAGACCTCGTGCGCAGCGGGCTGCTCGTCGAGGTCTTGCCGGACTGGCATCTGCCGGTGTTCGACCTGACCATCGCCAACCTGCGCGACCGCTATCTGCCCCGGCAGGTTCGAATCTTCAGGGACTTCGCGTCGAAGATGGTGCCCGGGCTCTTTGGCTCCTTACCCTCTTGAAAGGTCAAAACAGGCGATACCACTGAACCCAGTTCAATCATTCGCAATCCGTCAGGAGTTCGAATGTTCGGCACTTCACTCCGGAAGATCCGGAAACAACACCGGTGCCATTTCGATCGCGAACTCCTTGAAGAGCCTGCACGGTTTCGAAATGTGCCGGTTGCCCAGGTACACGAGGGAGAGGTTGTATGTCGGGAGGCGCCACTGCGGCATCACCTCCACTAGCTTGCCCTCGCGGACGAGATCGGGCCGAACCACAGGGGGCAGCTCGCCAATACCGGAACCAGCCAGAATCATGGAAGCGAGGCCGGCGAAATCGTTCATCGCGAAGAACGGCTGGAACGTGAGCGTCTGCCTTTCTCCGCCTTTCTCGTGAATGAAGCACCAGCTGCAATCCGGCTTCCAGTGCGAAAACGCAAGCAGGCGGTGCTCGAGCAGATCGTGCGGCTTTTGGAGCGTCCCGCAGCGCTTGAGGCAGGCGGGCGTTGCCACGATCCGGTGGCGGTATGCCAGAAGGCGCCGCGCGACCAGCGACGAATCGCGCAATGCGCCAACGCGGAACACGAGGTCGACGCCGTCCGCGATGTGTTCGACGTAGCGCTCGGTCACGAGAATCTGGAAGCGCACGTTCGGATAGCGCTTCTGGAATTCCATGACGAGCGGCGTCAGCAGGGTATCCGAAACGCTTGGCGGCGCCGAAAGGCGCAAGAGCCCGGACATGTCCGAGAGATGGTTGGAAGCAACGCTTTCAATGGCCTCGCCCAATTCGACGCTTCGCACCGCATGCTCGTAGACCTCCTTGCCGAGGTCGGTAAGCGCGAGGCTGCGCGTGGAGCGTTCGAGGAGGCGAACGCCCAGTGCCTCTTCGAACTCCGCAATCTGCCGGCTGACTGTGGAGACTGGCATGCCAAGCCGGCGTGCCGCCCCGGAAAGGCTCCCGGATTCGACTACCTTTGCGAATATCACCAGCGAGTTCAGGTTCGCCATCGTTTTTCCATCCCTGGAAAGACTATTGTGCGCCGGTTCCCGGTGGCGTCGCAAGGACAGGCGCCACCCGGAAGCGCGGGCGTGAAAGCGACACGCGGTGGCGTGCCGATCTTCCCGGAACTGGAAAACGATTTTTCACTTCGCCGTCTACTGGAAATTCGCGACTGCGCTATCGTTTTCGATAGGCAGTGAGTGAGTTCAGTCGAACGCCGTGCCCTTCCACTCGATACGCTCTCTGCCTGGACGTGATCCGTTTCGGCAAGCGGAAACTGAATCACGAGAGAGGGTGATCTGAACGTAGGCACGGCGGCCCTCACGTTTGCCGCACCGCTTGCTCTATTTTCATTTGCACTGCAAACCGTTTCGGGAAAGGACGGACTTGTTTATTCATCATATGCGCGTGCTCGCGAGCCGCAAAGGGAGCGTCGATGACGACCATGAAAGCAGCAGTGATCCACGAGCCGGGCGGCCCTGAAGTGCTCAAACTCGAACAGCGTCCGATACCGTCGCCGCAGCGCGGCGAGGTGCTGATTCGCGTCAAGGCGTTCGGGCTCAACCGGTCCGAGATGTTTACGCGTCAGGGATTTTCTCAGAGCGTGAAGTTTCCGCGCGTGCTGGGAATAGAGGCGGTCGGTATCGTTGAAGACGCACCAGGAATGGAATTCGCAAAAGGCGATACGGTTGCCACCGCAATGGGAGGCATGGGGCGCGAGTTCGACGGCAGCTATGCGGAGTACACCTGCGTCCCTGCCCGGCAGGTGCAAAAGCTGGTGACCAGTTTGCCGTGGGAAACGCTCGGCGCGATGCCGGAAATGCTTCAAACCGCGTGGGGCTCGCTGTTCAAGGCGCTTGCACTTCAGCGGCGGGATCGCCTGCTGGTTCGGGGCGGAACGACTTCGGTTGGACTTGCCGCCGCCGCGATTGCCAAAGCACACGGCGCTTTCGTGATATCGACGACCCGCAATCCACAGAAAGGCGACGCGTTACGTGCTAACGGAGCGGATCGTGTCGTCATAGACTCGGGCACGATCGCCCAGGAGGTCGGCGAAGTGTCACCCGGTGGCGTGGATAAGGTGCTTGAACTCATAGGCACCTCGACCCTGAAGGATTCGTTACGCTGCGCGAAGCAGGGCGGCGTGGTGTGCATGACCGGCATTGTCGGCAACCAATGGTCGTTCGATAACTTCAGCCCTATGGACGTGATACCGAGCACGGTGAGACTGACGATCTACGACGGCGGAGTCAACGAATTCATGGCGACCCCGTATGACGAACTGCTGGGTCAGGTCAAGGCCGGCACACTTCGTGTCCCCGTGGGAAACGTATTTCGACTCGACGATCTCGTTGAAGCGCACCGGTGCATGGAAGAAAACAAGGCCGGCGGGAAGATCGTCGTGCTGCCGTGAAGGAGGCACCCGCCAAAGCAGCTTCAGGATCGTTCAAGACGCATGCGCATCATGCGTGTGTCTCTGCGTCGTCCCACCCTTCATGGAGCCGCACATGAC
>NZ_JAMBPR010000075.1 GCF_024206475.1 Paraburkholderia sp. CNPSo 3274
CGGGCTCCGGGCCGATCCGTTGCGCCCCGCTGCGGCCCGCGCCCCACTGCGCGATTTCGCCCGCCAGCCCCCGCCGTTACCTCGACTTTTTCTGGATCGCAAGGAGAATCGCCATGTCGAAGAAAATCCGTTACTTCACCGAACTCGATGTCGCCCGCCTCGAGAAATGCGCCGCCGAACCCGGCGCGGCTCCCCAGCGCCAGGCCATGCTCGATGAACTGCTCGAACACGCCGTGATCGTGGAGCCGCGCGACGTAGCTGCCAATGTCGTGACGATGAACTCGCAGGTCACGCTCGTGGACGAGCGCAACGGCGAAACGCTCACGTACACCGTCGTCTATCCGCATGAGGCGAACGTCGACGCCGGGCGCCTGAACGTATTCTCGCCCGCGGGTCTCGCGCTCCTCGGCGCGAAGCGCGGCAACGCCGTGCGCTTCACGACGCCGGGCGGCGCGGTCGAAACACTGAAAATCGAACGCGTCCTGTTCCAGCCCGAAGCCTCGAAGGATTTCACACTGTAAGTTCCGCGCACACGACACACCGCGCCTGGCACATCGCACGCGCGATGGCACTTGCCAGATCGTCGCAGCGCGGTGTATCGTTTGGCCTTGCTTACGCGGGGGTCCTGCGTCATGCGCCGCATCGAACGAAAGTCGTGCAGCGTATTTCGCGGGTGAGAAATACCCTTTGAACCTGATCTGGATAATGCCAGCGCAGGGAAGCGTCCGGACTTCGCAACATCGCTCAACGCCTCACCTCATCACAGCGAAGTCCGTCCACGTTCCGTTTCGTCTCCTGCTAAGCCGCTGTTCCCACTTTGCTTTGCATGGAGAGAGACGCATGAACGCGAATCCGAAGTTCATTTCCGCCAACGCGCACGTCGACGAAGCCGCGATCGCGCCGCTGCCCAATTCCCGCAAGATCTACGTGACCGGTTCGCAGCCCGATATCCGCGTGCCGATGCGCGAGATCACGCAGGCGGATACGCCCACGGGCTTCGGCGGCGAGAAGAATCCGCCGATCTACGTCTACGACACCTCGGGTCCGTACAGCGACCCTGAGGCGAAGATCGACATTCGCGCGGGCCTGCCTGCGCTGCGTCAGGGCTGGATCGAAAAGCGCGGCGACACCGAAGCGCTGCCGGGCCTCTCCTCCGAGTACGGCCGCGAGCGCGCCGCCGACCCGGCCACGACCGAGTTGCGCTTCCTCGGCCTGCACCGCAGGCCGCGCCGCGCGAAGGCCGGCAAGAACGTCACGCAGATGCACTACGCGCGTCAGGGCATCATCACGCCGGAGATGGAATACATCGCGATTCGCGAGAACCAGCGCCGTGCCGAGTATCTGGAAAGTCTCAAGGCTAGCGGCCCGAACGGCGCGAAGCTCGCCGCGATGATGGGCCGCCAGCATCCGGGCCAGGCGTTCGGCGCAGCCGCCTTCGGCGAGAACGCGCTCAAGGAAATCACGCCCGAGTTCGTGCGCGACGAAATCGCGCGCGGCCGCGCGATCATTCCCGCGAACATCAACCACCCGGAAAGCGAGCCGATGATCATCGGCCGCAACTTCCTCGTGAAGATCAACGCGAACATCGGCAATTCGGCGGTCACCTCGTCGATTGGCGAAGAAGTCGACAAGATGACGTGGGCGATCCGCTGGGGCGGCGACACGGTCATGGACCTCTCGACCGGCAAGCACATTCACGAAACGCGTGAGTGGATCATCCGCAACTCGCCGGTGCCGATCGGCACGGTGCCGATCTACCAGGCGCTCGAAAAGGTCAACGGCAAAGCCGAAGACCTCACGTGGGAAATGTTCCGCGACACGCTCATCGAACAGGCCGAGCAAGGCGTGGACTACTTCACGATCCACGCGGGCGTGCGCCTCCAGTACGTGCCGCTCACCGCGAACCGCATGACGGGCATCGTCTCGCGCGGCGGGTCGATCATGGCCAAGTGGTGCCTCGCGCATCACAAGGAATCCTTCATTTATGAGCATTTCGAAGAGATCTGCGAAATCATGAAGGAATACGACGTGAGCTTCTCGCTCGGCGACGGCCTGCGTCCCGGCTCGATCTACGACGCCAATGACGAAGCGCAGCTCGGCGAACTGAAGACGCTCGGCGAGCTCACGCAGATCGCGTGGAAGCACGACGTGCAGGTGATGATCGAAGGCCCGGGCCACGTGCCGATGCAACTCATCAAGGAGAACATGGATCTGCAGCTCGACTGGTGCCAGGAAGCGCCCTTCTACACGCTCGGGCCGCTCACTACCGACATCGCGCCGGGCTACGACCACATCACATCCGGCATTGGTGCCGCGATGATCGGCTGGTTCGGCACGGCCATGCTCTGCTACGTCACGCCGAAGGAACACCTGGGCCTGCCGAACAAGGACGACGTGAAGGTCGGCATCATCACGTACAAGCTCGCGGCGCATGCGGCCGATCTCGCGAAGGGTCATCCGGGCGCGCAGGTGCGCGACAACGCATTGTCGAAGGCGCGCTTCGAGTTCCGCTGGGAAGACCAGTTCAACCTCGGCCTCGATCCGGACAAGGCGCGCGAGTTCCACGACGAAACGTTGCCGAAGGACTCGGCCAAGGTCGCGCACTTCTGCTCGATGTGCGGCCCGCACTTCTGCTCGATGAAGATCACGCAGGACGTGCGCGACTTCGCGGCGAAGCAAGGCGTGAGCGACGACGAGGCCCTGAAGAAGGGCATGGAAGTGAAGGCGGTTGAGTTCATCAAGCAGGGCGCCGAAATCTATCAGCGCCAGTAAGCGCTGACTTAGGGCTAACTTCGCCCCGGCGGGCGCTCGCCGTCCGCCGAAACATTTTCTAACGACTCCCACAACTCTCTGACAAGCGCACACACCCGGATACGGGTCCCATGGCTAGGATGAGGGTATCGAGGGTGCGGAACGCGCCAGCGCATGTCGCACCTCACACTCAAACGCACCATGCGTAGGGAGTCGAAAAATGAACACGCTCAAACGTGCACGCACACTACTCACAGTGACGACACTCGTCGCCGTGCTGGGCAGTCTTTGCGCTTGCGACGACATGTCGAGACGCGACCGCGATACGGTCATTGGCGCGGGCGTGGGCGGCGCGGCCGGCGCGGCGATTGGCGGCAATGCGCTCTCCACCGTGGGCGGCGCGGCGGTGGGTGGCGTGATCGGCAATCAGGTGGGCAAGTAGTAAGTGGCAAATAGGCGCTAGCGCGAGTACGAATCGACGATGCGGTTGCACGAATAGCGGCACGATCGAAGCGACGGCGCAGAACAGAAACGACACGACAGGCAACACGCCATTCAAGGCGTGAATCAGGGAAGGATGCGCGGCGCAGACCCTCACGGGCTGCGCCGCGTTTGCTTGGGTCGATGGCATTGCAGCCGCAGTGCCACGCGAAATATTTGGTTAACGAAGCACAACGCAAAGCGTGTTCGTACGGCGTAAGCTCAAACGATCAGACGGATCGTGCCTGAAGGCGATAACCTGCGCGGCCGTTAGCCAATCGCGGAGCCCGCCATGAAACGTCCGTCTGTGTTTGTGATCGCCGCCGCGAGCGCACCCCTCATGCTGTCCGGCTGTTACTACTACGCCCCCTACGGCTACGCGCCCTACTACTACGGCACCGTGCCCGTTGCGGCCACACAGCAGGAAACCGCAGTCGCGCAAACGGCGCCGAACCCCGCGCCGACCGCCGTGCCCGACGCACAGTATCCGGGGCCGCTCTATCCCTCGCCGCCCGTTGCGATCGCCGTGCCTGCGTGGCCAGCCTATCCGGCCTATCCGGCTTACCCCGCGACCTATCCTGCGTACTACTCTTACCCCGCGTACGGCTGGGGCTGGGGCGCGCCCGCTGTCTCGTTCGGCTTCGGCTACTGGGGCGGCGGCGGACACTGGCATCACTGACGCTCCCGCACCCAACCACACCGCGAAATGCACCGCAAAACGGTGCCGGACCGTACTTTCCCTCCTTGACGCACCTGTTTCGTTATCTATCCTCCAAGTGGGCTAGCGGGGATTGAAGCACCGCCTTAACTCGGCTGCCAGGCCGGGCACTGAACTCCACAGCCGACGACGCGCCCCGGCGCATGCTGCCGCACTGCAACGCCGATAACGAACCAGCATAAAGGAGACGTGATGTTCCACCAGCTGTTGACCCCTATCGGCAATTCGCTGCTGTTTTCGTTCCTCATCGCCGTGCTGCCCATTCTCACCGTGCTCGCTCTGCTCGGCTGGGCGCGCCGGCCCGCCTGGCAGGCCTCGCTCGCGGGGCTTGTGGTCGGCCTGATCGTCGCGATCGCCGGCTGGCAGTTTCCGGTCAATCTGGCGATCAGCGCCGTGCTCGCGGGCGTGGTGTTCGCTCTCTGGCCGGTGATGTGGATCGTCGTCACGGCGATCCTGCTCTACAACATCGCGCTGCGCTCGGGCCGCTTCGCGGCGTTTCGCATGTGGCTGCTCGACAATCTGCCCAACGACCGGCGCATCGTGCTCGTCGTGGTCGGCTTCTCGTTCGGCGCGTTGTTCGAAGGGATTTCCGGCTTCGGCACGCCTGTCGCCATCACGAGCTCGCTGCTCATCATGCTCGGCTTCCCGACGCTCGAGGCCCTGACCTTCACGCTGATTTTCAACACGGCGCCCGTGGCCTTCGGCGCGCTCGGCGTGCCGATCACCGTGCTCGGCGCCGTCACGCACCTGCCCGCCGATCTGCTCGGCCAGATGGTCGGCCGCCAGTTGCCGTTTTTCGCGTTGCTGCTGCCGTTCTATGTGATCGCGATCTACGCGGGAGTGGGCGGCATGCTGCGCATCTGGCCGGTGCTGCTTGTCGCGGGCGGCAGCTTCGCCCTCACGCAGTTCGTCACGGCGAACTTCATCAACTACAGCCTCACCGACGTGCTCTCGTCGCTCGTCTCGCTGATCCTCACCATCCTGTTCCTGCGCGTATGGAAGCCCGCCCCGGATCCGCGCTTCACGATCAAGGTCGATCGCGCGAGCGAAGCGCGCGGCAGCGTGTCGGGCGCAGAGGGCTGGTATCCATGGATCATCGTGTCGGCCGTCGTGATCATCTGGACCATCGCGAAGGTCTTCACGATCGGCGAGGTGAAAGTGCCGTGGCCGGGCCTCGACAAGGCCGTCTACATCACGCTCTACAACACGCCTTATGGCGCGATCTGGGACTTCCAGCCGCTCGCCACCGGCACGGCGATTCTCGTCGCGGCGATCATCACCGCGTTCGTCGTGCGCCTGAAGCCCGCCGATTTCGGCGTCGCGATCGTCGATACCTGGGTGCAGACGCGCATCGCCATCCTCACGGTCGCGACCATCGTCGGGCTCGCGTTCCTCATGAACTACTCGGGGCTCACCTATACGCTCGGGCTTGGGGTGGCTTCGGTCGGCGCGTTCTTCCCGCTCGTTTCGGCCTTCCTCGGCTGGGTCGCGGTGTTCCTCTCGGGCAGCGACACCTCGGGCAATGCGCTGTTCGGCAATCTGCAGGTGGTGGCCGCGAAACAGCTCAACCTCAATCCCATCCTGATGGCGGCGACCAACTCGTCGGGCGGCGTCATGGGCAAGATGATCTCGCCGCAGAACATCGCGACGGGCGTCGCCACCACGAACCTCAAGGGACAGGAAGGCCATGTGTTCGCGAAGACGTTCAAGCATTCGATCCTGTTGACGGTGCTGCTCGGCATCCTCGTGTGGCTGCAGCAGAACGTGCTCACCTGGATGATTCCGCACTGAGTACGGAGTGTGCGTGCATGAAAAAACCCGCCTGCGCGGCGAAGCGCAGGCGGGTTTTTCTTTTGCGGCATTCAGTCAGCCAGCTAACGCTGGCTTAAGCGCCATGCTTAGTGCAGTTCGTCGACCACGAGGCCCATGATCTCCTGCGCCGGGCGCGACGAGTCGATCTGGCCGTTGTCGTCCAGGATCGCGACGCGCGTCTGGTTATCGGTCACGGCGCGCACGTTGAGCTTGTACTGCTTCGCGACCTTTTCCTTGCGGCCGTGGAAGATCTGGTTCCAGAAGCCCTGCTCGTCCGAGCTCAGGTCCTTCGGATCGACGTAGCGCACGTAGTAGATGCCCTTCGTGCGGTCGCGATCATCCACCGTAAAGTTGGCGCGATCGAGCGCGATGCCCACGCGCACCCATGCGCGGTCGTACGGCTCGCCGAGCGTGAGTTCCGTCGAGCTGTACTGGCCCGACGTGCCCTGCGCGCCCGAGTTCGACGAGCCGCTGCCCGACTGCTGGCCCACGGCCGCGACGTTCTGCGCGGCCACGGCGGCCGCAGCGGCGTCCGGGCCCTTCTTCTGCGCGTCGGTGCTCTTGCTGTTGGCCTTGGCGTCGGCTTCGGCCGCGACCTGCGCGTCGGGCACGCCCGGCTTCGCGTTCGCGAGCGTCATCATGAGGCGCTTGAGGTACTCGGCCTCGAGCGCGGGGTCGTTGGGCTTCGGCACCCACTTGCTGGTGTCGTTGTTGGTGCCCGAGAGCTGTTCGCTCAGACCCTTCTGGCTGATGAACACATAGGTGCCGCCGGTGGGCGAGGTTTCAAGGCGCGTGCGGTACTTGTTGCGCTCGGCGGTCACGTACGAGTTGCCCGTCGCCCACGAGAGCGTGTTGCGGACCAGGCCGTCGCTGATCTTCGGATGGGTTTCGTTCCAGTCCGTTTCCATCACGCCCTTGTCGCGCTGATCGACCACGAGCAGGAAGCCTTGTTCCTGCCAGAAGCGGCGCACCTGCGCCCAGACCTGGTCGGGCGTGCGGCTGTCGACGACGAGCCAGCTTTCCGTACCGTCACGCTGGATATGCATGCCCGGCACTTGCGGAACCACCTGGCTCTCGTCGGACTGCGGCGCGGCGGCCTGGGTCTGCTTGAGCGAGGACAGCGAGGTCTCGCCGCCCTGCGGCGCGAGCGAGCGCTGGTCGGACGCTTCGTCGAGCATGTTCGGCGGCACAGCGAGCGAGGACTGCTTCGCCTTGGCGTCACTACGGTAATCGATCTTGCCTGGCGTCGGCGAGCTGCAGCCGGCGACCAGCCCGCCCGCCATCAGAAGCGCAAGCGCGCGTGCGGCAAGACGTTGATGAAAATCACTCATGTTCGGGTAATCCCTTCGGCTACGCCACGGCCAGTTTCCGTGGATCAACCAAACATTTTACCGGTCTGGCGGCCCGCTGTGCAAAAACCACGGGGTGGCACGCAATCCAGGCCCCGCATCAGCCCCGGCGACACGCGCCGGACCGTGATCGCGGCTCCCCAAACCGACCTCGCCGTACCATTCATCTACGTTCGATCCGACACGGCAAGCCTGCTGAGTCGCCGTCAATTTCCTTTAGGATCAACGCACTAACTCCAATCCACGCCAAAACGCCCCTCTGCGCTCTGCCGCCCTGCCAGCCTCAGACGCTTGCGAGGACGACCCCGGCGCTAATTTCACCTCGAAATCTCAAAAGAGCTCGACGATCACGCGCTACGGGCCCGGGTATTGCCCGAGTTCGCCTGTCAGCCTCGGCACGACGATAGCCGGCATCGACGGCGCAGGCGCTTCCGTGACCTTCCTGGTCGCGAGTTCAGCGACGCTCCTCGCCAGTGGCCACTGGGCCTTCAGCAATCTGGCTGGCTACAACGCCAACGCGTTCGGCTGGGGGCTGCCGTTCTTTTTCGGGCGGCGCGTGTTCACGGCGATCGCCTCGCAGGTCACGCCTGCAGGCAGCGGACCATTCTTCGCGCTCTGAGCGCGCCGGCGTCCACCAACGTCTCGCCCGTCACAAACGATGAAGGCCTCTTGCGAGGCCTTCATGAGCGCAGATTGCGTGTGCGACTTGCGAGGACGTAGAAACGCAACGGCGAACAGCGTGAGTTCGCCTTAGTCGTTCGCGGCGTTCGGGTCGGGCGTGGTCTTCGCGAGCTTCGGCGGCGCGAGCCAGCGGAACGTCGCGAGGCCCGACTCGTTGAACGTGCACTCCGCAGCCGCCGGCGTGACCGCGGCCTTCTTGATGCCGAGCTTCGCGGCCAGCGCCGCGACCGGCGTGGTCGGCTTGCCCTCCGGCGCGCCGGTCTGGGCGACCGGAGCGGTGGGAACCGAAATCGTGCCCGGCAGCGCCGCCGCCTGCACCATTGGCGCCGTGATCGTAGGCGCCTCGTTGGCGCTCTGCGCCGTGGTGGACACCGCTGCCGATGCCGCCGATGCCGAAGCCGCCGATGCAGTGGGCGCCGACGCAGCCGCGGCGGCCGACGCCGCGCCGTTCTCGAGTTGCCCTTCGATCACCACGCGCGCGCCACGATACGTCGTCGCGCTATGCGTGACTTTCAGGTCGCCGAGCGTCGTATCGGCAAGGCGGTTACGCATCGCCTCTTCGCAGCTGCTGGTATTGCGGTACTGCGCCGCGCATCCCGCGAGCAGGGTGACGGCGACCGCGAGGCCGGCGAAGCATGCGTTACGTTTGTTCATCGCTAATCCGTTTTTCAGGCTGCGGCAATTGTAGCGTACAGGGCGGGGAATCCCTTACGGCGCTCGCGCTCACGTGCGACCCTGCTATCATCGCTGCTGTATATCCGTACAGTGCCGCGCGTGCTTCCCGACTCTCCCGATCCGTTCTACTACCTCGCGAACTTCGAGCGTGCGCTAGCGTGGCTCGATGTGCGCTGCGCCGACCTGTTCGACGACGCCGAGCGCCGCTTCGCCGACAATTTCGCCCAGATGCCGCACGCGTCGCGCGCGCTCTTCGTGCGCATGCTGATGCGCAAGGGACCCCATTTCCGCGCGAGCCGTCTCGCGTACGACGAGATCGGCTGCCCGCGCGCGGCGGCGGTCCCGCTCGTCGCGGCGGGTTGGCTCGACGACGCGCCCGCACTCGATCTCGACGCGCTCGCCGCGCTGGTAACGAAAGCCGAATTGCAGGCGCTCGCCGCGCGCCTTGGCATCGCGCTCGAATCGCGCACCACGCGCGCGGCAACGCTCGAGGTGCTCGACGCACACTATGCCGCCTCGCCCGAGCCGCGCGACTGGCATGCGTGGTTCCCGGCCTCGCCCGACACCGTGCTGCTGTTCGCGAGCGCCCCGCTCTGCGAGCGCCTGCGCCTCATGTTCTTCGGCAACCTGCATCAGGACTGGTCAGAGTTCGTGCTCGCCGACCTCGGCGTCTATCGCTACGAAAGCGTGCCCTTCGACCGCGCCTCGCGCGCGTTCCAGCGACGCGAAGACGTCGACACGTATCTGGCGCTGCGCGATTGCCGCGACGGACTCGAGCGTGCCGCTGAGGCCATGGACTTCGACGCTGCCGCCGCCATCGCCGGAACACTCGAAGCGCTCGACGCGCTGGCCCCGCGCACGCAAGCCAACGCGTGGCTGCGCGCTCGCCACGACAAGCTGCGTCACGCTGCGGGGCTCGCCGCCGAGCGTGCGGGCGAACCCGAACTCGCGTGGCGCGCTTATCTCGACTGCGGTCATCCCGAATCGCGCTACCGCCGCGTGCGCGTGCTCGAACAACTGAACCGCCGCGAGGAAGCGCTGGCGCTCGCGCAGACCATCGCCGATGCGCCGGAAAACGAAGAGGAAGCGCAGCGCGCGGCACGCACACTCGGGCGTCTCGCGCGCACGCGGGCGAAGTCGAAGACGAGCGCCGAGCCAGGGTTCGCGCAGCTCGAACTCACGCTGCCCGCGGCACCTGGCGTGCTCCGCGTCGAGGAGGCGGCCCGCATTGCACTCGCCACGCCGCAAGCGCCTGTGTTCTATGTCGAGAACACGCTGATCAACGCGCTCTTCGGTCTACTCTGCTGGCCCGCGCTGTTCGCGCCGCTGCCCGGCGCGTTCTTCCATCCGTTCCAGCGCGGCCCTGCCGACCTGCACGCCGCGGACTTCGTCGCACGCCGCGCTGCGCAGTTCGAAACATGCCTCACCGAACTCGAAACGCACGCCTACCGCGACTCGATTCTGCGGCGCTATGCGGAAAAATCCGGCACCCAGTCACCTTTCGTCGCGTGGCCCGCATTGAGCGACGAACTGCTCACGCTCGCCCTCGACTGCTTCCCCGCCGCGCATCTGCGCCTGTGGTTCGAGCGGCTGCTGCGCGAACCCGTTGCCAACCGCTCGGGCCTGCCCGATCTCGTGCGCTTCTGGCCGCGCGAGCGGCGCTATGAACTGATCGAGGTGAAAGGCCCCGGCGACCGTCTGCAGGACAACCAGCGCCGTTGGCTTGCCTGGTGCGTGCAGCACGGCATGCCGGTTTCCGTGTTGCAGGTGCGCTGGCCCAACCTGCCCGACGAAGCCAACGACAGCGCCGCCCAGGCACGGCGCGCGCCATGAGCTACACCGTCGCCGTGCGCACGCTGTGCGAGTTCACCGCGAAGCGCGGCGACCTCGACTTGCGCTTCACGCCCTCGCCCGACGCAAGCGACGGCCGCGCCGGCCACGCCGCCATCGCCGCACGCCGCCCGACTGGCTACGAGACGGAGATCGCACTCTCCGGCACGTTCGAATCGCTGAGCGTGCGCGGCCGCGCCGACGGCTACGATCCCGCGCGCCGTAGGCTCGAAGAATTCAAGACCTATCGCGGCGACCTCGATGCGATGCGCGAGAATCAGCGCGCACTGCACTGGGCGCAGTTGCGCGTCTACGGCGCGCTCCTGTGCGACAAACTCGGCCTCGATGCGCTCGAACTCGCGCTCGTGTACTACGACATCGGTTCGGGCCACGAGACCGCGCTCGTCGAGCATGCGAGCGCGTCGGAATTGCGCGCCGCGTTCGAAACGCAATGCCGTCGTTTCGTTGCATGGGCCGAACAGGAAAGCGCACACCGTGCCGCGCGCGACGCCGCGCTCGGCACGCTGCGCCTGCCGCATCCGCAGTTTCGACACGGCCAGCGCGATCTTGCCGAAGCCGTCTGGCGCGCGGCGACACAGGGGCGCTGTCTGCTCGCGCAGGCGCCCACCGGCATCGGCAAGACCATCGGCACACTCTTTCCGCAGTTGAAGGCTTGCCCGCGCGCGGCGATCGACAAGGTCGTGTTTCTGAGCGCGAAAAGCTCAGGGCGTCAGTTGGCGCTCGATGCGCTGGCGACGCTGACAAGCGCGCAAGACGAAGCAAGCGCTGATGCGCAACGTAAGAACGTACCCGTGCGCGTGCTCGAACTCGTTGCGCGCGAGAAGTCTTGCGAGCATCCCGAAGCGGCATGTCATGGCGAATCATGCCCGCTCGCGCGCGGCTTTTACGACCGTCTGCCGGCTGCGCGTGCCGCGGCGCTCGAACGCGTGCGGCTCGATCGCGCAGCACTGCGCGAAGTGGCGAGCGAGCATGCCGTCTGCCCCTACTACCTTGGCCAGGAACTCGCGCGCTGGAGCGACGTGATCGTCGGCGACTACAACTACTGGTTCGACGCGAGCGCCATGCTGTTCATGCTCGCCGCGCACAACCAGTGGCGCGCGAGCGTGCTCGTGGACGAAGCACACAACCTCCCCGAGCGCGCCCGCGCGATGTATTCGGCGGAACTCGTGCAAACGCGCATCGACGCCGTGCGCCGCGCCGCGAGCGCACCCCTCAAGCGCGCACTTGCGCGCCTGCAGAAGCACTGGAACGCACAAAACGCCGTGCAGCCCGGCGCCTGGCGCGCGAGCGACACCTTGCCCGAAGGCCTCGTCGCCGCGCTTGGTGACGTGATCGGTGCGATCGGCGACCAGCTCGCCGAACCCGCGCTCGTGCGCGACCCCGAACTCGAGCGCTTCTATTTCGACGCCCTGCACTTCACGCGCATTGCCGAACGCTTCGATACGCATTCGCTCTTCGACGTCACGCCATTGGCGCATCAGAACGCGTGCCGCCCGCGTTCTACGATCGCGATCCGCAACATCGTGCCGGCGGATGCCTTGCGCCCACGCATCGCCACGGCGCACAGCATCACGCTCTTTTCAGCGACGCTTTCGCCCACGCACTACTACAGCGACATGCTCGGCCTGCCCGCCAACACGGTGAGCATCGACATCGACACGCCGTTTCGCGCCGAGCAGCTCGACGTACACATCGCCCGCCATATCTCGACGCGTTATAAGGACCGCGAACGTTCGCTCGAGGCGCTGGTTGCGCGCGTGGCCGCGCAATTTGCCGAGCGGCCCGGCAACTATCTGTGCTTTTTCAGCAGCTACGACTATCTGCAGCAAGCCGCCGATGCGTTTGCGGTGCGGCATCCGGAGGTGGACGTCTGGCTCCAGTCGCGCACCATGGACGAGGTGGCCCAGCAGGCCTTCGTCGCGCGCTTCGTGGAAGGCGGCTGCGGCATTGGTTTCGCAGTGCTGGGCGGCGCGTTCGGCGAAGGCATCGATCTGCCGGGGACGCGCCTCATCGGCACGTTCATCGCGACGCTCGGCATGCCGCAGGTGAACGCCGTGAACGAGGCGATGCGCGCACGCATGGATACGCTCTACGGAGATGGCTTCGACTACACCTACCTGATTCCGGGCCTGCGCAAGGTCGTGCAGGCCGCGGGGCGCGTGATCCGCACCGAGCACGATCGCGGCGTCGTGCACCTGCTGGACGACCGCTTCGCGCAGCCCGGCGTGCGCGCGCTGCTGCCTGCGTGGTGGCGCGTCGCCGCCAATTGATCTGGATTCCGGATCATTCTTGATGTAACAATGCTGGCGCACTTTTCGGTGCGCCAGCCGTTTCTCCACTCGATCAAGCAGGCTTCGCCTTGCCTGCGCCCTTGCCGCTCTTCTTCGGCGGCGGCGGGTCGCCTTCCATGTCGTCGGCGGCAATTTCGCTCGCGACTTCATCGACAGGCGGCGTCGCCGCTTTCTTCTCCTTCTTCGCCGGCTTGTTCTCCTTCACGTCGGGCGGCACGGCGATTTTGCTGATCGTGACGTCGTCGTTCGTCCCGTCGTAGCCGATCTCGACGGTATCGCCCGATTGCAGCGCGTCGCCGAGTATCTCTTTGGCAAGACGCGTTTCCACTTTCTGGCGAATCTGCCGCTTGAGTTCGCGCGCGCCGAACTCTGGCTGATAGCCGGCCTCCACGAGATGATCGACGAGCGTCTGGCCCATCAAGAGCGTGATGCCCTGCGCGGCCGCCGTGCGCGTGACGCGTTCGAGCTGAATCTTCACGATCGCGCGGATGTTCTCGCGCGAGAGCGCATGAAACACGATGATTTCATCGATGCGATTGAGGAACTCGGGCCGGAAATGGCCCTTGAGCACCTTCATAAGCTCCGCACGGATCGTCTTGTCGTCGAGGCGCGACTTCTCGGGGCGCTCGAGGTTGTCCATGATGATCGACGCACCCAGGTTGCTCGTGGCGATCAGAATCGTGTTGCTGAAGTCGACCACGCGACCTTTGCCGTCGGTGAGCCGCCCGTCGTCGAACACTTGCAGCAGCACGTTGTAGACGTCGGCGTGCGCCTTCTCGATCTCGTCGAGCAGAATCACGCTGTACGGGCGGCGCCGCACGCGCTCAGTGAGCTGACCGCCCTCGTCGTAGCCCACGTAGCCCGGCGGCGCGCCAATGAGCCGCGCCACGGCATGGCGCTCCATGTACTCGCTCATGTCGATGCGGATGATGGCCTGCTCGTCGCCGAACACGGTTTCCGCAAGCGCCTTTGCAAGCTCGGTCTTGCCTACGCCGGTCGGCCCGAGGAACAGGAAGGTCGCGATCGGCCGGTTCGACTGACCGAGACCCGCGCGCGAAAGGCGCACGGCGTCGCTCACGGCGACCACGGCGTCTTGCTGGCCTATCACGCGCTCGCGCAGCGTCTCTTCCATCTTGAGCAACTTCTGGCGCTCTTCCTGGGTAAGATCCGCGACCGGAATGCCGGTAAACCGCGACACGACCTCGGCAATCGACGCCACCGTGACTTCGAGCGTTTCCGAACCCGTCTTGCGCTGCCACGCCTCGGTCAGCTCTTCGAGTTTTTCCTGCTTCTCGTTGATGCGCTCCTCGAAACCCTTGGCCTCGTCGAAGCGCTTGCGTGAAGCTGCGTAGTCCTGTTCGCGCTTGAGTTGCGCGATCTCCGCTTCGAGTTCCTGCATCTCGGCGGGACGCGAAGTCGAGCCGATACGCACGCGCGCAGCCGCCTGATCGATGAGATCGATCGCCTTGTCGGGCAAAAAGCGCGACGTGATGTAGCGATCCGACAGCTCGGCGGCGGCCACGAAGGCGTCGTCGGCGAAGGTCACCTGATGGTGGGCTTCGAGCTTGTCGCGCAGGCCGCGCAGGATCACGATGGTTTGCTCGACCGTGGGCTCCGGCACGAGCACGGGCTGAAAGCGCCGTTCGAGCGCCGCGTCTTTCTCGATGTACTTTTGATACTCGTTGAGCGTCGTAGCGCCAATGAGACTCAACTCGCCGCGCGCCAGAGCGGGTTTGAGCACGTTGGCGATGTCGAGCCCGCCTTCGCCGCCACCCTGCCCCGCGCCGACGATCGTGTGCAATTCGTCGATGAAGAGAATCAACTCGTCGTGTTTTGCAGTCACCTCGTCGATCAGTTGCTTTGCGCGCTCCTCGAACTCACCGCGGTATTTCGCGCCCGCGACCATCGAATTGATGTTCACCTCCACAAGCCGCTTGCCGCGCAGCACCTCCGGCACGTCGCCATTGACGATGCGCTGTGCGAGCCCTTCCACGATAGCGGTCTTGCCCACGCCCGGCTCGCCGATCAGCACCGGGTTGTTCTTCTTGCGCCGCGCGAGCACCTCGATCGTGCTCTCGATTTCCTGCGCGCGACCCAGCACCGGATCGAGCTTGCCTTGCCGCGCCATGGCCGTCAGGTCGCGGCCGAACTTGTCGAGCGTGGGCGTGCCCGTCGGCGCATCCACGCGGCCATCCTCCGCGCCCTTGCCTACCACCTTCACGACCTTCTGGCGCAGCGCCTCGGGCGTCACGCCGTACTTCTTGAGCAGCGCGCCCGCAATGCTGTCGGGCACCGCGGCAAGACCGATCAGCAGATGCTCGGGGCCAACGTACGAGTGACCGAGATCGCGCGATGCCTGAAACGCGAACTGAAATGCCTTTTTCAGGCGCGGCGAAATCGTCATCTTGTCGATGGTGGCGTCGGGCGAAGCCGTACCCTTTTGCGCATGCTGATCGATATAGCCTTTGATGTCCTGCGGCGAGAGCTTCAACTCCTTCAGGAGCGCTGCGCAAACGTCGGTGTCTGCCAGCACGTACAGCAGGTGTTCCGTGTCGAGTTCATTGCGCTGCAATTCATGGGCTTTTTCCGCGGCGCGCTGCAGGATTTCGAGCGTCTGCTCGCTGAACGCATCGGTCGCATCCACGGATTCCCGGGGCACCTCGGCGGCGAGGTCGTGCCCCTCGTCGTCGTGCTCGTCCTCCCCGCCTTGTGCGCCGAAAAAGCGCGACAGGCCGCTGCCGCCCAGCAGCGAATCGAACGGGTTGAGCATGCTTTGGTGACGCATCAGTTGGCGGTAGTCGTAGTCGCAGATCGACATGGACTTGCGCTGCCCGTTTTGCACGACAGTCACGCGCGCGACTGCAGGCCGGGTATTACATATTTCGCAAAGAGTGGGCATGGTCGGCTTGTCTCCGGAGGATCGGAATCGCGCCGCGGAAGTTGACAAAACGCTGGCACAACCTCGCGGTGAGATTCGGTGCAACGCGACAGCGCATGCGACGGTTGCACCAGCAAAGCGACAAATCGGCGAGCACGCGCTGGAACACCATTGCGGCGCAGTGCTGTGGCTGACGATGACCTTGCGGACGGAATGATTCGCGCACATCGCGTGCGTAGGCCGCCCTGCACAGGTGCGAACGATTGTGGCAGGAAACGATCGCCAGCGCGTCGAATATGCGCCGCTCAGTGCGAGGTTCCTGATCGGCTACAGCAAAGAAAAAGGGCGGGACATGAGTCCCGCCCTGAGAGCGCGCTCGGGGCGCGCGAGGAGAGCAACTGCGCGTAACAGTCATCCGCAAGAGAGGCGTCGCGGTGTCACGCGCGATGCGAGAACACGGTCATCATTTTCACAGCACCACCAGGTTTGCAATCGTGTCTGCCACGCGTTTCTCAGCGGCGGTTCGAGCCCGACACCACGTCGATCCACACCGCAAGCACGAGAATGCCGCCCTTCACAATCATCTGCCAATACGCGTCCACGTCGAGCATCGACATGCCGTTGTCGAGGCTCGCCATCACGAGTGCGCCGATCAGCGCGCCATACACGGTGCCCGAACCGCCGCGCATCGACGTGCCGCCGATAAAGCAGGCCGCGATCGCGTCGAGCTCGCCCATCGTGCCCGCCGAGGGCGAACCCGCCGCGAGACGTGCTGTATTGACGATGCCCGCGAACGCACACATGAGACCCATGAGCGCGAAGATGGCGAGCTTCACGCGGTTCGTGTTGACGCCCGAAAGACGCGTCGCTTCGAGGTTCGAGCCCACCGCATAGATGCGCCGGCCGAACACGGTTTGCGTGGCGATCCATGTGAAGATACCGAGCAACGCGAGCAGCAGCAGCACGGGCACCGGAATGCCGCCATAGCTGTCGAGCATCAGCACGAATGCAAGCAGGATCGCGCCCGCGCCGACGATCTTCACGCCGTCCTGCCAGAGCGGCACGACGCTCAGCTGATAGCGCCTGCGGTTCGCGCGTTGGCGCACCGTGAGCACGGCGAGCAGCACGAAGAGCGCGAGCGCCAGCACGTCGCCCGCCACGCGCGGCAAATAGCCCTGGCCGAGAAACACGAAGTGATCGGACACCGGCGCAATGGTCGAGCCGCCCGTGATGCCGAGCAGCACGCCGCGAAACGCGAGCATGCCGCCGAGACCCACGATGAACGACGGCACGCGACGGTACGTCGACCACCAGCCGTTGAAGAGTCCGACGAGCACGCCAAGCACGAGCACCACCGGCACGGTCACGCCGATAGGCCAGCCGCGATTCACGTCGAGAATCGCAGCGACGCCGCCGAGCAGGCCCAGCAGCGAGCCGACCGAAAGATCGATCTCGCCCGCGATGATGACGAACACCATGCCGCACGCGAGCATGCCGGTAATCGACATCTGCCGCAGCAGGTTCGACACGTTGCGCGGCGTGACGAACGCGCCATGCGTGAGCAGCGAAAAGAACAGCCAGATCACGGCCACTGCGAGCAGCAGTGCGAGGATCTTGTAACGCGCGAAGAGTTGCTGGAAACGCATGGCGATGCCATTACCGCCTTGCGGTAGGTCTTCGCGTGCGCCTTGGGTCGTGACGTCGGGGGTCATACTGCACTCGCTGTATCGGGTTGGGCGCGCACGCTCTGGATCGCCGCGCCAAGAATGTCTTCCTGCGTGAGGTCGTCATTGACGAAGTCGCCACGCAACTCGCCTTCGCCGATCACGAGCACGCGGTCGCTGATGCCCAGCACTTCGGGCAGTTCGGACGACACCATCACGATCGCCACGCCGCGTTTGGCCAGCTGGAAGATCAGCTTGTAGATTTCGTACTTCGCGCCGACGTCCACGCCGCGCGTCGGCTCGTCGAGGATCAGCACCTTCGGGTCGGTGAGCAGCATCTTGGTGAGCACCGCCTTCTGCTGATTGCCGCCCGAGAGGCTCGCAATCGAAAGCATGGGGTTCGCCGCGCGCACCGAAAGGCGCTGCATTTCCGTGCGGATCGTATCGAGTTCGGCGGCCGTGTCGATGCGCCCGTGCCGGGAAAAGCGTTGCAGCACCGAGAGCGTGATGTTGTGGCCCACGCCCAGTTGCGGCACGATGCCGTGGCGTTTGCGGTCCTCGGGCACCATGGCGATGCCCGCGTTGATCGCGTCGAGCGGCGAACGGATTTTCAACGGCTTGCCTTCGAGCAGAACCGTGGCCGTGCATGTGCCCGCATACGCACCGAAGATCGCCTGCATCGTTTCCGTTCGGCCCGCGCCAACGAGCCCGGCCACGCCCAGGATCTCGCCACGACGCACCGAGAACGAGACGTCGTCCACACGCTTGCGGCGCGGGTTCGTCACGTCGTAGCAGGTCACGTTGCGGGCCTCGAACACGACCTCGCCAATGTCATGCGGCTCGCGCGGAAAGAGATTGCGGATCTCACGCCCCACCATCAACGCAATGATGCGGTCGGTGGTGAGCGTCGCCATCGGCTCGGTGGCCACGTGACGGCCGTCGCGAATCACGCTCACGGTGTCGCACACCGCTTCGACCTCGTCGAGCTTGTGCGAGATGTAGACGCACGCTACGCCGCGGCGCTTCAAGTCGCGCACGATGTCGAGCAGGATCTTCGTTTCCGCCGCCGTGAGCGAAGACGACGGCTCGTCGAGAATCAGCAGTTTCGCGCGCTTGTTCAGCGCCTTCGCGATCTCGATGAGCTGTTGATGGCCGCCGCCATAGTTCATCACCGGCTGCGCCACGTTGATGGCGTCGATGTTCAGTTCGCGCAGCAATTCGTCGGCGCGCTGGTACATCGCCGCGTAGTTCATGCGGCCGCCCGGGAGCGTGATTTCGTTGCCGAGAAAGATGTTCTCGGCAACGGAAAGCTCGGGCACGAGCATCAGCTCCTGGTGGATGATGACGATGCCCGCGCGTTCGGTGTCGCGCACGCTTTGCGCCTCGAGCGGCGCGCCTTCCCAACGGATCTCGCCGCTCCAGGTGCCGTGCGGGTAGACGCCCGAGAGCACTTTCATGAGCGTGGATTTGCCGGCGCCGTTCTCGCCGCACAGGCCCACGCATTCGCCGGGCCGCACCGTGAGGTCGATGCCGTCGAGCGCTTTCACGCCCGCAAAGGACTTGACGATGCCGCGCATCGTCAGCAAGGGTTCGGTCATACGCTGGTTACTCGCTGCGATGGCCCGCGCGCGATGCAGTGGCTACACTCGTGGCGCGCGCGGGCCGTCAGGCCAAAAGCGTTACTGGCTTGCCAGTTGCGCCTGCGTATAGAAGCCGTCCTTCACGACGACGTCCACGTTGCTTTTCGTGAGCAGCGTCGGCTGCAGCAGCACCGTATCGACCTTCTTCTTGCCGTTGTCGTACTGCGCGTTATACGCGGGCTTCTGGCCCCTCGCGAGATCGACAGCGAGCTTCGCGGCTTCGCCCGCGATGAGCTTGAGCGGCTTGTAGACCGTCATGGTCTGCGTGCCCGCCACCACGCGCTTGACCGCCGCGAGGTCTGCGTCCTGGCCCGACACCGGCACCTTGCCCGCGAGATGCTGCGCGGCGAGCGCCTGAATCGCGCCGCCCGCGGTGCCGTCGTTCGAGGCGACGACTGCGTCGATCTTGTTGTTGTTCGCGGTGAGCGCGTCTTCCATGACGCGCAGCGCCGTCGAAGCGCTCCACTCCGGCACCCACTGCTGGCCGACCACCTTGATGTCGCCACGGTCGATGGCAGGCTTGAGGACCTTCAGTTGTCCTTCACGCAGCATCTTCGCGTTGTTGTCGGTAGGCGCGCCGCCCAGCAGGAAGTAATTGCCCTTGGGCTGCGCGTCGTAGACACCCTTCGCCTGCAGCTCGCCCACCTTCTCGTTGTCGAACGAGATGTACGCGTCGATATCGGCGTCGAGAATCAGGCGGTCATACGAAACGACCTTGATGCCAGCCTTCTTCGCTTCGGCGACGACATTGCCGAGCGTCTTCGAGTTGAACGGCACGATCACGATGACGTCTACGCCACGCGAAATGAGGTTTTCGATCTGCGAGATCTGGCGTTCTTCGCTAGCATCGGCCGACTGCACCGACACCTTCGCGCCCATCTTTTCCGCGGCAGCGACGAAGTAGTCGCGGTCGCGCGACCAGCGCTCGACACGCAGGTCGTCGATGCAGAAGCCGATCTCGGGATGGTCCTTGCTCGCGTGCGCAAGCGGTGCGGCAAGCGACAGGCTCGCGAGCACGGCCCCGCATACGAGCGAACTCAGAACCGAACGACGTTTGGCGAAATTCATGTCTCCATACTCCTCTTGATGCCGATGCGCGGGCGCGCGCGAACGCGTCGCCGCCGCGGCGATGGTTTTCAGGTTGTTGCCGATGCAATTGCGGAACACACGCGAAACGGCATCGCGTGCGGTATAACCGTAGGACTACCAATCGACTGCACGACTACACTGGCCGTGCAGTTTTTTTCTTCGCCGGCGCCTTTCGTCAGGCGCCGGTTGCGAAAACCGGTTCGAGCGCGCGATACAGCGCGCCAAAGGTTGGACGGCGCGCCTCGCGATACCAGGCGTGGCGAGCGGCGTCAGGTTCACGAACCGCCAGCACGGGCGGCTGCGGGCACACTTCGTCGAGCGTCGCACCCGGTTCGAGCGCGAGATGCGCGAGGCGCGCGGCGCCCAGCGCCGGCCCCACTTCACCGCCCGCGCGCAACGTGAGCGCGCGGCCGCTGATATCGGCGAGCATCTGCGTCCACCAGACGCTGCGCGAGCCGCCGCCAATGACGGTGATCGTGTCCGGCACGAGCCCCGCCGCGTGCAACGCGTCCATGCCGTCGAGCAGCGCGAAACCTACGCCTTCCAATGTTGCGTTGGCCAGATCGGCACGCGAGGTCTGCGGGGTCATGCCGTAGAACACGCCCTTCGCGTTGACGTTGTTGTGCGGCGTCCGCTCGCCGCTGAGATACGGCAGGAACCACGGCCGGCGCGCGTCGCGCTCGGCGTTCGAGTTCGCTTGCGCGTCGGCGAGCAACGCGCCGACGCTTTCGTAGCCCGTCAACTGCGCCGTGAAGTCGAGGCAACTGGCTGCGTTGAGCATCACGGACATCAGGTGCCACGTGTGCGGCAACGCATGGCAGAAGCTGTGCACGGCGGAATCGGGATTGGCGAGAAAGCCGTCCGAGACTGCGAAATAGACGCCCGAAGTGCCGAGCGAAAGCATTGCATCGCCGGGCCGCACGATGCCCACGCCCACGGCACCCGCCGCGTTGTCGCCACCGCCCGCCACGACCGGAATTTCGCGCAGACCGAATTGCCGGGCGAGTTCGGGCCGCAGCGTGCCCGTCACCTGGTTGCCTTCGAACGCGTCGGGCATTTGTGCCCGCGTGAGGCCGCACGCCGCAAGCAAGGTCTCGCTATAGTCGCGCTTCGCGATGTCGAGCCACAGCGTGCCGGCGGCGTCGGACGGATCGGTGGCGAACACGCCCGTGAGCAGCCAGCGCAAATAGTCCTTCGGCAACAGCACGTGCGCGATGCGCGTGAAGATCTCCGGCTCGTGCTTGCGCACCCAAAGCAGCTTCGGCGCCGTAAAGCCCGGCATCGCGAGATTGCCCGCAATCGCATGCAACTGCGGTACGTCGCGTTCCAGCTCGATACATTCGGTATCCGAACGACCGTCGTTCCACAGAATTGCGGGACGAAGCACCTCGCCCTGCGCGTCGAGCAGTGTCGCGCCGTGCATCTGGCCGGTCAGGCCGAGCGCCTCGATGCGTGCCGGGTCGATGCCGCGCCCGCGCGCCTCGGCGATGAGTGCACGCAATGCGCTCTGCGTGGCGAGCCACCAGTCTTGCGGCGCCTGCTCGGACCAGCGCGGCTGTGGCCGGCTCACGGTGAGCGGCGCGCTCGCGCTGCCGAGCACATCGCCCGCGCGGTCGAGCAGCACCGCCTTCACGCCCGACGTGCCGAGGTCGATACCGATGAACATGTCTCCGTCCCACTCTTTTGCGTCAGTTTGCCTTCAACGGCAAGCGGCGCAATTGCGAATTTGACGGCGCGCACTAATGTTTTTTCGCGCGCCGTGGCACGGCTAGCGCTGGCCGTAGACGGCCTGGTTCACGACATTCTCTAGCCGCTCCTGCTGGCCGCTCGCGTGCTGCGGATTCATGCCGTGCGCGAGTGCGTCGGCGGCGAGCGACGAGAGCGAATAACCACCCGCGAGAATCTTGCGGCCGAACTCGTTGTCCCAGCCCGCGTAACGCTGACTACGGAACTGCTCGAGCCGGTCGTTTTCCACGAGCGCAGCACCGCGCTCGAGCGCCAGCGCGAGCACGTCGATCGCGCCCACGTGACCATAGAACAGGTCTTCCGGATCGATGCTCGAGCGGCGCACCTTCGCGTCGAAGTTCATGCCGCCCGTGGTAAAGCCGCCGTGGCGCAGGATCTCGTAGAACGCGAGCGTCAGTTCTTCGACGCTGTTCGGGAACTGGTCCGTGTCCCAGCCATTTTGCGGATCGCCGCGATTCGCGTCGACGCTGCCGAACACGCCTAGCGCGAACGCCGTCGCGATTTCGTGATGGAAAGAGTGGCCTGCGAGCGTCGCGTGATTCGCCTCGATATTCACGCGGATTTCGTTTTGCAAACCGTATTGCGTGAGGAAGCCGTGCACCGTCGCAACGTCGTAGTCGTACTGGTGCTTGGTCGGCTCTTGCGGCTTCGGCTCGATCAGCAGCGTGCCGGTGAAACCGGTGCGGTGCTTGTGCTCGACCACCATCGAAAGGAAGCGTGCGAACTGCTCGCGTTCGCGCTTGAGGTCGGTATTGAGCAGCGTGTCATAGCCTTCGCGGCCGCCCCAAAGCACGTAGTTCTCGCCGCCCAGCTTGCGCGTCGCGTCGAGCGCATGACAAACCTGAGTGGCCGCGTACGCGAAGACTTCGGGGTTGGGGTTCGTGGCGGCGCCTCCGGCGTAGCGCGGATTCGAAAACAGGTTGGCGGTGCCCCAGAGCAGCTTCACGCCGCTCGCCTGCTGGCGCTCGCCGAGATAGTCGACCATGCGCTTGAAGTTTTCCGTGTAGTCCTTCAGGTCCTTGCCTTCAGGAGCGACATCGGTGTCGTGGAACGTGTAATAAGGTGTGCCCAGCTTCGAGAAAAACTCGAACGCCGCGTCGGCCTTCTGGTGTGCGCGCTCCATGGCGTCGCCGGGCTGCTGCCACGGGCGGTGAAACGCCCCCTGCCCGAAGATATCGTTGCCGGGCCAGACGAACGAGTGCCAGTAGCACACCGCGATGCGCAGATGCTCTTCGAGCGTCTTGCCGAGCACCTTCCTGGTATGGTCGTAGTGATGGTACGCAAGCGGGTTGTCCGACTGCGGGCCTTCGTATCGAATGGCGGGGATATGTTCGAAATACGACATGATGTCTCCAATGTTGTTGCAGCGCAGCGGCGCAGCGTGCATCCCTCTGTGTGACGTCATACTGCCCGCGACGCGCAAAGCGCGGCAATTGCGAAATTGCGTGAGAGCTTTAACGTTTCCTGCCGACTGGCGCGGGGGGCGCGCCCGCGATCCCGAATGTGGGCCTAGAATAACCGGACGCTTGAAACGACGCGCCGCAGGCGCCAGAGACATCGTAGCGCGGTGCACATTGACGCGCACCGCGCCCGAACTGGAGACATGGCGGCTTTCCGCAGGCGTTCCGCGCCGGGCGAACAGCCGCCGACACGACATGACCCGTGCCCCCGCTTCACAGACGCCCCACCGCATCGCACTGCTCTTCAACGCGAATAAGGTGTACGACCGCGAGATCATTGCGGGGATTGGCCACTATTTGCGCTCCACGCGCGTCGCGTGGGACCTCTTTCTCGAGGAAGACTTCCGCTGCCGCCTGGCGGGCATCGAGCGCTTCGACGGGGACGGCATCATCGCCGATTTCGACGACCCCGCCGTAGCCGACGCCCTGCGCGGCTGCCCGCTGCCGGTGGTCGCCGTGGGCTCGTCGTTCGAAGATGCCGGCCACTACCCGGCCGACGTGCCCTATATCGCGACCGACAACCGCAAACTGGTCTCGCTCGCGTGGACGCATCTGATCGGCGCGGGCCTGCCTAATCTCGCGATGTACAGCCTGCCCGTCGCCCAGGAAAACCGCTGGGCGCAGGAGCGCGAACTGGCATTCCAGGCGATCGCCCGCGAAGAAGGCTTGCAGGCGCCGATCTACCGGGGCCAGGCCACCAGCGCCAGCGCCTGGAATCAGGCCATCGAGCAGTTGAGCGTCTGGCTGCACAGCCTGCCCAAGCCCGTGGGCGTGATCGCCGTGACCGACGCACGGGCGCGGCATTTATTGCAGGCGTGTCTGATTCACGGCATTGCCGTGCCCGAGCAGGTGGCGATCATCGGGATCGACAACGATCCGCTCACCCGCACGCTCACGCGCATCCCGCTCTCGTCGGTCATCCAGGGCACGGAGGAAATGGGCAAGACGGCCGCCCACTTGCTGCATCAGATGCTGCGCGGCGCACGTTTTCCGGGCCAACGCATTCTGGTTCCGCCCGTCGGCATCAATGTGCTCGAATCGACCCGGCATGAGCCGCTGTCGAGCCCGCATGTCATGCGTGCACGCCACTTCATCCGCCAGTACGCTTGCCAGGGCATCAAGACCGAGCAGGTGGCCGACTACGTGGGCGTGTCGCGCTCGTCGCTGGAGGAATATTTCCGACGTGAACTGCAGTGCACGGTCCACCAGGAAATCCTGCGCCACAAGCTCGACGCCGCAAAGGCGATGCTCGCGAGCCGCGACGCCTCGAGCGCGGAGGTGGCGATCCGCTGCGGATTCACGTCGCTGCAGTACATGTATGCCGTATTCCGGCGAGAACTGGGATGCACGCCGCGCGAATATCAGGACAGTGTCGCGAACGCTTCGGGCCCACGCCTGTCCACTTGATGAAGCGGCTTCGGCCATCCCGGACAATCACGCTTTCTTCATACGTTCTCTTCACCTCATGAACACTCTTGCTGCCCATCTGACTTCCGAACCGTGGGGCGCCCTGCCCGGTGGCGACGCCGTGCGGCTCTATACGCTGCGCAACGCGCAGGGCATGAAGGTGTCGGTCAGCGACCTCGGCGCGACGCTCGTCTCATGGCTCGCGCCCGATCGCGCCGGCCGCCTCGCGGACATCATGCTCGGCCACGACACGCCCGCGGACTATCTCGCAGCCAACACGTACATGGGCGGCCTGATCGGACGCTGGGCCAACCGCATCGCGGGTGCGCATTTCACGCTGGACGGTATCGACTATCCACTCGATCGCAACGAGAACGGCAATCTGCTGCACGGCGGCGCGAACGGCTTTCATCGGCAGATGTGGCAGGTGGAAGAAGATCGGGGCTCACTGGTGCTGCGGCTCGACTCGCCCGAAGGCGACGGCGGTTTTCCGGGCAATGTGAGTGTGCAGGTGCGCTATACGCTCGACGACGAAGGCACGCTGACGCTCGAATACGAGGGCGTGTCCGACGCGCCTACGCCGCTGAATCTCACGAGCCACGGCTACTTCAACCTTTCCGGCGAGGTGAGCCCGGACATTCGCGGCCACGTGCTGACGATCGACGCGGACGCCTTCCTCGAAGTCGATCCGAAGTTGATTCCCGTGCGCATTGCCGACGTCTCGGGCAGCGCCTTCGACTTCCGCCATGGCGCGCCGCTCGGCGCACGGCTCGACTGGCCGCACGCCCAGCTAGAGCGCGCACGCGGTTTCGACCACTGCTACGTGCTGCGCGCGCCCGAGAGCACGGCAGGCACGCTGCACGCCGCGCCGGGGCTATGGCCTGTGCGGCCGGTGGCGCGCGTCTACGAGCCGGGCAGCGGACGCGAGCTTGCCGTCTCGACCGACCAGCGCGGCCTGCAACTCTATACGGGGAATTATCTGGAGGGGCAGCCGGGACGCCGGGGCGCGACGTGCGCGCGCTATGCGGGGCTGTGCCTCGAAGCGGGCGGCTTCCCGAACCAGATCAACATGGAAGCGCCCGCCTGCGACGAAGTGGTGCTGCAGCCCGGCAAGACGTATCGGCAGGTCACGCAATACCGCGTGAGCGTGCTCCCCTGAAGCCGGGCGCCCGGCTTCAGGACACTTTGTCGTACTGATACACGCCGCGGCCGGTCTTGCGGCCGAGCTGGCCCGCCGCGACCATCTCGCGCAGCAGCGGGCACGCGCGATACTTCGAGTCGCCGAAGTCCTTCAGGAACACATCCATCACCGAAAGACACACGTCGAGGCCGATCAGGTCCGCCAGCGCAAGCGGGCCGATCGGATGATTGGCGCCGAGCTTCATACCGGCGTCGATCTCCTCGGCGCTCGCAATGCCTTCCGCGAGCACGAAAAACGCTTCGTTGATCATTGGGACCAGAATGCGGTTCACCACGAAGCCCGGTGCGTTCTTCACGGCGATCGGCGTCTTCTCGAGGCGCAGCGCCATTTCGCGCACCGACTCGGCCACGTCCGGGCGCGTCTGCAGGCCGCGGATCACCTCGACGAGCGGCATCATCGGCACCGGGTTGAAGAAGTGCATGCCGATGAAGCGCGACGGGTCGGCGAGCGTGGTCGCCAGCGCCGTGATCGAGATCGACGAGGTATTCGACGCGACGATCGCGTCGGGGCGAGCCGCGGCTTCGATCTGTTTGAGAATGCGTGTCTTGAGCTCGGCGTTCTCGGTCGCCGCCTCGATCACGAGATCGACGCTCGCGAGTCGCTGGTAGTCGGTGGTCGTTTCGATGCGTGCGAGCGCGGCGTCGCGCGCGACGGCTTCGAGCTTGCCCTTCGAGACGAGCCGCTCGAGGCTATGGGTGAGCGTGGCGACGCCCTTGGCGAGCGCCGCATCGGTGACGTCGATTATCACCGCCTTGAGCCCCGCCACCGCCACCGCCTGGGCGATGCCGTTGCCCATCGTGCCTGCGCCCACGATACCTACCGATTCGATTGCCATGCCTCGTCCTCACTCCTTGTCTGCGACGCCGGCGTGTCGCTATGGAAAATGCCGGTCATGCGGCGCAACGCGTGGTGCACCGCACCAATACCCACAGTGTAACGGGTTGTGGGAATCGACCGGAACTCGCGTGACGGGAGCACCTGCGGCAAAGTGCCTGCGCGGCGGCGTGAAGACCCTGCCGGTCAGGCGCCGGCGATCCGGCCGTAGTCGATTGCAGTGCGTGTATAGAAGAGTTCGACGCCGCCCGCTTCCAGTGTGACGAGGAGCGCGTCGATGGAGGGCTCGTCGGCGACGATCAGCACCACGGTGGGCTCGTCGGCCAAATCGAAGAAGTGGGCGGCGTGCATCTTTCCGTGGGCGTCGAGGCCTTCGTAGCCTTCCAGCACGGTGATGCCGTAGACGCCCTGCGCACGCGCGGCGTCGATGATCCACGCGACCACCGACTTGTGGCCCTTCTTGTGCTTGCGGCTCGTGTAGAGCGTGAGTTGACTGCCTGCGGGCATGGGCACCTCCATGCAGTCGGAAATACAGTCATTAGGCGCCGCGCGACAGGCGGCATGCAAAAAAATTCTAGCACGCGCCCTGACACACGCCGGCATGCCCGCTGCCGCCCTAGAAGTTGTACTGGAAGTAGATCTGACTGAAGTTCGTACCCGGATTCGGCTCCTTGATATCTGCGTTCGACAAATGCTGAAAACGGAACCCTGCTTGATAGTTCCCGTGCTCGCCGAACTGCGCCCCAACACCGACCATGTCAACGAACTGGAACGACGTCGATGTCGCGCGGTCGGGCGTCTGCCGTACGTGCGAGAGAAAGTGCAAGCCCACGCCCGCCTCGATGAACGGCCTGAACCAGCCGCTGTCCTTGATGAAGCGGAAAACGGGCGTCACGCCGTATTCCCAGATATGCGAGTAGACAGCATCGGGCGCGTTCAGCTTCCAGTAGGCGACATGTGCCTCGCCAAGCAGTGTGAAGTGATACCCGCCGATATGCCACCACTGCAGGCCCGGATCCCACACGAGAGCGAGATCGAGCTTTTTCACGTCGTGGTCCGCTACGCCCGCCCCGAGCTGTACGCCGAATGTGTTGTCTGCTTGCGCGCTAGCCGCGCCGAAAGCACAAAGCGCGGTGAGCGCCCCACGCGCCGCATGAGCGTGCCAGACGAATCTTCTTGCTTTCATATAGATCCCCGATTCGATCGATTCGGCATGACGCCATGCATCGGGCACAACCACGATTTGCGCAGGTTCGGCATCAGCACAAATTCCATACAAATACACCAGGCACTTGTCATTCGGACAGAACAAATACCATCACGCTCAAATGTTCAGTAATGAACCCACGCGCATATGAGAGCGAAGTTTAGCGTCGAAAAGTCGAACGCGCTCGCTGGCGCGCCCGCAGACCGCCCGCCCGTAAGGCCCTGCGGCTTGATAAAGACTGACTGACAGCTTTCAGTTTTCGATTATTGAATCAGGCAACCCGTACTGATCGATTATTTACGGAAGAATTTACGAAATACGGACTCACCTTGTTAACGAATCCGTCTCAATTACTGCCTTTCGATTTACAGAGCGTTCAAATTCGTGAATATCAATTTTCCGATTTGCTGACCGTCCCGATATTCCTCTGCGTAAAACCGGTATGACGTTTGGACTCGGGTATTCCCGAACATCGCGGAATGCGCCGCGTAGCTGTACCCAAATTGAGGACAGACAGCGCGCGAGCCCCTCGCATAATCCGCGTGAATTGTGATCCGCGGCAAACAACAACGTCATAACCCTTGCCACGCTCACGTCCCGATGCTTAGGAGGAGACACATGAGCCCAATCCCGCAAGGGCATGCTTCGCGCGTGCCGCAAACGTCCGCGCAAGCGCAGTCAAACGGTGCAGCCGCCACCGAACAAGTCACGCGCAAGGTCTCGCGCCATTTGCTCGGCTTCCTGTTCCTGCTATTCGTCGTCTCGTTCCTCGATCGCATCAACATCGGCTTCGCGGGCCTGACGATGATGAAGGACCTCGGCCTGTCGAGCACGCAGTTCGGCTTCGCCACCACCCTCTTCTACATCGCCTATATCGCGTGCGGCATTCCGGGCAATCTGATGCTCGCGCGCGTGGGTGCGCGCCGCTGGATCAGCTTCATCATGATCGCATGGGGCCTCGCCTCCACCGCGACGATGTTCGCCACCAACGCCACCACGCTCTACTGGCTGCGCATGCTCGTCGGCGTGACCGAGGCAGGCTTCCTGCCCGGCATGCTGCTCTATCTCACCTGCTGGTTCCCGAGCGCGTGGCGCGCCCGGGCAAACGCCCTCTTCATGATCGCGATGCCCGTGACGGCCGCGCTCGGCTCCGCAGTCTCGGGCTTTATCCTCAAGCTCGACGGCCATGCGGGACTCGCCGGCTGGCAGTGGCTCTTCGTTCTTGAAGGCATGCCCGCAGCGCTGCTCGGCTGCGTGGCGTACTTCTACCTGGACGACACGCCGCGCGCCGCGCGCTGGCTCAGCACGGAAGAAAAGCGCACGCTCGAAGCCGCGCTTGCCGAGCCGGCCGATGCCCTCGCTTCGCCCACGGCGCACGCAGCGAGCGAGCGCAGCCTCTGGCAGCAGTTGCGCTCGCCGGTGGTCCTGCGCTTCGCGGCGGCGTACTTCTGCCTCGTCAATACGCTCGCGATGGTCGCAGTGTGGGCACCGCTGATCGTGAAAGGCTTCAGCGCCGGGGCGAGCAACGTCACCGTGGGCCTGGTCGCGACGATTCCGCAGCTCGTCACCATCGTCGCGATGATCGCGTGGGGGCGCAGCTCGGACCGGCGGCAGGAACGCAAATGGCACCTCGCCGCGCCGATGCTGCTCTCCGGGCTTGGCTGCGTGTTGACGGCGCAAGGCGGCGCGCCGCTCGTGCAGTTGCTTGGCGTGTGCCTCGCATCGGCGGGGTCTTACACGGCGATGTCGATCTTCTGGACCACGCCCGATCAGGCGTTCACGCCGCAGGCGCGCGCGGTAGGTATTGCCGTGATCAATGCGATTGGCAATATCAGTTCGGCGGCAAATCCGCTCGTGGTGGGCTGGCTCAAGGATGCGACGCACAGCTATGCCGCGGGGCTCGTTTATTCCGCGGTGCTGCTCGTGTTGGGGGCGGCGATCGTCGCGACGTTGCCGATCGGGCGTGGCGGTCGCAGCACTCGAGAAAAGGACGCGAAAGCCGTGCCTCGCGCCGCGGCTTGAGCGAGCTTGAGAGTGCAAAACGCGCGACGGCAATCGTCGCGCGTTTTCGTTGATCCCGCTCGTAAAGCAGTGCGTGGCGGCTCGCCCGTATGGCGCTCGCAGCGCACCTGCTTCGCCCGCGCCGTGCGGGCGCTCCCCTGCTAGCGTTCCGCGCCTGCCCCGCTGCGGCGCGCGGTGAATCCCGGCAAGCGCTTCACGAAGCCTGTTGCGAGCGCGGTGCCCACGAGAATCGCCGCGCACGCCTCGACCATGCCCATCGACACTCGCTCGCCGAGAAAGAGCGCGCCCCACAGAATGCCGAAGATCGGGATCACGAACGTCACCGTAATCGCGCGCGCCGGCCCCACTGCTGCGATCAGCCGGAAGAACAACAAATACGCGATACCCGTGCACGCCACGCCAAGGCCGAGCACCGCGCCCCACGCATGCAGCGAGATGGGCGCAGCGGGCCAGGTTGCCATGGCGAACGGCGCGAGCACGAGCGTCGCGCCCGTCATCGTCCCGGCAGCGACCGTGAGCGGATCGGCGCCCGTGAGATGGCGCTTCGTATAGCTCGCGGCAACGCCGTAAAGCGCCGCTGCGACCAGCGCCGCGAGGGCGGCAAGCGCAGCGCTTGTGGGTGACGCGCCGCCGCCGGCGTGCGTCACGACCTGATCCCACACCAGCGCGAGCACACCTGCGAAGCCGATTGCCAGCCCGACCACACGCAACCCGCTCAGACGATCCTTGAGCCAGACATACGCGACGACTGCGCCCCACAGCGGCGTGGTCGCGTTGATGACGGACGTGACGCCCGCGGAGAGGGTGAGTTCGGCCCAAGCGAAGAGACAGAACGGCGCGGCCGAATTAAGGATGCCGACTATGAAGAGCGGCCACGCGCGTTCGCGCAGCGTGCCGAGCGCTTCGCGTGCGGGGCGCCGTGAAAACAGCACGAGCAGAAGGAACAGCGCGCCGATGCCGACGCGCAGCGCCATCAGCGGTGCGACGCCGAAGTCGGTCACGCCGACGCGGATGAACAGAAACGACCCGCCCCATAGGGCGGCGAGGAGGACCAGTTGCGCGAGTTCGATCGGGTTCATGTGAAGTGGCGCTGAGTGAGCATGGGGTTGCGCGCGGGTGCGCGATTCTACGAATCACGGGCGCGAAGTACGCGTATCGTAAGGCGAGCGGCACGCGCCGTATAACGAAGGATTCTCACCGATATGTGAGGAAAATTGACAGCCGGATCTTGCGGTGTCGTTCGTGCGCATGCGTGTCGCGTGTTGTGCTTGTTTTGCAGCGCGCAAAAAGGACAAAGCCCGCGTAATCTTTCGACTACGCGGGCTCTATTCTTTGGTCGGGGCGAGAGGATTTGAACCTCCGACCACCTGCACCCCATGCAGGTACGCTACCAGGCTGCGCTACGCCCCGAGAGCTAGAAAGTATAACAGAGAGTTTCTCTAATTAGAACCGCTTCGCACGTAATTCGTGAACGACTCACATGCATGCGTCCAAAGAGGTGTTTCAGCGCCCAAGCGCATCGAGCACATGCAGCAATTCCTTGCGCAACTGATCGACGTCCACGAGCGCGGCCGTGCCTTCAGCAGCGGGCGCCCCCACTGCTTCGGACTGCCCGGCTTCGCCGGCCGCCGCTCCATGCGAGTCGAGCCGATTGCGCGCGCCGTTGATCGTGAACCCCTGCTCGTACAGCAGTTCGCGAATGCGACGGATCAGCAATACCTCGTGATGCTGGTAATAGCGACGATTGCCGCGCCGCTTCACCGGCTTCAACTGCGTGAACTCCTGCTCCCAATACCGCAGTACGTGAGGCTTCACGCCGCACAGCTCGCTCACCTCGCCAATGGTGAAGTAGCGCTTGGCGGGTATGGGGGGCAAGACGACCTTTTCGCTTGTCGATGTCATCGCCGGGTTGCCGTCGTGGTGGTTGCGCAATGAGGCGTCGCCGCCTGGGTCCTTGGAATCCGCTATTTCTACTTATTCGTTCACGCCCGCCATATTGCCACCGCCGCGGGCGTACCGGCGCGGGCGTACCGGCGCGGGCGTACCGGCGCGGGCAGACAAGCTCAACGCATCAACGCGGGAAGCTCGCCTCGGCGCCGCTCTCCACGAGCGCCTTCAACTTCTGGCTCGCATGGAACGTCACCACGCGACGGGCCGCGATGGGTATCGCCTCGCCCGTCTTCGGGTTACGGCCGGGTCGTTGCGGCTTGTCGCGCAACTGAAAATTGCCGAAGCCGGAAAGCTTCACGCTGTCGCCGCTTTCAAGCGCGTCGCGAATCACTTCGAAGAAGGCTTCGACCATGTCTTTCGCTTCGCGCTTGTTGAGACCGACGTTGTCGAACAACAGCTCAGCGAGTTCGGCTTTCGTCAGCGTGGGCGTGTCGTTCGTGGCGCTTGCCGACGAGGCAGGAATGTCGCGAATCATGGCGCTACGCTGTGCCGCAAGAAGGGCTTCGAAATCACTCGAGTTCATTTCGTTCATCTATCTATGCAATGGCGCGCTGCCGGCTGCGGGGTCGACTTGCAACCTCGCAAACCGGAAGCCGATGTCGGTACGTGATGAGCCGAGGAGCTTATCCGCGCAACCGGGCGCCATACACTCGAGCCAGGCGATCCACCAGGGACTTGATGGCCGCATCGACCGTTTCGTCCTGAAGGGTTCCGCCAGTATCTTGCAGGGTCACCCGGAAGGCAAGGCTTTTCTCGTCCGCGCCAAGTCCGGAAGTATTTGATTTTGCACGAAATTCATCGAAAAGCGCAACCCTCTGCACAATCCGGCAAGCCTCGTCTTGCATACCCTTCTGGAACTCGTCGAGCAGCGCCTGCACCTCGATCTTTTGATCGACAACAAGAGCGATATCACGGCGGACCGGCGGGAATTTCGAGACTTCGCTAGGCGTTGGCAGCTCGCGCGCCATCAGTGCGTCGGCCTCGATCTCGAAGAGCATCGGTGCGTGCGGCAGGTCGTACTTCTGCATCCAGCGCGGATGCAGCTCGCCAATCCAGCCTGCAGCCTTACCATCGACTTCGATGCGCGCACTACGTCCCGGGTGCAACGCGGGGTGTTCTGCCTTCACGAACCGCGGCGTCTTCGCGGCGCCGAGCGAGGTGAACAATGCTTCGAGATCGCCCTTCACGTCGAAGAAGTCCACGCCGCGCGTTTGCGCGCCCCACTGCTCTTCGAGCGCGGGACCGTAGGCGAGCGCACCAATCATCTTCGGTTGTGAGAAGCCTTCCACCGTCATCTCGCTCGCCTTGATCGACGGATCGTTCAGGAACACGCGGCCCGCCTCGAACACGCGCACGCGGTCGGCGCGGCGGTTGAGGTTGTGGCGCAGCACGTTGATGAGGCTGCCGAACAGCGTCGTGCGCATGACCGAGAGTTGGCTCGCGATCGGGTTCAGCAGCTTCACGGGATTCGCGTTGCCCGCGAAGTCCTGTTCCCATTCGGCATCGACGAAGCTGAAGTTGATCGTCTCAGCGTAGTCGCGCGCGGCGAGCGCGTGACGAATGGCGTGGATCGAACGACGCGTTTCGTTGGTGGCACGCATTTCGCTGCGCGCCACCGGCGGCAACGCCGGAATCTTTTCGACGCCGTAGATACGCGCGACTTCTTCGATCAGGTCTTCTTCGATCTCGATGTCGAAGCGGTACGGCGGCGGCGTGACGCTGAAGCTTTCGTCGCCCGCATTGTCAACCCCACGCGTGAACGTGAGGCCGAGGCGCGTAAAGATTTGTGCGATCTCGTCGGCGCTGATCTTCACGCCAATGATGCGGTTCGCGCGCGCCACGCGCATCTTCACCGCTTCGCGCTTGGGCACGTTCACGGTTTGATCGTCGATCGGGCCGGCTGCACCGCCGCAGATATCGAGAATCAAGTGCGTGATGCGCTCGATATGCTCGACGGTCGTCGACCAGTCCACGCCACGCTCGAAGCGATGGCCTGCATCGGTCGAAAAGTTGTAGCGGCGCGAGCGGCCACGAATGCTGTCCGGCCACCAGAATGCGGCTTCGAGATAGATGTTCGCGGTGTCGAGCGTGACGGCCGTGCTGTCGCCGCCCATGATGCCCGCGAGGCTTTCGATCTCGCGGTCGTCGGCGATCACGCCCACGGTTTCATCGACTTCGACGGTGTTGCCGTTGAGCAGCCTGAGCGTTTCGCCCTTCTTGCCCCAGCGCACGTCCATCGAACCGTGGATCTTGTCGAGATCGAACACGTGCGACGGGCGGCCGAGTTCGAGCATGACGTAGTTCGAGATATCGACGAGCGCCGAGATGCTGCGCTGGCCCGAACGCTCGAGGCGCTCGACCATCCACATCGGCGTCTTCGCGTGCGCGTTGACGCCGCGGATCACGCGGCCCGAGAAGCGGCCGCACAGGTCCGGCGCCGAGATCTTCACGGGCAGCTTTTCATCGAGCTTCACTTCGACCTTCGGATACACGGGCGCCTGCAGCGGTGCGCCGGTGATCGCGGCCGTTTCGCGCGCGATGCCGTACACCGAAAGGCAATCGGCCTTGTTCGGCGTGAGCTTGATTTCGAAGATGGTGTCGTCGAGATTCAGCGCTTCGCGGATGTCCTGGCCGATGGGCGTCTCTTCCGGCAGGATCATCAGACCGCTGTGGTCTTCCGAGAGCTTCAGCTCGCGCGCCGAGCACAGCATGCCCTGGCTTTCCACGCCACGCAGCTTCGAAAGCTTGATCGCGAAAGGCTTGCCGCCTTCTTCGGCGGGCGGCAGTTCGGCGCCCACGAGCGCCACGGGCACCTTGATGCCTGGCGCGACGTTGGGCGCGCCGCACACGATCTGCAGCGTCGCGCCGGTGCCGGCATCGACCTGCGTGACGTTGAGCTTGTCCGCGTCCGGGTGCTTCACGACTTCGAGCACGCGCCCCACGACGATCTTCGTGGTGGGCGGCGCAGCCGGGCTCAGGCCTTCGACTTCGAGGCCGGCCATGGTGAGCGCGTGGGCCAGTTCATCGGTCGTGAGCTTCGGATCGACAAAGCTTCTCAGCCAGGATTCGGGGAATAGCATTTGGTTTTACGTTCCAGACAGATTGTGACCGTCGCGGGGCGGGTTCTCGCGCACCTTCTTCAGGTGCTGCGTCCGCCTCGCGCGCTGCAAGCGAATGCGCCGCTTCGCTTAAGCGAACTGACGCAAAAAGCGCAGATCGCCTTCGAAGAACAGGCGCAGGTCCTGCACGCCATAACGCAGCATCGTCAAGCGTTCGAGGCCGCTACCGAACGCAAAGCCGATGTAGCGCTCCGGGTCGAGGCCCATGTTGCGGATCACGGTCGGATGCACCTGGCCCGAGCCCGAGATCTCGAGCCACTTGCCGGCGTTCTTGCCGTGCTCGAACATCATGTCGATTTCGGCCGACGGCTCCGTGAAGGGGAAGTACGACGGACGGAAGCGCACCTGAATGTCGTCACGTTCGAAGAACTTCTTGAGGAAGTCGGTGTAGACACCCTTCAGGTCTGCGAAGCTGATGTTCTCTTCGATCCACAGGCCTTCGACCTGGTTGAACATCGGCGAGTGCGTGGCGTCGCTGTCCACGCGATAGGTGCGGCCCGGCACGATCACCTTGATGGGCGGCGTGTGCGTGCGCGCGTAGCGCACCTGCATCGGACTCGTGTGCGTGCGCAACAAAAGCTGACGGCCATCGGCGTCCTTGCCGTCCACGTAGAACGTGTCCTGCATGGAGCGCGCCGGATGGTTTTCCGGGCTGTTGAGCGAGGTGAAGTTGTACCAGTCGGTTTCGATCTCGGGACCGTCGGCCACGTCGAAGCCGATCGAGCCGAAAATACGCTCGACACGTTCCCACGTCTGCATCACCGGATGCAGGCTACCCGTGCCCGTGCCGCGGCCCGGCAGCGTGACGTCGATCGCCTCGGCGGCGAGACGCTGGTTCAGGAGCGCGTCCGCGAGCGCCTGGCGGCGCGCGCCCAGCGCAGCTTCCACCTGCTGCTTGACGGCGTTGATGCGTGCGCCTTCGGTCTTGCGCGTTTCCGCGTCGAGCTTGCCGAGGCCCTTGAGCAGTTCGGTCAGCGCGCCGGACTTGCCGAGAAAGCGGGCCTTTTCGTTTTCAAGCGTGTTGACGTCGGGGGCGGAAGCGAACGCGCTTTGCGCGTCGGCGACAATCTGGTCCAGATCCATTGATCCCATCTTTTCAGCGTCAGAGTTTGAGACTTGGAGCATCTCCGCGCTCACGGCACGCCATCATGAAGCCTGGCAATGACGGCGCGAAGACACTCCATGAAGCAGCGCAAGAAGCGTAATTACCAACAAAAACGGGGCTCGGTGAGGAGCCCCGTTTTTGTTGCAGCATCACCGAGACTACCGGAATGTCTGCTGCAACGAACCTGCGCAATACCTATGCTTAGTACCAGCGCTTAGGCAGCGACGGCGGCCTTCACCTGCTTGACGATCGCAGCAAATGCAGCCTTATCGAACACAGCCATGTCAGCCAGAACCTTGCGGTCGAGTTCGATCGACGCCTTCTTCAGGCCGTTGATGAACACGCTGTAGGTCATGTCGTGCTGACGCACCGCCGCGTTGATACGCGTGATCCACAGTGCGCGGAACACACGCTTCTTGTTGCGGCGATCGCGGTAGGCGTACTGGCCTGCGCGCATGACCGCCTGCTTGGCGATGCGATAGACGTTATTGCGACGGCCGCGGTAACCCTTGGCCAGGTTGATGATCTTCTTGTGGCGGGCCCGTGCGGTAACCCCACGTTTGACTCGAGGCATATTTCGCTCCTATGAGTTATCGGTTGAGGATTACGCGAACGGCAGCATTGCGCGCACGGAGTTCAGATCGGAATCATGAACGGCCGTTGCACCACGCAGATGACGCTTGTTCTTGGTGGTCTTCTTGGTCAGGATGTGACGCTTGAAGGCTTGACCGCGCTTGACGGTACCGCCCGGACGAACCACGAAGCGCTTTGCAGCGCTCTTCTTGGTCTTCATCTTCGGCATGACAGACAACTCCATTATTTGATGGACATGGGTGTGCGGTTGGCGCGGTGTTCACACACCTTGCCGGGACTCCGCCCTTCGAAACCCACTCCACTTGTTTTGGCGACTGGCCGGCTTTTGAAAAACAAGCTTGCCGCCGCTTTCAGGAAAAACGCCCGTTTGCCGCACTTCACGTGCAGCACGCGGGCGCCGTTCCGGAACCTGCTTCCCGCCTTCTGCGCACCACGGCGCCGAAGACGTCATTGAAAACTGCCTTTGACCGCCGCGCAGACTGCACCGCGCGGCACGCCAGTTACTTCTTCTTCTTGGGCGAAAGCACCATGATCATCTGGCGCCCTTCCATCTTCGGCATCTGCTCGACCTGACCGACTTCTTCGAGGTCGGTGCGCAGGCGCTCGAGCATGCGCATACCGATTTCCTGGTGGGCCATTTCGCGGCCCCGGAAACGCAACGTGATCTTCGTCTTGTCGCCGTCTTCGAGGAAGCGGACGAGATTGCGCAGCTTGACGTTGTAGTCGCCGTCATCGGTACCCGGGCGGAATTTGACTTCCTTGACCTGGATGACCTTCTGCTTGAGCTTGGCCTCGTGCTGCTTCTTCGCCTCCTGGTACTTGAACTTGCCGTAGTCCATCAAACGGCACACCGGGGGCACTGCCTGCGGGGCAATTTCAACCAGATCGACGTCCTGTTGTTCCGACAGTCGGAACGCATCGGCCAGCTTTACGATGCCGAGCGGTTCATTGTCGACTCCGACGAGACGCACCTCGGGTGCACTAATTTCACCGTTGATGCGATGCGGCTTATCCGTAGCGATGTTACGTTTCCTCTAAAAATTAAAAAAACGAGCCGCGCTGCCAGGTGGCTTACTTGAACGTCCTGACGTCTTGCGCCAGACGCTCAGCAAAGGCTTCGACGGGCATGACACCCAGATCGACGCCGCCACGGGCACGCACGGCTACCGTTTGTGCTTCACGCTCCTTGTCTCCGACGACAAGCAGGTACGGGACCTTCTCAAGCGTGTGCTCGCGTATTTTATAGCTAATTTTCTCGTTGCGCAAATCGGCCTGCACTCTAACCCCTTGTTTTTGCAACGATTGGGTCAGATTCGCGGCATATTCGGCCTGACTTTCCGCGATATTCATCACAACGGCCTGCACCGGAGCGAGCCACGGCGGCATCGCGCCGGCATGGTGCTCGATCAGAATCCCGAGGAAACGCTCCATCGAACCGAGAATCGCGCGGTGCAGCATGATCGGGCGGCGGCGGCTGTTGTCCTCGGCCACATACTCGGCGTCAAGGCGCTCCGGCAGGACCATGTCGAGCTGCAGCGTGCCGCACTGCCACGAGCGGCCCAGCGCGTCCTTGATGTGGTACTCGACCTTCGGACCGTAGAACGCGCCCTCGCCGGGAAGCTCTTCCCACTGCAGACCGCAGGCCGTGAGCGCCTCGCGCAGGCCCTGCTCGGCGCGATCCCACGTTTCATCCGTCCCCGCGCGCGAATCCGGGCGCAGCGAGAGCTTGATGTCGATGTGATCGAACCCGAAATCCTTGTAGATGCTCATCGCCAGCGTGTTGAAGGCGATCGACTCGCTGATGATCTGATCTTCCGTACAGAAGATGTGCGCATCGTCCTGGACGAAGCCGCGCACGCGCATGAGGCCGTGCAGCGCGCCCGACGCCTCGTTGCGGTGGCACGAGCCGAACTCCGCGTAACGCAGGGGCAGATCGCGATACGAGCGCAGGCCATGGTTGAACACCTGGACATGGCCCGGGCAGTTCATCGGCTTGATCGCGTAGTCGCGCTTTTCCGACTCCGTCGTGAACATGTTTTCACGATAGTTCTGCCAGTGACCCGACGCTTCCCAGAGCGAGCGGTCCATGATCATCGGCGTCTTGATTTCGTCGTAGCCGGCCACACGCAGGCGGGCGCGCATGTACTGCTCGACCTGCTGCCAGAGCGTCCAGCCCTTCGGGTGCCAGAACACCATGCCCGGCGACTCGTCCTGCATGTGGAACAGGTCGAGCTGCTTGCCGAGCTTGCGGTGGTCGCGCTTTTCGGCCTCTTCGAGCATGTGGAGGTACTGGTCCTGGTCTTCCTTCTTCGTCCAGGCCGTGCCGTAGATGCGCTGAAGCTGCTCGTTCTTCGCGTCGCCGCGCCAGTAGGCGCCCGCGAGCTTCATGAGCTTGAAGACCTTGAGCTTGCCCGTGGACGGCACGTGCGGGCCGCGGCACAGGTCCGTGAACCCGCCGTGCGAGTACAGCTTGATGTCCTGGTCGCCCGGAATCGATTCGATGATCTCGGCCTTGTACTTCTCGCCAATGCTCTTGAAGTAGTCCACGGCTTCGCCGCGCGTGACGACGCGGCGGGACACCGGCTCGTCCTTCTTCGAGAGTTCCTGCATGCGCTTTTCGATCTTCTCGAGATCTTCGGGCGTGAAGGGACGGTTGTAGGCGAAGTCGTAATAAAAGCCGTTGTCGATGACCGGCCCGATCGTGACCTGGGCTTCCGGATAAAGCTCCTTCACCGCATAGGCCAGCAAGTGCGCCGTGGAGTGACGGATGATGTCGAGGCCGTCGGCGTCCTTGTCCGTGACGATGGCGAGCGATGCGTCATGATCGATCAGCGTCGACGTATCGACCAGTTCGCCGTCGAGCTTGCCGCCGAGCGCCGCCTTGGCGAGACCGGGGCCAATCGAAGCCGCCACTTCGGCGACCGTAACGGGATGATCGTACTGTCGAACCGAACCGTCTGGCAGACGTATCGCAACCATGTATTTCTCCAGAAGTGCCGCGAAGGCACATCGTATTGTTCGTGGGAACAGACCGCGGAAAACTTCGCAGCGAAAAAAAATGCGGCCCCGCTTTCGAGGGGCCGCATTCACTTTTCAAACCTGACTGCAGAGGCGAAAGAGGTCCTCGACTAGCGTCGCTCCGAAACAGTTTCGGTAAACGTTCGCGGTGTCATAACCGTATTCGCCTCATTGCGCTTCCTTTGCAGGCACAGCGCGCTTTGTGCAATTTACTGCCTTGAGCCCCTGACAAAGCCAGAATCTCGATTTCGTTGGTAGGCTCGATTGGACTCGAACCAACGACCCCCACCATGTCAAGGTGGTGCTCTAACCAGCTGAGCTACGAGCCTGAAGAAGAAAGATTATATGAAGTGGCCGCAGACTTGGCAAGCTTTTTTTGCAGCGCGGCAATCCCGGCC
>NZ_JAMBPR010000076.1 GCF_024206475.1 Paraburkholderia sp. CNPSo 3274
GCTTGAAGAAGGTGGACCAGATGTTCGTGTTGAACATGGCGGCATACAACCTCGTGCGCATGCGATCACTGGCACAAATCCGCTTATAAGTGGCGGAAAGCGTGGCAAGGAGGTCAGAAGTCGGCCTCAAGCCGCCGAAAGAACGTTGAATTCGCGTTGAGATTGCACAATGCGAAAGTTTGCGACTGGCGGGCGCGTACATCGAGGCGCACCGCTTCCGCCGGGGATGTATTTCCGCAACCTGTTAAAGCGGATGAGGCAGGCCGTGCGAAGTTGGAGACTGCACCGACGCACACTGGCGACGCTGGAAGAACTTGCGCATCAATGCAACACGACGATACAAGGGTGGTGGAACTACTATGGGGCGTTCTATCGGACGGCGCTGAGCGGCTTCTTTGGCTATGTCGACCAACGGCTTGAACAGTGGGCTCGACGCAAGTACAAGAGGTTGCGGCAACACAAACGGCGTAGTCATGAATGGCTACGCAAGATGGCGGCCATCCACCCCAGGTTGTTTGTCCACTGGCGTGTCGTCGGGGTATCGGTTGGATAACGGGAGCCGTATGAGGCGAGAGTCTCACGTACGGTTCTGCGAGAGACTCGAGGTGCAACTCCTCGGGTCTACTCACCATGGATCGATGTCATGCGGCCTGGACGAGAAACTATGCGTCACGTAGACGATAGACCCAACTTGGCCATTCTCAAAAGGGCTAAGAGCCGCTTTTATAGATACGGACGATCTGACAAGCGGCCGCGTCTTCTGTGGCACTCGCCACTCAGTGACTACCGGCCTTGTTCTCGAAACGATAAATGTCTACCGTTTTCCAGATGCCAGCAGCGTTAAATGGATCTTCGAGTACCTGGCGGCACGCCCGAGGAGGTCGCGGCGCTCGTTGCGTTCCTCGCAAGCGAGGAGAGCGGATTCATTACCGGCGCGGAAGTGGCCATCGACGGCGGCTGGGCGGTTTGAGACGATCATGTGGAGCCCGCGAACGCGTAAGGACACGATTCAGTTTGCCTGTTGCCGGCCGCGCGCTTGACGGAAGTGTTCGACGGCCATGTCGACGAAAGCCTTGACCTTGAGCGGTACAAACTTTCGATTGGAATACACGATGCGAAATTCACGGTCAGGCAGTGTGTATTCAGGGAAAAGACGTTTGAGCTGGCCAGTGCCGATATCGTCTTCGACCAGATAGGCGGACAGTGTCGCGATGCCAAGACCGGCAATGGCGCATTCGCGCACCATACCGATGTTGTTGGCGTAGAACGTTGGCGTGGGGGAGACGGTGATCTTCGTGTCGTCTGGGGCATTGAACACGATGCCGTCGGCGGCATGTTCGGTTCGGAATGCAAGGTAGGGATGCTTTTCGAGTTCGGATGGATGAGTGGGCGCGCCGTTCCTGGCGATGTACTCGGGCGATGCGCAGGTGTAGTAGTCGGTGGAAGCGAGGTGACGGGAAACCAGCGTCTGGCCCGTGACGTGACGCGCCGCCAGAATGCCGAGGTCGAACTCCTCCTCGATGAGATCGACAGGCCGATCCGCAAGGGTGAGATCGATCGTGACGTTGGGGTACTCGCGCTGATAGGCGTTTAGAATGGGCGCCAGCTTGCGCAAGGAAAAGAGTGCAGGAGAAACGATTCGCAAACGTCCAGACGTGCTGATCGTATTCGACGAGAGTATCGAATACGTTTCGTCGAGCTCGCCAAGAATCTGGCGGCAGCGGTCGAGATAGATGCGTCCGGCTTCGGTGGGCGACATTCTGCGCGTGGTTCGTTGCAGCAGCCGCGTGCCCAGGTGAGCCTCCAGGTCGCTGATGATCCGGCTGATGCGCGGCACGCCTATTTCGAGCGTTTCGGCGGCGTGTGCGTAGCTGTTGACCTCGGCTACCTTGACGAACACCTTCATAGCAGTCAGAACGTCCACTGTATCCCCCACTCCGTATTTGCCTGTAACGGCAGTCGCATCGTTGCCGGTAGTGGAACTGTAATCGGCGCCCGTTTTCTTGAGCAGACAGATGATTTCGAATTTCGGACATTCCCTTAACCCGACGAAACGGGGACGTGGCCGAGGAATGGCGTTTGTGCGTACCTGTCCAGAATTCGGAAGTCGTTAAATCGCCCGTAAGACCCGTAAGTAGCGAACCGGTATGATGGTTGCAGGCGGTGCAGGGCCGTATCGCGGGTGGACGGCTAACCGTCCATTTGTGTAGTGCCTTCTATCTTCCATATCAGCTTGCGATACGTCGCAATCCTGACGATTGTTCATGGAGGGGCGATGCGAAACGATCCATGGGGACATGTGCTGGACGCGTTGGCGGCTGTGTCGCAGGCGCACGCGGCAGAGGATGAGGGCGCTCGCTGCCCGCTTTATGCAGGGCACCAGGGCGAGTGCCCGATAGCGAACCACGCCTGCAAGGGCATAAGCGACGGTTATACGGAAGCCCGAATCGATATCATCGAGCGTATCTCTCCAACGCGCCTCGTTGTTTGCTGGTGCGATGCGACCACCGGCAGGTACGGCGAGCAGCCATGGAAGCTGGGTGCTGCGCGAAACAAAACGGTTTGCGCATTGACTGGCGCGACGATCAGGCGAGGCGACAAGGTCTATCGCCCCTGGTCGCGCGGGCAGAAAAAGCCGATTAACGCCGATCAGTCGATATTGGCTTCGGTTGTGGCCGACATTTAGCTAACGGGCCAATGTCATTGCGCTGCTCATGGTTTGCGGTATTTCCGGGGGCCAGGTGCTGGGGCTGATCGGTTATCAACAGCACTTTTGCATCGGTCAAAGGAACAACGAGCAATACGTCTTCCTGATTATCGAAGGGAAATGGAAGGTTTTCGCCCGGGTTCAAGCGGCCAACCTCGTGTTCTTTCGATCCCGATCGTTGGCGTACTGACAGGACTCCCGTACTCACGCGGATCCGGCCTCCCCGCGCGTGCGAGTCTGGTTCGAAGGTCTCTCCGGCCGCAAGCGAACGGGTTTCGACGTGCAATGGCCGTTCCGGTTGTCCGTCCGTCTTCGGTTCGATGGACTGTTGCACGCTTTGTATCAACCAGCGCGGCGGTGAACAGCGCGAAAGCCGTAATCCGTATCGCCGCTCTTCCGAAAGAAAGTTTGAGCGGCGGAACATACAACGCGACGCACAGCAGTATTGCCGCAGCGCACGCCAGCAACAGTGAGTGTTTCGATCCGGACATCGTCACGCTCCGCCTGAGGGTTTTGAGTATAGGCCAACTGCGTCGCAAGGCGCCATGACCCGGTGGCCGCGAAACTGGCAGAAACTCGGAAGCGATTGTCCGCTCCGTTTGTATGGACCCGATAGCATGAAAACAAGCGGCGAAATGATCGACCGACGGCGAAAGGAATGATCGCCGGTTGCATGATCGCCTGCCGCAGGAACCCATACGGAGACTGACATGATGGATTTATCTCACCTGGACAGCATCGTTGACGACCCCGAGTCGATCACGGAAGTTGTGCTGGCCGCCATGAGCAAGACCGACGACGCGCGGTTCAAGCAGATTATCGACGCGCTGGTGCGCCACGCGCACGCATTCTTTCGTGAAGTACAACTGACGGATCGGGAGTTCGAAAAGGGACTGGAGTTCGTCAAGGCCATTGGGCAGGCGACCGTAGATGACCACAACGAGGTCGTTCTGGCCGCCGACGTGCTGGGCTTTTCGACACTCGTCACGCTGCTCAACACGGCCGATCGCGGCAACCGCACGCCCGGCGCGCTGCTCGGGCCGTTCTATCGAGGCCACTCGCCGGAGTATGCGGACGACGCTTCCATTGTGGCCGAAGGCTCGCCGGGCGCGCCGCTCTTCGTGCGCGGCCGCGTGGTGGATACAGCCGGGGCGCCTGTGGCGGGCGCCCTCGTCGACGTCTGGCAGGCTTCGCCAGTCGGGCTTTACGAAAACCAGGACCCGGACCAGCCGGACATGAACTTGCGGGGCCGTTTCCGTACCGACGCCGAAGGCTATTTCAGGTTCCGGTCCGTGCGTCCCGCCGGCTATCCGGTGCCGACTCAGGGTCCTGTGGGCCGCTTGCTCGAAAAGCAGCATCGTCACCCGTATCGTCCCGCGCATATCCACTTCGTCGTGGTCGCTGACGGTTACGAAACGCTGGTCAGCCAGGTCTTTGCCGACGATTCGGAGTACCTGGGGTCGGACGTGGTGTTCGGCGTGAACCGGGCGCTTGTCGGGAGGTTTGCCGTGCACGAGGACGGGGAGGCGGCCGTCCCCGATGTCCAGGGGCCGTACTACACGCTCGAATATGAATTTGTCGTGGCAGAAGGTACGCCTGTCTGGCCGACGCCCCCCATCAAATAACGTGGAGAACACAATGTCCAACCTTCTTGAAGGCAAAGTCGCCGTCGTTCTTGGCGGCACGGGTGGTATCGGTGTGGCCGCCGCGAAGCGGCTCGCGGGGGCTGGCGCCAGTGTCGTGGTCTGCGGCCGAGCGGACATCGAGAAAGCGCGGCATGTCGCGCAGTCGCTGCCTGGGCATGGGCACGTAGCGAAAGCCGTGTCGATTACCGAGAGCGATTCGCTTGCCGCGCTGGCGCGCGATGTCCGCGCCCTGTTCGGCCGCGTGGACATTCTCGTGAATACCGCGGGCTTTACGAAGCCGGTCAAGCACAGCGACCTCGAAGCGCTCACCGACGAGCTGATCGACGAGATCATGAAAGTGAACTGGCGAGCGCAATTCGCGGCGATCCGCGCATTCCGCGACTTGCTGGACGATTCCGGCGCGGGGCTGGTGGTCAACGTCTCCTCGATTTCGGCCACGACGGGCGTCGGCAGCAATATCGCCTACTGCGCCGCCAAGGCCGGGCTCGATGTCATGGCCGCATCGCTTGGCCGTGCGCTAGCGCCTCGCATTCGTGTGCTGAATGTGTCGCCCGGCGTGGTGGATACGAGCTTCGTGCCCGGTCGCGGCGCGGACTTCAACGACAAGGTCGCCGCGACCACGCCGCTTGGGCGTATTGGCACGCCCGACGATATCGCCGAAGCCATCGAGGCCTGTGCGACCCACCTGAAATTCAGTACCGGTACGACCATCGTTGTCGATGGCGGCCGGCGGCTGGGCTGATACGAAGCGAGGCTCACGATGCACGCACGCAAGACCATCATCACCTGCGCAGTCACGGGGAACCTGACCAAACCGGAGCAGCACCCCGGACTGCCCATTACGCCCGAGCAGATTGCCACGGCCGCACTGGAAGCGGCGCAGGCCGGCGCGGCCGTCGCTCACATTCACGTGCGCGACCCGGCGACCGGCCGTCCTTCGATGGACGTCGAACTCTATCGCGAAGTGATGCGCCTTATCCGGGCAGTCAACCCGGAACTCATCATCAACCTGACGACCGGACCGGGCGGACGTTTCATCCCAACGGATGACGATCCCAAGGTGGCGGCGCCGGGAACGACGCTGCTTCCTCCCGAAAAGCGCGTGGAGCACATCGCCGCGCTGCGGCCCGATATCTGCAGCCTCGACCTGAATACGATGAATTCGGGTGGCGACGTCGTGATCAATACGCCGAAGAATGTGCGCAAGATGGCGCACGTGATTCGCGAAGCCGCCGTCAAGCCCGAGCTGGAGATCTTCGATTCGGGCGACCTGCATCTGGCGCTCGATCTGATCAAGGAGGGCGTGCTCGACGGGCCCGGTCTGTGGACGTTCGTCATGGGCGTGAAATACGGATTCGCGGCCACGCCGGAAACATTGCTGTACGCACGCAATTTCTTGCCGCAAGGCGCGGCCTGGTCGGCCTTCGGCATCGGCCGGGCGGAGTTTCCGATCGTCGCCCAGGCGTGGCTGGCAGGGGGGCATGTCCGTGTCGGCCTTGAGGACAACATCTACGTCTCGAAGGGTGTGCTCGCGAAAAGCAATGCCGAGCTCGTTGCGCGTGCACGCGATATCGTGCTGTCGCTCGGCGGCGAAATTGCCACGACGGCTGAGGCGCGCGGGCAACTGGGGTTGAGAAAATGAGCGAGGAACAGGACGGGCAGCAGTTCGGAACGCCGTCGGTGCACAAGTCGGCATTCGTCGCCCATGGGGTATCGCTCATCGGCGACGTGCAGATTGGCGAGCGCGCCTCGATCTGGTTCAACTGCGTGCTGAGGGGCGACGTTCAGCGGATCGTCGTCGGTGCGCGATCGAATATCCAGGATGGCTCCATTCTGCATGGCACGACAAACGGTGCGCCGACGCTCGTGGGGAGCGACGTGACGGTGGGTCACGGCGCGATCCTCCACGCCTGCACGATCGAGGACCGCGCGTTCGTGGGCTTCGGTGCGCGCGTTCTCGACGGCGCGGTCGTATGCACCGGCGGCATGCTGGCCGCCGGAGCTGTCCTCACGCCCGGCAAGCTGGTAGCGGCTGGAGAACTGTGGGCTGGCAATCCGGCCCGGCTGTTGCGCCCTCTCTCGGAGAAGGAGGCAGCGGCGATCCAGGTTTCGGCGGATCGCTACGCGGCGCTCGCAAAGCGCTACATGTTCTCGAAGCCTCTCGTCATGCACTTCTAGACTAGAGGGGCGAATTCAACGTCAGGAAAACGGAAGAAGCGATATGGGAATCATCGACGAACGCACGAGGAAATTGCGCGAGGCCGCGCTCGAATATCACGAGTTCCCTGTGCCAGGCAAGGTCGCGATCGTGCCGGCCAAGCAGGTGATCAACCAGCGAGACCTCTCGCTCGCTTCTTGAAGACATCAAGGCGCCGGATTGCTTCATCGTCGAGCGGGAAGCGCGCAAGCGCATGAAGATTCCCGTCTTTCACGACGACCAGCACGGCACGGCTATCGTCGTGGCCGCGGCCGTGACCAATGGGCTGAAGGTGGTCGGCAAGCACGTAAACGTCGACCCGACGCCGGAACAGCTTGCGGAAATCACCATCATGGCCGCTAAGGAGGTGCGCCGTTTCGGCATCGAGCCGAAGATCGCGCTGTGCTCGCACTCGAACTTCGGTTCAAGCAACGCCCCTTCAGCGCAGAAGATGCATGACCTACTGGAGATCCTGAAGGGGCGCGCTCCGGACCTGCATGTGGATGGCGAAATGCACGGCGATGTGGCGCTCGACGTGGGCCTGCGCCGCGAAATTCTGCCGGACTCGACGCTGCAGGGCGAAGCAAACTTGCTCGTCATGCCGATCGTCCGTTCCGTTGCCGGAACGTCCACGCCCAGGCACCATGCCCGGGCGGGTGTGCATCCACAATGCCCGATTACATGTTGATGACAACGCGCCCCGCGGTGCCCGCCGCAACGGCGCGGTACGCGTCCTGGCCGTGCGCCAGATCGAAGCGGTGAGCGATGACGGGCGCTCTGAGCTTGCCGCTTTCAAAGCCTTCCACGAGCGCGCTCATGAGTGGCGCCGATTCGGCGGCGCCAAGTTTCGCGCTGTCCGCGCCGAAAAGTTGCGTTTCGTTGTGGTAGAAGTCGATGATGTCGAAATCCACGCGACGCTTGCCCGTAGCGCTGATCTCCACCACACGGCCGCGCCGCTTCGGCAGATGCAGCGCGGTTTCGAAGGCAACTCCGCCCACCGAGTCGTACACGACGTCCACGCCGCCGGTCAGTTCGCGAACACGGCTGACCGTGTTGTCGTCGAACGGAACGTATTCGTCGATGAGTTCCGCGGCAGGCGATCCGGCAACGGGTGCGGCAATGTCGATGCCGATTACCCGGCAGCCGCGCGCCTTGGCGATTTGCGTGACGGCGCCGCCGACGCCGCCGCCTGCACCGATGACGGCAATCGTTTCGCCTGCCTGCAGTTGTGCGTAGCTGACGGTGCCGAGCCATGCCACGACGAAGTTCACGCCGATGGCCGACGCCTCATCGTGCGTGAGCGCTTCGGGCTTGCGGGCAAGCGCGGGAAGCGGCACTTTGATGAACTGGGCGTGCGTGCCGTCACGCGTAAAGCCGATGTCGCCGCCCGTGCCCCATACTTCCTTGCCCACCCATTCGGACGGGCCGTCTACCACGACGCCGCTGAAATCCCGGCCGGGGATGCGCGGGCGCACCGTGTGGTCGAAATGCCCGGACACGTTCTTGACGTCGCTGGGATTCACCGACGCGCTGCGAACCTGAACGATGGCGCTGCTGCTGTCGCGTTCCGGCGTGGGCACGTCGACATATTCGAGAACGTCAGGTGTACCGAAGGATTTGAATTGTAAAGCTTTCATGCCATCCACTCCTGGTATTGTCATGGGCCGCTAACCTGCAACCGCTGGCGCTAGTGTAAAGCCGCGCAGCTTCGCCGTTCAGACATCCGCTTTCGAGTTATGGACAGATTGCTGCCGTGTACGCATTTCCGCGCCCGATACGCGGCAGCGTCTACTCGGGTTCGGCGAGCGTATGTCCGGGCTGAAATCGCTGGGCGAGGTCCCCAGTGCGCGCCGGAACATGTCGCTGAAACTGCTTGGCCGGTAGCCGAGAGCGCGCGCGACTGCGCTGACCGAATGCCCTTCGGCCAGCTTCGACACCGCGATCGCGAGCTGCACCTGGCGCCGCCATTCGGCGAAGCCCAGCCCCAGCGTCTGCGAGAACAGCCGGGCCAGGGTTCTCACACTGGCGCCCACAGAAGCCGCATGCTGTTCGAAGCTGATATCGATCGAGGGGTTTTCGATGACGGCCCGGCACAGCACGTCGAGCCTGCGGTCGGACTTGTCGGGTAGCGGAACACGCTGGGAATAGCGTGCTGCGTGTCCTGGCTCCAGGGCCACGAGCCGGTATGCCACGTCGAGATACGCATGATCTCTCTCGCTTTCGCGTTCCGCAGCGCTGCTTACAGCGCTTAGGTATGCGAACAGTCAGCGAATAGTCGGCAAAAACCATGCCAACATTCTTGCCTTAATGACAAGTAACACTTCCCTGCAATTGGACCCGCCCGCCCGGCATTGCCTGTCTCTCGTGGATAAAATAATGCAGTCGTTTGCATGCTGTTTGCAAGCTTGACCGGTTCGACGTTCGTCGCGCCAAAGACACGGAGACGAGCGCATGAACGTCACACGGTTCCCGCGGGCGCCGCAATACTTCCCGCCCAGTCACTTCGGGATGCGCTGCCTGCGCCTGCAAGGGCATGAAGCCGGGCCGGCTTCCGATCTCTGGATGGGCGTCTCCATCATCGAGCCGGGCGGCCATACGTCGTCCGACGCTTCGCCTGTCGAAAAGCACTACGTCGTTCTGGAAGGCGCCGTGACGGTAGTCACTGCCGAAGGCGAGTGCGTGCTCCAGCGCCACGACTCTTGCCGGCTCGCGCCAGGAGAGAGCAGAAAGCTCGAGAACCGCACGCAGAGCACAGCGCTCATTTTGCTGGCGATGCCTTTCGTCCAGCGTTGATCGGCGACGGATATTCGCTGCATGGAAATTTCGGAGTTATTCGAAGGGACAGCGTCTCAACAGCTTTCGGTTCGCAACGGCTCGGTCGCGGGCATTTTTGGCGAGCAGGGCAGTGAGATTCGCAGCGCCGGCCGCTACGTGTTCGTGTCGCAGGGTGGCGTGTGGGTACGGGTGGGGCGTTGCGCGTACGGTGTCAGCCGCCACTGGGGCCTCTGGCTGCCGCCGGCGGTCGTATGCTTTGCCTACCCGATGATGGACTCGAGCCTTGTCGAGCTTGGCGTGCCGAATGCGCTAAGCCGCCTGCTTCCCTCGACCGTGTGCGTTCCGCGCTGTCCGCGGGACTTCTGCGCGGCGCTCAAGGAGGCGGGCGCGAGAGAAAGGCACCCGGATGCCGAGCGGAGCCTCGAGTCCCAGCTCGTTTCGGCGATCACAGATGCACTGGCCATTCCCGAGCGCCTCGTCGTCACCATGCCGTCCTACGGTAGCCGGCTGGCGGTGGTCTGCGAAGCCGTACTGCGCAATCCGAGCAAGGTGGGGCAGCTCGACAAGACCGCTGCAGCGCTTGGCGTGAGTGTCCGCACGCTGGGCCGGCTCTTCAAGGAAGAGTTGGGAACGAGCGCCGCGAACTGGCGCCGGGGCGTGCAGATCGCCATGGCGTGCTGCGCGCTCGATAACGGAATTCCCGCCTCCGAGGTCGCTGCCATGCTGGGCTATGGCGCGGGCGCCTTCTCGACGTTTTTTCGCTCGCGTCTGGGCTACTCGCCGCGCGAGCAAGCCCTGGGTCGCGGGCAGCGTCGCTGAACGCAAGGCCGGCCGTTCGCGGCCAGCCTTGCTTCCTTCATCTTCACGCCGAAAACGGGCTAGATCCTTGCCACTGTCGTGTCGTCGAAATGTGCCCGGTAGCATTCCAGCGCCGTCGCGGTGTTGAATTCCCGAACCGATTTGCCGATGACCAGCGTCGCAACGATGTTGCCGATCAGGGTCAGTGTGGCGCGGCCCATCGACATGAATCGTGATTGTCGGCGGCCGCAACTCGGCCGGACAGGCGGTGGCGTATCTTGCTGAGCATGCGCGAAGCGTTCGCGTGCTGGTTCGGGGAGCCGGGCTCGAGGCGACGATGTCGCAGTATCTGATCAAGCGCCTCGCGGCGTTGCCGAACGTCGAGCTTTCGGCACACACCCGGGTTGGATGGCTGGAGGCGGAAGAACATGGGCTTTCGGCGGTCCATTGCACTTCGCCGCAAGGGCCATGCAGCATACGCACGCGACATCTCTTTCTCTTCACCGGGGCGGATGCCAACACCCGATGGCTGCGGGGCTGCGGGGCTGCGGCGTGGAACTCGACGACAAGGGTTTTGTGCTGACCGGGCAAGGCGTTGCGGGGCAGCCGCAATCCGCCGTGTTGTCGTTGGAGACGAGCCTGCCGCGCGTCTTCGCAATAGGCGACGTGCGTTCTTCTTCGATCAAGCGAGTGGCGGCCGCGGTAGGGGAAGGGGCTGCCGTGGTGGCCCAGATTCATTCCGCTCTTTCGGCGCTTTCCGCTTCGCACCAGCCACGGGGAAGCCGCGTAGCAGGCAGTGCGGATTGATGCCGCGTCTCCGTGCCCAGGAATCTTGTCCTGGAATCGAAAGTCCATGTCCGGACCATGAGCGACAGGCGCTTTAGACTTTGGCTTGTGACTACTGGCGACGACGTCGAAAGCAGCGACTAACCGAATGGAACGGGTGGCCATGCAAGCCGCTTGCCATGCGCGGCCTGCTGCGACCGGACCACTCTCCCGCCGATGCGGAAAAGATCATGAAAGCCTATTTTGTTTCGCTTGCGGTTGGTGTGCTCGTGGGGTTGCTCTATAGCGTTATGGCCGTCAAATCGCCTGCGCTGCCGACGATCGCGCTGGTCGGCCTGCTCGGCATGCTGGTGGGCGAGCATGCGATAACGCTCGCCCGCCATCTGGCCACACACGTATTCGGCTGAGGTGGCCGAGCGACCGCGAGCAAATCGACTTGAGTTCTATCGAAGATGCGAGAGCGCCTGTTCAAAGAAGTTGGGACATTCCTGCCGATTGTTAAATCGAGCGCTCAAGTGCGCAAAAACGAGCAACTTTAGTTCGCCGGACTACTCGAACTTCGCCATCGGGAATATGCCGATTTGCGCGCGTGAAAAGGTCGTGCTAGTTTTTCATGAAATTTATCATGAAAAATTTCACGCACACCCCATGTTCGCCGAATCGACTCGTCATATCGAAAGCTATTACGCACGTCACTACGCCGAGAACGGCGCGCTCCCCGAGCACCCCCCGCTGGCAGGCGATTACAACGCAGACGTGCTGGTCGTGGGCGCAGGCTTCAGTGGTCTGCACACGGCGTTGCGGCTGGCGCTGGCCGGACGTCGCGTAGCGGTCGTCGAGGCGAGCCGCGTGGCGTGGGCCGCCTCCGGGCGCAATGGCGGTCAGGCGCTGCTCGGCTGGTCGTGCGACATGCAGCCATTCGAGCAGGCGCTGGGTTTGGCGGGCGCGCGGGCGTTGTGGGACAGCATGCGCTGGGCCGGCGCCGAAGTGCGCGAGTTGCCCGCGCGGCACGGCTTCGACATCGACTACCGGCCCGGTAGCCTGTGGGCGGCGGTGCGGCGCTCGCGTGTCGCCATGCTCGAAGCCGCGCGCGACGAGGCCGCGCAGAAGTGGGGCTACGAACGCCTGCGCCTCATTGCCGAGTCGGAGATGCCGGGGTGGATCGGCAGCCGCCGTTATCGCGCGGCGCTCTACGATCCCGAGGCGGGGCATCTCGACCCGCTCAAGCTTGCGCTCGGCCTTGCGGACGCCATCGAGCGTGCGGGCGGCGTCATCTTCGAGCAAAGCCGTGTGCTCGCGTATCGCGAAACGCCGGGCGGCTACGTCGCGAGCACGCGGGAAGGTACGGTACGCGCCGGCACGCTGGTGCTCGCCTGCAATGCCTACATCGATAGGCTCGATAGCGATCTGGCAAGCCGTGTGCTGCCCGTGGGCACCTGGCAGATCGCGACGCGCAGGCTCGACCCTGCGCTTGCTCGCTCGCTTTTGCCGCGCAACAGTTGCGTGATCGACAATCAGTTCGTGCCGGACTACTTTCGCCTGAGCTCGGACGATCGACTGCTCTTTGGCGGCGCGTGCACGTATCTTGGCGGCATCCCGAAGGACATAGGCGCCGCGATCCGTCCGAGTCTCGAGCGCGCATTTCCGCAACTGCGCGGCATCGAATTCGAATATGCGTGGGGCGGTCATATCGACATCAGCATCCGCCGCACGCCCGACGTCGGTCACGAACGCAATCGCTACTGGATGCAGGGTTTTTCCGGGCATGGCATCCTGCCGACGCTCGCGGCGGCGCGTGCCGTTGCCGACGCCATCCTCGGCGAGCCGCACTTGCTCTCGCTCTATGAGCGCATTCATAATCCGCGCTTTCCGGGCGGCGAGCGCTTCGCCGCGCCGCTCGAGGCGCTCGGCAAGCTGTGGTATCGCCTGCGCGACGTCGTGTGACAGAGAGAACCGCATGGACCAGCAGGACGAAATAGAAGGCCTCGCGATCCTCATTCGCGATCTGCGCAAGCACAAGAAGGTGACGCTCGCCGATCTCGCGCAAAAAATCGGCCGCTCGGTGGGCTTTCTTTCGCAGGTCGAGCGGGGTCTTTCGCGGCCCACGGTGGCAGATCTCACGGCCATCGGCGAGGCGCTGCAGACGCCCACCACTTACTTCTATAGCGTGAGCATGCCGCGCGAACTGCCGTGGGTCACACGGCCAGGCGAGCGGCGCACGCTCTACTATGGCGGCGGCGTTACGGACGTGCTCGTTTCGCCCAGCATGTCGTCGGGTTTCTCGATGCTGGAGAGCCGGCTCGACCCCGGCGCGACGAGCGGCGAGCGCCTCGTGGACGACAGCGACGAGCAGGGCGGCTTCGTGCTCGAAGGTGAGCTCACAATCTGGGTGGACGGCAGCGACGAGCACGCGACGCTGCGGGCTAACGACAGCTTCCAGTTGCCGGCGCGTTGCCGCTTTCGCTACGCCAATCTCGCCGATGCGCCCGCGCGCGTGCTGTGGGTTTTCACCTGAGCGTCGCTGGCGCGATCGAACGCGGCGAGTCGAGGTAATCAGCATCACTGATCAATGAATTGACTGGCTACGCGATATTCTTTTGCGCAGACGACACCAAAGGCTAAAGGCGTTCAAGCTGTCTTACGTTGCGCAATTGAAAGACAGGATGCGATTCGGCCGGCCGCCATCCTCACTTTGAATGACGGCTCCGAAGCCGCGTGGCGAACCACCCGACCCGCTCGAACCGCCCGGCTGGCTCGCCGGATGCCGTACGGGCGGCGTTCCCGAAGGTGACAGCAGGCAGGCGGTTGTCCCGGCGAGGCATTTTTTTTCTGACTTGGTCAAAATCGGAAATATCGGCGATTTTCGCTATGCCTCAGACTTCATCTGCACGAATCGTTCCTGTATAAACCCGCTTGAAACCGTCGCAATGTCGTTTTTGTGCATTTTTGCCAATTTTTAACGTGGTTTTGTCTACACACTGGCTCCGTGTTGTGCTATTGATTCGGCTTTCCCGTCATGCGCACGGACCGCAAAACACGTGCCGGGCGGGCGATTGACGCGTTTCCATATGCAACGCGATTTGCCTGTTTCGCCCGCGTGAGGTAGGGTATGCAGGTTTTCTCAACTCAACATAGGTAGCAGATGAACAAACAGGAACTCATTGACGCAGTCGCCGCTAGCACGGGCGAGACCAAGGCGGCCACGGGCGCAGCCATCGACGCGATCCTCGACGTCGTCACGCGTGCGGTCACCTCGGGTGACTCCGTGCAACTGGTCGGCTTCGGCTCGTTCTCGACTGGCCAGCGTGCCGCCCGCGTGGGCCGCAACCCTGCCACGGGCGCGGAGATCCAGATTGCCGCCGCCAAGACGGTGAAGTTCACCGCTGGCAAGGCATTCAAGGATGCCGTCAACGCGTCGTGATGCCAGGTCCGCCGTCATGGCGGACGCGCGTTGCTGGCTCGCTTGCTGGCGCGCGGCGCAGCATCACGCCAGTGCGGTGGCCCGCACTCAGGCACGTGGCGTCACGCCGCTAGCCTGAGTGTGTGAAACGAGGGCGCAAGGCTCTCGGCAAGCCGGCATGGTTACATGCCGGCCGCTTTTTCTTCCCTGCTTCTCTTACGGTGTCCGAAGCGTTTCCCGCGCATCGAACCTCAGGCATCACGCGCCGCGTCGGCTTCCAACGACGTGCCGCTCATGTCGGTGCGACGGCGCTTGGCCTCGTACATCGCCGCGTCCGCTTCACGCAGCATCGCTTCCACGCTTTCGCCTTCCTCGCAGCTCGCCAAGCCCATTGAAAAGCTCAGCGTCGGTCCGCCGTAAAACTGGTTGTTCAACTCCACCAGTTTGGTGATGCTGTCCGCCACGGTTTCCGCTTCGCGCGCCTCGGCGCCGGGCATCAGCACGGCGAATTCGTCGCCGCCGATGCGCGCGGCCTGATAGGGTTTCTGGATCGCTTTCGCGAGCACTTCGCCGGCGCGGCGCAGCAACGCGTCGCCGGCCGCGTGGCCGAGCTGGTCGTTCACCGCCTTCAGGTTGTCCATATCGACGACGATCGCGCTCACCGGGAACGGCCCCTTGCGTTGCAGACGATTGAGTTCGTCCACATAGAACGAGCGGTTCTTGAGCTTCGTGAGCACGTCGTGCTTGCCGAGGAATTCGAGGTAGGCCTCGGCTTTCTTGCGCGCCGTGATGTCGGTGAGCGCGAGCAGCACGAGGTCCCACTGCGCCTCGTGGCCCGGGAACACGGAAAACTGCAGGTGCACGTTGACTTCGCTGCCGTCGAGCGCGTAGTTCACCACCTCGCGCTGCTGAAAGAGGCGGCCTTCCCAGAGATCGAGCAACTGCTCGCGGAAGTGCGGACGCATTTCGTCGCGGAACACCTCGGGCAGGCGCGCGAGCAGCGTGGCTTTGTCCGGTGCGCGAAACATGCCCAGCGTGTAGTGATTTACGTCGAGTACCTGGATTTCGCTCATGCAGCGTTCGACGAATTCGGGGTGTACGTCGGTGAAGGTGCGAAAGTCGATGATGCCCTGCTCGCGTACCTCATTGAGCAGTTCGCGTATGGCGGAGAAGTTTTCGACCCACAGCGAAACCGGCGAGTGCTCGAAAACGCCGAGCGCATATTGCTCGCTCGCGGCCGCCCGATGGCGCGCTTCTTCTAGCGCCGAGACGTCTTCGATCGCCACGAGCACGCGGCTCCAGTCGGCTTCGTGGCCCGGCAGGATCACGCCGCGCAACAGAATGTCCATGCGCCGGCCGCGCAGCGTGTAGTTCACGCTCTTGCTCTCGAACGTGGTTTGGCCGGCCCACATCTGCTCGAGCTCGCCCACGTGCGCCTGGAACATGTCGTCGCGCAGCACCTGCGGAAGATGCGCGGCGAGTTCTTCGTAGTCGCGCGCACCGTAAAGATCGAGCGTATGGCGGTTGACCTTGAGCACGCGGATGCAGGCCGAGCATTCGGCCACGCGGCGCGGATCGTCTTCGAGGAAGCGGCGCAGGTTGGTCACGCCTTGCGCGCGCCAGCGATCGAAGAGCGCGCGCAGCTGGCTATAGTCTTCGAGCCACAACGAAGTGGGCGTCACGTCGAAGAAGTCGAGCAGATCGACGCCCATGTTGGCAAAGCTGGCCGCGGTGGCCGGGGTGCCTTGTTGCATGTCGGTTGGATGTAAGGGAGCGGGGTGCGGCGGGCTGCGCCGCACGAATAACCGAATCCTGGCACACCTTGGGGCCCGAGTGGGCGTCAACGATGCAGATGTCACGTCGCCGCGGCGCGTTCAGTCGGACGTTTCGATCGAATCGACGCGATCCAGGTAGAACGCAAGATGGTCCTTGATTGCCGACACCGCTTCATGCGGCGTTTCATAGCTCCATATCGCGTTCACGGCTCGCGCGCCGCCTGGCGTGATCGAGTAGTACGAAGCCTCGCCCTTGTATGGGCACCAGCTCTTGTGTTCCGTGCGCGAGAGCAGCGACATGTCGGCGTCCTCGCGCGGTATGTAGAACACGGCGGGATAGCTCGCCTCGCGCAGCGTGAGCGCCCGGCGCGTGTCGGCGACCACGCGGCCGCCTGCTTTCACCACCACGTGCGTGCGCGCCGGTTCGACCGTGATCGGATGATCGGGGCCGGGAATCTTGACGGTCCGTGTGTCCATGGCTGGGTTCCTCGCTAAAGGGGTTGGAAATGTGGACGTTTAGCCGAATACATCATATGCAATTGCAGATTAACTGGTAGGGGAAAGCGCTGCGGGCTGTTTCAATGAGGGCGCGACTGAGTGCGACGCAATGATGAGCCTCGATATCTTCTGGTTCTTAGTACCGCCGTGCGCGGCGACTGAGCCGTATACAGGGGGCCGTCTGGTGATTATTTGTGTGAGCGATATTTCCGATTTATTCGTGTGAGTGATATTGGCAAAATATTCCCCACAGGCATATAATCGATTTATGCCTCACAGGAATGTGCCATGAAGATCATCGTCCAGACGCCAGGCGGGCTTGGCGAGATTCTGCAATCGGCCCGCAAGGCGCGCGGCATGACCCAGGCGCAGGCCGCGGCGAATCTCGGCATCGGCCAGCCGCGCCTTTCCGCGCTCGAAACCACGGGCGCCGCCAGCCTCTCGCTCGAGCAGATGCTCGCGCTTTTCGCGCTCTACGGGCTGGAACTCTGCGTGCAGTCGCGCGAGGCGGCGGCCGGCACGCCGGAGTGGTGAGTATGGGCCGCAAATCGCATTCGCGCGCGCTATCGATCTGGGCCAACGGCGAGCGCGTGGGCACGTGGATCATGACGTCCGCCGGCGATACCGAACTGCGTTATGACGACGCCTGGAAGCGCTCGGCCGTGGGCCGGCCGCTTTCGCTCTCGCTGCCGTTCGGCATCGGCGACGTGCCGTTGCGCGGCGAGCGCGTGCAGCACTATTTCGACAATCTCCTGCCCGACAGCGAGCCCATCCGCCGCCGCATCGCCACGCGCTTTCGCACCGATACGCTCGAGGCCTTCGACCTGCTCAAGGCGATCGGGCGCGATTGCGTGGGCGCGGTGCAGTTGCTGGGCGAGGACGAAACGCCGGGCCGCGTCGACCGCATCGAAGGCACCGTGTTGAGCGATGCCGCTATCGAGCGCCTGCTGCTCGAAACGGCCGGCGCGCTGCCCGGTGGCGCGCTAGAGGCCGACGATCTGCGCATTTCGCTGGCGGGTGCGCAGGAGAAGACCGCGCTCTTGCGCCACCGCGGCAAATGGCTGCTGCCGCGCGGCGCCACGCCCACCACCCATATTCTCAAGCTGCCACTGGGGCTGATCGGCCATCGCAAGGTGGACTTCAATACCTCGGTCGAAAACGAATGGCTTTGCCTGGCACTGCTGAGGGCCTTCGGGTTGCCCGCTTCGCAAGCGCAGATCGTCAAGTTCGGTGCACAGAAGGTGCTCAGCGTGGAGCGTTTCGATCGTACGCGCTCGCGCGCCGGTGGGTTGCTGCGCCTGCCGCAGGAGGACTTCTGCCAGGCGCTCGGCGTGCCGCCGCATCGCAAGTACGAAGCGCATGGCGGCCCCGGCGTGCGCGAGATTGCGGGTCTCTTGCGCCAGTCGCAGCAGGCGCGGGAGGACCTCGAAACGTTTCTCGCTGCGCAAATCGTCTTCTGGATGCTCGCGGCGCCGGACGGCCACGCGAAAAATTTCAGCATCCGCCTGCTGCCGGCAGGTCGCTTTCAGCTCGCGCCGCTCTATGACGTCATGTCGATCTGGCCTGTGGAGGGCGACGGCGGCAATCAATGGTCGTGGCACAAGGCGTCGCTCGCCATGGCGGTGTGGGGCAAGGCGCGCCACTATCGCATGCGCGACGTGAAGCGTACGCATTTCGACGCCACCGCGCAACTGTGTCACTACGGGCCGGATGCGGGGCCGTTGATCGAGCGCGTGCTGGCGCGTACGCCCGGTGCGATAGAAGAGGTCGCGGCGGCGCTGCCTGAAGGCTTTCCCGGGCGGGTGGCCGAGCGACTCTTCGACGGCTTGCGTTTTTCGGCGCAGCGGCTGGCGGCGCAGTGACGGTGTGCTTCAGCGCATGCAGGCGGCAAGCCGCGCGACGGCCGCGTCACGCTGGTGCTGCACGACTGGGGCTCGGCACTGGGCTTTGACTGGGCGCGCCGCCATCCGCAGCGCGTGAAGTCGATCGCCTACATGGAGGCCATCGTGCAACCGCGCCAGTGGCGTGATTTCCCGCCCGAGCGCGAACCGCTTTTTCGCGCGCTGCGCGGCGAGGCCGGCGAGCGTCTCGTGCTCGACGAGAATTTTTTCGTCGAAACGGTGTTGCCGCACAGCGTGTTACGTACGCTGTCGCAAGAAGACATGGAGGCGTGGCGCAGGCCGTTCGCGACGCGCGAATCGCGCAGAACGACGCTCGTGTGGGCGCGCGAACTGCCGATCGAAGGCGAGCCCGCCGACGTGACGCAAGCGGTTGAAGCTTACGGAGCGTGGCTCGCATCTAGCGATATCCCCAAGCTGCTGATCCGCGCCGAGCCTGGCGCGCTGCTCACGGGCCGAGCGCTGGACGCGTGCCGCAGCTGGCCGAACCAGCGGGAAACCGTGGTGGCGGGAATTCATTACATTCAGGAGGATTCGCCGCACGAGATCGGCGCCGCCGTACGCGCATTCCTGAACGAACTGGGGTAGACGGCATATCGCTTCAAGACTTTCGCTTCTTCGCAGGCAGCCACGGTTGGGGCTCCGCGTACATTTCCTTGACCAGTTGCTTCACGAGCTCGACGTAGACGGAGTTGTCGTTCACGCGGTGATTCAGGATGATCGGCGAAGTCGCGTGGTCGCTGTCTATCAGCCGGTAGTGCACGTCCTGGCGCAATTGCCGCGCTGAAGCGGGGATCACGCATACGCCGAACTCGGCCGCGACGAGACCCAGCGCCGTCTGGATTTCCCGCACTTCCAGCACTTCACCCGGTTGCACGCCGTCGCCGTGCAACACGTTCAATACCTGATCGGCGAAACTGGGGCGTGGCTCCTTGGGATAGACAATCAGTTTCTGTCCGGCCAGTTGCTCGATGGGAATAGGCGTCGACTCCTGTGCCATCTCGCTGCCGATCGGCACCACCACCGCCAGCGGCTCTTCGCGCAGGACGATGCCGGCCACGTTAGGGTCGCTGTGGCGCACGCGTCCGAAGCCGATGTCGATGCGGCCTTCCTTCAGTGCCTCGATCTGCTGCACCGACATGAGTTCGACCATTTGGATGTCGACTTCCGGCGCATTCTGGCGCAGCTTGCGCATCAACGGTGGCAGTCCCGAATACAGAACGGAGGCGACGAAGCCGATCGACAACACGGTGCGGTGATGCAGTCCCACGTGTTTAGCGGTCGCTTGCAGTTGTTCGACGCGCCCAAGAATCTGCATGGCCTGCTCGTACACGAGACGCCCCGCATCGGTCGTGCGCACCGGTCGCGTATTGCGAATCAAGAGGGGCACGCCGATCTCCTGTTCGAGCAATTGAATCTGCCGGCTCAACGGCGGTTGAGCGATGCAAAGCTGTTCCGCGGCGCGCGTGAAATTGCGCTCGCGGACAACGGCAACGAAGTAACGAAGCTGTCGGAGATCCATGGTCTGTTCCCAATAGAAGCGTCAAATTCTCGATACTTTGCGAATATGATGCGCCGCAATATCAGCCTGTTTACGGGCGATTTCGGCACTTCCATATTATAAAGGTATGGAATTGGACGCAAATAGTATTGGATCTTGCGGATGTGCGGCGTGTATAAAACCACCATACCTTCTTCACTTACGCAGCATTCGACATGACTTCCGCGACGATCGAACGTATCGAAACCCGCCTCGTAGATTTGCCGACGATTCGCCCTCACAAGCTATCCGTCGCCACGATGTACGGGCAAACCCTGATGCTGGTGAAGGTGTATTGCAGCGATGGCGTCACTGGCATCGGTGAAGGTACGACGATTGCCGGCATGGCCTACGGTCCCGAAAGCCCGGAAGCGATGAAGCTGGCGATCGACGCCTACTTCGCTCCGGCGATGATCGGCCGGGACGCCACGCAGATCCAGGCGCTCATGGCGCACCTGGGCAAGCTCGTGAAGGTCAATCACTTCGCCAAGTGCGCGCTGGAAACCGCGCTGCTCGACGCGCAGGGCAAGCGCCTTGGCGTGCCGGTGAGCGAACTGCTGGACGGGCGCCGCCGCGAGCGCCTGCCGGTGGCATGGACGCTCGCTTCGGGCGATACCGCCAAAGACATCGCCGAAGCAGAGGCCATGCTCGAAGTGCGCCGCCACAAGATCTTCAAGCTGAAGATTGGCGCGAAGGACCTCAAGACCGACATCCAGCACGTTGCCGACATCAAGAAGGCGATGGGCGACCGCGCTGCCGTGCGCGTGGACGTCAACATGGCCTGGAGCGAGACGCAGGCGGCATGGGCGATTCCCGCACTGGCCGAAGCCGGCTGCGAACTGGTGGAGCAGCCGGTCGCTTCGCCTGCGGCGCTGGCGCGCCTCATGCGCCGTTTCCCGGTGGCGCTGATGGCCGACGAAATCCTCCAGGGACCGGAAAGCGCGTTCGAGATCGCGAAGAACGAGGGCGCCGATGTGTTCGCCATCAAGATCGAACAAAGCGGCGGACTGTTCGCTGCCCAGCGCGTGGCCACGATTGCGGACGCCGCGGGTATCGAGCTGTACGGCGGCACGATGCTCGAAGGCGCGTTCAGCACGGTCGCCTCGGCGCACCTGTTCGCAAGCTTCGCCAACCTGCAGTGGGGCACCGAACTGTTCGGCCCGTTGCTGATTACCGAAGAAATTCTGACTACCCCGCTGGACTACAGCGACTTCGAGCTGACGGTGCCGAACGGCCCGGGTCTCGGCATCGAACTGGACGAAGCGAAGGTCAGGCGCTTCACCCGCGATGGCCTGATGAAAATGACGAAATAAGCCAAGGACGTAGACGATGCTTTTCCAGGTACGCATGGATGTGAACATCCCGGCCGACATGCCGGCAAATGTCGCCAACGCGATCAAGGCGCGAGAAAAGGAGTACTCGCAGGAGCTGCAGCGCAGCGGAAAGTGGCGCCATATCTGGCGACTGGTGGGCGAGTACGCGAACTACAGCATCTTCGATGTAGAGAGCAATGCGGAGCTGCACGACATTCTCACCGCCTTGCCGCTTTTTCCGTACATGAAGATAACGGTCACGCCGTTGTGTCGCCACCCGTCCTCCGTCAGGGACACCGACGCCTGAGCTGATTCCCCCTCAATACCAGCAAGCACCAGGAGACAAATATCATGAGCGCAAAAGTATTCGAAACGAAGGAAGTGCAGGACCTGCTGAAGGCCGCTGCGAATCTCAATGGCGGTAGCGGCGACGCGCGTTTCCAGCAGATCGTTCATCGACTGCTGGGCGACCTGTTCAAGGCCATCGACGATCTCGACATCACGCCCGATGAAGTCTGGGCCGGCGTGAACTATCTGAACAAGCTCGGCCAGGACGGCGAAGCGGCGCTGCTGGCTGCCGGTCTCGGCCTCGAGAAGTACCTCGACATCCGCATGGACGCCGCAGACAAGGCGGTGGGTCTCGAAGGCGGCACGCCGCGCACCATCGAAGGGCCGCTTTACGTTGCGGGCGCACCGCTGCGCGAGAGCGTGTCGCGCATCGACCTCAACGCCGACGCCGACGCAGGACCGCTCGTCATTCACGGCACGGTCACCGACCTCGACGGCAAGCCGCTCGCTGGCGCCGTGGTCGAATGCTGGCACGCCAATTCGAAGGGCTTCTATTCGCACTTCGACCCGACCGGCGCGCAGGACGATTTCAACCTGCGCGGCGCGGTCAGGACCGGTGCTGACGGCAAGTACGAATTCCGTACGCTCATGCCGGTGGGCTACGGCTGCCCGCCGCAGGGCTCGACCCAGCGGCTGCTGGACGGCCTCGGCCGCCACGGCAACCGCCCGGCGCATGTGCACTTCTTCGTCACGAGCGGCGATCATCGCAAGCTGACCACGCAGTTCAATATCGAAGGCGACCCGCTGATCTGGGACGACTTCGCCTACGCAACGCGCGAAGAGCTGATTCCGTCCGTGACGGAAAAGACCGGTGGCACCGCGCTGGGCCTGAAGGCTGACGCGTACAAGGACATCGAGTTCAACCTCACGCTCACGCCGCTGGTCCAGGGTAAGGACAACCAGCTCGTTCACCGCCTGCGCGTCGCAGCCACGGCGTAACCGTCCCGCATGGCGGCGGCGTAACGCCGCCGCCCCTTGTTTCACCGCGATCATCATTCGACACCGATGCAGGAACTCCGTACCGCGTGTGGAGTATGCATAGGAGAGCTAATATGCCAGCCATCATCGACAAAGCCAGTGACCTGGATCACCTGCTGTCCACCGCCGTGCAGGACGACAAGCAAAACGGTGTGTTCCGTTGCCGCCGCGACATCTTCACCAATGTCGACCTGTTCGAACTGGAGATGAAATACATCTTCGAGAAGAACTGGGTCTACCTCGCGCACGAAAGCCAGATTCCCGAAAACAACGACTACTACACCACGTGGCTGGGTCGTCAGCCGGTAGTCATCACCCGCGACAAGACCGGCGCGCTGAACGCCGTCATCAACGCCTGCGCGCACAAAGGCGCGATGCTGTGCCGGCGCAAGCATGGCAACAAGGGCAGCTTCACCTGTCCGTTCCACGGCTGGACGTTCTCCAACACCGGCAAGCTGCTCAAGGTGAAGGATGAAAAGACCACCGAGTATCCCGTGCAATTCAACAAGCAGGGCTCGCATGACCTGAAGAAGGTCGCGCGCTTCGAGAACTATCGGGGCTTTCTGTTCGGCAGCCTCGATGCCGACGTACAGCCGCTGGAAGACTACCTCGGCGAAGCGAAAATCATCATCGACCAGATCGTCGACCAGTCGCCGAACGGCCTCGAAGTGCTGCGTGGCAACTCCTCGTACGTCTATGACGGCAACTGGAAGATGCAGATGGAGAACGGCTGCGACGGCTACCACGTCAGCACGGTCCACTGGAATTACGCCGCAACCATGGGCCGTCGCAAGGAAGACGGCACCCAGGCGGTGGACGCCAATAGCTGGAGCAAGTCGGTGGCGGGTGTATACGGCTTCGACCATGGCCACATCCTGTTGTGGACCAACACGATGAACCCGGAAGTGCGGCCGGTCTACAAGCATCGAGACGAAATCAAGGCGCGCGTGGGTGAAGTGCAGGCCGATTTCATCGTCAATCAGACGAGAAACCTGTGCCTCTACCCGAACGTGTTCCTGATGGATCAGTTCAGTACGCAGATTCGCGTAGTGCGCCCGATCAGTGTCGACAAGACCGAGGTGAACATCTTCTGCTTCGGGCCGAAGGGCGAGAGCGCCGAAGATCGCGCGACGCGTATTCGCCAGTACGAGGACTTCTTCAACGTCACGGGCATGGGCACCGCCGATGACCTGGAAGAGTTCCGCGCCTGCCAGGCGGGTTATGCGGGGACCACGGCGATGTGGAACGATCTCTCGCGCGGCGCGCCGCTGTGGGTCGACGGTGCGGACGAAAACGCGAAGAAGATGGGCCTCAAACCGGTCATTTCCGGCGAACGCAGCGAAGACGAAGGCCTGTTCGTGGTTCAGCACGAGTACTGGGTGCACGCCATGCGCGACGCCCTCAAGCAGGAACTGAATCACGCACAAGCGGGAGCGCAGGCATGAGCAACGATTACCACAAAATCTGCGCCGCGCTGTACCGCGAAGCGCGTCTGCTCGACGATCGCCAGTGGGAAGAATGGCTCGCCTGCTACGCAGAAGACGTCACGTACTGGATGCCCGCGTGGGACGACGATGACCAGCTCACCGACGACCACGAATCGCAGGTCTCGCTGATGTACTACCCGGATCGCGGTGGCCTCGAAGACCGCGTGTTTCGCATCAAGACCGAACGCAGCGGCGCTTCGATGCCGGAGCCGCGCACGAGCCACAACGTCACGAACGTGGAAGTGCTGGCGGATCGCGGCGATGAAGTGGAGGTGCGCTACAACTTCCACACGCTCAATCACCGCTACAGGACCACGGATCATTTCTTCGGCACGATGTTCGTCACCTTGCGCAAGGCCGGCGACGGCTTCCTGATTGCCTACAAAAAGATCGTGCTGAAGAACGACTATATCCGGCAGGTGCTCGACGTCTATCACGTGTGAAATCACGTTTGACATCGAGCCTCAGTTTCAACATGGGATAGAAGGAGACACCATGTCCAGCTACAAGATTGCACTGAATTTCGAAGACGGCGTCACGCGCTTCATCGAATGCAAGGCGGGCGAGAAGGTCCTCGATGCGGCCTTTCGCGCGCGGATCAACCTCCCGATGGATTGCTCAGACGGCGTGTGCGGCACCTGCAAGTGCCGTGCGGAAAGCGGCAGCTACGACCTGGGCGAAGACTATATCGAGGACGCGCTGACCGAAGACGAAAGGGACAGCGGTCTCGTGCTCACGTGCCAGATGGTGCCGGAAAGCGATTGCGTGATCGCGATTCCAGCTTCCTCCACGGCGTGCAAAACAGGGCAGAGCAAGTTTGCGGCCACGGTGGCGAAGGTCGAACAGCACAACGATGCCGCGGTCGTGCTCGAACTGGACGTCGACGCGGCGGGTCCCGTGTTCCTGCCGGGCCAGTACGTCAACATCGACGTGCCGGGCAGTGGTCAGCACCGTTCGTATTCCTTCTCTTGCGCGCCGGGCGAAGCGAAAATCAGCTTCCTGATCAAGAAGATTCCGGGCGGCGTGATGAGCACGTGGCTCGAAGCCGCGCAAGCGGGCACGAAGCTCGAATTGACGGGGCCACTCGGCAGCTTCTATCTGCGCGACGTGCAGCGGCCGCTGCTGTTCCTCGCGGGCGGCACGGGTCTGGCGCCGTTCCTCTCGATGCTGGAAGTGCTCGCGCGCACCAACGCGCAGCAGAAGGTGCACCTGATTTACGGCGTGACGCGCGACCTCGATCTGGTGCTGGTTGAAGCGATCGAAACCTACGCGGCGAAGTTGCCGAACTTCAGCTTCGCTACCGTTATCGCCGATGCGGATTCGAATCATCCGCGTAAAGGTTGGGTCACGCAGCACATTCCCGCCGACGCCTTGAACGAGGGCGACGTCGACGTGTATCTGTGCGGGCCGCCGCCGATGGTGGACGCCGTGCGCAAGTACTTCGATGACGAAGGCGTGAAGCCCAACAGCTTCCACTACGAGAAGTTCACCCCCAACGTAGTCCCGAAGGCGGCATGATCATGCAACGATTCGCAGGCAAAGTCGTCGTCGTCACCGGGGCGGCGCAGGGAATTGGCCGCGGCGTGGCGCTGCGTGCGGCGGCCGAAGGCGGCAAGGTGGTGTTCGTCGATCGCGCGGATTTCGTAGCCGAAGTCGCGGCAGAGGCGCAGGGCGCGGAAACGGCGGGATTCGTCGCCGACCTCGAAACGTATGAAGGCGCGAAAGCGGCAATGGATTTCGCCGCGCAAAAATTTGGCGGCATCGACGTTCTCATCAACGGCGTGGGCGGTGCCATCCGCATGCGTCCGTTCGCGGAATTCGAGCCGGCGCAGATCGATGCGGAAATCCGCCGCTCGCTCATGCCCACGCTGTATACGTGCCATGCGGTGCTGCCGCATTTGCTCGAGCGCGGGCGTGGAACCATCGTCAACGTTTCGTCGAACGCCACGCGCGGCATTCGCCGCGTGCCGTATTCGGCAGCGAAGGGCGGCGTGAATGCGATGACGCAATCGCTGGCGATGGAATACGCGGAGCACAATATCCGCGTGGTCGCCACGGCGCCGGGCGGCACCGAAGCACCGCCGCGCCGCATTGCGCGCAATGCCGCTGGCGACAGCGAGCAGGAAAAGGCCTGGATGGGCGAGGCGGTGCGCCAGGTCACCGAATCGACCTTCTTCAAGCGCTACGGCAGCCTCGACGAACAGGTCGCGCCTATCCTCTTTCTCGCTTCCGAAGAGGCGAGCTATATCACCGGCTCCATCTTGCCGGTCGCCGGCGGCGATACGGGCTGAGCCATGCATGCACGGTGGCGATGGGCGCGCACAAGCCGGCCGGGTGATATGCTCGAAAGACGCTGATTTTCGTCCTGCGCTCCCCATGAACATGGATCCCGCTGTCATCAAAGCCTTCGCGCCCACCGGCACGTTGCGCGCCTCCATCAACCTCGGCAATCCGATACTCGCGAATCGCGATGCGGCGTCGGGCGAACCGTACGGCGTTTCCGTCGATCTCGCGCGTGCTTTCGCACAGCACATTTGGGTGTGCCGCTCGAGCTTGTCGTATTCGACGCGGCGGGCAAGTCCGTCGAAGCCGTGAGCGACGAACGCGCGGACTTCGGCTTCTTTGCCGTCGATCCAAAGCGAGGCGAGACGATCGCGTTCACCGCGCCTTATGTGTTGATCGAAGGCTTTTATCTGGTTCGCAACGATTCTCCGGTGCGCACCAATACCGAAGTCGACCAACCGCATAACCGAGTGGCCGTGGGCAAAGGCAGTGCGTACGATCTCTTTCTCACGCGTGAATTGAAGCAAGCAGAGATCGTACGCGCGCCGACTTCGCCCACCGTCGTGCAAACCTTCCTGGAACAAGGGCTCGAAGTGGCCGCGGGCGTGAAGCAACAACTCGAAGCCGACGCCGCGAAGGCTGGTGGCTTGCGTCTGCTCGACGAGCGCTTCATGGTGATTCGCCAGGCCATGGGCGTCGCGAAGAGTCGCGGTCCGCAGGCCGCCGAAGCGCTTGGCGCGTTTGTCGAAACGATGAAGGCATCGGGATTCGTCGCAGAGGCATTGGAGCGCCACGGCATAGCGGGCGCATCGGTTGCGCCGGCTGCTTAAACGAATCACGTCAACGCAAAAAGGAGAGCGCATTAATAGAACAATCAACGCGCTCCGAGGCCGGTTGCCTCGGTGATTCTCAGTGCGGATAATCGGCCTTTCTCGCCGGCTTTAATGCTTCGCCTCGAAAGCTTTATGTAATTTCCCCGGCAATATTCACGCCCCGCACATTCCTCGATGCGCGTCGAGCCTTGCCAGGCGCGGTTGTGCCATCGACGCCACGTCGCTCGAATTTCGACACCATTTTTATTTTCGACACCCTATGATGCGGGTGTTCGATTCGCGCCGCGCTCGCCGCACGATTTCCATTTTGCCATTGCATTTTCAACACCGATGAATTGCGCAATTCGCAATAATCGTCGACGGATAGCTTTTTGCTTTTGAATCTGCACTGAAATGGAATACACGCATATGAGATTGCACGTCGATGGTGCCGGCTGCCTGAATTCGATGCATTAACCCACCGCCCAATCCGGAGCTTGAAAACATGAAAAAAACGCTACTCGCCGCGGCACTCCTGAGCGCCTTTGCTATTTCGGCGCACGCGCAAAGCAGCGTGACCCTCTACGGCCTGATCGATACCGGTCTCGTCTATACGAACAACCAGTTCGGCCATAGCAACTGGCAGCTGAACAGCAGCTCCACGCAGAACACGGTGTTCGGCCTCAAGGGTTCGGAAGATCTGGGCGGCGGTCTGCACGCGATCTTCAAGCTCGAACAAGGCTTCCTGCTCAACAACGGCGCGCAGGCGTTCTCGGGTCTCGGCTTCGGTTCGCAAGCGTGGGTGGGCCTGCAAAGCGACCCGTACGGCACGCTCACGTTCGGCCGCCAGTTCGACGTGATGAACGACCTCGTGGGCCCGCTCACGGCGGAATTCAACACGTGGGGCGGCAGCCTCGCGGCTCACCCGTTCGAGAACGACAACCTCGCCGCGAATTCGGTGGTCATCAACAACTCCGTCAAGTACGCGAGCCCGACCTGGTACGGCGTGACGTTCGAGACGATGTACTCGTTCAGCAACAAGGCCGGCGACTTTGCGAACAACCGCTCGTACGGCTTCGCCGTTTCGTATACCCAGGGCCCGTTGAACCTCGCGGCCGGCTACCTGCAGTTCAACAACGCGGGCAACAGCAGCGGCGCGGTCACCTCCAGCGACACGAGCGCGAACTTCCTGGCGGAGCGTCAACGCGTCTGGTCGCTCGGCGGCAACTACACGTACGGCCCGGCCACGGTGGGTCTGGTCTGGAGCCATTCGCAGATCGACAACGCCGCAGGCGTCTACTCGTTCGGCACGGGCACCTATCTCGGCTCCAACGACGACTCCGCTGGCTCGCTCGCCGGTTCGCTGCGCCTCGACAACTTCGAAGCGAACGTGAAATACGCGCTCACGCCGGCATGGAGCGTTTCGGGTGCGTACACGTACACGCACGGCGCATACAACGGCACGAACCCGGGCTGGAACACGGCAATGCTGCAAACGGACTACGCTATCAGCAAGCGCACCGACTTCTACCTCGAAGGCGTGTACCAGAACGTGCACGGCGCACCGGAGGGCTCAGTGCTTTCGCACGCCATGATCAACACGCTCTCGCCTTCGTCGACCGATACGCAGGTCGCCGTGACGGTGGGCATGCGTCACGCGTTCTAAGTCAATTCAGCGCTGACTCCGGCTGGCATCTGTCCCCGCCGGACGTTTCCTCCTGCGCGGCTGGCTTCCTCTCTAACGGGGGCCGGCCGCGTTGTCACATCTGCACCCGCTCAATCGTGTTTCCCAAATCCAGATAGTTGAAATTTTCAACTATCTGACTATACTGGCGTCCAGTCAGCGCAGGGATGGGAGCACGCATTTGTATTCAGATTTCCTCACCTTCAGGCTCGATCAAACGAGCGCGCTGCTGATGGATCGCGCCAACGCGGTCTACCGTGAGCGCTGGGATCTCGACGTGCGTGCCATGCGCGTGCTGCGCATCATCCGCACCGAGCCGGGCATCACGCCCAAGGCCGTTTCGCAGCGTGCGCTCATCGAAAAAACGCTGCTTTCGAAAACGCTCGGCGAACTCGAATCGCGCGGTCTGATTGGCCGCGGCACGCATGCGGCGGACCGGCGCAGCGTTGCGCTGCGCGTCACACCCGAGGGCGCGAAAGTAGCGAATGCCTCGGAAAAAGCCGGCTCGAAGCTCGAATCCGAACTCGCTGCGGTGCTCACCGATCGCGAGCGCAAGACGCTCGACCAGTTGCTCGCCAAGCTTGCGCAGAGCCTGATCGAGGGTGTTTGAGATCGCGCCGTGGCCGTCGTACATTGCCCATCTGAAATACGCATGAAGGAGTCGTCCATGCCGAATCTGGTCGAAACCGTGGCGCCCGCCATTGGCGCGCTGCTGCCCGAGCTCGAAGCGCTCTACAAGGATCTGCACCAGCATCCTGAACTTTCGATGCAGGAGTTCCGCACGGCGGCGCTCGTGGCAGAGCGCATGGAAAAGCTCGGTTACGAAGTCTCCCGCGAAGTGGGCGTGACGGGCGTCGTGGTCCTGCTGCGCAACGGCGAGGGCCCGGTCGTGATGCTGCGCGCCGACATGGACGCGCTCCCCATGGCCGAAGCCACGGGCCTGCCGAATGCGAGCACCGTGACCGCAAAAGACGAGGAGGGCGTGCAGGTGGGCGTGGCGCACTCGTGCGGGCACGACCTGCACGTGACATGGCTCCTTGGCGTGGCGCAGTTGATGGCGGCGCATCGCGACGCATGGAGCGGCACGCTGCTTGCCGTGTTCCAGCCCGGCGAGGAAGTGGGGCGCGGCGCGCGCAGCATGATGGACGACGGCATGATCGAGCGCTTTCCGAAGCCCGACGTGATCCTCGGCCAGCACGTGATGGTGGGCCCGGCAGGCACCGTGGGCTATCGCAGCGGTGCGATCCTCTCGGCCGGCGACAGTCTCAAGGTGAAGCTGTTCGGCCGCGGTTCGCACGGCTCGCAGCCGCAAACCTCGATCGACCCGGTGATCATGGCGGCTTCCACCACGCTGCGTCTGCAGACGATCGTCTCGCGCGAAATCTCGCCGCGCGACGCCGCCGTGCTCACGGTGGGCTCGCTGCAAGCGGGTACGAAGGAAAACATCATCCCCGACGACGCCACGCTCAAGCTCAACATGCGCACCTTCGACGACGACGTGCGCGAGTACATGCTGGGCGCGATCCGCCGCATCTGTTGCGCCGAATGCGCAGCCTCGAATGCGCCGCGCGAGCCGGAATTCACGACGCTGTCGAGCTACCCGCTCACGGTGAACGACGACGCCACCACGGCGCGCCTGCGCAAGGCCTTCGAAGCATGGTTCGGCGAGCACGCCTACGAAACGCAGCCGGCCGCTGCCAGCGAGGACTTCAGCGTGTTCGGCCGCGAATGGGGTGTGCCGTACGCGTTCTGGTTCGTGGGCGGCACCGACCCCGGTGTCTACGCACAAGCCAAGGCTGCGAAGAAGCTCAACGAAATCCCGAGCAACCACTCGCCGAAGTTCGCGCCGGTGCTCGACCCCACGTTGCGCACCGGCCTCGAAGCGATGCTGTGCGCGGCCGCTGCGTGGCTTGGCCGCGAAAGCGAGGCGGCGTGAGCGTGGCACTCGACGCGCACGTGGGCGCGCATCTCAACGCTCACACGGCCTATACGGCGCTCGACCTGATCGGCACGTTCGCCTTCGCGATCTCCGGTGCCGTGGCCGCGCGGCAACGGCGGCTCGATCTGTTCGGCATCGTCGTCGTGAGCTTCATGGTGGCGTGCGGCGGCGGCATCATCCGCGATCTGTGCATTGGCGCGGTGCCGCCCGCTGGGCTCGCGAACTGGGCCTATCTCGCGGTCACGCTGCTGGCTACGGGACTCACAATTGCCGCGTATCCGCAGGTGCGGCGGCTGCGTCATCCGGTGTTGTTGTTCGATGCGATCGGGCTAGGGCTCTTTGCGGTGGCGGGCGCGCAGAAGGCGCTCGCGTATAGCCAGAGCGCGGAGCCCGCCATCATCCTCGGCATTGTGAGTGCGGTGGGCGGCGGCGTGTTGCGCGACGTGCTGCTCTCGCGCGTGCCCGCCATTCTCGATCGCGAGATCTATGCTTCGGCGGCGCTGCTTGGGGCCGCCGTGCAGGTGGGGCTCACGTATGCGGGCTGGTCGACGTTCTGGACGCCCTGGGTGGCCGTGATTTCCTGCGTGGCGTTGCGGCTGGCCTCGCTCTACTTCGGCTGGCGTTTGCCGGTTTTTCACGCTGTGCGGGCGGCTCAGCAGCAGCCGGCGCAGGGTGGCGACGCCGCGAAGCTCACTGGGAAGGCAGATTCACGGCGCGACGCGCGCTAGCGGAAACTACCTTACGCCGCTGGATCGAACGCGATTTCGCCGGCACGCACCGCGCTGATCTTCGGGCCGAAGCTGCGGATATTCGAAAGCGTCGCGTTGTGGTGCGCGCGGATCAGCGCGGCGTTCGCGTGCGGCTTGTCGTGCGTGGTGTGCGCGTCGGCGGCGAGGGTGACCGTGAGGCCGTTCGCGGCGGCGCGCCGCACCGTCGTGTCCACGCAGAATTCGCTCGCATAGCCGCAGATCACCACGTGTTTCACCGCATGCGCGGCGAGCAGGGCGCCCAGACCGGTGCCGAGAAACGAATCGGGCGTGCGCTTGCCGATGAGGTGGTCGCGCGCTTCTGTATCGAGCGTGGCCGATAGCGCCCACGCGTCGGACCCGCGAACGAGCGCCGTGTCGTCTTCATGCTGGATCAGCACGACCGGCGCACCCGCATGCCTTGCGCGCTGCATCAGCGTGTTGATGTTGGCGCTGACCATGGCGATGTCGCCGGGCAGCGGTTCGGCGTCGACGAGTCTCTTCTGAAAATCGATGACGAGCAGCGCGGTGGTCATGGCGAAACGTCCGTGGGAAAGCGCTGATTTTAGCGCGTGACCTTCGCCCCACGATGCACCGTGCATGGTGCGGCGCGGCACGCAATATGCTCTGCGCCACCGGCGCCGTCGTGCGCGTGCAACTGTACGTCGTTCGCTGTCCAGCCAAAATACGGTTTTTTTCACCACGCGCTATGCTTTTTAGTGCGCGATGCGGCCAGCATGAGACCGGGCGCGCCGGCTTGTCTGCACGTTAAACCACGTTATCCGCCCCGGCATGGACCGGACCAAGAAAGAAGACTCCAGGGAGCCAACGTGAAAACGACTCTGGGCGCAGTGGTGCTGCTCTCCGCCAGTTCGGCCGTGTGCGCACAATCGAGTGTCACGATGTACGGCCGTGTGGATGGCGGCATCGAATACCTCAATCACATCGCGAACGGCAGCGGCGGCAGCTCGAGCCGCTGGAGCGCCGAAGGCGGCGACTGGGGCACCAGCATGTTCGGCCTCAAGGGCACTGAGGACCTGGGCGGCGGCAGCGCCGCGATCTTCAACCTCGAAACCGCCGTGCAGATCATGAACGGCACCACGGGCGGCGGCCGGCTCTGGTCGCGCCGCGCGTATGTGGGTTTGAAGAACGACACATGGGGGCAACTGCAAGCCGGCCGTAATCTCTTCATCGACAGCGACGGCGTGTGGGCATACGATCCGTTCGTGCAGCAGGCGGTGTCGTCGGCCTCGCTCGTGCGTGGACGCAACTGGCAGCAAACGAGCAACAACGTCGAATATCACAGCCCGGTGTGGAAGGGCCTCGACGTGCAAGGACAGTATTCGTTCGGCAACCAGCCCGGCAACTTCAACGCCGGCGCCGAAGGTGAGTTCGGCCGCTCGGACGGCATCATGCTCTCGTATCACTCGCCGCTCTTCGACCTGCGCGGTATCTACGACGAACTGCGCGATTCGAGCGGGCACTTTTCCAACATCTTCACGGCCTCGCGCGAATACTTCGTGGGCGGCAACCTGCGCGTGCAGATGTTCAAGATCCAGGCCGCGTACACGCATTACTCCGCACCCGATTCGCCGCCCGGCATTTCCGATACCGCCGACCACTACTGGCTGGGCGCGACCTACCAGGCCACACCGAAGTGGGCGGTGACCGCCGCAGGTTTCTATATTCACGTAGGCGAGGGCGGCGGCGACGCCTCGCACGACCCCGCGAGCCACGCCATGCTCTACGTGCTCGGCGCGACGTACAACCTGAGTGCCCGCACGTTCCTGTATGGCACGGTGGCCTATGTGGACAACAGCAAGAACGGCACGTTCTCCGTGTTCGCCACGCCGCGCGACTCGAGCACGCCGACCAGCCCGATGGCTGGCCAATCGCAAACGGGCGCCTACGTCGGGATGATGCACGTGTTCTGACGCCACACTTTTTCCGCCATCGCAGACGGCATTCTTCGAGGAAGGTTGAGATCATGGCCAGACTATCGAAACCGCTGGGCTTCATCGGAGTCATCTCCGTGCTGTTCACATTGCTCACGGCGGTGTATCTGCTGGCTGGCGGCGCGTGGCTCATTTCGCTCGGCGGCTCGCCGTACTACGTCGTGACGGGCGTGCTGCTGCTCGTTTTCGCGTGGCTGCTGTGGCGCGCGAGCCCCTCGGCGTTCGTGCTCTATGCGATCGTGCTGATCGGTACCGCGATATGGGGCCTCTGGGAGTCGGGGCCGGACTTCTGGGCGCTCGTGCCGCGCTCGGGCGTGCTGGTGGTGTTCGGCATCTGGCTGCTCGTGCTCATGAGCTGGCACCTCGAGCGCCCGCGCCAGTTCGGCGTGCTGTCACTCGTGGTCGGGCTGCTCGTGTGGGGCGGCGTGCTCGTGTATGCGCATTTCAACGATCCGCAACAGATCAACGGCTCGCTCGCGGCGGTGAGGGCCACGCCCGCGCCGAGCGTCGACGGCATCGAGCCATCCGAGTGGCCCGCTTATGGACGCGACCAGCAAGGCACGCGCTATTCGCCGCTGCAGCAGATCACGCCCGATAACGTGCATAACCTCGAGGTGGCCTGGACCTTCCGGACGGGCGACACGAAAGGCCCCAACGATCCGGTCGAGATCACCAACGAAGTCACGCCGATCAAGATCGGCGATCTGCTTTACCTGTGCTCGCCGCACCAGATCCTGTTCGCGCTCGACGCGCAAACCGGCGAGCTCAAATGGAAGTTCGATCCGAAGCTTCAGGCCGATCCCTCGTTTCAGCACGTGACCTGCCGGGGCGTGTCGTTCGTGGATCTTTCGGCGGCGTCCGTGAACGCCGCGGCGGCGGCGCTGGGAGCGACGGCCGCGAGCGATCCGGCTGCCGCTGCGCCCACTAGCGATCTGTCTGTGGCCGCGCCCGCGAGCGAACCCGCAGCCGCAGCAACGCCTGCTGCCGCGAACGGCACCTGCATGCGCCGCATTCTGCTGCCCGTGAACGACGGCCACCTCTACGCACTCGACGCGCTGACGGGCGAGCGCTGCGCGGGCTTCGGCAACAACGGCGACCTCGACCTGCAGCACGCCATGCCGGTCACGACACCGGGCATGTACGAGCCCACCTCGCCGCCCATTGTCACGAACAAGGTGATCGTCGTGGCGGGCGCCGTGGAAGACAACTTCTCGACGCGCGAGCCCTCGGGCGTGATTCGCGGCTTCGACGTGCGCACGGGCGAACTGGTGTGGGCGTTCGATCCGGGCGCGGCGGACCCGAACAAGATTCCGGGCCCTGGCGAGCACTACGTGTGGAATTCGCCGAACTCGTGGGCGCCGGCCGCCTACGATGCGAAGCTCGACATTGTATATCTGCCGATGGGCGTGAAGACGCCTGACATCTGGGGCGGCGACCGCACGCCCGACCTGGAGCGTTACGCAACGGGCCTGCTGGCGCTGCACGCTTCGACCGGCAAACTCGCCTGGTTCTACCAGACGGTGCACCACGACCTGTGGGACATGGATCAGCCCTCGCAGCCCACGCTGGCCGACATCACCGACAAGGACGGCAAGACCGTGCCGGTGGTGTACGCGCCTGCGAAAACGGGCAATCTGTTCGTGCTGGACCGTCGCACGGGCGAACTCGTCGTGCCCGCGCCCGAAATGCCGGTGCCGCAGGGCGCAGCGCCCGGCGACCACGTCTCGGCCACGCAGCCGTTCTCTGAGCTCACGTTCCGGCCTTCGAAGGATCTCACCGACGCCGACATGTGGGGCGCCACGATGTACGACCAGCTCATCTGCCGCGTGATGTTCCACCAGCTGCGCTATGAAGGCACGTTCACGCCGCCTTCGCTGCAGGGCTCGCTCATCTTCCCGGGCAACCTCGGCATGTTCGAGTGGGGCGGCCTCGCCATCGACACCGACCGGCAGATCGCCGTGGCGAACCCCATCGCGCTGCCGTTCGTCTCGCGGCTCATTCCGCGCGGGCCGGGCAATCCGCTCGAGCCGCAGCCGGGCGCGAAGGGCAGCGGCACGGAGGCGGGCATCCAGCCGCAATACGGCGTGCCTTACGGCGTGACGCTCAATCCGTTCATGTCGCCGCTCGGGCTGCCCTGCAAGCAGCCGGCGTGGGGTTATATCTCCGTCGTCGACCTGAAGACCAACCAGATCGTCTGGAAAAAGCGTATCGGCACGACGCGTGACAGCTCGCCGATTCCCGTGGCCTTCCGCACGGGCATGCCGATGCTGGGCGGCCCGATGGTGACCGCGGGCGGCGTGATCTTCATCGGCGCGACGGCGGACAACTACCTCCGCGCCTTCGACGTGAACAACGGCAACCGGCTCTGGCAAGCGCGGCTGCCCGCGGGCGGTCAGGCCACGCCGATGACGTACGCGGTGAATGGCCGCCAGTTCGTCGTGATCGCGGCAGGCGGGCACGGCTCGTTCGGCACGAAGCTCGGCGACTACGTGATTGCCTACGCGCTGCCGAAGCAATAAGCAACGCGCGGCCGCCCGGCAGCACCGGGCGGCCGCGGCTTGCGGGTTTTCCACGCGGCGGCAGGCGACATGCACGGCGCCTGCCGCCCCTCATGCAGCATGCGACGCACCGCTCGTGCGCCTCACCCGCTTTTCCCTCATGAATCGAACATTGCGCGCGGCGCGCGCCTGGGCGGTGTTGTCTGCGGCAACCTTCGCCACGTTGCACACGATAAGCGCACACGCGCAAAGCTCGGTTACGCTGTACGGGGCGCTCGACACGAGCATCGAGGTGACGAATCCGGGCGCGGGCTGGGTCGCGCGCATGGACTCGGGCGCGTATCGCGGCTCGCGCTTCGGGCTGCGCGGCGTGGAGGATATCGGCGACGGCATCAAGATATTGTTCGAGCTGGAAAACGGCTTCGGCTCCAACGACGGCACCTTCGCCGTAGCCAACACGATCTTCAACCGCCAGGCATGGATAGGCCTTGGCACGCAGTGGGGCACGGTGCGCGTGGGGCGGCAATACTCGCCGATCTATATTCCGTTCAAGGGACAGCTCGACGCGTTCGGCGCGGGCACTATCGCTTCGGGCCTCAACAATCTTTCGAAGATCACGCCTTACGAAAGCAACGCGATCACCTGGCTGTCTCCCGAAATCTACGGTTTCTCGACCACGCTGATGGCCTCGCTGCGCGATCCGTCCGCGGGGAGCAACGGGCTTGCCGGCAACATCGAAACCGTCGAGTGGCGGCACGGACCGTTTCGCATTTCTTATGCGCATCAGCAGCAAAACGGCGATGGCGCGCTGCGAGCCAATCTGGGAGGCATGTCGTATGTCCTCGGCCCGGTGACAGGATTTCTCGCGTACTTCAACGGCGATGGCGGCACGCCGAGCAACCACAACAACGGCTTCTCGGTTTCGGCGCGCTACGCGGTCACCTCGCAGTTTCGCGCTTCGCTCGGTTACGCGTGGGTGCACGATCTCTCGGGCGCCGGCAACGACGCCGACCAGTTCAGCGCCGCATGCGAGTACGACCTCTCGAAGCGCGTGCTGCTCTACGCGAGCGCAGGGTGGCTGCACAATCGTGGCGATGCGACCTTCACACTGCGTGGCGTGAACGTCACCGGCTTGCCGCCGTCCTGGCCTGGCGCGCCTGTGCGCGGCGTGCAGTTTGGCATGATCGACCGCTTTTAAAGGGCCCCTTTTGTCGAACGAATCGCTGGCGCGCGCGGTGGCATCAATGTGCGATGCGCCCCGCGTGGCGCATGACCAACGATTCGGCCGGGCTACGGCTTGTGGAGGGCATCGCTCGTTGTTATCATGCGCCTTCCATTCCTGCACACCGGACTCCAGCCAAAGTGGACAACTAAGCTTTCCCCCAAAAATGTTTTCGCGCCAGCGTCATACACGCCGCGCGAGTGGTTTCATACATTCGGGAGAAGCGCGCAAGCCGCGGGGCTCGAGGCGCCGCTCGCGGCCCTGGCGCGGCTAGCAGACGGCGTGGCCGACACCAGCGATTTCGACGTGATCGGCGAGCGCTGGGATCTCGCTGAGCGCCTGCGCACGGCGCTCGATGCGGCGGGGCTCGATCATCTGGAGTCCGACACATTGGCGAAAACGCTCAGCGGTGGCGAACTTGCGCGCGTTACCTTGATTGGCGCGTTGCTGGCAGACGCCGGTTTGCTCGTGCTCGACGAGCCGACCAATCACCTCGACGCCGCTGGCCGCGCGTGGCTGCGCAGCGCGCTTGCGGGATGGCGCGGCGGCCTCGTCGTCGTGAGCCATGATCGTGCGCTGCTTGCGCAAATGCAGCGCATTGTCGAGGTCACGTCCAAGGGCCTGCGAGCCTATGGCGGCAACTATGCCAGCTACCGCACCCAACGCGAAGCGGAAGACGATGCGGCAAAAAGCGCGCTCAGCCATGCGCGTACCGAACGCGAGCGCGCCGCGCGCAGGCTCCGGCACGAACACGACACGATCCAGCGACATGCCGCCGGAACATTGCGTTACGCGAAGACAGCCAATCTATCCTCCATGGCGAAAGTCCATCACTCGCACAGGTCATTTTGTGGATCGCAAGACTCGGTGGCTATCTCGCCCGAAAGCGTGATCATCCGGCTCGCGCTGTTGCAGCTCGATGCCGCGCGCGTGACACAGCCGTCGCGCCACCTGAGCGGCGGGGAGCGGTTGAAGGCCGCGCTCGCCGGCGCGCTCTGGCGCAGCGCGCCGGCGCAGTTGCTGCTGCTCGACGAGCCGACCAACCACCTGGACCTGGAATCCGTGCGCGCGGTCGAAGGGGCGCTAGCGGACTTCCCGGGCGCACTGATCGTGGCGTCGCACGACGCCGTCTTCATCGCCGCGCTCGCGCCGACGCATACGATGCAATGGAGCCGAGAAGGATGGCGCTACGATCCCGTCGTCTGATCCATCGGATAACGAATTGATTGACCGGGGTGCGCCAGGAACGGGCGACTACGCCGAGGCGCTGGCGCAATTCCAGACGCTGCTGGGCAGTTGACGCGTGGCGTTTGCGACGTGGAGATCGTGTTGCCTAGTCGAAGACCGTGCAGAGGCGCTCGATTGGTACCGCGATCAGTATGCAGATCGAAAAAGCGAGTCCAAAGGTGAAGGCCACCGAAGTGGTCGCGCCGCACCACGCGATGAAGCGCGTTGCGTCGCGCTTTTCCTTCGCGGCGTAGGCAATCCTGCGCCAGGCGCGGCCCGCGGCGTAGGCAATGGCGAGCGCGAGCACTAGCGCGCAGACCGAGGCGATGCCGAGGATCCACTGCGTGCCGTGCCAGCCTGGCATCGGATCGTGCGTGACGGCGTCGGCGCAGGCCGTGGAAACGAGCGTGACGCCGAGCGCCAGATGCAGCAACCAGATGAGCGGCACCGCGCACAGACCGAGCCAGCCGGCGACGCGCTGCGCGCGCGTCGGCTCTGGGTGCGAGCCGGCGCCGGTTGGTTGCCCAGATGTGGGGGCGGACGTCATAGGTTCCTCCTGTGGGGCGACACGGGGTTCGCGGCGCAGGATGTGTGCCTGGGCGGTGTTATTTGATTTTACATAACATAAATTATCGATGTTTTGCGTGTGGGGGCTACGTCCTAATGTCGTGTTCTGGCTATTTACAGATGTCGTGTTTTTGAGCGCTGGCAAGCTGGCAGACTGCTGCAACCGCTGCGGGGCCTGCCATGAAGCCGGACACGACGCTGGTGAGTTTGAGCATGCGCGAACTGGACAGACTGAAGGTTATACAGGCCGTCGTTGAGACGGGCCTCAAGCCCGGCCGTGCCGCCGAACGGCTGGGTCTGACAGTACGTCAGATCGAACGGCTGGTG
>NZ_JAMBPR010000077.1 GCF_024206475.1 Paraburkholderia sp. CNPSo 3274
TTGAAGAAGGTGGACCAGATGTTCGTGTTGAACATGGCGGCATACAACCTCGTGCGCATGCGATCACTGGCACAAATCCGCTTATAAGTGGCGGAAAGCGTGGCAAGGAGGTCAGAAGTCGGCCTCAAGCCGCCGAAAGAACGTTGAATTCGCGTTGAGATTGCACAATGCGAAAGTTTGCGACTGGCGGGCGCGTACATCGAGGCGCACCGCTTCCGCCGGGGATGTATTTCCGCAACCTGCTAAGGCAGGTAACTACGTGCGCGGACCGCAGCCGCCGAAATATCGTGACCCGAAAACCGGCGCGACGTGGTCCGGTCGTGGCACCGCACCGGCGTGGCTCGCAGGCGCGAAGGACCGGTCGAAGTTTTTGATTGAAAAGGCAGAACCTGCAGCGAAGACGGCCAAGGCGCCGGCAGCGAAGAAGACCGCTGCAAAAAAGAACACTGCAACGAGGAAGGCTGCTGTCAAGAAGATATCCGCGAAGGCGGCGGCATCGCCGTCACGGAAAGCTGCACCGAAGAACGGCGCAGCGGCGAAATTACCTGTCGTCCGAAAAGCCCGTGCGCCGAAGCTGGTGGTGAAATCAACGGCGCCTGTCGAAGTTGCCGCACCTGCGGCGGCTACCGAAGTTGCGAGCACGGCCGCTGCAGCCTAAGTGGCATGCACCGGGCTCCGGAAGCCTGCTTCCAGCCCGGTGCAGCGCTTGTTACTCGTGGCGGGGACCGCTTGAATACATTCACGGTTGCTGGCATTGACGTGGGCGGTGAGAAGAAGGGCTGCCATCGTGTCGAACGCGAAGGGCGTGCGGAAAGGGAACCTGCGCGTCAACGTATCTTTTCCTTCGCCACGCCAACCCGAAAGCGGGCGGATAAGAATTCGGGCCGCTTCTACCGGTGGATGTTCAACGGAGAAGCCGTTTACCAAGTCCGCTTCCCTTAAACGCGTATTGACGTAATACCGTGCCGCCCTGTGGGATGATGTTGTAGGCGACTTACCTCGCGTTATGTCCCAATGCAGTTGTCACGAGGGCAATAACAGCTATGGACTCGAGCAACGAATTTCCCTATTTCGCGTACGGCTCCAACATGTCGGTACGGCGCCTTGTCGCGAGGCTGCCGTCAGCGAGGGTTGTCACCACGGGGTTCGTGACTGGCTACAAACTCGCGTTCGACAAATTGAGTAAAAGGGACGGCTCGGGAAAGTGCGATTGTGAGCACACGGGAAACGTCCGTGACAGAGTCTATGGCGTCATTTTCTCGGCGGTGCATGGCGAACGGGAGGCGCTCGACACATTTGAAGGCGCGGGTAAGGGTTACGAGCCTTTGAGTGTCCGGGTTGAGACCGCGACTGGTGGAGTGTATGCACTGACCTACGTCGCTACGAAAAAGCAGCCTGGTCTCCAGCCATACCACTGGTACAAACAGCATGTACTGGTGGGCGCGAGGGAGGCGAACTTGCCTGAGGACTACGTGCGAGCCATCGAAGCTGTTGTCGCTATCGACGATCCTGATTCAGCTCGAACCGAGACGGAGCTTCGGGCTTACTCGGCTACTTGACCGACCGGCTCTACCTGGCAGGATTCCTTTGCCACTCACTACATCTGGTGGCTCGCAAAAACGCGCGTTACTGCGGCAAACTCCAATTCACCGACGGTCTTGTCGATATCGTCCAATTCCTCCTCATCCCTTTCCGAGCGGTGGCCGACGTGGGAATCCCGCCATATTGCTCAACTGGGCCAGCTCATTGGCCGCCTCGCGCAGCAGACCCGAGTATTCGTGAATCTTCTCGGTCGTTAGTCGTACCCGAGGACCGGCCAGGCTGATGACGCCGACGCAGCGTGAGCCGCTCACCACGGGCGTCGCCACTGCCGACATGCGCGGGGCAAACACCTCGTCGATCATCGCGTAGCCACGCACACGCGCAGCATGCACGAAGCCCAGCAGCGCTTTTAGCGTGGTCGGCGCATTGGGTCCGAACTCATTCGGCTGTCCGAAGCCTTGCTTCAAGACTAGCGACGCTGCCTGTTCATCGGTCATCGTCATGAGCCATGCGTGTCCGGTCGACGTGCATGAAAGTCGTGCCGCCTGGCCCATGTCGGGATCGTAGCGGAAGCCAGTGCGTTGTCCGTCCGCCTTCCCGACCCAGATGATCGCTTCGCCATCCACCAGCGACAGTCGCGCGAGTTCGCCAGTCTGCGCAGCGACGCGTTCGATGATCGGCTGGGCGATATCTGCGATGCCCGTGAGGCTCAGGAATTCGAGTCCGTTCGACGTCATGCGCATTGTCAGGATGTAGCGGCTGTGATCGACCAGTTGCCTGACATATCCGCCTTCAACGAGTTCGGCGAGCAGGCGGTGGCACGTGCTGCGCGGCAGAGACAAGGCATCGGCAATGGCCACGAGGCCTGCACCTTCGCCTTGCGAGGCGAGCAGATCGAGAATTTTCAGGCCGTTTCTAAGCGACATCTTTCGCTAGATTCCATAATATGAAATGCAGTTCCGGTGCGGAACGCCCCGCCTGTACAGCGCAAACAATAGCACCTGTTCGTCGCCAGAAACGAACGCTTCAACATATCGAGAATTCAGGAGACAACATGTCATTTTTTGCTGATTCGGACCTTGCCGCGGAAGGACGGTCTGCGCAGGCTCACTTGATGGCGCGTCGGGCAGTAGCAGGCGCAACCGTCGGTACAGCGCTCGAATGGTTCGATTTCGCGCTGTATGGCGTGGTCGCGGCCACGATCTTTCCCAAGCTGTTTTTCCCGTCGCTCGACCCGACCGCTTCGCTGCTCGCGTCGCTCGCAAGTTTCTGGGCAGGGTTGGCGGCACGCCCGCTCGGCGCGGTGATTTGCGGGATGCTCGGTGACCGTTGGGGACGTCGCAAACTGATGCTGATCACCGTGTCGGTGATGGGTGCGTCGTCGTTTCTGATGGGGTTGCTGCCCACTTACCACCAGGTTGGTATCCTCGCGCCGACGTTGCTGGTGTCGCTACGCATCATTCAGGGTTTCGCGCTTGGCGGCGAATCGACGGGCGCGCAACTGATGGCGGTGGAGCATGCGTCTGCTAACCGACGTGGCTGGTATTCAGGTCTGCTTGGCATCTGTTCACCGCTCAGCCAGATTCTCGCCAATTTCTCGCTCTTTACGCTGGCCGCGTTGCTTTCGTCGGACGACTTCGATACCTGGGGCTGGCGAGTCCCTTTTCTCGCGAGCTTTGTTTTGGTGCTGCTGGGCATCTACATCCGCAGGAAGGTTAGCGAGACACCGGCCTTCGAGGTGCTCAAGAGAACGGGCGCGTCCACACGTGCCGCCAATCCGCTCGGCACCGTCTTCACATATCACTGGCGCACCGCGCTGCGTCTGACGCTGTTCTTCTGCGGCCCGGCCGCGCTGTTTTATCTGATCGTGGTCTTCTCGCTCAGCTACCTGACGAAACATCTAGGCGTACCGAAGCAGACCGGTTTCATGCTGCTGATGGTCGCGAATGTCTGCGCCATCGTGGGCGCGCTGGCGGGCGGCTATCTGAGCGATCGGATCGGACGCAAACGTGCGCTGATGATCGGTTCGTCCTGCACGCTAATCTGCTGCCTGATTTACTTTCCGATCCTCAACCACAACTCGATCGCCATGACGATGGCAGTCATGGGCGCGTTCCTCGGCTTCACACAGTTCCAGAGCGGCATCCAGCCGGTCTGGTTCGCCGAGTCATTCCCGACTGAGGCGCGCTACACGGGGTCCGCACTGTCGTATTCGGGAGCCAACCTGCTCACCGGCGGCCCGATGCCAATCGTCGCCGTGGCGCTGCTCAATGCCTTTAACGGTTCCCCGTGGGCCATCGTCGCGGTTTGCGGCTCGCTGAACCTGATCTCCTTCCTGATGATCGCAATATCCCGGGAAACCAAAGACACGGTCCTGGAACGCTCTTCTACACATTGACACCATGACTCGCAAACTCTACATCCTCAACGGCTCCAACCTGAACATGCTGGGCGCGAGGGAGCCGCATCTTTATGGCACCACCACGCTGAGGGACATAGAACAGAACTGCCTCACGCTAGCCGACGCACTCAAGTTCGACTGCGTATTTCGTCAAACGAACAGCGAAAGCGAACTGATCGACTGGATTCAGGAAGCGTTCCTGCAGGACGCCGCGCTGATCATCAATCCGGCCGGCTTTTCGTTCGGCCGGATTCCGGTGCTCGACGCAGTAAAGCTCATCCGCCGGCCAGTAGTGGAATTGCATATCACCAACATCCACCAACGCTCGGAGGAATATCGTCACTCGACGATTTCGGTGGCGGCTACTGCGGTAATTTGCGGGGCTGGCGCAAACGGGTACTTGCTAGCGATCCGCGCGATTGACGATCTGTGGGGCAAACAGACTTGAGCCGGCTCCACTATTTATGAAGCACGCGGGCTCCTCGAGGTTCTGATGTGATGGACGACTCCCGCCCTTCGGGGCTCGGCATCTGCCAAAGTGGAGAAGTCGTGACTTCCACGGCAAAGGAGCGTTCATCATGATCAAGAATTCCGATGCGCCCGCGGTCTGGAATGCGGTCCTGTCGATTCGATAAGATATCCTTACTGCTCAAAATAATCGACCATAACGCCTATTTGCAACAGAGCAAAGCGTGCTTTCCCGTGGGGAAAGGCTGGGGCGCGGGCGGCGCGGTCACAACTTTGTTTTTGCGAGCCCCTGACAGGTGCCGGTCTAGATCTGCAGTCGCTCGAGAACTTCGAGGAAGAGCAGCACGGCAATGAGAATGCCGATCCATCTTACCGTCAGTCTGAGGTTCAGGAGCGTCGGTCCCAGCGAACTCACGGCATCCGCGACGACCTTCGCCGCTCCCTCCGGGTCGCCACTCGCCGCGGAGCCACGCAATGAAGCCGTTGAAAAGTCGATCCGTAGATGGGTGACATAGCCAGTCGCTATGTTCGGCCATTCGATCGTGTCGTCGCTTTCGTCGGGATGGAGAAAGAGCCGTGGCTGGCGTGCCGGGTCAGCCGAGGGATCTTCGGACGTGTAGAGGTGCCGCATTGCCAGCCCCAACTCTACTGCGCCAAGCTGGCCGTCGGAGATTGCCTTCGCCAGCACCTGCAGGCAGGCGGGGGGAATGTGGCAGGCAAGCCACCACTGATCGCGTTCTCCGGTCTCGTCATCTGCGGGATTGAAGCCCAGCCGGGCGGTGCCGAGCGCCACATCGGACATCGAGTTGCCCAGTTCGTCTTCCAATGCGCGCAAGCCAAGCCGGTCGGCCGTGCTGACGTCGCGGGCTTCAAAGGTCACCTGAAGCATCCGTGTCGCTTGCTGAGGAAAGCCAATGATCGAAAGCTCCTGGCCGTCGAGATGCGCCACGCCGTGGAGCGACGTGGACAGTACCGGCTGCCGGTCTTGATCCAGCGGCTCTACGAGTTGCTGCGCCACCTGAAGCTGTTCCAGCTTCAACCACATGGACATGGTGGGGTAGTACGTCCGATTCCCGCTATCCAACTCGACAAGTTCAAGAGCGTGATCCTTCCGTTTGACGAGATTCACCACCGCTCTCTTTTCCAGAAAATCCATGTCCCACCCCCGCCGCTAAGTACGCCAAGTGCCTCGCCGGTATGAAACCAGGAGATGAGTGCCGTCCGTCTGACCGCGTGATCGAGAAGCGTCTGCGGTTTTCGCATTTGCGCGCAGGACGTGAATACGCGGGATTCTACCCATCCGAAAGTTTGCCGCTCTATGCCACAGGGCACATAAGGACGACGTTTCAATCCTCTGATTTATTCGACGAGCCAGGTCGATTGCGCTCGCCGACATGCAACGGAGCAGTGTTGACGATGAAATGAAAATGAAAGCAATGACGCTGCGCCAGCGTTCCACTTCCATACCGGAATCGCTGCATGAGGCGTCGCTTGTGTTGGCGAGGACACACTCCATCGACCGTCAGGACCACTGCCGCACAACGCACTGGGTTTGCCCTACTGCAAGTGTAGGGAGGTGACCCATCGCAGGCTCCGCTGCCCATATCCAGAATCCACATACGGGTCAGTGTGACGATCGCATCAGCCCGCCATTGCAGTTGAGCGTGACGTTCAGCGCGTAACGCGCTGCTTGACCCCAAGGACGGAGGTCATATGTTCAGCATCCGCATGTGTCGCAATAGCGTGGCAGCACTGCTGTGCATGATGTTTGCGATCCCCTCGTTTTCCCAGTCGTTCATGGTTCAATGCCCGCCGACAACACCGTCCCACCCGACGGCGCTGGCGGCGGGCGCCGGCGAACCGCCGTACACGGGACCGTCCTTCACCGGCCAGACCTCGGCATCGACGGGTGTCGTCAACGGTGCGATCAAGTGCCAGCAGATTTCGGGCGGCGACGGTTACGCGACGATGGCCAACGGCGTGCAGACCTATCTGTTCGCTTTCGGACCGCTGTCCGGTCTCGCCGACATCAAGGCGGGCCTGCCCGGCACGCAGTTCGCCTCGGTGTTCAACACCGTCGGCGATCCCAGAACGGATCCGACTTACAACGGCGCGGTCGGTCTCACGCCCGATCCGGAATCCACGCCGCCTGGTCAACTCACCGGCCATGTCGACCCGCGGCCGATCATGGACGTCGGCGTGATGAATGGCAACGAGCCCGCGCCGATGATGGCGATCGACGAGGACGACGAGTTCTTCCTCACGCTCACCAACGTCGGCATGATCATGCGGCCCGACCTGTTCGAGAAGCATACGGTGCACTTCCACGGCTATCCGAATGCCTCGTCGTTCTACGACGGCGTGCCGGACGCGTCGGTCGCGATCAACATCGGCGCGAGCTTCACGTACTACTACCTCGCGCCGGATGCGGGCACCTACTTCTGGCACTGCCACATCACACCGCCGGAGCACCTGCAGATGGGCATGGTCGGCCAGATCTTCGTGCGGCCGCGTCAGAACCGGGTGCCCGCGGGCCAGTCGCTGTACCAGTCGCTGGTGTTGCAGCAGCAGGATCTGCGCACGCGGTGCGGCACCGACATTCTGTGCACGACGCCGCTGCCGCCCCAGAACGGCGTGCTGCATGCGAACAACCTGAGCGGGGCGCCCACGCTCTACGCCTACAACGACGGCGATGGGTCGACCGCCTACGACGTCGAGTATCCGGTGCAGATCCATGGCTTCGACCCGAACTTCCACTTCGTCGGCATGACGTTCAATCCGGAACCGTTCACCGACATGAAAGACAAGTTTTTCATGCTGAATGGCCGCAGCTATCCCGACACGGTGAATTCGAATCCGCTTTCGACGCCCGCGTCGGACGGCGTGCCGCGCTTCTCGCAACCGCTCCCATCTCTGATCAATATCCCTGTCGGAGGCAAGGTGCTGCTGCGAATCTCCGATCTCGACGTCACCGAATATCAGACGCTCGCCTCGCTCGGCATCCCGATGCACGTGGTCGCCGTCAATGCGCGGCTGCTGCGCGACATGGCCGGCAACGACATGACCTACTACACGAACTCGATCACGCTCGGCGGCGGGGAGTCGCTCGATCTGATCCTCGACGCCAGCGACACGACGAAGTATCAGTCAGGGCAGGTCTTCTACCTGTACACGCCGAATCTGGATCATCTGGCGAACGACCAGGAAAACTTCGGAGGCCTGATGACCGAGGTGCACATCTGCAGGTCGGTGGACCCCAGGACGAAGGTCTGCGCGCTATGAAACGCCGCTTGCACGCGATAAAAACGGTTCACGGCTGGCCTGCCGTGGACTCGGCCAGGAAGTCCTGCACTTAGGAGAAGAGCCGTGGGACACATCACTTACCGCATAGGGATCGCGACCCTCGCGCGCCTCGGACGGCTTGCACGGTTCGGCGTGGCGGCGCTCGCGGCGCTCTTCTACATGCAGGTGCATGCGGCCGCGCCTGGCATCACGGGCACGCATTTCGATCTGCGCGCCGAGGCGAGTCGCATCAGCCAGCCCGACGGCAATAGCGTTTATTCATGGGGCTACGGCTGCAACACCGCGCCGGCCGGATTTTCGCCGCCCAACATTGCCGGTGCGAATTGCCCGACCATGCAGATTCCCGGCCCGACGCTGATCGTCAACCAGGGCGACATCGTCACGGTGACACTCACCAACAATCTGCCGGCGGCGGCGGGCAATACGTCGATTCTCTTTCCCGGGTTCGATGTCTGCATGGGCACCATCGATCCGACGACGAAACTCTGCTCCGGCGCGCCAACGGGCGTGCAGGGGCTGCTCACGCGCGAGGCGTCCCATACCGTCACGGTCACCTACAGCTTCATTGCCGCCACGCCCGGGACGCACGCCTACTACAGCGGCACGCAGGGCGATCTGCAGATCGAGATGGGGATGTTTGGCGCGGTCATCGTATTGCCGACGTCGTCGCCCGGTACGGTCGCCGTGCCGACCGGCTGTAACCCGATCGGCGGAACACGCAAGCTGCTGGACGGCCAGCCCGACTTCCGCAACGCCGCCGCGGCCTACAATCACAGCGCAGCGTGCTACGACCGCGAATATCTCTTCCAGTTTTCCGAAATGGATCCGCGCATTCATGCCCAGGCGGAGCAGCAGGCCAGCAACGCGTGCACGAATCCGACCGGCTGCATGACGGTTGAGACGGAGCCCTATCACCCGGCGTACTTCATGGTGAACGGACGCTCGATGCCGGACGACATGGACCCGAACTACGCGGCGCAATATCCGAATCAGCCATACAACGGCAACCCGCACATGCACCCCGGCGAGATGGTGCTGCTGCGGATCATCGGCACGGGCCGCTGGCAGCATCCGTTCCACGAGCACGGCAATCACGTGCGCGTGCTCGCGCGCGACGGCAACATGCTGCTCGCAAAGACGGACGCGACCAAGGTAGCCGGCCCGCTGCTGTTCACGACCACGACGACACCGGGCCTTGCGATGGACGGGATCTTCTACTGGACGGGCAGGGGGCTGAACTGGGACGTGTACGGGCACTACCCCGGCGACGGCAGCGTTTGTATCCCGGATGCAAACGGCTACTACACGCAGGATCCGACCGCACCGAACTACTACGAGTGGTGCGCGGATCACAACAAGGCGCTCGAAACGCATCCGTTCGGCAAGGTGGGGAGCGGCGGGCCCGTGACGTTGCCCGACTCGCACGTGCTGACCAACGGCTTCTGGTACGGCGGCAGCCCTTATCTCGGTCCCGATGCGACCATACGCGCGACCTCGCCTACGGGCACGACGCCGCCAAGCGGCACATCGGTGAATCCGCCGCAAACGGAAGCCGGCTTTGCATTCATGTGGCACTCGCACAACGAGCGCGAGATCACCACGAACAACATCTTCCCTGGCGGAATGATGATGATGATGCTCGTTGATCCGCAAGCGTTCCTGATCGACGAATCGAACTAGAGGCGGGGAGAACGGCGATGAGATCCACCACACTCAAAACAAATCTGTTAGGTATGCTTAAGGCGTCGATTGCGGCTTCCATATTGCTGAGCGCAAGCGGGATGGCATTCGCCCAGGCGTCCGTCACTCTGACTGCGAAGGCCACCACTGCCGTGATGTCCGACGGGCAGGCCGTGCCGATGTGGGGTTACAGCTGCACCGCGGCCGGTGCGCCTGCCACGTGTACGGCTGCGAACCCCGGGGCTGGAGCGAACTGGTCGCCTGTCGTCATCACGGTGCCGCCAGGGCCGCTCACGATCAATCTCAACAACAGCCTGCCGGGCTCCGTGCCGACCTCGCTCGTGATCGTCGGGCAGCTGGGCGGCGGTCTGGGCACGACGGCAACGAGCATGCCGAGCCCGACGCACCCCACCCAGACCGCGACCACATGGCCGACCGCCGCGCCTGCGCCCGGCGGCGCGACTTTTACGCCGCCGACGCAAGCGCCCCGCGTGCAGTCGTTCGCGACCGAAGTGGCGCACGGGAGCACCACAGCGCTCACGTGGAGCAACCTCAACCCCGGCACCTACCTGATCGAGTCGGGCACGCATCCGTCGATCCAGGGGCCGATGGGGCTTTATGGCGTACTGGTGGTGAGAACGGCGGCCAACGGCACGACGCCCGCGCAGGCGTATCCGGGTATCAGCTACGACACCGACGTGCCGCTCGTGCTGAGCGAAATCGATCCGGTGCAGAACACCGCGGTCGCCGCCGCGGTCGCGACCCCGGGCTTTAGCGAAACCATGGCCTGGTCCGGGCAGCCGGGCGGCTGCGGCGACTCGAAGTCGACCGCGTTCGGCACCTGCTATCCGCCCACAGTGAACTACGATCCGCGCTACTACCTGATCAACGGTGTCTCGTTCGACCGCACCAATCCGGGCGCTTCCACGTTTGCCGCGACGAGCGCCGCGACCACCGGGCCGGTGATGCTTCGCTTCGTCAACGCGGGTCTGCGCATGCACGTGCCGGCCGTGGTCGGCGCGCAAACGGGCACCACCCCGGTCTCCGGCTTCGCGTTGATCGCCGAGGACGGCAATGTACTGCCGGGCAATCCGCGGATTCAGTCGGAAGTGTTCATGGCGGCCGGCAAGACCTACGACGCGCTGGTCAACATGCCAGCGGCAACCGCTTCCGCGCTGCCGGTGTTCGACCGCGAACTGAGCTTGTCGACGAACAACGCACGTGACGGCGGCATGCAGGGTTACATCAGCGTGAACAACTCTACCGCGGCGTCCGCTGCCGCGGTGGCGAACGCTTCGGTCACCGGTTCCACGTATTTCTTCGTGCCCGGCAAGACGCTGACCGTGGCCGACCCGGCGAGAGGCGTAGCGGCGAAGGACGCCAACGTCTACGGCGTGCAGGTGAAGACGCCACCGACTGGCGGCTCCCTCACGCTGAACCCGGACGGCACGTTCGTGTACACACCGAATCAAGGCACGACGGCTGACAGCTTTGTGTACCAGGCAAACGGCAATCCGAACGCCGCGGCGACGGTGACGCTCACTGCGTGCACGACGGGCAACGGGTGTCAGTCCGGACCGCCCACGGCCGGCAATGCCGCCTATACGAGCAACATCGCCTCGCGGCTGCAGATCTCCGAGCCCGGTGTGCTCACGTATGCCAGCGATCCGAATGGACTGCAGCTTACCGCGACGCTGGTCGGCACCCCGACGGGCGGTTCGGTCACGCTGAATCCGGATGGCTCGTTCACGGCGAGCCCGGCGACAGCGCCTGCGGGCAGCGCGGCGTCCGCCAACGTGACGTTCCAGTATCAGGCGGTGAATGCGCAGAATACGGCGAGCAACACGGCGACCGTGACGGTGACGTTCAAGGGCGGCAGCGGACTCGTCGTCAACGTGCTGGATGCGCCCAGCACGCAGCCAGGCAAAACGCCGGTGAAGATCAGCGACTACCGCTGGATTATCGAGGAAGACCGTACCTTCCAGATCGATCCGGCCTGCCAGGTGAACTCGCCCACGCGTCCAGCGACGTGTCCGCCGCTGCCGGTGCCGAGCCTCGGCGCGAATTTCCACACGAGCTACATGCCGGTGGTGGCGGCGGGCTGTGTCGGCGTCGCCGCGTGTGAAGCGGGGCAGACGGTCTACGATCCGGCGAGCCAGACTCATAAGCCGGCCGTGTGCGACGTCGGCAACGGCGTGTGCCGGACCACGGCGGCGCAGCAGGTGCCGGTGGATCCGTCGCAGGTGGCGCTCGATCCGAAGAAGCGCTATTACATTTCGATCCTGCCGGGCAACGCGTACAACTCGTTCACGAACGGCGGTGGCGTTCCGCAGCCGGTCGATCCGACCAACCCCTCAGGTGCGCAGCGTCAGTTCGACATTTCCAAAGACTGTCCGACCGTCGCGAACTTCGCGCCGGGCACGGGCAAGTGCGGCAACGGCATGGGCGGCGCGCCGCTCGCCCCCGGACAGACCTCGGTCAACGTGTTGCTGGAGGAGTCGCCGTTCCCGACAGCAAAGGTTTCCGTGTTCGTGTTCGAAGACGATGCGCCGCTGAACGGCGAAGTGGACGTGAGCGGGGGCACCGACACCTTCGGCTCGGCCCGCGAGCCGGGGCTCGGCGGCTTTGAGATCAAGCTGTGGGACGACGCGGGCGGCAGCGGCCAGCCGACCGGACAGATGACCTACGACATGTTCAACATGCCGCTGTCCAATTCGCTGCAAGGCACGATCGATCCGGTCAGTGGTCTCAATGCGTGCCCGATTTCGACATCGACCGACGGCCTCGTCGGCATGATCCCGACTTGCCCGAAATACGAGTCGGACGGCAAGACGCTCTCGCCGCTCGTCGGCCAGGCCATCGTCGCCAACCTGATGCCGGGCAGGTACGGCATTATCGCGACGCCCGCGGCTGACCGCATCGCACGAGGCGAGGAGTGGCTGCAGACGAACACCCTGGACGGAGAGAAGGCCCACGACTCGTTCATCAAGATCGGCGGCCCGGCTTACTTCCAGGAATTCGGCCCGGCGGGCTTCCACGTGTCGATCGGGTTTGCGAATCCGAAGATCATCAACGCGCGGCTGCCATTGCTGTGCGCCACCTCGAGCTGCAACAACGGACTCAAGGGCCGGGTGACGAACCTGCACTACAGCCGTCCGCCTGACGAGCACCTCTATGGCAGCCAGTCGCGCAAGCCGTTGAGCTTCACGCAATGCTACGTGAGCGTCGGCGATCCGGACGGCGAAGACTACGCGCTCACCAAGTGCAACGCGGACGGCACGTTCAGCTTCACGGGCCTGCCTGCCGGCATTACCCGCATCACGGTGTTCGACCAGTGGAACGACCAGATCGTCGACGGGCTCGCGTCGGCCGTGACGCTCGGAGGCGGTGTGGTGACAGACGCCGGCGATATCGCGGTGCTTCAGTGGCAGACGAATCTCTATACGCGAACGTTCCTCGACACGAACGGCAACGGCGTGGGGGATTCGAGCAAGCCAGGTCTCGCGCTATTGTCGACCAACATTCGCTTCCGTGACGGCAGCTATTCGGATTTCAATGTCACGGACGGGAACGGCTATGCGTCGTTCAACGAAGAGTTCCCGCTGTTCAACTGGTACGTAGTCGATACCGACCAGACTCGCTTCAAGCAGACGGGCGTGCACGTCGTCTATGACGCGGGCGGTCCGCCCGACGGCACGCCGGGCGGCGGGACGTCGACCATTGCCGCGAACTTCGCCAACACGAAGGAAGCGATCCATCTGCCCACGAACCTGCGGGTGCCGGGCGCGGCGTACTGCAACGACGCGGACTGCAACGACCGCTCGGGCTCGAATCCATCGACCGGCCGGGTCGATCCGCCGTGGGTGACCACGATGGGCTGGCAAGGCTTCTCGGGTCAGAGCTCGTTCATCGAGTTCGGCAAGACGCAGTACGCGGCGAACGAGAATGGCGGCATCCACGGCGAAGTCGTCTATGCCTCCACGCGCCCGTTCGACGATCCCACGTTGCTGATTCACACGAAGTGGACGCCCGACGTGCCGAACGTCACGGTGAACCTGTACCAGGAAGGCACCGCGGCTGACGGCTCCACGAGCCTGAAGCTCGTCGACACGACGAAGACCGCGAGCTGGGACGACTGGTCCCAGGGCTTCCGTTCGGACGGCGTGCCGAACATGAACTGTCCGGGCCAGAGCACCAGCGATCCGTACTTCTTCACGCTGCAGAACACCAAAAACTGGCTCGACCCGCAGCAGCGTGCGCTGCCCAACAATTCGCAGTTCAAGTGCTATGACGGCATGCACGTGTTCAACCAGGTGCAGCCCGCGCCGTTCGACGGGATGTACCAGTTCCCGAGCGTGGCGGGCCGCGATCCGCATAGCGGCCTGCCGACCGGCACCAATTGCACGATCTGCCAGGCGAATCCCACGAAGGACGGCACGCAGATGCTGCCACCCGGCAAGTACGTGGTCGAGATCATCGTGCCGCCGGGCTACGAACTGGTGAAGGAGGAGGACAAGAACATCCTGATCGGCGACAACTACATTGCGCCGGTCACGCAGCAGTTCGGCGGCATCGGCGACATCTACATCCTGCCCGACCAGGCCGCGATGAACTCCACTTACAACCGGAACAACGCGCAGAACATGACCTCGAATCTCGGATCGACCCCGCACGCCGAAGGCGACACCGGCTCCGTCGAACGCTTCTGGCCGTGTGTTGGCGAACTGCGGATCGTGCCGGACTACATCAGCCTGTTCCCGGGTTCGCAGGAAGTCTCGCCGTTCGCGGGGGCTTCGAGGAATCTGTGCGACCGCAAGGAGGTGGAGCTCACCGACCAGAGCGCGGTGCTGGCGAAGTTCTGGATCTTTAGCTCGACGCACGTTGCCGCGCACTACACCGGCTTCATGCTGGACGACTTCTCGTCAGAGTTCGACCCGTATTCGCCGCAGTTCGGCGAGAAGTTCGCAGTGCCAAACGTGCCGGTGTCGTTCAAGGACTTCGCGGGCAACGAAATTTCGCGCACCTATTCGGACCAGTGGGGCATCTTCAACGGGCTGACCTATTCGACCTGGCAAGTGAATCCGCCGAATCCGACGGGCTATGCGCCGACGATGATGGTTGCCTGCATGAATGACCCGTACATGCCCGACCCGGCGCACTCGGGCCAAACCATCAAGGACCCGCTCTTCAACCCGGCATACAGCCAGTTCTGCTACGAGATTCCGTTCATGCCCGGACAGACGCAGTATATGGATACGCCGGTGGTGCCCGTCTCGGCCTTCGCGGATGCGTATAACCAGGTCGACTGCGCCTATCCGGACGGCACGCCGGGCATTGCCTCCGTGACCGGCGACGCGATTGCCGGCAACACATCCGCAGGCAGCAACGGCGGCGCGGGCCCGTGGGTCAGTGGACCCTTGAAGACGCTGACGATCACGTCGGTCGGCACGCAACAGGTGCCGAACCACGCGTACACGGGTCCGAGTGCCACCGCCGCGCCGTTCAACCAGAAGTTCATCACGCGCAACTACGGTTTCGGACAGCAACGCGGTGTCGTGACGATCGCGGGCATCCCTGCGCTGGTGACGGCGTGGAGCGACGCGAAGATCACGGTGGTCGTGCCGCCTCTGTTCGGCGCCGATGCGGCCTGCACGATGCAGCAGCGCGGGGTGGCGACGCCGACCCAGTGCGGCCAGCTCGTCGTCACCGCAGCCAGCGGCAAGCGCTCGATCGACGCGGTCACCGTTACCGTCGGCGGCAAGGCGCCCACCTACGTGGGTGGCGAGAACACGGCGGGCAATGCGATCCAGACGGCGATCGACCATGCGACCGCGGGCGACATGATCGTCGTCGGTCCGGGCACCTACAAGGAGATGCTGCTCATGTGGAAGCCGGTGCGTCTGCAGGGCGTGGGTGCCACGTCCGTAACGGTCGATGCCAACCCGCATCCGTCGGGCAAGCTCGACCCGTGGCGCAGGCAGGTAGGGTGCCTGTTCGGCGATGCGCTGAACGGCGGGCTGATCTCGGCGAGCAATCCGTATGATCCGACCGGCGGGTACAGTTGCCTCGCTTCGATGCAGCGCAAGATCGACGGGATCCCGTTCGAGCCGACCTCCGGCTGGGATTTCAACCTCAACGGCAACCTTGCGGAGACGCTGATCGAGCCGACGCTGATGGGCGCGTACGAAGGCGCGGCAATTACCGTGCTCGGCAAGGGCGTGAAGGACGTGCTCGTGGGCGGGGTGCTGACACAGGACCAGAACTGCGTGGCGAACGGTATCTGCACGCCGCTCACCAACAGTGCCGCGGACTGCACTACCTATCCGAGCAACTTCCTGTGCAACCCGTCGCGCATCGACGGCATGTCGTTCACGAACAGCTCGCAAGGCGGCGGCGGTATCTACCTGCATGGCTGGAACCACTACACGGAGGTGTCGAACAACCGCGTGTTCTCCAACGCGGGAACGCTCACGGGCGGCATCATCGTCGGCCAGGTCGAAGTGCCCGACGGCAACATCGCGGCGGATAACGTGACCCAGTTGGCGTTCCAGTACAACGTCCACGTGAACGTGCACAACAACCAGGTCACGTCGAACGCTTCCTATGGCGACGAAATCAATTCGACCACGCCGTCTTCGGCCGGAGGGGTGACGTTCTGCTCGGGCGCCGACTACTACAAGTTCAACTACAACTGGGTATGCGGCAACATCAGCAGCGGCGATGGCGGCGGCGTCGCGCACTTCGGCTTCAGCTACAACGGCGACCTGTCGCACAACTGGATCCTGTTCAATCAGAGCAACAACCCGACGCTGCCGACATACGGCGGCGGGCTGATCGTTCAGGGTGTGCCGCCCGACGGCACCTTCTGCGAGAACGCGACCACGGACGTCGACTGCGCGCCGCAGCTTTCGGATGGCGCGGGCCCGGGCATCACGATCGACGGCAACCTGATCGTCGGCAACACGGCGGAAAGCGGCAAGGGCGGCGGCCTGCGTCTGCAGAACGTCAACGGCACCGACGTGCAACGGAGTCCGAACGACAGCTCCAGGTGGTATCGCGTGAAGGTAACCAACAACATCATCGCGAACAACGTGGCGGGCTGGGCTGGCGGTGGCGTGTCGCTGCAGGATGCGGTGGCCGTGAGCTTCATCAACAACACGGTTATCTCCAACGACACGACAGCGACGGCCGGCGTGCTGTTCAACACAGCCGCCGCGAGCCAGGCCAACGTCGGGCCGCCGAACTGCACGAACTCAGGTTCGGAAACGACGTGCCAGCCGACTACGACGTCGCAGTACGAACCGGCCGGGCTCGAGACCGCGCGCCATACGCAGAACCTGGTGGCGGCATTCACCAGCCCGAACGTGACGTGTCCGGCAGGCAACCCGAGCTGCGCGAAGTTCTCCAACCCGGTGCTGACGAATGACCTGTTCTGGCAGAACCGCACGTTCTACATCACAGTGGGAGGACTGGATCCGGGCATCGCGGGGCTGCAGAACGTGGTCACGCTGAATCCGTCGCTGAATCAGGCCGGGCACGCCACGGGCTATTGCGATCCGAAGGCGGTCTACTGGGATATCGGCGCATTCGGCGACACCGGAGCCGCCAATCATGGGTCCGGTCTGACGATGAGCCCGCGGTACTCGATCCTGACCGACGTCGGCGACTATCCGAACGCGAACAACAGCGGATCGAATCCGGGCGTCGTGCATCAGTACTGCAACGGTGCGCGCATGCCGCCAGAGGCGGGGGGCATCGGCATCGCGGTGCCCCCGGGCATTGCGGACACGGTGCTGCCGAATCCGTTGTTCAGCCTGCTGCCGTCGGCGACGCCGGACGAGGGCAACAACTGGATCAACATGTCGTACGGTCCGCTGTCGCTGTTCAACGAGGCGAGCACAGGCGCGCAACTCAACGTGCTGCTCGGCAACTACACGATCCCTGGGACCTCGCCGGCGATCAACCATGCCACGGCGGCGGGTGCGCCGACTCACGACATCTTCGGCACGCCGCGGCCGCAGCTGGGTGGCTACGACATCGGCGCAGTCGAGTTCGTGAGGCCTGGCGTGTTCGCAGGGCAGCCGTACCCGCTTGCACTTGGGGTCAATAATCCGGTGACGCTGCTCGGATTGCTGCAGGGGATCTTGCCGAGCGCCGCGAACAGCGGAGGGCTGCCCGGCACCGGAGGCGCACAGGGCAACCAGGGCCAGCCCGCGCTGCCGGTGGTCACGCCGCCCGCACTCACTACGCCAGCGGGTGCGAAGACACTGGGAGCGCTGCCATGAGCAAGCGTTGCCACCGGCCGCCGCGGGCCGTGCTGATGGCCGGCACTGTCTGCCTCGCTGCAGCCGCGCTCGCACCGGCCGCGGGCGAAGCCGGTGCGAGCGCGGCGGCGAAGCAGTCGCCGTACTCGCCAGCAAGCCTGCCGCAGCGCGCGAAGGGCTACTACGAGCTGATGCAGGGCATCGACCACCTGAGCGTGCGCCGCACGGCATCGGGCAACCTGATCCGCTTCAGTTATCGCGTGACGGACCCGGTGGCGGCGCGGCCGCTCGGCGAAAAGACCGCGACTGCCGTAATGTTCGGGCGCACGAGCCATGCGTTGCTCGAAATCCCGGTGATGGACAAGGTCGGTGCGCTGCGCCAGAGCGGTCCGCTGGAAACCGGTCAGGAGTACTGGATGGTGTTCTCGAACAAGGGTGGTCTGATCAAGGCCGGGGAGCGCGTCGATGTATTCGTGGGGTCGTTCCACATCGACGGGCTAATAGTCGAATGATTGCGCAAGCGCTTTTCGTGCGCAGATGAAGAGGAGATGACTCATGAACCGCTTTCTTTCGCTGGCGATTCAGACCGCGTTGGTGGCGACGCTCCTCGCAAGCGCTCCCATTGCGCTCGCGGGGTCTTCTGCGGCAAGCGCCCAGACCGCGGGCGCGGCGCACATGAGCGCCGCGCAGATCGTCGACCGGAACGTCGCGGCGCGCGGCGGCCTGCAGGCGTGGCACGCGGTCAACGCGATGACGATGTCGGGGCAGCTCGAAGCGGGCGGCACGAAGAACACCAGGCTGCCCTTCGCGATGACGCTCAAGCGCCCGCGCAAGAGCCGCATCGAGGTCCGTTTCAACGACCAGACGGCATTCCAGGTCTACGACGGCGCGCAGGGCTGGAAGGTCAGGCCGTTCCTCGGCCGCAATGAAGTGGAGCCCTACACGGCAGCGGAGGCCAAAACGGCCGCATCGTGGGCCGAACTGGACGGTCCGCTTATGGACTATCCGGCGAAGGGCACGCGAATCGACGTGCTCGGCATGGAAATGGTCGAAGGCCACCGCGCGTATGTGCTGAAGCTGACGCTGAAAGACGGCACATCGCGCCGCGTATGGATCGATGCGGCCAGCTTTCTCGAACTGAAGATCGATGGCGATCCGCGCAAGCTCGACGGCAAGATGCACAACGTCGCCATCTTTTATCGCGATTACAGAAAGGAGGGCGGCCTCGTGATGCCACATACGCTCGAGACGGTTGTCGTCGGCGCGAGAGGCACGCACAAGCTGATCATCGACAAGGTCGCACTGAACCCGCAGGCAGACGACACGCTCTTTGCCAAGCCGCAGATCACGGTGGCGAAAGTGACGCACCCCGCGCCGGTCCTCGGCGCGAACCCGAGCCTGAGCCCGCGTCCGGCGGCGAGCACGAGCCCAGGCGCAAGTGCAAATGCGGGTGCGCACCCGAGTCCACGCCAGAGCGCAAGCCACTAGCCATTGGGTGCTCCCATGAGGTTGACGGCCATGAAACCAGTCGCAGTGTGGGTGCTCGCCGGCAGCGTTGCGGCGGTCGTCTTCGCGGGCGAGCAGATACCCGCGCAGGATCTGAGCGTGGATCAGATCGTCGAGAAGAACGTCGACGCGAGAGGTGGCCTTGATGCCTGGCGCAAAGTCCAGACCATGATCTGGTCCGGCCACGTGGATAGCGCCAATGCGCCTGCGCCGGATCTGCCGTTTGTCCTTGCCATGAAGCGCCCGAACAAGACGCGCTTCGAGGTTACCGTGTTCAACCAGAAGTCCGTGCGTGTATTCGACGGCAAACAAGGCTGGAAACTGGGCCCGAACGGCATGGGCAGCGCCACGCCGCGGCCGTACTCGATGGATGAGGCGACGTCCGCGCGCGACGAGCAGGTGATCGACGGGCTCTTGATCGACCACGTAGCGAAGGGCGTCACCGTCACACTCGAAGGTAAGGAACAGGTGGGAGGGCGCGATGCGTATCGCCTTGCCGCGAAGCTGCCTTCCGGCGTGATCCGCCATGTGTGGATCGACGCTCAAACGTTTCTCGACGTGCAGGTTGATCACCAGGTGCGCACGCCGCTTGGTCAGACGGTCGTCGTGGAGGTGAATTACAGCGACTTCAGGAGCGTCGAGGGGTTGCAAATACCGCTCGAGATCGAGAGCGGGGCAGTGGCGTCCGACAAAAAGGACAAGCTGACAATCGACAAGGTGTCACTCAACCCGGCGCTGGACGATGGAATCTTCACGAGGCCCGCGCCGCCGCAGATGCACCGCAAATCGATTTCGATCGACGTCGATGCCTCGCCGGCACTGCCTGGCGGACGTCCGTCGCCGTGACCATGAATCGCGCGGCAAGCGGGCCAGGAGGCCGCACACGGGCACCATCGCTGGCGGCGCGATGGCTTGCTTCATGCGCGTTGCTCGCCACGCTGATCATGCCCGTGCGCGAGGCACGTTGCGCGCCTGCGGCCCCTCCGGTCGCGGCGGCGAGCGCGGGGAAGGCTCTCTATCAGCACGGCGTGCTGGGTTCGGGCGAACCGCTCGAAGCGATGCACGACGGGGGCGTGCGGCTGCAAGGTGCGGCCGCGGCCTGTGTGAACTGTCATCGCCCCAGTGGGCTGGGCTCAAGGGAAGGGAACAGCAGCATCCCGCCAATCACCTGGCGCTACCTCGTCGAGCCGCGCGCACAGAACCCGGAAGATGCCGACTTGCCGTATGTGCCAGGGATGCGTGCCGAACGTGAACCGTATACGGAGGTGACGATCGCACGAGCCATTCGCGAAGGCATCGACTCCGAAGGCAAGCCGCTCAGCAGCCTGATGCCGCAGTACGCGCTGAACGACGCCGATATGCAGGCGCTGACCGGCTATCTGAAACAGCTCGACCGGCGCAGGGCGACGGGCGTAACGGACACCGTGCTGCACTTCGCGACGATCATCACCCCCGATGCCGACCCGGTGAAACGCGCGGGCATGCTCGATGTGCTCACGCACTACTTCGCCGACAAGAACGTCTTTCCGCTCGGTGCGGTGCCGCCGTTGCGTTCGTCGCGCAAGATGATGTTCATGGTGAATCGTCGCTGGGAACTGCACGTGTGGGAGCTCAAAGGTCCGCCGGATACCTGGCGTGAGCAGCTTGCGCAGTTTCAGGCCCGGCAGCCCGTGTTCGCAGTGTTGTCGGGTCTCGGCGGAAAAAACTGGTCGCCGATTCACGACTTCTGCGAGCAGGAGGCCGTGCCGTGCCTCTTTCCCAACGTGGAGGTGCCGATCGAACACGATCGCGACTTCTATTCGGTGTACTTCTCGAAAGGCGTGCTGCTCGAGTCCGAGCTGATCGCGGCGCGTATTGTCGACGAAGCTGGCGCGCCGCAGGCTCAAGGAACGAAAGAGGCGAAAGCGCCGACGCATGTCTGGCAGGTTTATCGTGCGGGAGACAATGGCGAACGCGGGGCGCAGGCGCTCGCCACGGCACTGGCGGCTCACGGCATTGCGGTATCGAATCACGCGCTCGCCCCCGGCGAGGGCATCGCAAGTGCGATGCGTGGAATCCAGCGCTCGGACGTGCTCGTGTTGTGGCTGCGTCCGCCCGACGTCGCAGCGCTCGCGCGAATCCCGCCAGCGACGCATACGGTGTTCATGTCGGGCCTCATGGGAGGGCTGGATAGCACACCCCTGCCGACGAGTTGGCGGGGCGTCACGCGCCTTGCATACCCGTTCGATTTGCCGGAAGGGCGGCGCGTGCGCGTCGACTACGCGTTCGGCTGGTTCTCGATCAGACAGATTCCGATGGTGGCTCCCCAAGTGCAGGCCGACACCTATCTTGCATGCGGCCTGCTCGCTGAGACGCTGAGCCATATGGTCGATGCGTTCGTGAGGGACTATCTGGTGGAGCGGATTCAGGACATGCTCGAACGCCGCATCCTGACGGGTTACTATCCGCGCCTGACGCTGGCGCCGGGGCAGACATTCGCGTCCAAGGGCGGCTATATCGTCCGCTTTGCCGGGCCGGACCACATCAAGCTCGTAGCCGATGGGAACTGGATCGTGCCGTGAGGTCGGTTGCGTGTTGCATGCGCGTGTCATGTATCTGCACACTCTCGACGTAAGGCTGGAATGACTCATATGCGACGCGTCTATTTTCTGTTGCCCACCACACAGCGTGCGCGGGCGGTTGTCAGCGAACTGCTTATGCATCGAGTCGAGTGGCGGCATATGCATGTCATCGCCAACGAGAATGTGTCGATCGACGGCTTGCCGCAGGCATCGCTCGCGCAACGCAGCGATCTGCTTGCTTCGCTGGCGCGAGGCGCGGCGGCAGGCTGTGCGACCGGATTGCTGGCGGCGCTGATTGCCCTTGTCTGTCCGCCCGAAGGCGTGCAGATCGCCGGCGGCACCGTGGTGATCCTCACACTTGCAGGCGCGGGATTCGGCGCCGGGGTAGCGGCGATAATCGGCGTCGAAATGCGAAATACCCGATTGAAGCGCTTCGAAGAAGCGATCCTCCGCGGCGAGCTTTTGATGATGATCGATGTCCCGAAGGAGCGCGTGGAGGAGGTCGAGCAGATGGTCAAGCTTCACTGTGCCCAGGCGCACAGCGAGGGAACGGGCAAGACCATTCCCTTGTTCCGGTGACGTGCGCCGGCTCGGAGTCGACAACGGAGGGAGAGCATAGGACGCAGCACCCCTGCAAGTGTTCGCGTTCTATGTAGCTGAGGGCGTTCGGCCGACTGAACTGGTCCCCAGTCGGCCGGTTCGCTATTCACAGTTTGGAGCGCGCAATCAGGCGATCAGCTGGCCGCGAGAAGTTGCTTGTAGCGCGCCAGCACGCGCGGAACGTACAGACGTGTTTCCGGCAGCGACGGCACACGATAGCCGGCGCGAATCACCGCATTCTCACCGGCGTTGTAGGCGGCCAGCGTGAGTTCGACATCGTCCTTGAACAGATCGAGAAGAAAGCGCAGATAGCGGGCGCCGGCCAGCACGTTGTCTCGTGGATTGAACATGTCGCCTTGCGAGAATCGCGCGGCGGTGTCCGGCATCAACTGCATCAATCCCAGCGCGCCTTTGTCCGAAACCGCCTTCGGGTTGTATCCTGACTCGATGTCGATCACTGCGCGAAGCAGTTCGGGTTGAACGCGAAAGGAGCGGCTCGCCTCATCTATCACGTCCGCGTACAAGGGGGAATCGGCGCCGCCGGGTGGCTTGCGAGACCGGCCCCTGGCGCCTGGTGCGGCAATCGGTTCGCCCGCAACGATCACCTTCAATCCGGGCTTGCCCCGCACGTTCGTCAGAACGATCGCTCCGTTGCTGTCGACCGCGCCAAAAATTTGCGCGCAGGCCGCTTCCGGCAACACCGCACCGAGCATCGCGAATGCAGCAATGATCGCGTTTCCGAAGCTGGATGACGGGTGGCAATGCATCGTTTTTTCTCCTGCACCTGAATTGTGGTGGAAGAAAAAACGGCTCGGCAATGGGGCACCTCCCTACACTTTGAGATGCGAAAGAGCGGCCAAAAAGCACATTGCAAAAACTTAACATTCGAAACAAATGGTAAGAGACGGTAATCAACGGAAACAACTCAGCCGTCATGCGCAGCGCCTTGATTCTTCTCACTGGATGCAATTTTTATGGACTAGTTTTCACCCAATGATAAAAATGAACGGGTCTCCCGCTATCCATTGCGATAGCTAATCTTCTGGAGATTTCAAAAGGGTTCGAATTTGAAACATTTTTGGGTGCTCGATGCGCTCCCGAAATGCCCCGAAAAGTGGAGACGCGCGCCGTTGCTTGCTCTGCGGGAAGTGGCGTGAACCTTGCGGAGGGCAGGCGCATAGAGTAGCCCAAAAATAACATAAAGCTAACAGTTAGGAATTCGAATGTAAACAGTGAAAGCTTCGTGGCAGCAAAGAAAATCGTCAAATTGTTAGTGCGGTAATGACGGCCGAGGGCGCTGGCACCGGGAGACAAGACGTGAATACCAAATGTCGGGTTGTAATCGCAGAGGATCACGATCTGCTGCGAAATGGTCTACATTCGATGCTAAGTGCGCAAGCCGACTACGACGTCGTCGGCGAAGCGCGGGACGGCAAGGAAGCCTGCCAGCAGGCGATGACGCTCGCCCCCCATCTGATCCTGATGGATCTGTCGATGCGGGGGATGAACGGTATCGACGCCAGCGCGACAATCAAACGGCGATCGCCGGGCATACGGATCATCGCGCTCACAGTGCATCAAAGCGAGGAGTACGTGAGGGAAGCGCTGCGTGCTGGCGTCGACGGTTACGTGCTGAAGGACGTCTCGTTCGAGGAGTTGCTGGTCGCGATGCACTCGGTCATGCAGGGCAAGAAGCATCTGAGTGCAGACGTGTACGGGTACATGGTCGACTCGTTCGTCAGCGGCCGCGAAGCGCCCGCACCGAAACATGCCTGGGACGTGCTAACGGCGCGCGAGCGTAGCGTGCTGAAGCTGATCGCGGAAGGACGCACCAACCGGCAGGTCGGACAATATCTGAACCTGAGTCCGAAGACGATCGAGAAGTATCGCGCGAGCATGATGCACAAGCTCCATATCGCCAACCTGACCGAGCTGGTTCTCGTTGCGATGAGCATGGGTTTGCTGACGTCGCTCGCCGCCAAATGCGCTGAGCCGGACGTGGACGATGAGCATTTGCCGGAACGCTCCGATCCGGCGCCGGGTTCGGGCCCAGGCGGCGAAGAGCCCGAATACAGGCTGGGCGAGACCGGAACCTGAGTGCGGCGAGGGCGGCGCTAGCGCGTCCAGGTTGCGCTGACGAGGGTCCCGGTCGCGGCGGACGACTCGATCGAAAACGCGCCGCCGTGCATCTCCACGCGGTGCTGCATGCCGATGAGTCCCAATCCCGTTGTATACGCATCGTCCGTGGCGAATGGATGGTTCTCGTAGCCAACGCCGTTGTCCTGAATCGTCAACATCAAGCGGGCTGCATCGCCGCGCAGGCTGAGGGAGATTTCGGTAGCCTCGGCATGCTTGACGGCGTTGTTCAGCGCCTCCTGTGCCACTCTGAACATGTCTGCTTTCAGATGCTCAGGCACGTCCTTGTCCGCGACATCGCAGTTGAACACGACCGACATCGCCTCCGTGCCGCGTTCGATGCGCCGGCACAGCGAACCCAATGCCGCGGGCAGCCCCAGTTTGTCGAGCATGAGCGGCCTCAGTTCACCGCATATCTGCCGCACGTCGCCGATCGTTTCGCGGATCCTGAACACGGTCGCATCCAGCAGTTGCACGGCATCATCGACCTGCCCGCGACGTATGCGCATCAGCGCGTCCTCTGTCATCAGCTTGACGAGGGTCAGTGCCTGGCCGAGGCCGTCATGCAACTCCGAAGCAAGACGCTGGCGCTCCTTCTGCTGGCCCATCATCAGATACGTCTGGCACAACCGCTCGCCTGCATCGAGCGGTTCGGCGGGGGCGGCAGAACCAGGCTCGAAAATCAGCGGCTCTTCGAAAAGCGTCAGCAAGACGCTCGAATTCATCTCTTTCGTGGGGACACATTGCTGATGCAGTGCAAGCCGCGTTGGGTGACCGGTTCGGCCGGTGAGCACGGCGCTGAACGAATGAAACTCGCGCGCGGCGCTGGCGGACAATTCGTCTGCCAAGGCGGTATGAGCGTCGTCGGGCGCAAGGTCGACGAGACCCTTGCCGACGAGTTCGGCGCTCGAATAGCCGAGCAGTGCGGCGGCGCTGCGGTTTGCCGACACGAAGGTTCCATCGGGCGTGAGAATCGCGAGCGCCGCGCCACGCGCGTCCGTGACGACGCCTGCGTCGGCTTGGCTGGAGCAGGCCGCACTACGAAGCTTGCGCATTGCTTCGATCAGATCGAGCAATCTTACCTGCGGTCCCCCTGGCTGAATCTCATCCATTGGAGCTCCCCGATGCGTCGATATAATCAAATCGTAAGACTATCGGGATTGTAGGCCGTGATCGATGCGGGCCGCAACGGGGAATTTGTGGGCTCGTCGTGTGGGGACACTCCCATTGCACGGTGCGGGTTTTCCATCAAGCGGACATACCCTACCGCCGTTTGGGGTCCCTCATCCAATGACGCTCGTAGGCAAATTCCTGACACTGGGTTCGCGAGGGTGTGAAAGCGCCGCGACCTGCGCATCGCGAGAAGCGACCTTTCTCCTCATTTTTGGAGACCGGTATGAACAGGACTGCAAAATTAAGGACCGGGGTGCTGACGGCCATGGCACTCGCGGCAACGGCGGCATGGAGCGCACCCGCCGACGACGCCGCCGTTGCCGATCCTCACATGCATCATCACATGATGGCGGGCATGACGACGCGCACGACCGCACAATACACGCTGCCTTCGGTCGACCTCGTGCGCGATGACGGCAAAACCGTTTCGCTCATCGACGAGTTGAACGATGGCCGTCCGGTGATCGTGACGTTCATCTACACCACCTGCACGACGATTTGCCCGATGACCAGCCAGACGCTGGAGAAATTTCAGAGTGATCTGGGCAGCGACCGCGACAAGGTCCATATCGTCTCGATCTCGATCGATCCGGAAGAGGACACGCCTGCACGTCTCAAGGCCTATGCGGCCAGGTTCGAAGCCGGCCCCGAGTGGCAGCACTATACCGGCACGGTCGAGGCGAGCATCGCGGCGCAGCGCGCATTCAACGTTTATCGGGGCGACAAGATGAATCACACGCCGGTTGCATTCCTGCGCGCCGCGCCGGGCAAGCCCTGGCTGCGCATCGACGGCTTTGCCACGCCATCGGAACTGCTCGCCGCCTATCACGATGTGGTCGCCTCCAACTAGGCCTGCAGCGCCCAGCAAGGAGCGACGAAATTGGAAAAAAGACATCGTGTGCTGATTGCCGAGGACCAGCATTTATTGCGCAGCGGCCTTTGTCGCATGGTTTCCGAACTGGACGACTACTGCATCGTCGGCGAGGCGAGCGGCGGGATCGAGGCCCATCGCCTCGCCAGGGAGACGCTGCCCGATCTGATCCTGATGGATCTGACGATGCCCGGCGGCAGCGGCTTCGAAGCGATTACCGCCATCAAGCGCGAGTCCCAGCGCATCCGGATCATCGTCCTTACCGTTCACTGGAGCGAAGACCATGTGCGGGAGGCGTTCGCCGCGGGTGCCGATGGCTACGTGGTCAAGGACGCGTCGTTCGATCAACTGGTCCGGGAAATGCGTTTCGTGATGCAGGACAAGCGCGCGGCCGTCGCCAACCGCGTCAGTGGAGGGGCGCACGGATCGCAGGAGGACTTCGCCCACAAGGCGCAGCTCTGGAACGCGTTGACGGGCCGCGAACGCACGGTGTTGCGGCTCGTGGTCGAGGGGCACACCAACCGGCAGGTTGGCGAGTGCCTGAGTCTCAGCCCCAAGACCATCGAAAAGCATCGCGCGAACCTGATGCGCAAGCTCGGCATCAGAAACCTGAATGGCCTCGTGCGCATTGCGATCGACATGGGCGTGCTGTCGTTGCCCGACGACGAGCATGTGTGAAATCCCTCCAGACGGGATGGCGCAACTGGAGGGTCTTTACCCATGTCTTTGGACGGCACTCCCTACTTCTTGCCCGTATCGACCTGAACAAGAATGCATTCAACGGCTTCAGCGGCGCTGAAGCGGTGAGTCGATACATGGGGGAGCCGTGCATAGCGAATCGACCTCTATCCAACGCGGTGTGCAGATGCCCGAGTCAGAGGCGCCGCGGCGTTGCGCCGGTTTTGCGGCGCCGGCACGCACGTGCGCGCGCCGCGGCTTCACGCTGCTCGAACTGCTCGTCGTGATGGTCATCATCGGATTGCTGGCCGGTCTCGTTGCGCCCCGATATTTTGAACAGGTCGGCAAGTCGAACGTCAAGGTCGCGCGTGCGCAGATCGTGTCGCTCGGCCAGGCACTCGATCAATACCGGCTGGATGTCGGAGAGTATCCGACGACCGAAGAAGGCCTGGAGGCGCTCGTGGCGAAGCCGCAGAACGCCACGCGCTGGAGCGGCCCGTATCTGCAGAAGGCGGTGCCCGTGGATCCGTGGGATCGCCCGTATCAGTATCGTTCGCCGGGCGACCACGGCGATTACGACCTGTATTCGCTCGGCAAGAACGGACGCGGTGACGGCACGGGCGAGAACGTCACGATCTCGTCGTGGTAGGGACGCGCCGCAGATGGGTTGTCTGCAAGGAGAGTCGACGTGAAGTACGTGCTGCGTGTCTTCGATACGAATGGCTCGGTCCAGACGCTTCGCATCGACAGCGAAACGCCGGGGGCAGCCACAGCACTCGCGCGTTCCCGCGGTCTGCGCGTCGTGTCGGTTCGCGCCGAGCGCGGCCGGCGGCGGCATCGTGCGAACCGGCTGGGGATTCCCGGCGGCCGGTTCAACGTCGAACTCTTTGCGCGCGAGCTCGCCGCGCTGCTCGACGCGGGCGTGGGTGTCGTCGACGCATTGCGAACGCTTGGCGGCAATGAACGCCGGGAGACGTCGGCGCAAGTGTATCGCGACCTTTTGCGCCAGCTCGAAGAGGGGCAATCGCTGTCCGCTGCACTCGAGCACGCAAGCCATATCTTCCCGCTGGTTCTGGTTGCGTGCGTAAAGGCCAGCGAGCAGACCGGCGGTCTCGCCGATAGCCTCACGCGTTACTCGCGCAACAGCGCGACGCTCCACGAACTGCGTGCACGCGTGGTGTCCGCGGCGATCTATCCGACGGTCCTGCTGTTCGTCGGCGCGGCTGTCGTCCTGTTCCTGCTCGGTTTTGTCGTGCCGCGTTTCGCGAGCCTTCTGGAACACAGCGGACGCGAACTGCCGCTGCTGTCGCGCATGCTGATGGCCTGGGGCGGTCTGGTGCACGCGCACGGGTCCGGGCTGTCCGTGAGCGTCGCGGTGCTGGCCGTGGCGAGTGGCTTCGCATTGCGCCGTCCGTTCGTGCGCAACTGGATCGCCGATCGCATGCTGGCGCTGCCCGGTATCGGGCAACACTTTCGCGTCTTTCGCCAGTCGCAGTTCTATCGCACGACGGCCATGCTCGTCGACGGCGGCATTCCCGCAGTGAAGGCCTTCGACCTTGCGCAGGGCCTGGTTGGACGAGCGGACCAGGCGGCGCTCGCGGGCGCACTGCACCAGGTTCGCAACGGCGCGAAGATTTCGGATGCGTTTCAGGAGGCGGGGCTCGCCAACGCAATCGCGTACCGTCTGTTGACGGTCGCGGAGAAGACGGGCGGTCTCGGCCCTGTGCTCGACCGGATCGCGGCGTTCCAGGAGGCGCAGGTGTCGCGCACGATCGATCTGATCTCGCGATTGATCGAGCCCGCGATGATGATCTTCATCGGCGTGGTGATAGGCGGCATCGTCGTGCTGATGTACATGCCGATCTTCGAAATTGCGTCGAGCATTCAGTAGCCCGAATTGGGGAGGCGCGTGGATACCATCATCGCCCAGCCGGATGGCGCACAAGCCGAAGCGCGCGCAGATCTGCGCGACGCACTGAGAGCGCTCGGCGAGCGGCATGGTTCCGGCATTCGCGCGCTCGAGGAGCTGATGGCGCAAACCTCGCTCAGCGCGGACGAACTGCGCGTGCAACTGGCAGCGCTTTTTCGCATGAAGTCGATCGGTATGCGCGAGCTGAATCAGCTCGAACCGGATTTCGAAGTGATTTCGTTCGTCGACGCGATGACTCGCCTCTGCGTGTGCTTCCACGATCCAGACGCGAATCACGGGCGGCTGTTCGCGATTGCCGATCCGCTCGATGCGCGCACGCGCGGCTGGGTCGAGCATCGGATGCGCTCGCAGCCGGGCGTCCCGTATAGCTGGGCGCTCGCGAGCGCGGGAGACATCAATGCGTACCTGATCGTGCGCGAAAAGGACGTGCGCGCGATGGACTCCCTCGCGTTCGACGACCCGATCCAGAAAACGGTCGATCCGGCCTCGCTGGCGCTGACGCTGCAGGGCATCAGCAGCGACGACAGCCCTGTTGTCAGACTGCTCAACTCGACGATCTACGACGCGCTGAAGATGATGGCGAGCGACATTCACCTCGAATGCCGCGCGAATGGGCTGATGATCAAGTGCCGTGTGGACGGCGTGCTCGCGGTGGTCGGCCGTGCCGAGGGACGCGACGTTGCGGACCAGGTGCTCTCGCGCGTGAAGGTGATCTCCGAGCTCGATATTGCCGAGCGGCGCGTGCCGCAGGACGGCCGTTTCAAGGCGCAGTACGCGGGGCGTGAAATCGACTTCCGCGTGTCGATCATGCCGAACCAGTTCGGCGAGGATGCGGTGCTGCGGATCCTGGACCGCTATCAGCTTTCGCAATCCGCGGGCGGTCTGACGCTCGAGGCTCTCGGCTTTCAGGAGGGCGATACGCGCTTCATGCGCAAGCTCGCGTCGATGCCGTACGGCATGCTCCTCGTCACGGGGCCGACCGGCAGCGGCAAAACGACGACGCTCTACGCGATTCTCACGGAAATCAACAACGGTCTCGAGAAGATCGTGACGATCGAGGATCCGGTCGAATACCAGTTGGGTGAAATCCTGCAGATTCCGGTCAACGAGGCGAAAGGGCTCACGTTCGCACGCGGATTGCGCTCGATACTCCGGCATGACCCGGACAAGATCATGGTCGGGGAAATCCGCGATCCGGAAACGGCGCAGATCGCGGTGCAGGCCGCACTGACCGGGCACCAGGTATTCACGACCGTACACGCAAACAACGTGTTCGACGTGATCGGCCGTTTCACCAACATGGAGGTCGACCCGTACAGCTTTGTTTCCGCGCTCAATGGCGTGGTTGCGCAGCGCCTGTTGCGGCAATGCTGCCCGGACTGCGTGACCGAAGACAGGGTGGACACGGAAACGCTCATCCGCTCGGGAATCGACCCGGACGCGGCGGGCAGTTACCTCTTTCGCCGCGGCGCCGGATGTGGCGCATGCCGTGGCAGCGGCTATCGCGGACGGCGCGCGATCGCCGAGGCCCTGCGCATGAACGACGAGCTGCGGCAACTGCTGTCGGAGCGCGCGCCACTCGGCCACATCAAGGCCGCGGCGATGCGCTACGGCATGCAGACACTGCGCGTCGCCGCGATCGATCTGCTGAAGCGCGGCGAAACGACACTCGAGGAGATCAATCGTGTCACGATGGTCGAATAGTCCGGTTGCGATCGGCGTCGGCACACGCGAGATCGTCGTCGGCGCACGTGCGCCTGGATTGTGGCGCCCGCGCAAGCACCTGCCATCCACAGCGCCGGCCAGCTTCGCGATTCCCGAAGACCAGTACGGCACAGAGACAGGTTTGCTCGACGCGCTGCGCGCTGCGCTCGTCACCACGCCCGGCGCCGATGCAGGTGATGCGGATGACGCAGTTGAGAGGGCGCCCCGCGAGGCGAAGCCGTCGACGCGCAACGCACACGTGGTGCTGGACGACTTCTGGGGCATCCACGCGATATTGCGCGGCGACTTTCGCACGCTGCGGCCGCGCGAGCTCGAAGAGGTCGCGCTGGCCCATTTCACCGATACCTATGGGATCGACGGCGAAACGCTGCTGGTGCGCTTCTGCGTGCAGCAGGGCGGCCGTGCGCTGTTTGCGAGCGCGATGTCCCGTGCGCTTCATGACGGCATTCATGAAGTCGGTGCCTCCGGACATGTGCGGATATCGCGCTTGAAACTGGGTCTGCCTGAAATGCTCAATGGCATCGACGTGGCGGCGGGCGGCGACGCACTGCTGATGTTCGTCGCCGAGGAGTTGATGCAGGCGGTGATGATCGAGCGGCGCGGCTGGGCCGCCTACGATGCGCAGCGCCTTTTTCCCGGCGACGCGGGCAATGCGTCACGGCTTGCCGAACTGGCCGAGCAACTGTTCGAACGCTCGGCGACTCGAGCGGGCCTCAAGCGGGAGGACTGCACGATTTATCTGTTTGGCAACGACACCGACCCGGCGCCGTTCGAAGCGCGTTTTGCGGCGGCGATCCGGCGGGCACAGCCGGCGACGGACCACTCGCCCGCGCGCAGGCTGATGGAGTATGCGCAATGATCCAGGTTCTCGACATCGACTTCGGCAGGCGGCGCGTACGCACCGGGACGAGCGGCCTGGTCCTGCTGTGCGTCGCCGTTCTGCTGCTGCTCGCATGCGGCGCGCGGCTCTGGCATGCGTATGCCGAGAACGATCGCGTGCAGGCACAACTCGACGCCGCGCGGCATCGGACGTTCGCGCAGAGACACGCGGTGACGCCGGCGCCCACACCGGCTGCCAGGCTGGCGGAAAAGCAGAGCCTGTCGGTACTGCGCGAACTGACCGTACCGTGGCAAGACCTCTTCTCGATCGTGGAAGATTATCCGGACCATGACGTCGCGCTGATCGGCATCGATCAGAACCCTGCACAGAGCCAGATTCGCATCACGGCAGAAGCGAAGAATATCGACGCGATGATTGCGTATCTGAAGTATCTGCAGACGAGCGTGCTGCTGCGCGAAGCTGTACTCAACGATCATCTGGTCGAGAGCAATGTGCCGGGCAAGCCGGTTCGTTTTCAGGTCACCGCCGTCTGGAGGAAGTCATGAACGCGGATCAGTTGCGGGACAGGCTGCTGACACTGCGATTCGAGCTACGGCGCCTGTTCGGCCTGCCTGGATTCGTCGGCATCCTGATGATAGTCGCGGCGGCCCTGATGTGCGCCGAGATCTCCAGCGTGGAGGCCGATACGAAGGAGATGCAAGCCCCGGCCCATGTCGCACAGGCGGCAAAGACGCGCCATGCAGCCGGCGAACACGGTGCGGAAATCGACACGGTAGCGCTCGAGGCCTGGCCGGAACTGTTCCCGCGCTTTTCGCAAAGTGCGGATGATATCGCGTCGATATTCGAGCAGGCGCGCGGCAGCAATCTGACACTTGGGTCTGCAGAGTACCAGGTAAGCACGGATGCGGGCGCGCGCTTCACGCGCTATCAGGTGATGCTGCCCGTCAAGGATCAGTACAGCGCGATCCGGCATTTTCTTGCATTGGTGCTCAACAACGTGCCGAACGCAGCGCTACGGGAAATCCATGTGGAACGTCCGGCGGTGGACGGCAATATTCTCGACGCGCGGGTGCGCTTCGAACTGATTTACCGGAGCGCCCAGCCATGAAACCCGCTCTGCCCATGCGTGTGCTGCTGGTGTTTTGCGCAATTGCGGCCGCTGGGGCAGGGTATCGCGTGCTGGTCGCGGCACGCCAGATGCCGGCGCAAGTCGCCGCGCTCGACAGCCAGCATCGCAACGACGCGCACACGCGGCCAGATGCCAGGCATCGCACGCACCTGTCCGAGGCGGCCGCGAAACCTGCGGAGCCAGCATCCGCGGCGCAGGCCTCGGCAGCGGCGGCGGCCCACGCGAAGCTCCTCTCGTTGCGCGCGCCGCTTTCCGTCGAATCGGCCCATGATCCCTTCACGGCTTCTTCGTGGCTTCCGCCGCCGCCCGTCGAAGTGCCGGCCGCGCCGGTGCCGCCCCCTCCGCCCACCGCGCCACCCGTGCCTTTTGCCTACGTGGGGCAACTCGATGCAAAGGCGGCCAAGCCGCAAGTCTTTCTCAGCAACGGGGACCAGTTGCTGATCGTGTCGCCAGGCGATGTGATCGACAACCAGTACCGCATCGAGTCGGTGTCGGAGTCGGACGTCGTGCTGACCTATTTGCCGCTGCACGAAAGACAGGTGGTAGCCATTCCACGAGGGGACAAGTAAATGAAAACCTCACGCACACGGGGTGCGGGCCGCAACTCAGACAGCGGTCCATCGACACGCCTCTCGCCAGTCAACCGGTTCCCTGTCGCATGCCCGGGCGCGATGCAGGTTGCGAGAAGGCGCGCGCTTGCGATTACAGTGTCCGTGCTCGCATTTGGCGGCTGCATGCATATCCCCAATGTTCACGACGATCCGACCGACGCGCAGGCGAAGGTCGACTATCTGAACCAGCGCAATGCTCAGGTCAAGACGCTGCTCGATCAGGCTGATCAATACCGCAAGAACTACCAGTTCGACGAAGCGATCCGGAATCTCTTCCAGGCGTACGACATCGATCCGACCAATGAGCGCATACGCAAGATCGGTATGCAGATCGATCAGGACCGCAAGGATCTGGCCATTCTGCAGGAGGCCGATCGCATGATGAAGCGCGGTGCCTATGCGCAGGCGGCTGAGCGGGTGCACCGTGTGCTGGTGGAGAACCCGACCAATACGCTTGCGCAGCAGATGCAGACGGAACTCAACGCCAAGCTCAGTCAGCAGCGCGCCGAGCGCGATGACAAGCTTGCGGCTTCGTCGATTATGCAGAAGCCGGTGACGCTACAGTTTCGCGAAGCGAACGTGCGTATGGTGTTCGAAGCGTTGTCACGCACGACGGGGTTGAACGTGATCTTCGACCGCGACGTCCGCGCCGATCTGAAGACGACGATTTTCGTGACGAACGCGTCGGTGCAGGACACGGTCGACATGATCCTCATGCAGAATCAACTCGACAAGAAGCAGCTCAACGCGAATACGCTTTTCATTTATCCGGCCACCCCCGCCAAGCAGCTCGAATATCAGGAACTCAAGGTGCGCACGTTCCAGTTGTCGAACGTCGATGCCAAGCAGATCCAGCAGTTGCTCAAGAGCATTCTGAAGGTCAAGGAGGCCGTGATCGACGAGCATGCGAATACCGTGACGGTTCGCGGCACGCCGGACACGATCAAGGTGGCCGAGGAGATGATCGCCGCGCAGGATCTTCCGGATCCCGAAGTGATGATGGAAGTCGAGGTGCTGGAAGTCTCACACGAGCGCCTGACCGATCTGGGAATCGACTGGCCTAACTCGTTCACGATGTCGACCCCGAGCACCGCGACGACATGGGGCCTGCTGCATCATTTGACGATCAATGAACTGAATGTCAGCAGCCTCTCGGCCACGGCGAACTTCAAGCTCACCGATACCGACGCGAATCTCCTTGCGAGCCCGCGCATCAGGACGCGTAACAATGAGAAGGCGCGCATCATGATTGGCGATAAGGTACCGGTGATTTCGAGTTCCAGCACGCCGAGCACGAGCGGCCCGTCTTATACGCAAATGATTCAGTACCTCGATGTTGGCATCAAGCTCGAGGTGCAGCCACGGGTCTATCGCGATGGCGACGTCGGCATCCAGCTGAATCTCGAAGTCAGCAACATCACGAATACGATTTCGAGCAGCAATTCAAACGGCCTGAATTCGCTTGCCTATCAGATCGGAACGCGCAGCGCCTCGACGAGTCTGCGCCTGCGCGATGGCGAAACGCAGATACTCGGCGGCCTCATCTCGGATGAAGACCGTAGAAATGCCAACAAGGTGCCCGGTCTTGGCCAGTTGCCGGTGCTGGGCAGGCTGTTTTCCAACCACCAGGGCGACCACGTCAAGACGGAGATCGTGTTGCAGATCACGCCGCACATCGTGCGGCCGCAGCTTGCCGCCGATGCGGATACGCAGGAGTTGTGGTCGGGCACCGATGTCAATGTGCACGCCGATCAACTTCGGCTCGATCCCGTCGTGGCGAACGCGGCAACGTCCGTGGCGACTGCGGCGAAGCCGATGCCGGGCATGGTCGGCGGCGGCACGGTTGGCGGCGCGTCTTCGCGAGGAGGCGCCGAGGCGTATCCCGCGCTGCCGTCGCCTTCGAACGGCGCGTTCGGACAGATGGCGCCGCCGCCGCGCACGACGCCGCCGCCCGAACCGTACGGTGGACGCTTCTCGCGAACGCCCACGCCGCAAGCGGCTCCCACGCCGCAGTCCGCCCAGAGCGCAGCGCCGGCACCGGCCGAGCCGTCGGCAGCGGATCAGGCGGGCGGCGAA
>NZ_JAMBPR010000078.1 GCF_024206475.1 Paraburkholderia sp. CNPSo 3274
CGCGCAAGGGCAACTGCCACGATAACGCCGCCATGGAAAGCTTCTTCGGCACCCTGAAGTCCGAGTTCTTTTACCCGACTCGCTTCGAGAGCATCGAAGCACTTCAGGCCGGCATCAAACACTACATTCACTACTACAATCACCAACGCATCAAGCTGAAGTTAAACGGGCTGAGTCCTGTGATGTACAGAACTCAGCCCGTTCGGCCCTAGCCAAATACTGTCCAGCTTTCCGGGGTCAGTTCACAAACTCTGTGGGGCATTTTCGTTGGCGGGATGATCGCTTTCGTTATCCGACCATGTTCCCGGTCGTGAACGTGAAAGGCGGCTTGGTGAAGGTGTTGCCGTTCACCGTGCCGGTCACGTTTACCGTGTACGTGGTGTTCGGAGCCAAAGGCGTAGCCGGGTAAGCCACGGCCTCATACGGTTGAATCAGCTTGTTCGGGTCGTTGGCCGAATCGAGCAGTTGCAGGTTGATGACGTTGCCCGAGGGGTCCGTCATCGTGCCCGTTTGCAGCACAATCGTATCGGTAGCGTTGCCCATTACAACGACAGGCGTGCCAAATGCGCCCGATGTATTCGGCGGCGTCGGCGATTCGGCAGTTTCCTTGTACGGAACGCCGGTTGTGCCCTGGCACGGGAACGTCAGAGGCGCGCTTGTGGTGATTTGCTGCATCGACGGATTCAGAAGGCTCAACGATCCCCATGCAGCCGGGAAGCCGCTGATCGCCGTCTCATATTCGCCAACGCCCATCGTCGTAACCGGGGTCAACAGAACCGGCGCGTGGTACACGCCCGCAATCCATGCGTACATCAGATTCTGGCCGTACTCCGTTTCCGTGAGTGTCGATGTGGTGTAGTAGTTCGCGCTCACGCCACCGCCAATCGCGCCGGACGGAAATCCGAAATGAACAGCACGATCAAGGTAGGTGACACCCGTGAAGCCTTGCTGTCCCGACGTTTCCGTATCCGATACGACACTGTTCAGACCGAGATACATCGCGTGCGCCTGCGCAGCTTGATCGAGAACCGTGTTTTCCTGAACTGCCGGGAAACCGCATTGCTGCCGGTAGGCGTTCACCTGGTTAAACATCGCAAGTTGCGCGGTGTTAGCTGCGTATTGCGGCGTCGTTTGCGTGCCTGTGACTGTTTGGCTGCCCGAACTCGACGTACCACCGGACGACGAAGTGCCGCCGCTGTTGCTGCTGCTACCGCTGTTGCTGCCGCTGTTGCCGCCACCGCCACCGCCGCCGCAAGCGGCAAGAGTCAATGCGGCTGCGAAAGAGATCGCGGTGAGCGCGGTGATTTTCATCGATTTCATGTTATTCAGGTCCTTGGTGGTTTGTAGCTGCGCCCCTCGCGCGAGCCTGATACCAGTTTGCCAGGCCGGAACGGAAGTCAAGTTCCCGTGGCGGAAGCGGGGCACACTCTAGGGGTAAACGGAAAGAATCCGAAAGTTCTTTAAGCGAAAACTGAAGAAGCCCGCCGGTGAAGCGGGCTTCTATGCGAATTGCGTCAATTTCCGCGCTTGCGGCGCTTTCGATGGAAGACGCGCAGCCCGATGAATGCTGCGACCAGAAGGGCACCGGTCGACTTCGGCGCAATGCCAGCGAGATGGGGAACCGCCTGCCCGCCGATCCAGACCGCGGTAAAGGCGATAAGTGCGTGGGCGACCACTGGACGGTTAAGCAGTGAAAGCATCCTGCTCGGTCGCCCTTCGATCCATCGAGCATATTCCTCGTTGATCTGTTCGAGTTCGCTTGGTGCACCGTCCCCTGTGAGCGCCTTGCGATAGAAGCTCTCGTACTGGTCGAAGCGCAGGTCTCCGTATCCGCGAAGCCAAGCCGACGTACTGTCGCGAACCATCCACGCGAGGTCATTCATCACAGCGCTCCCGTTAGTGCATCGAGCCCGCGTGCCACGGCACGCCGCCGACCGCGTCAACGATGCAGTGCCCGTCATCTTCGGCGTAGTACGCGCCGGTTTCTGGGTTCTGCCAGCCGAACTGCGCCTTGCCATCGGCGCTGAAGACTACGAGGCCGGCGGGAAGCTCGTGACTCTGCATTTAGACGGCTCCCTTCGCGAGTCGCACTCGGCCCACCAGGGTGTCGCTGCATGCCGGGCAGGTGAAGCTGTTGCGCATTTCGATCTTCGACTCGTTGTTCGAAACGATGTAGTGCGTGCTGCATTCGCGGCATGGCGCGATCGAAAGCCGTGCATCTGCGGCCATCGCTCGCGTCAGGTTGTAGCCGCGATCGGTGGCGAGTAGTGCGCGTCCCGAGGGAAACAGATGGTTGTAAAGATCCGCGGCGGCGATCAGCGCCTGGGGCGTATTGGCGCCCATATTCAGCGCGGAACGATAGAGCCAAATGAACACCGTCGAGTGCAGGCGTTGTTGGGGCCTCTCAACGAACCACTGCAGCGAGTTGGGCAGGTTGCCGCACGGGGAGGGTTTTCCGTGAATTGCCATGTACATCTGGCGGGTCTTGCTTTGGGGCAGGCGAAAGAGGGTCGCCGCCGTGCTGGCACGGCATCCGTGTGCCATGAGGGCGGCCGCGTACATTTCGTGAGTTTCCCGACCCAGGCGCAAGTCGGCCCAGTTCGCGGTGTGGGGAAGCTCGCCGGCGCGAAACGGCGTCGTGGACATGATGTGGTGGGCGACCTGGTCGTAAAGGAGATCGTTCGCCGTGAACTCGAACCAGAATGCCGGAGTCGTGAAGCGCCACTGGAAAAGCGGCAGGTCGCGGATGCGTTCGAGCGCTGTGCGCAGTTTGTATCCGGGCAGCTCGCCAAGGTATCGAGCGAGGTCCGGGGTCATCCCGAGCAGCGGAGCGCTCAGTACGCTTGTGTTTGCTACTGCCTGGATCACGTCGAGGAACTGGCGGTTGTGATGCAGGATCGCCTGCGTCGTAAGCGCGTCACGCACCGGCGGCATCTTGCGACGCAGTTCGTCAACCGCGCGCGTCGTCGGCGTCGCATCGACGAAGCAGCGCCAGTCCTCAATGGTCGGCAGCGATGGCGAGAGCATGAGAAAAGGCGCACCGAGGAGGCTTCGCAGCGAACTCTCGTTGCGACGCAGGTGAACAATCTCCTTGACCTCGACGCGATAGATCGCGTTGAACGCAGGGTTCGAGATCAGGACATCCTTGATGTGATCGACCAGATCGTAGTTGATGCCCCGGATTCGTTCGGCGATCCATCGGGGAAGGTAGAGCCGCTCGATGGCCTTGTAGTCATCCACGGACTTGACGTGATTCGGTTCTGTACTCATTTTTTCCACTTCTTATAATTTTCGGTGTCTCTCGCGCGGCCATTCGGTGTGGCCACAAACGCGGAACTCGTTACGGGTTATGCAGCCTTCACTGCGGCGGTGATCTCGATATGGAACTTGCCGACGAGGTCGCCAAGAGCCTGAAACAGCGGCTTGAAGCGGGCCGGATTGCCGTCTGCGGTGCAAAGAAGCTGTGCGCTGCTGTAGCGCTGTGCGAAAGTGCTGAAGTCTTTCACGAGCGCAGTCATTTCTTCGTCCAGCCGTCGTGCAGCTTCGACTGCGGCAGTGCCCTCTTCGAGTTCCGCTTCGAGCTGCGCGCGCCGCTCCGACTTTTCCTCGATCTCGGCGTCGAGTTCGCGTTTTTTCTCTCGCAGTTCGTCATAGAGATCCTCGAGGCGCTTGAGGTCTTCCTTCACCTGTGGGTCTTGCATGTCGGGCTTGCGCGCACTCAGAGCGAGATTCTCACGGCGCACGGTGTCAAGCTGTTCCTGCGTGTCGTGAAGCTGCTGGTGAAGCGCGCTGGAGCTCTGGCTGCTGAGAGTGAGTTCGTTGCGAAGGCGGTCGGTGGCGTCCTGCGTGGATTTCTGCTGGAGACGCAACCGTTCGATCTCCTGTTTCAGGCGATTGGTTTCGCTGGTTGCGGTGTTGAATTGCTCCATCAGCCCGGCGTACTCGTCATTTACCGATGCCAGTTCTTCCTTGTCTGCCTGGATACGGTCCCGCTGCTGCCGAAGAAGCGCGATCAGCTCCCGGACCGTGCGCGTGGACATTTCCGGGTCTTCCTTTTTCTTCGCGATGATCTGCTCGACGATGTCGTCGCCCACATCGTTCGCCAGCAGATATTGCATATCGGTGAGACGTAGAAACTCTACGGCGTCGCTATTTTCATTGAATCGCGCGTAGGCTTTCAGGTGCAGGAGGATCTTGCCTTTCGAGATGCGGTGAAGCTTTTCAAGATAGGCGACTGCTTCCCTGTTTGCCCGTTCAACGGTCTTCTCGGAATTTCCGTACGTGAGGATGTAGTTCGTCTGGACCTGGCGGATCACGTCGCCAAACTTGAACCCGAGATTCATGTGCTCGTGCATGATGCGGCGCACCGATTCGTTGATCTCGGCACTGGTCTGCATCAGGTTCTGGAGCACCTCTTCTGGTAACTTGTCGCCAAATGCCTCGCGAGCCGCGAGAGCAATGTCAGCATCCGAAGGCAGGTGGCGTTCGTAGAGGTCTTCGCTGATCCCGGTTTCGTCGTCCGGGAGCGTCACGCCGTCATCCGGGATAGACGGATCGAAGAGGGAACCGCTGGATGACTTGTTGTTGCTGTCGTTCTCCGGGATGCTCGGATCGAACGAGGGATCGACAGGTGGCTTCTTGTTGCTCATGGTCATTTTTTTTCCGTGCGTGTTTATGGAGCGCTATTGGTTCGCGCCGCCATGGACTCGTTGTACGCGCGCAGGTACAGGCCTAGCGTACGCGTCCATTCCGGCGTAGGTCCGGCGAAAGATGATGAAAAACATGCAGCTTTTGCTTAGTCGCGCGACTATTCATACGGCATTTTCAAAAACAACTTTAGGGTTAACCCGCACACGTTCGTAGTGTTCCTCTAGATCTTTCGCGTCGATTGATGCGTTGAGCATAATTGCTTTCCAGGCAGTACTAACATTGACCGGTGTCTGGCCAGAAAGCCTGAATTTATGGCGTTTTAGTCGCAGGCAATGCGACAGTTCGTTGCTCTGAATGAGCGTAGGAGGCAGGTCCGGATGAAGCGTGCAGTCCGGTGCGGCGAACACACCCAGCCCCTCAATCGTCCACACTTTGGGAAGTTTTGCGCAAAGGAACGCGACCTTCGTCCTGTTCTGGGCAAGGGGCGAGCGGCGCGTTTCGCGCTCGCCATTGATGGCGACACGCACCAACTCATCACAAGTGGTACCGGGTTCGATCAAGCCAGACCAGTTCTTTGTTTCGATCACGAAGAGGCCGAACGGCGTCACTGCCAGATGGTCGATCTCCGCTGTCGGAAAGGCAGTACCCGGCGCGTGGCGAAGAAGCACGGCGCCGTCGTGCAGGTAGTAATCGTCGCCGCAAAGGGTGGTGAGAACGCGGCACAGTTCCGCACGCACTGTTGCCTCGCCCGCTTCGCCGCGCGCGTGAGCGCGTGTGGCGGGTGACCGGTCGCTGAATCGGGGCGTGCGCTTACGCGGTACGCGCCGGATTAGTCGCCAGCCGACGAAACCTACCGCAAGAACAGCGAAGATGCCAGGCATGGGGACCCCCTGTAGTGATGTTGAGTCCAGTCTGCCGGGGTCTGCGTGAAGTCAAGTTTCGCTCCGGGCGGGGAAGGCGGCGCCAGGGCATAAGCCCGAAAAAGCTGCAAAAAAAGTGCACCATTCCGGGTTTAAGCGTTTAGGCGCCTAAACGGAAAGGTTGAAAACGGGACGGCCGAACGTAAGCCCACCGGAATTCGCGATCATTCGATCGCGCACTACCCCGATTGATCCATTAGCCTGAACGTATCCCCGCGTCTAGCACGCATCGAAATGCAGCACGGTACCCGTGCCGCCCCCTCCTTTTGCGTTCCGTTTCGCGAGTCCGTTCGCGGTGTCCCGTCCATGGGTCACGGCGAATGCGCTACGCGCCGGTTTCCCTGCTCGACACGAGCATCGAAATTCCAGGCAATGCCTGGCTATCCCCTGGTGCGTTAATTTTTCTGGAGAGAAAAATGCTGAATCTTTTGATCAAGGATGTGCTCAAGTCCCCGGGCAAAGTGCTCGCCTTGTGCCTCATCGTATATCTGGCTGCGACGTCGTTCTTCGTCAGCCTCTTCCTCGTTGGTCTTGGCGTACGCTGGCTGCAGAAGAAGGCGAAAGCCCTCGAGGCAACCGAGCGTGAAGCTGCACGCGAAGCCGCCGACAAGGCGCGCGAGCAGGCACAACCTGAGGTACAGAAGGCTGCTGCCGCAGTGGCTCCTGCTTCGACTGCAACCCCTGTTCAAACGGCTCCGGCGCGGCAGTACGCCAAGTCGGCAGTTGTCATCCCCCTGAAGAAGACCGGGACCGACTAAGGACCCTGTCATACCCCTCCGCCGCGGCATTGCCGCGGCGGCCCCTTGCCCAAGCCGGGAATCCATTCCCGGCCAAGGGTATGCGATTGCCCGGCTTCACCGGAGCAATCGATGAAAGCAGAAGTCGCTGCATGGCAGCTCGACATCTTCGGCGAGGCCTCTCCGGTACTCGTCGTCCCCCCTAAACCCGATCCACTCCCGGATCCGCAGTACTGGAGTCCCGCCGTTCGCGAGGCGCTGGTCGACGCGTTGATTTCACTCGCGCTTGACAGCAGACACGGCGAAACGCTGCCCGAATCACTCATGGACTGCGCATCGTTGATCAATGCGCGGTTGCGCAACGTCAGGGTGGACCGCTCCGCGTACTTCACTGCGCTTGGCTGGATCATGAACTACTGGCCAACTGCGATCCCATATGAGTTCGTCTGTCGCGTGGGCGGCGTCGATCCCGAGACGCTGCAGGAAGTGATACTGGAAAGGCCGTTGCTCAAGCGTGATCTCGAGGAGCTGCGTGATGCCTGTTTCGGCACGTTGCTGTAGGAGGCACCGTGGGCACACATCATCTTTTTCGCGTACTCGCGGACTTCCTTCCCGGACAGTCTCCCAGTGTCCAGGCATCGCCTATGCCTAGCGCACCGCCAACACGCTGCGAACCGCAATCTCCGACGAAGCCGCGCGAAGTCGGGCAGGGCGCATCCAACGAGACGTTCGTCACGATCGGAGGCGTGTTGCATCTTTTCGTTGACGAGGGCGACTGTATTGCACAGTTCCGGCCCGCGTTTGAGGAGACGCCGCGCGAGACTCCGTTCGGGACGAAGATTCTTCCCGAGGTCGCACCGCACTGGTCACTCCTTCGGGAGCATCGCGTTCCGCTCAAGGACGCAATCTCGGTGGCAATTCGTGCGAACGGCGTGCCGACTGCGACCCCTCCGGACCAGCCGCAAGTTCCGATATCTCAGGGCGCTGCAGGCGAAGATGAAACGCAGCATGCGCCCGTGCGGCGGCGGGCGGCGCGAGAGCACGTCGAACGCGGCGACGATAGCCGCGCTGCGACGACCGGCAAGGTCCTTGGCTGGGGTGAGGAGAAATTTCCGAACCGCAGACCGACGGGCAAGCCGTTTTACACCTCGTTCGCCATGCATATCGAAACCGCGATGGGCGAGCGCACGCTCCAGGGTGAAGGCCTGAAGGATGCGATCGCGCAAAGTGGCTGCCGCGTTGGTGATTCCGTTTCGGTTCGTCGTCTCGAAAAGATCAAGGTACCGGCGTTCACCGATGGCGGACGCCCGATCATGAAAAATGGCCAGCAGGTTCTTTGGGACAAGTGGCTCTGGTCAATTACACGTAAATAGGAGCGTTACTCCATGGCATCTGTAAACAAGGTCATCCTCGTCGGCAATCTCGGCGCGGATCCTGAAGTCCGTTATTTGCCCAGCGGCGACGCTGTGGCCAACATCCGTCTCGCGACCATCGACCGCTACAAGGACAAGGCGTCGGGCGAGTTCAAGGAAATGACTGAATGGCACCGAGTCTCGTTTTTCGGACGCCTGGCTGAAATCGTGAACGAGTATCTTAAGAAGGGCTCGTCGGTCTACATCGAAGGGCGCATCCGCACACGCAAGTGGCAGGCGCAGGACGGTACCGATCGATATTCGACGGAGATCGTTGCAGACCAGATGCAGATGCTCGGCGGCCGCAGCGGTGGCGAGCATCGTGAGCCTGGCGGTGATGACGAGGGGTTCGAATCGCGTGAAACCGCGCGACCCCAACGCAATGGAGGCAACGCTGGCTCCGGCTCACCGCGTGCAGCTTCCAGCGTCCCGCCCCGGGCAAGGCCTCCCCAGTCCTCGGCTGGTGGCGGTGCAGGTATGCGTGCGCCCGCCGGCGGTGGCTTTGATGAAATGGACGACATTTTCGAGGCCTCTATCCGAGTGCGGCATGGGCTGCTATCTAATCCCGTAAGGGCTCACCATAGCGATCTGCGACTCCCGCAGATCCTCACCTGACGTTTCGTGGCGCGCCTTCGGGTGCGCTGCGCAACGCCTACCCACTGTCGACGGCGCATATCGCGCGCCTCGCTTCCTCGCCTACCTGAAAACTGTTCAAAAGAGCCGCTCGCTTCGCGTGGGCCGCTCCTTTGAGCAAGCGTTTTCACGCCTGTCTCAGGCACCGACCCAACCCACTTCCAAAAATCGGAGAGTGACTAATGAGTACATCTGGACGCGGGCTGCCACCCGAGAAGTACGAGTGGCTGCAACGCAAACTGAAGGAATTCACACTCTCCCCGGAAGCGTGGATTTCGACCTTGATGAGTTACGGCATTTCCGCCGACTGCCTGACCGGTAACGCAAGTTCCTGTCCGGTGTGCGGCGGCGATGACCGCTTTACCTATGACAACAAGAGCGGCCGCGGCGACTGGATTTGCCGAAAGTGCAATGACGGTTATCCGATGGCAGGTGACGGACTTCAGCTGATCGCCCGTGCAAACCGCATGGGGCTGTATCGACTGATGTGCGAGCTCGATGGTGGCTCACCGCCGACGTCACGCGCGCCGCTCAACTCGACGGCGCCCGCGCCCAGGCGCAAGGCCGATCCGGCGTTTGTCGCAAGACGACTGGATGCCATGTGGAGTAGCGCGCAGCCTCAGGCTGTGGGCGATCTGTCGATGCGCTATCTGCAGGATCGTGTGCCTGGCCTCACGGCCGGACCGTCGCCGGCGCTGCGTCTTGGCTTGCTTGAGTATCGCCACGACAAGAAGGTGCTCGGCGAGTGGCCGGGCATCGTGGCGCGATTCGAATTGCCCGATGGGTGTCTTGGCACGCTGCATCGCACCTTCCTCGATCCGGTCAAGCCTGCGAAGGCGACGATTGTGTCGCGGGACGGCGAGATTCTCGATGCGAAGCTCAACGACATGACGCTCAACCCGCTTGCGGGCGGCGCAGTGCGATTGATGTCCCCCATCGACGGGGAGATCGGTGTGGGCGAAGGGCTGGAAACAGTCTATGGCGCACACATGGAGTTTGGTGTGCCGGTGTGGAATTGCCTGAACCGCATCCTGCTCTCGAAGTTCGTTGTCCCGGAAGGTCTCGGGATCAAGGTCGTGCACATCTTCATGGACTTCGATGACATCGATCCGAGGACGCGCCAGTCGCCGGGCGTGAGTGCCGGCCTGGTCCTCGCGAAACGATTGCGTGCTGAAGGCTATACGGTCGTGCCGCACCGACCGAAGTTACGTGGGACTGACTTCGCGGATCAATGGAAGTCGCGCTGGATCGCAGCACATGGAACTGCCCCCCTGGGGCGTCCAGCATCTCACGCATCACGCGTGGCACTGGCCATTTGATTGACGCCGGCCAGTCCGGCATTTTCTTGAACCAGCCCGGTGGGGATTCGTCCCCGCCGGGGATGGACCGTCGGGCTCTTTTCTTTTGAGGTTGAAATGAGCTTTTTCCAGATGAAGGTGGGCAACATGTTCACGATCGTGGCCACCAACGGTGCAGCAAACGGGCACCAGCCAGTGCTCAAATCGGACGCGACTGGCTACGACGTGTTCGATCGGAGCAGTTGCAAGATGGTCTTTCGCGATCAACCCTTCGACGCTGCGTTCGACTTCTGTACGAGACGGCTCTCGTTCGTATCGGCGAAGCCTGTTCAATGATTCCAACGCTAGAAGCAACGGCGGCTCCCACATCGGGAGCCGCCGTTTTTTTTCGTCCATACGAAACGCCTCATCTACAAAAACATGCGGCGACACGTGAAAAGCAGTGAGATCGCGGTGCGCACGGCGTACAGAAATCCCACTGCCCAGGCGAAGCCGACGCTGCCTGCAGTGAAGAGCAGCCTGCCCGAGTCCTGGAGTCCTGCGGCGTAGAGGGCTACGCCGAGCATTGCCACGACATAGCAGGCGAGGGCGACAGCCGCGCGTCGCGCGAGCCAGTGCCAATGCATGAAAGTTGTCCATGCGCTTTCAATCCTGTCCATTACTGTTCCCCAACGTTGTGGGCGCCGTCAAAGAGCACGCCGCCAAACATCCAGCCAGCGATTGCGACCGCGACTAGCGCGCCGATATAGACCCAGGTGAGGGGCTCGTCCAGGCGTTGACCGTGGAGGATGGCGAAGAGACGTTCGTATTCCATGTTGACTGCTCCTTTGAAGTTTATGTACCGGTGCAGGAGGTTGCACCGGCATCTGATTTGATGATGACATGCCCACACTGAAGTCAAGTCGCGCGGCGCTGCTCACCCTTCCACCGTCCCCTCGGTCCTAATAGGCGGCACGCTCGCGGACACGTAGGGAAAGGGAGAAAAGGGGCAGCGCCTGTTCAATCAAACTGAGCAAACTCATTGCTGAGCGCGTCGCCGAATGCCGATCCGGAGTCGTCGGAGTCGGCAACCCGAACAGTCTGGAACGCGTCTGACGATGCTCCCATTTCGGCTCTCGTTGTAGATGGGGCAATTGGGCCGCGCGACACCACCGCGGAGGTGCCCGTCGCGGCATTCTGCGATGGCGCGACGTCTAGAGGGACCGGGGTCGCCTGCCGAATGTACACCGGTACGGCGGTCGCCTCTCGACGGTCCGGGGCGCCGCGCTCGACCGGGTGAGCATTGCCCATGGTCTCGTCCCATAGCCTGGCTTCAGCGAGCGCGCGGAACACGATTGCGCGCTCGCGCGGCGAGCTGCATGCACGCAGTCGCTGGTAGAGCTTCGGCGAGACAAGTGGATTGACCGTGACGGTCATCTCGATCTTGTCGCTCATGCTACGCGGCGCTCGCTCGCAAGGCGTTCGCCAACAAGCAGGAAACCTCTCGCGTTGGCCGTGCATGGGGAATCGATCACCTCGATCACAATGCGAGGGAACGCATGCCGGATCACGGATGCATAGAGTCCCGCGCCACCGCCGGAGAGGATGATCGATCGCACGTTCCGCAAATGACCGACGCTGTTCTGCATTTCCTTCACGACGTCGGTAACGATCGGACTGGCCTTCTCGAGATAGGGCGAGAGATCGACGTCCTTTCCGTAGAGAAGGAAAGGCTTGTATTCGCGCAGCGCCTTGTCGATAAGCTCAATCTCAGTCACGTTATCGTCTTCGTCCACGGAGATCAGACGCGCGATGCGCTGATAGATCTGTGACGCGCCACCAGGCATACCGCCGCTGCGCGTGTCGTCCATTGCGAAACCGTTCGCATAGACCCAATCGGTCGTGAAATAGCCAACGTCGATGACGAGATGCGCGTCGTCGCGATTGAAGCTGTCGCCACGCGTACTGGCAGCAAATACGAGTGAGCCTAGCGGCTGGGGGATCACGACGACGCGCTCGACGACCACTCGACCGGGGCCGAAATCGTGTGCACCAACAAAGCGGTCCTTGAGCGCGGCCGAATACTTCTTCATGTTGTGCACGGGCAGGCCAAGTACCAGACGGTCAATCTGCGTGATGCCAGCAAAATGGATAGCGCCGAAAAGTAGCGCGGCATAGTTGTCGGTCATCACGTAGTCGTCGGCGAGAGCGCGGCCTGTCTTGCCATAGGCAGCACTCAGCGAAACGTCGGGTCCAACTTCATAGTTAATCCCGTCAATCTTGATAGTGACCACCGTTCGCGATGCGAGAACGCCTTCACCGAATCCAGAGAGCGAGTGGGTTGCAGCGAGCGGGGCGAGTGAGGGAAACATGCCCGTCGCGACCGTGCCGCTCGCTGCGCGGTGAGCGTATTTGGTGTTGCCGTAGCCAACGTCGATAGCGAAGACTGCAGTTTTCATGGTGTCTATGTTCCCTGGTTAGAACGAATCGGGTGAACGGCAAAGTTAGACGTGAAGTCCGACTTCATCCGGGATCTCAAAAGGCTGTGGAGCCCAGTTTGAAATGGCATGTTGCTGAGTCCAGTCTATCGAGCGTAGTGGGAAGTCAAGTTTCCAAAAGCGCGCTGGAACAGGTCATCTTTTGCTCGCGGGCGATTGCAGCGAGCGCCTATTCTTGTCAGTACCTGTCGCGCCCCTGGCGCATCGACCTGAAGTGCATGGCACTTCGCGCGTCCTGTTTCTGGCCAAATCGGCCAACGCCCCCCCGCCCGCAAGGGCAAACTTCCCAAGACTGTCCGCGTGCCACCGTGACGCGGCTTTTTTTTCAATCAGATCAAGTCCACCCTGTCCCACTCTGAGGACCACTGGACAGTGCGATATCCATACGATCGGCGGGTGTCCGCCGGAATGCGGCGCAATGAGACAAAGTGGGTGCGGACAGTTGGACAGTTCGCGCCCTCGGTCTCATACGCCTTACACACGTTCCTTCAGCCCACAGCGCTGGGTGCGTTCACGAAGCCCGATACACCGCGGCGGAGATGAACGTGCTTCGGAACGGGGGAGAGTCTGCACGCTGGCCACGCCAGTGTTTCGCGCCTCCCTGTACGGAAGATAGAACGGTCCGCGCAGCCGTCACCAAAAATGCGCAACAGGAATTGCCCGGCAGTTGGCCCGGGCACCCACAGGCCGGACGGCGCTGTGTGGTGTCCAGATGCGGAAACGCGTCCGGGGGCCGGTCGGGTAGCCACAGCAGGCGGCAAGGCAGCACAGGCAGTAACCGCGGGAAGCGGTTTGCGCGAAGCGCGATCCGGCCCGTGCCGCAGCAAGGTGGACAGTCGGAACGCATCTCTTCCGTGCGTCGGGCTGATCGGATGGAATCGCTAAAGGCAAGGAAGGCAACAAACCCCGCGCCGGGGAATCGGCGAAGCCGCTCAGGCGGCCAGTAACAGCGGTCAGGTCGGTGCGGCCGCAACGATGTCAGGCAGGGACATCGGGCATCACCGACCTGGCCACAGCAATCTGCGCAACTTCGCGCGGAGCGCAACGGCAACGGAGGAAAAAAGTGGCGGCGATACTGAACGTTCGAGCGGTGGTGCGCGGCTACCGGCTGACGCCCGCGATTGCACAGGAGTTGATAGACCTGTTCGATGAGCACGTGGCGACGGTTCACAGCAGGACGCGAGTCAGCGGGAGGTCATTGTCGATCAAGACACAGGAACATCGTGTGCGTGCGATATGCGTCGCTCTGGTCGAACTGCGTGGAGGCGGCTTCGCAGTGACGAGCCCGTGGAACCTGCGGCAGAAGCATATTGAGTGGCTGGTGCGGCGCTGGGTGGATGCGAAGCAAAGCGGCGGGACGATCGAGAACAAGCTCACATATCTGCGCACGCTCGCCGGGTGGATGAAGAAGGAACACCTGGTCGGCACGCTCGCGAACTATGCGGATCGCAAGGCTAACGGGCTCGAGCGTTCCTACGTGGCCGAAGCAGACAAGTCATGGTCGGGCAACGGTATCAACGCGACGGAAAAAATTGCGGAGATTGCGACAACGTGCCCACGGGTGGCGGTGCAATTGAAGCTTCAGGCAGCTTTCGGACTGCGGATCAGCGAGAGTTTCCTGCTGAGACCGGCCGAGGCCGTGAAGGATATCGAGAACCTTGGCGTCACTCGTGGCACGAAGGGCGGCCGCGAGCGCAAGGTGCGGATCGAAGACCAACTCGCGGTGCTCGAGGAGGCAGCGCAGCTGGCTAACCCGATGACCGGTTCGACGATTCCCGCGGATCGCACGTTGAAGCAATGGGTCGACCGGTACAAGACGGTGCTGCGGAAGCACGGCGTCAACAAGAAGGGGCTGGGTGTCACAAGCCACGGGCTGCGTCATCAGTATCTGCAGGAGCTGTATGAGCGGGCGAGCGGTGTCCCTGCGCCCGTGAAGCTCGCTGGAACTCGGCCAGATCCCGAAGTGCACAAGGAGGCAATGCGTCGCGTTGTCGAGGCTGCCGGCCATAGTCGGGTGACGAAGGCCAACGCGTATCTCTCGACGTTCGCGCGCCAGGAGCGATTGGCGAAACCGTCCCCGACCGTCGAGGAGGCGGCGAAGGCGCTGGAGGCGGCGGGAGGAAACAAGACGCACGCGGCGCGGTCACTTGGGATTTCCAGGCAAGCGCTCTATCGGCTGCTTGGCAACGCGTAGGCGCTATTTGTCTGGAGAAATGTTCGGCGCACTGATGGGAAAAACGCGCTGGCTATCATGGCAGTGCCTTGACGCGGCCCGGGGGAGCGTCGAATGAGCACTTAAGAACCAACGATACGGGGAAAAAGAGGGCATGGCCGCGAGGCACAATGAAGGCGTGTCTCTCAGGTTCTGGTCCCCTCGAAACCAACACCCAGAACCCATTCAACCGGCCCTAGCGGCCGGTTATTTTTTTTGCTTGTCCGAGCGATTACCAGCGGTCGCGGTCGGGCAGCGAATCGACGGCGGCGGCGATCCGGTCTTCGAATAGCATCTCGTCGTGCTCGGCGGGCGAATAGATTTTGGGGAACTGGGCGTACGACTCGCCGTCAATCTCAACCCATTTCGCGAGCTGGATCAGTTTCCTCCAGCGTGCCGCGTCGTTGAGCACCGGGTCGATTGGCCATGAGTCAAACGTGACAACGGTGGCATCCACGAGGCGGCGAGCGAGCATCGCAAACATCGGCCCCATCTCTTCCCAGTTGCCGGCGGTACGCGATAGCAGATCGAGGACAGCGGGTATGTCGGCGGCCCCAATTTCGCGCTCGACGAGCCGCTGCACGTCGCTCTTCTCGGCTTCGGGGCGCATCAGCCGTCTGTTCCATACGGCGCCACAGCGGTCCATCGCGGCTTTTTCGTCGCGACCAGTAGCTTCCCATGGCGTTTGCATTCCGCAGTCCGCGCAGTAGATACAGACCAGGGGTGCTGTCTTCGGGACCTCAGGCGGACGCGGCAGCCGGTCGCCGATCCGAGGAGGCCCTGACATGCGGCCCCACTCGGTGTAGTCGTACTGTGGATTCGGGAGTTTGGAGACCAGGCGCTGTGAGCGGCCAACTGTCGGTCGACCGCCGCAGTGGTCGCAAGGTATGAGCTGCTCGTACATGGCGAGTAGTTAGTGGAATGGTAGGCCGCCATTATCCATGCTTCGCCAGTTTTCAATACCGCAAGGTGAGCGGTGCAAGGGGCGTATCTCGACGCTCTGCGGGTGTTTTGCCCGCAAACTCAGCACCCCTGCGGGTCAAGCCGGAGACGGCACCAGCGGCACGCGAGGGTTGGGGAAATCGTTGTGCATCCGGCCGTCGAGCAGGCGGCCAGCCGCTTTCTTACCGACGCGCTGCATCCATGTGCCATCCTCGAAGCGATAAAAGAGCGGGCCGCCGGCATCGACGACTTCAGGCGCTGGAGCCCACTCCCCCCACTGCTTGAAGTGATATGCAGTGCCAGATGTCGCGCACTGGTCGCGCAGCGCTCGCGGCCTCGTCGGATGAGTCGGACGTGCGTGTGGGCCGCTCTCGCCGCCGCAGATGACCCAGTCGACGAAGTCGTGCATGCCAGGTCGATGAATCGGATCGCTTTTGTTGCCCGCACAATGGGCACAGTAGCCGTCCCCCATGCTCCCGCCTTGCTCGAAGCCCGCGCAATGCGGAAAGCCCGGTGCGAGCCAGTCGCTTATATCGACAGACCCAAGCAGCGGCTCCATGCTCAGGAACTTGATGCGCGCTGGAACCTCGAGCAGCTTTGGTATGTCGCGGTCCGCCTCTGTCTGATTGACGATGGTGGCACCGAGCCAGACGTTATCGGGCAGACGTGGTTCTTGCAGGCACTCGAGGTCGAAGCGGCGGGCTGCCGTCTCGTTGATCATCGACATCACGTTGCCGATTCGTTTCGTGAGCAACAGCCAGTCGAGATTCGGTGTGCGTTCGATGAGGTCGAAGAGGTCGGCGCGCCACGCCGGATCGACTGCGTTGTCGAACACATCTGCGAGCGACGCACAGAAAACTCGCTGCCGGCGTCCGTGCATGGCGAAGAAGTCGTCATGTCGCGTGTTCCAGGTCAGCGGCTTACGCCAATTGGCAGGGCTGGTCCGAAGACGTGGCTGGCCAGAGCCCCATGCGACTTTATGCAACCGTTTGTCCAGCAACTGTTCGGCGTAGCAGTGGTCGCACCCGGGCGAGACCTTCGTGCAGCCGAGAAACGGATTGAAAGTGTGGTCGGCCCATTCGATGGTTGTGTTTTCCATCCTCAACCTCCGGACGTTTTGCTGCCGAGAACATAGCCCCGGATGACTTTCATGCAATGTGCGTCGGCCTGCGCGGTTGCGCCGGAAAGCCACGACTTATCCAGTGGCGTGCACATGCGCTCGAGCGCTGCTCGCACGGAATCCGGAACCGGATTGTCGATCACTTCGCGAGCGAGGAGTTCGGCATCGTCCAGCGCGATCGAAACTCCAGTTCGTTCGTTGCTGGGAGGCAGTTTCAGCAGATCGAGCCGCGCAGCCGCGATCGTCGCCAGCAATCGTGCCGCTCGTTGTCGGGATGGTTTAGGTGTGCATTCGCAGACCGCGTCCGCTTCCAACGTTGCTTCATTCGCGTGGAGCAGGGCAATCTGCGCTGGTGCAGCCGCCTCGTCTTCGTAGGCTTTATCGCACAGCGGATGATGGAAACCTCTCCAATCTCCAAGTCGTCGGCATTTGCATGTCTCGTCGGGCTGCGCTGTCGTAGCAGGCGCGATGGTGCCGACGTGGGCGACGCTGCCGTCCCCGTGATTTCTTTGGTGGGCGAATTTACGGCCGTCGCTGCCTTCTGTTTGGATTGTGTCGTTCACTTTCGCTGTTACTCGCGTCGGATAGAGAGATCGAGGTTGGGTCTGGCGACCGGGCTGAACCGGGCCGGATCGAATCCAGCCTAACCGAGCGTGGACGAAGTCAAGTGCGCTGGACCGGTGAAGGCAGCCTGGCCTGTCTGACTGTTTGGCGATCGACATCCCACTCTACGGTCGGTATGCCGCGAGCCAATCGCATTGCGCGTTTTTTCGCCTTGCGCTCCTCATAGCTCGCGAGTCCGTTCATGCCGTAGACCTCAATGTGCGTCGCGGGCTCGTTATCGAGCAGCACAAAATCGGGCAGCATTTGATCGCCCTCGGCCATGCGGATGGGCTTTTCGAAGACTCGCCTCAGGCCGACGAGCCGGTTGGCCATTGCGACCTCGTGGATCGAGTCACATGGAATGAATGCGGCTGAACAGAGCATCGCGGCGAGATCGATGATGATCAGGTGCCCTTTGGTCGTGCGTTCGATGAGCAGAAGGCCAATGACGCGGGCCGTGGATTCGGCGATTGCGCGCCATGCGTGGCCATACTTCTTTGTGGTCTGCTCGATGAGCGCGTTTGACGCGTAGTAGCGCAACTTGCGCTGACGTAGCGTTATCGATGCGCCGTATTTGGTTTCGCCGACTGCGCCAATTTCACCGAGCACAAGGGCGCGGCGCGATACCTTTCCGTCGGTGGTTATTGTCGCGAGAAACCTTTCAAATTCCGCGTTGATCGCGTCGCGCTCGCTCTCCTCGTAACGCCTCATGACGTGTAGGACATCCTGAGCTGACGCGCCGTTAATCCGCGCATTTTCACCAAGTCCGCCGAGTAGCATCGAATTCACCGCGCCCCAGCCGCGGTGATCGTTGGTACCCGTCCATGAATTGAGGCCGGCGCTGACCCATAAGGTTTGCATGAAGGCCAGCAGGGGCGCGGCGCGGCGCGATGTGCCGTTGGATGTCGTGTGGCTGCGCGCTCGGGGTCCCGACGCGACTTCGCGCTGGAGCAGTGAGGCATCCAGTCGCACATTCAGACCGTCCGCGTCAATGACGATGGCGGCGGTGCTATCGCTCCCATCGCCCGCAGCGGCCCCCGGAGTCTTGCGGAATTCGCATCCCTCTGCGTGATGCACGCCGTCGTCGGGCCAGCCGGCGAGATGAAAGAGTGAGCCATACCGGCGGATCACGAGCTTGCGAGGCGCGTCCGTGCGGCAGTGGCACTGCGCGAAGCCGGGGACAATCTTGGCGCGCTCAAGTCGGCGTGCGAAACGTGCTGGATTTTCCTGAACTTCGGTGAGCGGCACGCGCTCGCCGTCGAACGATACTTCGAACATGAAGGGGTTCTCCTGGTTGGGGCGCCGCGAGCAGACTAGGCCACGACTTCGACTAGCCGCTGGGGACAGTGCCAGAAGGAACCATCGTTGGTGTTGAGCACGGTCACCATCTCGTTGTCCGCGTCGTGCTGCGTGACGACGCCTTCGCAGGGGGTTACGGCGTCCATCGGGTAACGGACGCGGCGCAGGCGAAGCGAGGCAACACCGAAAGTGAAGGCGGTCGGGGACATCGGTCCATCTTCGCGCCTTGAGGGCGAGATGAAGGGGGAAAAGCCAGCGAATTTCACGCCCGTTTCGACCGACCGACAGCGGGAAAGCTGCACAAAAACTGCACCATTCCGGGTTTAAGCGTTTAGGCGCCTAAACGGAGAGGCTGACCGCGACCGCCCGGACGCGACGAAGCGACGTCGCGCCGACGGCGTGGCCCTGTTGCCCGCTGCTGTTCATTCTCGGGCGCGCCTCGGGTCTCTGGCGGCTGGAAAGCCAACCGATATGGGCGCGATAGCGGGCTGGTCTTGTTGTCGCGAAAACTGTTCTCCACAGGCTTGTCCACGGAAATTTTATAGCGGACTTCAGCAAAGTCGCTGTGGAGCCCGTGTTTCGGGGCGCTGACTACACGATAGTAGTGGTTAGCCGTGGGCGTAGGTCGAATTTATCTTGATGGGCATGGGTCACAGCGAGGTGTCGAAGGCGTGTGTACGAATTGCGAACTGCTTACGAAATAGCTCAGCCAACGAATCACCAATGACGCAAGGGCTCTTGCCTCACTTGTCCACAGGGTTATGCAGTTTTTCTGTGGACAAGCTGGCCGCTTGCTGACTTATCCACTCGTCAACGTTTCGCGCTTGCTCGATCATCGTGGCACGATAAAGCTTTCCATACGCCTGTTCGATCGTGAGGAGTTTTGTGATCAGTACGTCTTTCGTCAGCTTGGCAAGGCGATGTCGGGCAGCATCGATATCCCGTTCAAGCTTGACCGGATCGGGAAGGGAGGTTGTATCGATGGCTGGCTGGATCCTCCTTCCTCGTGCTGGTTGCCATGTCCGGGCTTGAGTGTAGAGATCGTAAGCAACTGGATTGTTTAGTAGCGTGGTCGCGCTGATCCCGACGCGTTCCGGATCGACTTCGCGAGTTGTCGCTACTATTGAGGCGATCGAGATGCGCCGGGCGCTACGTCGCAGTGTTTGTACCGCGCTTCTTACGAGCGCGACCGTATGGTCGCGACGGCGTTTGTGGACCTTCTTGAGCCACGGGCGGGTTGTTTGCGACATCGTTCATCCCCTCAAACGGCGGTTCGTCGGCGCGATACTGTTCAATAAGATCCATTTCTCGGAGCTCAATGTCCGCAGCTTCGATCAGATGCTCAAGCCGCGACAGCTCGGGCAAGAGGCCCTGCTCGCGGTTATAGACGCGTTCACTTTCCGCCCAGGCACGCCGATGTTCCACCTGTGAGCGCTGCGCTGGATCCGGAACTTTCGCGGCGCATCCGACGCAAGCGAACTGGACCTTGCATAGTCCGTGACTCGTGCAGTGCCCGCCGACTACGTTGGCAAGAGTGCCAGTTTTTCGAAGCGCATCGTCATAGAGTCGTCGCAGCGTAGCTGGTGATCGTGTCACCGCTTGTTCGACATCAATTGAACGTGCGATCCGGGACAGGTAGAGGTCCGCGGCATCAGCAATCATAGAGTCCGTGGGCTGCGAATAATATTCGGTGACAGGCAGGCTTTTCTGATGAAGCCACGCGCCGACGATATCGACGGGGATCTTTTCGACCTGCACCGCATGTGTCGCAAAGCCGTGGCGGAGTAAATGTGCCCGAAGCGTTACGATGCGGCCAGAAGTTGTACGAAGAGCCATGCCGTGCAACAAGAAGCGGACGCAGCTGATGATCGCCTGATCGGACAAGTGCCGATATCCCAATTGAAACAGATACGGCGCGGGTCCGAACCGGTGAGCACGCCGATGCAATGGATAGAACGGCACAGTTGGCAATCGCTCGTCCCCTTCCAGGCGGTAGTGCTCAGCAAGCATTTGTGCCGTGCGAGCGAGGAGACGCTTTGTCTCCGTGCCAATGAAATAATCGTGCCGCTGATTTTTGCGCTCACCCTTGGGAATCATTCTTAACAAATACCGGATGGGGGGAGTGGACGAATTTTTCGATATCGGGTTAGGTGCCCGCATCTTGAGTCGTACCAGGCATTCATGACTCAAGCTGATTTGCATGACTTCGTTCAACCGCGCACCGGTGGTCGTGAACACGTCGATGGCCATCAGGCCGAAGGTCAGGCCAGAATACAACGCGTCTATCGACAGCAACGGGCGCTGGAGCGTTTTCTGTGCCGCGTGAACGAACTGGCGATACTGGCTCGTTAAGAGTTCGGCATGCTTCGTCGTAAATGCAGAATTCACATAACCCCAACTCTTTCGCCACGCTTGGGCCTCCGCATCGGATTGGGGTGCATCGATGTGGCGGAGAATGTCGGCGAACCAGAGCGCAGTGTTTGGATCGATTTGTTGGTGCTCTGGCAGCTCAATGATGCCAACGACTTCGAGCAGGCATAGTGTATCGGGCGGTTGATGTCGGCAGTCATATAAGCCTGGTTGATCCCCTTCATCAGCATGCCGGCCGTCCAGATCCGCAGATGCCATCGGCGCGTGCCGTCCGCATATTCGTATTCAACGGGGTGGCTATCGTTGACCGGCGCTACCTTTGCTGAAGGCAGAGGCCTCCGTGCGCCCGCCGCGGTTGAGCCAATCGGCAAGAGTAAGGGCGCAAATCTCGCTGACACGCGCGCCGGTTTCAAATAGCAGACGTGTGATGAGTCGATCTCGCAGGGGCCACCCCACGGCGGCGCCGGCAGCGAAGATCTGACGTGGGAAATCGGGGTCATCGATGACCCTTGGAACCCAGAGGCCATTGGACCGTACGTAATAGGTGTTCGTTAACCTGTTCCTGAGCGGGGGAGCTGGCTCGATCCCGCTTGCGGCGGGCATTACTGGAACATCAGTCGCCGGGAATTCCGGAGCGGAGGAAGTGATTGCCGCTTGAATCCGCTCAAACGGGTGAGGTGCAGGATACAGATGCCTGCGAATGGAAAACGCATAAAAATGACGGAGTGCTACCAACGTATGGCCTACCTGACTGCTGTTTTCGCGCATCATCGTTAGCAGCACGAATCCGTGACGATGCAGTCGTAGCTGGCAGCCGAGTTCGTCGCACAAGAAACGCTCAAACTGAGCTCGTGCGGTATCAGGCCCAGCGTTCCACGAAAGACGCCTGGCGGCCAGCCACGAAAAATAGTGAAAGAGAGCAGCGGCATAGGTTCGCGTCGTAGTCGATGCATACTGCTCCCCCAGTTCGCGTACAAACCAGCTCAGCTCACGATGTGCACGTCCCTGCTCGTCAACAACTAACGCGGCACCGCGCTCTGTGGGCGGACGCCGTAGAAAGAAGCGGGGACGGAGTCGGTAATCAGCGGCCATCCTTCTACACTACTGGTCTTTATGCCAGCATAAAGAATAGAAGGGATCTAGCGACATTCAAGCACTACGCGCCGTCTGGTATGTGGATAACGAGGGCGCCCCAAAGGCGAAAGCCCATGCGTAGCGGCCTTCTTTGTGCGGAAACCGATCGATGGTTTCCACTTACGATTGCACGATCAACCGCGTCTTCGACGCATCGAACCATACCGGCGCTGCCGGTTTTTTTTTCCCTGTGGGGCATCGCGCCCGCAGGGGCCGTGCCCCTCTCTCACGGAGTGGGCATATGAGCAAGAATGCACAACGAAAGCATGAGCAGACGGCTGACGAACATCAGCGCAACCTCGTTGCTCTCATTAACCAGTTTTCCTACGGCCATCATCTCGACACGGTATTCCGCGACTTTGTCGAACTGGCGGCGCTCGCGATCAGCAACAGCGTCGATCGCGCGCAGTTCGATGGGCGAGAAAAGCGCTATATGGAGATCGTCGGGAAGTACAAGCCGGAGGAGGTCGCGAGATTCCCGAAGATGCTTTCGGAACTGACGATGTCATTCGAGGTGCGCGTCGCGACGATGACAGCAGCCCGCGGCCTCGGGGTTCGAGGAAGTGGCCTCACCGATGTACTCGGCGAGACCTACATGATGCTCGACCTTGGCAACGCACGAAGCGGGCAGTTCTTCACGCCGTACCACGTGTCGAAGCTGATGGCCGGGATGATCGGCGGTGACACCGTGGCGAGAGCCGACGCGCAGGGATTCGCACGCGTGCACGAACCAGCATGCGGCGCGGGCGGCATGGTCATCGCAACAGCCGAGGCATTTCACGATGCCGGCCTGAACTACCAGAAGGCAATGCACGCAACCTGTATTGACATCGATCCATGCTGTGTCCATATGGCCTACCTGCAACTGTCGTTGCTCCACATTCCCGCCATCGTCGTGCACGGCAATGCGCTCTCAATGGAGGTCTGGGGGCACTGGTTCACGCCGGCGCACGTGCTCGGCGGCTGGGGTCACCGCCTGCGTGCACGCAAGGCGTTCGATGCGATGCGCGAGTTGCTGGCACCCGATGCCGGGACGTCTGAAGTCGAGGCGGACGCGAAGCCTGCCCTCGTCGCCGCGCCGCCGGCAAGCGAGGTGCTTGAGGTCGAAGTGGGCGGAGCCGCGGTGCTTGAACAACCGCGCGCCGAGGGCCTCGACATCGCGGACATGTTCGAGGAGGCGATCGCAACGCTCCCTGCGGCGCCTGCCTCCATCTTCGAGGTCGTTGATCAGTTGACGTTGTTTTGAAAGAAGGGCCCGGATTTTTGTCCGGGCCCTTTTCCTTTTCCTGAAAGCCATCCCGTATTCGCGATCTTTCCGGCCATGCGCGATGCGCCGGCAGGCTATCGTTCCCATATCTACCGCGCTTCATGCGCATCGACACAGGCCCATGTGGCCTTTCTTTTTGTACCCTTCGGGAATCCTCCTCCCGATTGGGGCGCGGGTTCCCTCTCTGGAGACCCGCAATGCAAGAGCATATTCAGCAACCCACACTTCCGCTGTCCCGCATCAAGCTCGGTCGTAACCCGAGAACGTACTTTGACGACGCAGAGATGCAGGAGATGCGTGCGTCGGTGCGTGCGCGCGGCGTTGATACGCCGATTCTCGTTCGCCCGATCGACGATGGGTTCTACGAACTCATCGCTGGCGGGCGTCGTTACAAAGCTGCGATGGAAGAACGTGGCGAGAGCTACGAGATGCCCGTTGCTGTGAAGTACGTCGACGAGTTCGAAGCCGAGGAAATGGCGCTCATCGAGAACATCCAGCGTTCGGATATGTCGCCTGGCGAGGAGGCAGTCGACGCGGCGAAGCTCGTCGGTCGCTGTCAGGGTGATCGGGAGGAGGCGGCACGCCGTCTCGGCTGGAGCGTCCACACGCTCGACAGTCGCCTCGCGCTCATGAACTGCAGTGCGTCCGTTCTGGAAGCGCTCAACACCCGCAGCATCAAGCTCGGCCACGCCGAACTGTTCGCGGCTTTCACGAAGGAGCAGCAGGACAAGCTCCTGCCCGTCGTTGTGAAAGAACGGCACAGTGTCGCCGACCTGAAGAAAGTACTGGAGCGCGCAGCATGCTCGCTCTCTGCCGCGATCTTCGACAAGGTGGACTGCGCCGGATGCCAGCACAACTCGGCCGCTCAGGCTGAGATGTTCGGCGAGTCGATCGGCACCGGCAGTTGTACGAACCGTGCCTGCTACAGCGAAAAAACGGAAAAGCAGCTCGAAGCAACGGCCGCAGGCCTGCGCGACGAGTACCAGACCGTTCGCATCGTTCGGCCCGGCGACAACCACACGCGCATCCAGCTCGTGGCGGATGGTCCGAAGGGCGTTGGCGCTGAACAGGCGAAGGCGTGCTATGCGTGCCAGAACTTCGGCGCGGCGGTGAGCGGTCTGCCCGACTCGCTGGGCAACGTCTACAAAGGCCAGTGCTTCGACACCGTCTGCAACATGAAGAAGGTTGCTGCACGCATCAAGAGCGAAAAGCCATCGGCACCGGCCACGGCGAAAGCTGCACCGGCAGCGGGCGCATCGAAGGCCGTGAACGCTGCAAAGGGCGACAAGCCCGCTGCAGCTGCACCTGAAGCGACGACGGTGTCTGAATCCGACCGGGTGAAGGCATACCGGGTCGCGCTCTGGCGCAAGGCGCTGCGTCGCGAGGTCAGTACGGACGTTGCGCTTGCGCGTCAGTATCTGATCGCAATCGTGGCGACTGGCCAGGCACGGTGCATCGACGGCGGTCCGGTTACGACCGTGTGGGAGCGCCTGATTGACGACAAGCCGGCCGTGGGTGACTTCGGCAAGGCCGCGTCGGCAGCGTCGCAGGTCCAGTCGGATCAGCAGGTGAAGCTCGTCGTGGCCATGACGCTCTCCGCAATCCAGGGTGTCGATGTTACGTACCTCACGCAGATGTGCCGTCACCACAAGCTCGACCTCACGAAGCACTGGAAGCTCGACAAGGAGTTTCTGGAGCTGATCACGAAGTCGGAGATGAAGGTGGTAGCCGACGAACTCGGTCTGCGCGCAGCGATGGGCGCAGATCACTTCAAGAAAGTGTTCGCGAAATCGAAAGCTGAAGTGATCGAGGCAATGCTGACCGTCGAGGGTTTCGACTACGTCGGCAAGGTGCTGAAGGTCCTGAAGTTCTGACAACTGCCGTGGGGTTTCCCCGGCACATTCCCTGATACACGCCGCGTTTCTCGCGGCGTTCCTTTTTTCAAGAGGTTTTTATGTTCCAGGAACTCGAAGCATTCGTGCGCGAGACCGGAAAGGTCACGCTCACGATGAAAATGGCAGGCGACCTGATGGCAGTGGTGGTCATGCCGTGCGGCGACTCGAAAGAGGTGGCGCTGCGGCAACCGCTGGTGCTCACGGCGTCGCCGGCCGATCTCGATGAGGGCTTCGTCGAAGCCCTGCAATCGTTCCACGGCGTGCACCGCTCACTCGCGGAGCAGGTAAGCGCCACGAACGAGATCCTGCAGGCGGCTGAAAAGTCGCAGGCGGGCAAGGCGCAGAAGGCGTTGTCGAAGGGATCGAAGCCGGCGCTTCCCGCGCCCGCATCACAGCCCGACGGCAACGACGAAGACGAGTCGCCGGACGCCGAAAACGCCACTGCGGCGCAGTCGCCGACGGTCGATGCAACTTCGGCGTCGGCAGCACCTGCTGACGGTAAGTCCGATCTGTTTGCTCTTCTGTGAGGGTTCGCACCATGGCAATCAACGTAGCCACACTCGTTCGCGAATTTATCTACAACGGCATGCACTTCGTGGATCCCGGTCCGGCGTTCTCGCCCGATCAGGTTCGCGATCTCTACGCGGCGCAGTATCCGGAACTCACGACCGCCACGGTCGACGGGCCGGAAGTCGCGGGCGAGGTCGCCAGCTACAAGTTCGTCCGCGCAGCCGGTGCCAAAGGCTCCCATGCGTAAGGACGCTCTGCTCAAGGCCCTGTCCGATCCGGACAAGGGCTTCAACCAACAGGAACCGCCCGAAAGGGCGGTTTTTCTTTACGACGACGAGATGAACAAATGTTGCTCGATCCTTCATACGCTGATCGATCGATCGTTGACGGCGCGTGCGAAGCCTGGCAACCGCCACGCCTTGCCGCTCCCCGACATCGATCTTCCCCTTGTGTTCTGACGCTGCCGGACATTGCAGACGATGTGCCGTCCGGCATCACGCTCAGATGGCGCGCCGAACTCGCCATCAACGACATCGTGCTCGAGCAGTTCCGGCACGGCCCGTTGCGTGCGACGGACGTGCAAGCGCCGACAAGTGCGGCGGACGCATTCCAGCAGGCGTTTTTCATCTGGATGCAAAGGCAGATTCGTCAGCCCTTGCGGTTCCTCTCGGTCACGTTCGAGCTCTGTGACACCAACGCCGTTGAGGATCGCATCGCCTACCAGGACAGCGATGAGTTCAAGCCGAAGGGTCCGCTTCATCTGGGCGTCAAGCTGACCGATGAGTGGGTGCATGAGATTGGCCCGCTCGCTGAACCGCTCAGGGCGTGTCATCCGCTGCTGCTTCACACGCTTTTCTCGCTCGTTGACCGGGTTTCCGGCAAAACCGTCCTTATTCGCACGCCCGGCTGGTTCCTCCAGGAATTCGCCTGCATGCACTGGGAGGGCGACGAGAGCGCGAAAGACGAAGACGTGCGTGAGCTGTTCGTCGCGTATCACGGCGCGGACGAAGAGACGGTGGAGCGTTACCTGCCGTCGAACGTTCTCCCGGAGATCTATCCCGATGAGATCCGGAGGCCATCGAAACCGGATGGGCGCCGCAGCAGGCGGCTCGCGCTTTCCGAGCGCGAGCTGCTTGAACTGCAGGCGCGTTGTTCCGGCATGCCATCAAAGGTGTGTGCTGAGCTGGCCGCGCTTCATCGGCTGCTCAGGCGCGCGGGCAAGCGTCCACTGCTGAACACGGGCTACGACTCGCGGCCGATTTATTCGGGCTGCACGTTGATGCTCGCGACCAACGAGCGATCCATCGAGATTCTCGACGACTACATGAACGGTGAGTACCAGGCCGGAGAAGCGACCGAGTACAGCTGCTTCATTGAATTTTCCAGAACGAAACGGGGCATCCGCGAGCAGTACGCGCAATGGAGCCTTGCCTTCCAGATGCTTCACCACCTCGACCGGCTGCTGGCGCTGGTGGTGAGCCCCTAATCAGGAGTTTTTCCCATGAGTGATGTTTCGATTGGCCGTACAGGCCATGACGTGTCCCTGTCGTCTGCATTGCTGCTCTATGCTGGCCAGAACGGCGCGCACTACGCGACCGTCCACCGCATCGCCGCCGATCGCGTGTCGGGTCGTCCCGTTATCGGGGCGGGCCGCCCCCTCGATCGCCGCGCGCTCATCACCACGCTCATGCAGCTGGAGAAGAGCGCGGCGCCCAAGTGCGAGTTTCTGCCCGCCAACCTGTTGGGCGTGTCTTCCGCCGCGGTCACGTGGTGGTGTCCGCCGGCGCCGCGCCGCGTGTTCTTTGACTGCAAGGAACTCGGCAAACGCAGTCGCGTTGTTTCGCATCCGGGGCTGGTGTTTCAGGCCTCGTTGACGGGGTTCCGTGTGTTCGCGCTGAAGGAGAGCGGACGCCCGACTCCGGATACGCCGCTGTTCGAGCCGCCGTACTTCAACACGTGGGACCTCGGCGAGATCTGCATCGGTTCGGCGCAGGTCCCCCGGCGCATCGAGGTTGATGCGATTGGCGGCTGGGAAGATGGCTTTTTCAACTCCGCCTTCACGCATCCGAATCACGGTGGCAAGCGCGTGACGTACGAGGACGGGTTCTATGCGTTCTGGCGCGACATGCTCGACGGCAAGTTCGAGGTGTTTCCGCTCGACGTGCTGGTACCGATAAAAGGTGCAACGGCGGGCAAGCTCGTCGCTGGCGCGATCGGAGGGAAGGCATGAATCCCATCGATTTCGCTCTTCAGCACTCGTTCCCCTCGGTGATGGTGCCCACGCGTGAGCCGGTGGCGCCCATGACCGTGCCGGGCGAGCGGTTGCTCATCGCGTCGAATGGCGTGTTCCTCGAGATCAATCGCCCATGGATCCGTCTGGTTCGTCGGCTGGGGGTGTTTGAGTGGCGCACGTCGGTGCCCTATGGCGAGGCGGCCGAGCTGACCGAACTGGCGTGCGGCTCCGTGCCGGCCGAACTGGTCGCGGGGTTTGCACACATGGCGCGTGCGGCTCTTCCCAACGAGGCGGGCGCATGGATTGTGTGGGACGCGGCAACGGGGGAATTTCGCGTCGTACCGCTTCCCTCGTTGTCGCACAGTCCTGCTCACCTGAGCTACGAACGCCCGGAATTGCGCAGCGGTGAATGGCTGGTCGTGGATTGCCATTCGCACGGCAGCGGAAGTGCGTACTTCTCGACGACCGATGATCGCGACGATCAGCACGACGTGAAGTTTGCGCTCGTGCTCGGTCATTGCCATCGCGTACCGTCAGTCGCGCTGCGTCTTTGTGCGAAAGGACGGTTCGAACCCGCGCAGGCGGTTCCGCAGAAGTGGATGACGGCACTGGAAGGAGAGGTCGCATGAACGGACCCATTCTTCACAAGACGCCGCCCCACATGCTCAACGGACCGTGGAAGGTGGTTGTGGTTGGCGCGGGTGGTACTGGCAGTGCGCTGCTCCCGTCGCTCGCGCGACTGCACCACGCAATGATCGAGCTGGGGCACCCGGGCGGTATCGAGTGCACGGTCTACGACGATGACACGGTCAGCGAATTCAACGTTGGCAGGCAGGGTTTCTATCCCAACGACGTCGGCCAGTACAAGGCGACGTTGCTGGTGAACCGGCTCAATCTGCTGATGGGGACGAACTGGGTGGCTGAACCGCGTCGCATCGATTCGCGGATCAACCTGCACACTGACATCGTCATCGGTTGCGTCGATTCGCGACGTGCGCGTCACGCGATCGTGCAGGCCGCGAAACGGGGAAAGTGCCTCTACTACCTCGATTGCGGCAACGAGACGGACCGTGGTCAGGTCATTCTCGGCGAGTTCGGCAAGCCCCGGCACGACCGGTTGCCCCATGTGGGCGATCTGTTCCCGGACATGCTGAATGCCAAGAACGACAAGGGTGACGATTCCCCGTCGTGTTCGATGGCGGATGCACTGCGCAAGCAGTCGCTCGTCATCAACCAGGCGATTTCGGTGCAGGCTTTCAACCTGCTCTGGTCGCTGTTTCGAAATGGCGGTCTTACGTTTTCGAGTGTGTTCGTGAATCTCGCAACGGGACGCACGAATCCGATTCCGATTGACCCCGCTGCATGGGCGCGTTTCGGTTACGAAGCGCCGCCCATGAAAAAGCCCGCACGCCGTCGCAAGGCAGCGTGAGGGGCACCTCCCGCGAGTCACACAGCGTTTTACGCCGCTGTGTGACTCATACCCCTCCGTAATTATTTCGGCCCTCAGCCCGAGGGCCGACCGTTACCTATTCCTGCAAGGAGCTTCAAATGCATATGTTTTTTTCAAGTACTGTTCAGGCGCGTTTCGGCCGCGCGGCGACGGAACGCACCAGGGCCATGCTATTCGCGGTGGCGTTGTTCGCTGCGACCGGCCTCCACCGGCTGTGGGGCTTCGCGAAGCCTCACCATGCGTGGTTGCGTGTGCTGGAGGTGCGATGGCTTGGACACTGGGCGCCCAGCAGTATCGAACATCTTGCGGCGGCATTCGCCGGCTGCGTGCTGTTCGTGATGCTGTGGTCGAGCTTCGTGTCTCAGACCACCCGTAACCGCGCCCTTCTGGGGCTCGTGTTTGCGGTGCTGTACGGCATCACGTCCACGTGGAAGTACGACGGTCGCGAGTATCTTGCGACCGGAGATGTCAACCAGTTGGCGCAGATGGTTGCCGACGTGTTCGGTCTGTTGCTGGCGCTCGCGTGGCTGACCTGGCCGGAACGCTCGAACCGCCTGCAGTACGTCCCCGGACGTGGCTACCGTGCGTGATTCAACGCGTCGCCGGAATTCCTGAAACCAACGCAGTCCCGCGAAAGCGGGCTGCGTTTTTTTTCGTCCGGAGCTTCCTAGGTCCGGCAGCACGAACTTCGTGCGCGCACCGCGCGTGGTGCGGGCCGATAAAACATAGGTCGTTTCGGCGAGCATTCCGGCTCGGCACTGGGCGCGCGCGCCTTAGACTGTCCCTATTCCCCGCGCTTTCTGCGCATCGACCTGACCACAGCGGCGTGCTGCTGTGCTTCTTTTTGTCTCACCGGCCGGACCTTCGTCCTGCCGCCAATGCATACCCCGTTGGGAGCCCACTCCCTTCGGGATGCGGCTCCCTTTTTTGTTCAAAGGAGCTGCACCATGCTGAATGTTTCCGCTGCCTCGCAACCCGCCGTGAAGGTTCTCGAACTCAACGGCTTTCGCGAAAAGCAACGCATCACCGCGCAGGATGTCCAGGCAAGTCCCCCGCAGCTTCATGCCGGTACGATCGTTTCCGTCTGGAGCGATCGCACGGCAACGGTGCAGTGGGACTACGATCTGCCGTTCGCTGTTGAACGTCGGCTCGTGAATGCTGGCCACGTCGAACTGCACAATCTGGCACGTCATTCGTAACGGCGTGGGCGTTTAGCCCCGCCTTCAACGCTTCACCCGCGCTGGGAGTCACCTCCCAGCCAATTCCCATACCCGTTCGGGCAACCACTGCCCGAAGGGGCTCCGGTTGCCCTCACTACCTTGAGGCAGCCGCCATGATCCGCATTTTTCTCGCCGTCGTTGTTCTTTCCGTTCTCTCCGGTTGCGCAAGCACCGACTTCGGCTCGCCCGACGTCTACCAACGCTCGGATGTCCAGCGCGCCGGTACGCTCGAACAGGTGACCGTCGTTCGCGTTCGCCGCATCACGATTCAGGTGCCGGGCAACAACTCGGGTCTCACGAGCCTCGTGAGCGCAGGTCTCGGCGCCTTTCTCGGCTCCAAAACGATCGGAAATGGCAACGGTCGCTATGTCGCGGCAGCGATGTCCGGTGCCGTAACGGGCTTCGTCGCCCAGCACGTGAGCGACGCGCTCTCGCGCACCGCCGGTCTCGAAATTGTGGTGCGCAAGGCGGATGGCTCGCTTCGCGTCATTACTCAACCCGACGACCAGTTGTTCTCGCCTGGCGATCGCGTGCTCTTCATGGACACAAGCTCGGGCGTTCGCGTCACGCACTGACGTATTCCCTTTGCCGGCCAAAGCCGGCCCTCTTACCTGCAAGGCGGGGTGACTCCTTTCGGAGCACCTCGCCGTTTTTTTTTCGAGGCATTTATGAACCACAGCAGCAAGGTTTTCCACGCGTCCCGCGCAAGCGCGGGTGCCGCGCGGGAGTCGGGCGTCAAGCATCATGCGCAGCGTTTCCTTCGCCGTGTTGCCGGCGACCTTCGCCTACGCACTAGCGAACACGAGATCGTGGCAGAACCCGCTGAACGCGGTCGCGGCTGCCGTGTAACGCTTCGCACCGACAGGCTGATGCTCGAGGTCGCCGATGCACCCGAACGCGGTACCGTGGCGGTTTCGTTCCGTACCCGCCGGGGTCGAAAGGACCTGTCTGGCGGCGGGGACAACGTCGTGAGCCAGGAACAGCTTGGATCGCATGCAGGCTACGAGGCCTTTCTAGGCGCTCTCCGTCTTACCAACGGGCTCGACTCGGATCGTCGGTAGGGGGCGGACATGGATATCGTTACCGTGGTCGTCCAGTACGCGGGCGGACTGGAAATCTCGGAAGGCGCCACGCTTGATCCCGTGACCGGGGTCGTGCACGTCTCCGAACGCCTTCAGCAGCTGCTTCGCGAATGCGATACGACAGAGTCGCCGCCTAGACTTACCGTGCTCGTCGGCGGTGCCCGTCATCTGCTGATTCGCGACCGGGCGGAGTTCAAACTTGGCGAAGCTGTCTCAACCACGATCCCACGTACGGTAATCCCGTTCAGTCGGTTTGGGCATACGTGGAACAAGGAACAGCTCCAGCAGTTTGGACGGTTTGTCCATACTCTGTCGGCAGCCTCGATCGTGGGCGCAATCGGTTACTGGCACTCGACGACGAACTGGACCCTAGCCGCCGTGCTGAGTGAGGCAGTTCTGGTTTTCGCCTTTGTGGTACTCTTTTTGAGAGGCATGGATTCCATGAACGGAGAATGAACATGGGTTTCGCACTTTTTACTCTGGTCGTCACGTTAGCTATCTACTTTTACGGTGGCTACATGGCGAACAAGAGCCGCGCGGCGGATCGTGAGCGTCGCTCGCATTCGCACTGAACATTCACTGTAGCGCCAGCTTTCGCTGGCAAATCCCAATCAAGGGCCGCACCTTCGGGTGTGGCCTTTTGCATTTCTGGACCACTTTTCATGCAATCAACTCTTGAGCTTCTCGATGCGCCGGGTGTGCTGGACGCGGCGCCGTTCGATACCACTGGCAAGACGGTAGGGCAGGTCGTCGACCAGATCTGCCGGAAACTGCGAAAGACCGAGCTCGAGCCCGAGTGGGTCGTCGTCGCAAACTACGCAGAGAACGCGAACGATGCGACGTTTGGCGCGAAGCCCGATGCGCCGTGGCCGGAAACGGATGGGCGGCGAAGCCGTCTGTGTCTCTCGGTTTCGATCGGCCGTTCCGAGGGATGGCTCGTGCAGATCGACCACGTTCACTTCGTTGAAGAGGGCGGCGGCAGTCACTGGCTCAGCCAGCCGCTTGTGCGCGCGAAGGTGCTGAACCGCTCGCTCGCCTGGTCGATTGCGGCTGTCGTCTCGCGGCTGCTGGACATCGACTGATCCTCGTATCACCACTCATTCTTTCCCTTGCGGGGCCTTCGCCCCGATGGGTGTTGGCCCCTGCTCACCGGAGCTTTCATCCATGTACACGCTTTCCGTACCCAATGCAGTTCTGACGTCGCCCACGCTCGCCGGTCTCTTCCCGCTGTTCCAGGACGATCGTGTGCGCGAAGTCGATACCTGCTTTATCCGTCTGGCCGGCGCCGAAGCGGGCGAGCGCATCACGCGCTACAACGGCGCGCTGGCGCTGCGTATGCCGGGCACGGCGCGCAGCATCATCAACGAGGCGCTTCACGAGATCCGGCGTGCGGGTTCGTTTGTGCGACCCGACGGCTCACACCGCGAACCGTGGGAAATCCACGCAAGCGACTGGGATGGCCTGTTCGAGTTCGTGGAACTGTGCCGCAATCCGAATCTGCTGCTTTCCTCGGACCAGATCGAGGCTGCAACTGCCGAGGCGCGTGCAGCCGGCAAACGCTTCGTGCTGTCGGACATCTGCATCGAGGCAATGGAGCGGCTGTTCGGGTTCGGCTATTGCGGGCCGCGCCTCCCCGGGACGCGCGACGCACAAAGTCGCCACTCGCTGCACGTCGCGTACGCGCTGCTCGCCAATCTGCCGGTACCGGAAACGGTGCTGCAGGCGTACCGCAACGATGCGGAGGCTTTCCGTTACTCGGAGTGGGCCGACGTGCTCCTCAAGGTTCCCAGCCTGCGAGGCGGAGCTAAAGTCGAATCTGGTGTACGGGGGAGTTGAGGCGGGAAGTTGAAGGCGGTGGAGGTTTCAACTGAGAATCTGATTGTCGAAGTCGGAAACCAGCAAAAAATCAAACCATCCACCATGAGCAAGGATACGGAAAAAGCAGTCGTCGGTCTATCGGGAGTCGGGCTTGGTCTGGACGAATTGGTTCGTCACGGGGCGCGGCAAGTGATTCAGCAAGCGATCGAAGCGGAGCTGGCAGAGCTGATGG
>NZ_JAMBPR010000079.1 GCF_024206475.1 Paraburkholderia sp. CNPSo 3274
CTCCAGGCCGGTGTCGACATCAATACGATACGCGGCTGGCTTGGGCACGTTTCGTTGGAGACGACCAATATCTACGCCGAGATCAATCTGGAAACAAAGGCGCGGGCGCTAGCGACATGCGAAGTGGAAGGCGGTGCCGAAGGACAAAAGCAATGGCGGGATCAGCCCGACCTGATGACCTTCCTCCGCACCTTGTAACCGAATAATATGTGCTGTTCGCTTTCCACAAAGGTACCGCCTTGGCCTAGTTCGTTATCGAGCAGCACATATTTTTTACCGCACCATACTCGTGGGCGGTGCCACGTTTGTTTCGCGTAGGTTGCATCCCGTAATGAACGCACAGCGCTTCGTAGCGCGTGGTCAGGTCGTCGCGCACTTCACGCTCGAGCTTGGCCGACTGCTGCTCGATGTAATGGGTCGAGTCTGCCCGTCAATCGGGCCCAGTTTCACCGGCTGGTTCCAAAGGAACTACAGCCATTTGCGCGCCCCCACTAGCCGTGCTCGACCATTGTGGAGGTGAATCGTGGGGTACTGCATGGCACCTCCGCAAATGGCTGCTTCTGTGGAATCACTCTGCTAGTGCCCGGTCCCACGGGGGCGACTCAGCCGACGTTCACGACCGGCCGTTGAGCGTACATGAGACGGTCGGGCAATTTCTTGCTGCACCGCGCAAACGAAGAAGCTGGGCCCGTTTGGTAGGCATGTACCATGCCAAAGCGCTTCACGGAGCGGCCCGATCGTGATCGAGACACTTGGGATTCGCCACTCAGGCGCCGCTGCGTGTGGCAACGTACCCGCACCGGTCGCATGTGTGGCACAACACGTCCGCCTTCAACTTTCCCTCCGCGTTGAGTTTGAAAATATCCTATGCTGCCTGGACGGCTTGACATCTTCCATACGTTCGAATTGAAGACAACGCTGATAAAAAATGATTCTCGGTCCACGAATGCCCGTGATTGCGTTGCTTGCCGCTGCAGGCCTCGCCTTGACGCCAGCCCTCGCACAAAGCGAGGATGGCGCCCGCATTGCCATGCAGATTTGTTCTGGCTGCCATGGTGTAGGCGGGCGTAGCGAATCGCCAATGTTTCCGAAGCTCAACGCGCAGACCCCCGAATACATCGAAGCCCAGTTGAAGGGATTCCGCGAGCACGCACGCGGTGAAAACACCGCCCGCGATTACATGTGGGGCATGGCCGCACTGCTGGACGCCGCCGCCGTCAAATCGCTGGCCGACTATTTCTCGCACCAGCCGGCAACACGAGGCGCGACCGGCGATACCACCTTGACGGCCCAAGGGCAGGAAATCTTCGAACGCGGTGTGCCGGACAAGGGCGTGCCGGCTTGCGCGACATGTCACGGCGCGGAGGCCCAGGGGGCTGGCACGTTCCCGCGTCTGGCCGGGCAGCACAAGGAATATCTGTTGCATCAGATCGAAGTTTTCAAAAATGGCACGCGTGGGAATGCGCCCGTGATGAGTGCAGTGGCGCACGCCTTGAATGACGAACAAGCCAAGGCCGTGGCCGTCTATCTGCAATCCAAATGAGATTTCCCCCGCTATGCGGGTCGGCGGACTCGGAACAAGCTTTTCCGCACGTCAAACGATCTCGGTCAATGCGTCACTGGCAAGGCGCAGCAAGATTCAGTTTGGCTAAATGTCTCACCTTCACTGCCTATAGTCTTAAGGTTTCCTTAACAGGCTGTTGAATTTTGCTCCGGTGTAAACGGGGTTCCGGGGCCAAGCGTTATGGATATCGTGTTCATGATTTTTGGCAGAGAATTCGATGCGTGGGATGGATGAGATGCAGGAAGCCCTGTTCACGACGGTCAAGCTCGAGGACTTCGTTCCGGCCGATCATCCGTTGCGCCCCATCCGGCTGCTGGTCAATCAGGCGTTGAAGCGTCTTAATGGGCTGTTCAGCATCATCTATGCGGATAGCGGTCGGGCCTCGATCGCACCGGAGAAACTGGTGCGTGCCTTGCTGTTGCAGGTGTTCTACTCGGTGCGCAGCGAGCGCATGCTGATGGAGCAGATGCAGTACAACCTGCTGTTCCGCTGGTTTGTCGGACTGGCAATGGAGGACGTGGTGTGGAACCACTCCGTCTTCTCGAAGAACCGCGACCGACTGCTCGAGCACGAGGTCGTGGAATCGTTCTTTACTGAAGTCATGGCTCTGGCGGACAAGCAGGGCCTGCTGTCCCGGGAGCACTTCTCGGTGGACGGCACGCTGATCCAGGCATGGGCGAGTCACAAGAGTTTTCGCCGCAAGGACGGATCGGATGATCTGCCGCCAGGTGGCAGGCGCAACGCCGAGGCCGACTGGAAGGGCGAGCGGCGCAGCAATGAGACGCATGAGTCGAGCACTGATGCGCATTCGCGCCTGTACAAGAAGAGCAAGCAGAGTCCGGTCCATCCTCTGTTACCAGGGGCACATCCTGATGGAGAACCGCTCGGGGCTCGTGGTCGGCGCCGTTGTCAGCCATGCAGATGGCTTCGCCGAGCGGGCCAATGCGCTGCGACTGCTCGACTGCGTACCGGGTACTCACGCGAAGACAGTCGGCGCCGACAAGGCGTACGACACGCATGACTTCGTGAACGATTGCCGGGCGCGCAACGTGACCCCGCATGTCGCACGCAATGATGCGCGCGCGGGCGGCAGCGCCATCGATGAGCGTACATCGCGGCGTGCGGGATACCAGATGAGCCAGGTGATCCGCAAGCGTATCGAGGAACATTCCGGCTGGGGCAAGACGGTTGGCCGGATCCGGCAGACGGTGTATCGCGGCATCAAGCGGGTCGACTAGCACTTCAAGCTGACGATGGTCGCGAGCAACCTCACGCGCATGGCACGAATAATGGACGAGGTGCTCACGGGAGCGTTGCAATGAGCCGCCAGGGCGCGTGGCCTGAGGGGCGCGGCATCGCCGCGCAGGCGAATTGCCTGCGCGAACTGGCCGGCGCATCCGGATTTCAGCGGGAAATCGCACGCGAAACACTCCTGAACATTGCTTCGGTCTTCATGACGAGGCGCTTTTCAACAGCCTGCTAAACGAACTGACGTCGTCCTCTCGACAGTTGGACTGCGTTCACTGGGTGGAGGGAAAGTCGTGATGTTTACGGCCTCACCGTCGACGACAGATAAGCAGATCCAGGTGATGGCATCACTTCGCCATAAATTCTGAGTGAGCGATAGTAAAGAGTTACCTTTTCGCCCCTCATAACGAAGGACGACCCCTTGCAGGCAAGTTCGGCTGTCGTCGAGATGGTACTGTGGTCACGCGATCTCACGGCGAAAATCGGCTGCGACTTGCCGATCGCGGTAAAACGCGGCTATCACATGCACTATGCCGTGACAAATGGGGCAAAACTGAACCAGCCGGTTCTCGACGAGGAAGCGGGCTTTCTGATTCCCCCGAGGCTGCGCGGCGTCCGCCTGACGACAGGTGTCGAGCTGGGTTATCGCGATACGGCCAGGACCCCGGTTCAGCTCGAAGCGGACGAGGCGCTCGCGCGCGGCATTTTCCCGCTCAGCGCGCGGGCGGATCCCGCGCCGTGGCGCGGTTGCCGCCCCTGCACGCCCGCATGTTGCCGGTCATTGGGCCAGCGCCGAAGCACGACGACCTCTGGTTCGCATTCGGACACGCCTACTATGGTCTGACGCTCTGGCCGGTTACCGGCCAGCTGATCGCGGAGATGATGACAGGTGCGCCGACGATCGTGGGTCTGAGACCATTTCACGCCAACCGGTTCTGAGCCGAGGCAACTGTGTGGACTGGGCTTCAGAATCAGTGAGGCTCTCGAACTGGTCACCAACAAACTCAATGCAGAGTACGTTGCCGGTGGCTTAAAGATGATGTTGAGCTGGATTTGGAGCGCGCGCCGCGCACGCATTGTATTTGTATGAAAATACCAATACTCGCATCTTCATTGCGCGAGTGGGTACACTGGGAGCATCAGATCGATAGCATGCTGAAAGCAATCTGGTGAGCAAGCGCTGCACCGGATGCCGGAGGCGCAAGAGGTGACGCATGGCTGCGATCCATCTCCAGAGTTTCTCTGACGTCGCGGAATTTCGGGTGGGCGACGTGACGTTCTCTGCAGGCGATGACCTCCAGACACAGCGGAATAAGTTAGCGCGCATCATGTTTGACGCGATGTATCAGTTCGTAGGTCTACTGGATACGGACGGGACAATGCTCGAGATCAATCATGCTGCGCTTGAAGCCGCCGGGATACGAATGGATGACATTCGTGGTAAGCCGTTCTGGGAGGCGCGTTGGTGGGTCGTTTCGGGGCAGACACAGGCCTTGCTCCGGGAACTAATTCACCGCGCTGGCGAAGGAGAGTTCGTCCGCTGCGATTTCGAAGTCTACGGTCAGTTAGCGGGTGCGGAGACGATCGTCGTCGATTTTTCGATCTTGCCGATCAAAGATTCAAACGGTCACGTCGTATTCCTGCTTCCTGAGGGCCGCAATATCACTGAGAAAAAACGCGCCGAAGCCGAGCTTACGCGTAAGAACGAGGAATTGCAGGCAAGCTGGGAGTTAATCCAGCGCCAGCGCGACGAGCTCCAGTGCCTCTATGACAAGCTCGCTGTCGAGCAAAAGATGTCGGAGCGGCTATTGCTCAATCTGCTGCCCTATCCGATCGCTGAACGGCTCAAAGCGCGCCCGGACCTGATCGCCGACAGTATTCCTGAAATCATCGCCGATAGTTTTACGGATGTCACGGTTCTATTCGCTGATATTGTGGCGTTCACGCAGTTTTCGGCGCTCATGGACCCGGAGCAACTAGTCGCTTTACTCAACGAGATTTTCGGCGAATTCGATAACATCGCCGACCACTGGGGCCTTGAAAAGATCAAGACGATTGGTGATTCGTACATGGCAGCATGTGGGCTGCCAGACCCAGCTCCCGACCATGCAGGGAGGGCAGCTCATATGTCACTGGATATGATCGATGCGCTTGCGCGATTCAATCGACGCCACGGCTACAGCCTCCAATTGCGTATTGGCATCAATAGCGGACCGGTGGTCGCCGGTGTCATCGGCAGGCGAAAGTTCATCTATGACTTGTGGGGCGCTGCAGTCATCACCGCCAGTCGAATGGAGTCCCACAGCGTGGCGGGGCGTGTGCAGGTTACCGACGCCACGCGGAGCCTTCTCGGTGATCGTTTTCTGTTCGAGGAGCGAGGCGAGATTGACGTCAAAGGCATAGGTACGCTGCACACCTGGTTCCTGACGGGCACAAACCCGCTCTACACGGAAACGGGCGACGCGTCAGCGCAATAGCCGTTTCATCTTTTTGACGCCGCTGGATTAGACGGATGATTCGTGGACGTTGCGCATATCAGCGCTTCTGGACAGCTAGCGACATATTCGGAATTTAGCCGATCCCACGCCTTCTACGGTCGACTTTCGTCCGTCGGCTTATCAGCTAGCACGCGTCCCGCGGGTAACAGCGGCCAATTCACTACACTGACCGGCGGCAGCGTTGCGGCGCCGCCGCCGGCTCGGCCAATTACGCTGTGGCTGAAGCGCGAGGGCGATCGACGATCTGGTTATCCTTGCCCTGGACCAGCGGGGTCAGGGAAATGTTGAATTCGATGTCCTTGTACGTGTCGGCCTTCAGGCCCAACGCCGTACCGCCGGTCTTTTCCGCGACGTGAGGAATCAGGTCTTCACGCGTGGCATAGGCGAAATCGTCCCAGATCAGGGGATCGCCTTCGATGTTGAATTGCGTCGTCAGCTTGCGCTGCCTCTCGCTGGTGACAAAGAAATGCACGTGTGCAGGACGGTTGCCGTGACGGGCGATTTCGTCCAGCAGCTGCTGCGTCGCGCCTTGGGGAGGACAACCATAGCCGACCGGCATCAGGGTGCGGAACTCGTACTTGCCATCCGCGCCGGTTCTGACCGCGCCGCGCAGGTTGAAGTTGCTTTGCGCGCCCGTCGGGTCGAAGTGCGAGTAGAAACCCTTCGAATTCGCGTGCCAGCATTCGACCACGGCACCAGCGACCGGCCTGCCATCCGGGCCGGTGACGGTGCCGTGGATGATGAGCGGACCCGCATCGGCGTCGGGATCGATGTCGATCTTCGAAACGCCATCGCGTAGGGGCGCGCCCGCCACATACAACGGGCCTTCGATGGTGCGGGGGGTTCCGCCGTCAATGCCGATCGCCTTGTCCGATGCGTCCATGCGGATGTCGAGATACTTTTCCAGACCAAGGCCTGCGGCCAGCAGTGCCGCTTCACCGTCCTGGCCGAGCTTGTTCAGATAATTGATGCCGGTCCAGACTTCGTCGGGAGTAATGTCGAGATCGTCGATGGCCTTGAAGAGATCGCCCAGCAGGCGGTGGACGATCTGCTTGAAACGTGCATTACCGTCGTCGCTATCGATATTTGTGGCTGCCCTCAGCAGTTCCTGTACTTCCTTGGTTTCGAATACGCTTACGCTCATGATCACTGTCTCCAGTTGGTATTGGGGGGAATGACGCGGGTGGGTGCATCCTTTAAAACGCCAGCATTTCCGGTTCACGCGTCGCCGTCGCGCACCGACGACGGATGGCGACACAACGGGGTTACTTCAATCTCCATGTACGGGAACAGCGGTAGAGCGCTCAGGATGTCGTGCAGCTCCGCGTTGCTCCCAACGTCGAAGATGCTGTAGTTCGCGTACTCGCCGACAAGACGCCAGATATGGCGCCACTTTCCGCTGCGCTGTAGCTCCTGCGAGTACGTTTTCTCTCGCGCCTTGATTTCGTTAGCGACATCGGCCGGCATGTTGGCAGGAAGCTTCACATCCATTCGTACGTGGAAAAGCATGGTCCAGCGTCCTCGTGTCAGGGGTAGGGATTATCGGGTGACCTTCATGAGGCCATCGCGCGTGAAGCGTTTGACTCTCGCTTCGTCCAGTTCGATGCCGAGGCCGGGCCGATTGGGCACGGTCAGGGCGAAGTCCCTATAGTCGAGCGGCTCGGTCAGGATCTCTTCGGTGATCAGCAGAGGGCCGAACAGTTCGGTGCCCCACTGCAGGTTGGCGAAGCTCGCGAACAGATGTGCCGAGGCGACCGTGCTGAACGCGCCTTCGAGCATGGTGCCGCCATAGAGCTCGATACCGGCCGCATCGGCAATCGCGGCTACGCGCTGTGCGGCGAACAGTCCGCCGCTTTGTTCGATCTTGACGGCGAACACGTCGGCGCCCGCATTCTTCGCAATCCCGAACGCGCTTTCCGGGCCCTGAAGGATTTCGTCGGCCATCAATGCCACCGGGAAGCGGCGCATCAGGCGCGTGAGCGCCGCGGCAGAGGCCACTGGCTGCTCGACCAGTTCGCAGCCCGCGTCAGCCAGCGCAGGGATGGCCGATGCCGCCTGCGTCTCGCTCCAGGCCATGTTGACGTCCACCCGTACTGCCGCGCGCTCACCCACCGCCTTCTTGATCTCGGCGACGTGACGGATGTCGGTCCTCGGCTCCCTTGCGCCGATCTTCAGCTTGAACACGTTATGCCTGCGTAGTTCGAGCATTGATTCAGCTTCGGCGATGTCTTTCGCCGTGTCGCCCGATGCCAGCGTCCACGCAACCGGCAGCCGTTCGCGGCGGCGCCCGCCCAGCAGTTCGCTCACGGGCACGCCAAGGCGCTTGCCTTGCGCGTCGAGCAACGCAGTTTCGAGTGCGCTCTTCGCGAAGTGATTGCCCTTGACGAGCTTGCCGAGGTGGGCCATCAACGCCTGGACGCGCGTGGGATCCTGGCCGATCATCGCCGGCGCGAAGTAAGCATCGATTGCCAGCTTCATGGCCTCGGGGCTTTCCGGGCCGTAAGCCATCCCGGCAATCGTGGTGCCTTCGCCGATACCGACCACGCCATCGCCGCAATACACCTTCACCAGCATCAACGTCTGTCCGTGCATGGTCGCGACCGAGAGCTTGTGCGGGCGAATCGTCGGCAGATCGACGAGGCGGGTTTCGATACGTTCAATCGTCGTTGCGGTCATGGGAGAAGCTCAGTGATGTACGTGGAATCTGGTGGACATGAGCTTGTAGGCGCTAGAGCTCGGTGTCGGTCGCCCCGGTGGGCATGTTGGGGCACTGACGGCATTAGATATCCGGGCGCGCGCGGGCGCTATCCGTCTACTGGACACTCACTATCCGTTTATTCCGGCGCGGTCGCGAAACGCCAGGCGCCGGGCCGGTTGTGCGGCGTCGCGAAGACGCGCCCAGCAAAGCGGAAAAAAATCGCTGCAAAAAAAGCGGATAGCGAACGGCGACCAGGTGGATAGCGTCCGCACTGAATCGGGTATTCAATCCAGCTCATCAAGAACCCGGTCGCAAGACCGCTGAACAGCAGGAGGAGAACCCATCGTGAGTGCAGAGAAAAACACGTCGCAATGGCAGGAATTCATTGGCGGATGCCTCGATTTCCGTCCGGAAGAGGGCGTCTATCGTATTGCGCGGGAGATGTTCACGGAGCCGCAATTGTTCGACCTGGAGATGGAGTTCATCTTCGAGAAAACCTGGATCTACGCGTGCCACGAGAGCGAGATCCCCAAGCCCCACGACTTCATGACGATGCGCGCGGGCCGTCAGCCCATGATCATCTCGCGCGACGGCAACGGTCAGCTCAACGCGATGATCAACGCATGCCAGCATCGCGGCGCGACCCTCACGCGTATGGGCAAAGGCAATCAGTCGACCTTCACCTGCCCCTTTCATGCGTGGTGCTACAAGAGCGACGGACGCCTGGTCAAGGTCAAGGCGCCAGGTGAATACTGCGACGACTTCGACAAATCCACGCGCGGCCTGAAAAAAGCACGCATCGCAAGCTACAAGGGCTTCGTGTTCATCAGCCTCGACGCCGATGCGACCGACACGCTCGAGGACTATCTCGGCGATGCGCGCATCTTCTTCGACATGATGGTCGCGCAATCGCCCACGGGCGAGCTCGAGGTGCTGCCGGGCAAGTCCACGTACACCTACGAAGGCAACTGGAAGCTGCAGAACGAAAACGGCCTCGACGGGTACCACGTGAGCACGGTGCACTACAACTACGTCGCCACGGTGCAGCACCGCCACGAATCGAACGCCCAGAAGGGCGGTGCGACGAGCGGAACGCTCGACTACAGCAAGCTTGGCGCAGGCGATTCCGAGACCGACGACGGCTGGTTCGCATTCAGGAACGGCCATAGCGTGCTGTTCAGCGACATGCCGAACCCCAGTGTGCGTCCGGGCTACGGCAGCGTCATGCCGCGCCTCGTCGAGGCACAGGGGCAGCAGAAGGCCGAATGGATGATGCATCGTCTGCGCAACCTGAACATCTATCCGAGCCTCTTTTTCATGGATCAGATCAGCTCCCAGCTTCGCATCGTGCGTCCGGTCGCCTGGAACAAGACTGAGGTCACCAGCCAGTGCATCGGCGTGAAGGGCGAATCGGATCAGGATCGCGAGAGCCGTATTCGGCAGTTCGAAGACTTCTTCAATGTTTCGGGCATGGGCACGCCGGACGATCTCGTGGAGTTCCGCGAGCAGCAACGCGGCTTCCAGGCGCGCCTCGAGCGCTGGAGCGACATCTCTCGCGGACACCACAAGTGGGTGGCAGGCGAGACGGCAAATACGCGCCTGCTCGGCATCGAACCTGTGATGTGCGGCACGGAGCTGACCCACGAGGGGCTTTACGTCAACCAGCACGGTGCGTGGCAGACCTACCTCAAGAAGGGGCTCGCACAGAAGTCGAACGTTACGAAGGAGGCCTGAACCATGTCCGTCACCCTGCAACAATCGGTCGAGCAGTTTCTCTATCGCAAGGCCGAGCTCTGCGACGCGCAGAGCTGGGACGAGTACCTCGCCCTCTTCGACGAGAACAGCGAATTTCACGTACCCCAGTGGGACTTCGAGCATGTGTACACGACCGACCCGAAGCGCGGCATGTCGCTCATCTACTATGCGAATCGCACGGGGCTCGAGGATCGTGTGTTCCGCCTGCGCACGGGAAAGTCGGCGGCGTCGACGCCGCTGCCGCGCACGCTGCACCAGATCACCAACGTCCGCATTTCGGAGCGCGAACGCGGCGAGCTGGAAGTCAAGGCCAACTGGGCCACGTTCTACGCCCGGCATGGCGTTGCCGAACACTTCTTCGGACACGTCACCTACCAGCTGCGCCCAGCCGGCGAGACCTGGAAAATCGCTCGCAAGCACGTGCTCCTGCTGAACGACACGATCAACGCAGTGCTCGATTTCTACCATCTGTAAGCGGGAGTGCCACGAGATGAGCCACAAGGTTGCCTTCAGTTTTGCCGATGGCAAGACGGCGTTCTTCGATGTCCGAGCAGGTGAGCTCCTGCTCGACGCCGCGCTGCGCAATGGCGTCAACATCCCGCTCGACTGCCGTGAGGGCGTGTGTGGAACTTGCCAGGGGCGCTGCGAATCGGGCAGCTATACGCAGGACTATGTCGACGAAGAGACGCTGTCTGCCGACGACCTCGCTGCGCGCAAGATCCTGTCCTGCCAGACGCGCGTGCAATCCGATGCGTCCTTCTACTTCGACTTCGATTCGAGCCTTTGTGGCGCGAGCCGGACTACTTTGCAAACTGGCAAGGTCACCGCCGTGAAGCAGGTCTCGGAAACGACGGCGATCCTGCATCTGGACGCGAGTGCCCATCCCGGGCGGCTCGATTTTCTGCCGGGCCAGTACGCCCGCGTGAAGGTGCCGGGCGCGGACGTTTGGCGATCCTATTCGTTCGCGCACCGGCCTGAGGACGGAAACCAGATCCAGTTCCTGATCCGTCTGCTGCCCGACGGCGCGATGAGCAACTATATGCGCGAGCGCTGCCAGCCGGGCCAGACGGTCGAGTTCGAGGCGCCGCTGGGCACGTTCTATCTACGCGAGGTGGAGCGGCCGCTGGTGATGGTCGCAGGCGGTACGGGTCTGTCCGCATTTCTGGGCATGCTCGACGATCTCGCGCACAAGGGCGGCTGTGGCCAGAGGGTCCATCTGTACTATGGTGTGACGAACGCGCGGGATCTATGCGAGCTCGATCGTTTGAAGTCCTACGAGCAGCGCATCCCGAACTTCGCGTGCGATATCGTTGTGATGAATCCCTCTGAAGCATGGCAGGGCAAGACGGGGCTTATTCCCGAACATTTCGACCGCGGGATGCTGGAAGCGAACCCGTTCGACATGTATGTCTGCGGACCGCCGCCGATGGTCGAGGCAATCAAGACGTGGCTTGCAAGCGAACGACTGGAAGGCCGTCTTTACTACGAAAAATTCGGGGACAGCAACAGCGCGCAGTCGTCCTCCTGACGCTGCTGATGCCGGGGCGCCTTGGGGTGTTTCGGTATTTTGTCTGGGCACGGGGTGGTTTACCATTGAGCATTCGTCAACCTCCCGTGAAACGCCATGCCTTCCCCCGCTTTCAACGACAGTCGAGGTATTGACGCGCTGAGTCGAGATCTTCAGGGCGCGCGGGAATGGATGGCGTCGATTTGCGGACCCCATGGGCTGCAGGTACGCAGCCCTAAGGAACTGCAATTCCATCATTCTGGAACGGTGATGCGTTCCATGGCCAGCACGCTGGGGTATGTGGAGTACGGTACCGATGTCACCGTCTCGGTGCACAATGATGCGCCGCTAAACAGCTATAGCGTCAGCCTGCCTCTCACCGGCCAGCAGGAGCTCGCGGCGCAGGGCCGCCTGTGGCTGTCGGACCAGGACAGGGGCCTCGTTCTGTCGCCGCATGAGACGCAGGACCTTGCGATCATGGGCAACTGTCGCAAGATCATCGTTTCGATTCCGATTCCGGCCCTGCGTCAGGTGCTCGAGGGACTTCTGCAACGCCCGCTCGACGCTGCGTTGACCTTTGAGCCCCAGATGAATGCCGCCGAAGGCGACCAGGCGGCCTGGTGGCGCATGGTCAAGTTCTTGCTGGCCGAGATGGGACAGGCGGGGCCGTTGCTCAATCATCAGCAGATGGCAGGGGATCTCGAGCAGGCGCTGATCAAAGGGCTGCTGCTTGCTCAGCCGCATAACTACTCGAATGCGCTTGCCGAGGCGATGCGGCCTTCATGTCCGCACTACCTGTTGCGAGCGAAACAGTTCATTCACGACAACGCACGTGAGAATATCGCACTCGAAGACATCGAGCGTGCTGCGGGCGTGTCGCGCTACAAGTTGTTCGAAGGCTTCCGGCAGCACTTCGGGCTTGCGCCGATGGCGTATTTGAAGAAGCACCGGCTCGAAGCGGTACGGCGCGAGATGCTCTCGGACTACTCGGAGCGCAACGTTTCTTCCATCGCGATGAACTGGGGCTTTTCGCATCTCGGCCGCTTTTCCAACGACTACAAGCAACTCTTCGGCGAAACGCCATCGCAGACACTGAAGCGCGCTTCAAGACGTTAGATCGCCCGGCTTCGAGACAGGCGAAGGCAGTGTGGACGGAGTGCTCGCGCTCGGGCATCAAGGCGACGTGCGCCGCTTGACGAGGCAAGCTTTGCCCCGTGGCGTGCAGGCAGTTTCAGGACATGCGGGCAGGATTCTGTGAACTGTCAATGCAGCACGGCACTGAGCAGCAGGGAAGGGATTCACCGTGTGGGGACTAACGAATGTCTCTACAAGCATTCTCGTGCGCCATACCGGCGGACTCGAGTCTAGCCGGCGTGCATGGCGCGAACGCTCGATCAGCGTGTCACTGGAAATGATGAACGTAGCGCAGCACCAGGCGCGTTCCCTCGGGCCGGTTGCGCGCATCCGCCTCGAAATAGGCATTGAACATCAGGTGGTCGTGCTGGGAGAAGCTGTACATTGCCCCCGGGCCGATCGCCCACACCGCTTCACGCTGCCCCGGCACATTCTGGCCATTCACCTTCATGTCGGTGATCTGGCGCAGCCAGTAACCGTTGAGGCCGATTCGCAAGCCTGGCATCACCTCGTATTCCGTGGCGATGTTGGCGTGCAGCGCCTGTCCGGCCTGCGATGAAGTCGCGCCGTCCCCCAAGCCCTGATTCGGCCGATTGTTCGTGGCGTTCCAGAGATAGTGCAGCCGCCAGGAAACCGTCCACTTCGGATTGATCCAGACTGTCGCGGCCCAGTATGGATCGATTGACCAGAAGCCGCTGCCGGGGTTGATCGCTTTGCCCGGGTCATAGGCACCCGTTGGCGCAATGATCTGGAGTTCGAAGCGGTGCGCAAAGCGCGGTCCGTCCGGGCCCATTACCGGATCGAACTGGATGAAGGGCCCCACAAGCAGATCGCCGAACCCCGTGCGTGCATTAAGCGCCACGTCGCCCATGCCGTCGTCGGTGTGGGCCGATGCCACCCACGGCAGGATCACGTCGACGCCCGGATGCGCGCCGGCAATCGTGAAGGGCGACTGATAAACGAGTTGCGTCAGGCCCGCGAAGATATCGACGTTCTGCTTCGGCAAGGCGACCTTGTTTCCGGCGTTGTCGTTGATACGGTCTGCCGTGTAGTACTCGAGGTACTGCGTTGCATACCAGCCGGACCCCGCCGGCGGTGCACCATCGAGGAAGCTCGTGAAGCCGAGGTTGACGTTGGGCAGGTCGCCCGCTATTGCCGATCCTGTGCTCAGGAGTCCAGAAAGAGCGAAGAAGAGCAGCATGCGGGAAGTGGAGTGCTTCATGGCGGCAAACCTTTTAAATACGTAATGCTAAATAATATTATTAAATTAATTACGGATTATTGGTTACCGCGCCGTATTGCCCGGAATGGAAGACCAGCGGCGCGTGGCCATCTGCTTCGAAATGCTCGATCTGCCCGATAAAGATCAGGTGATCGCCGCCTTCGTGCTGCGTCAGATTGCGACACACGAAATGTGCGCTGCAGCCGTCGAGCACCATGGTGCCACCAAGGCTTTCACGGCAGGCGAGACCGATGTACTTGTCGGGCGACGGTTTCGAAAAGCGGCGCGACAGGTCGGTCTGGTCTTCGGCCAGCACGTTGATCGCGAAGTAGCCGGCATGGACGAAATCCGCGCAACTGGGTGAAGTCTTGCCGATACTCCAGATCACGAGTGGTGGATCGAGCGACAGTGACGCGAACGAGTTTGCGGTCAGACCGATCTTGCGGCCATCCCGTGCGGCGGCTGTGATGACAGTAACACCAGTCGGATATTGCCCGAAGGCGTTGCGCAATTGCCGCATCGTATTGAGCTGGTCATCGGATTTCGCGGCGGTGGGTTCGAGCGTGCTGCACATAAGGTTTCTCCTTTTCGTGTTCACTACGCGGCCCGCGCAGCGTGTTCGTCGATCAGCGCCATGCAGGCGGTCGGATCAAACCACCACGGCGAGAACGTGCGCGGGTCGTCGAAGCCGTTGGCAATCGTCGAGGCCAGCGAGGGAAACTGACCGGCCGCGCCGAGCAACTCGAGAATGTGCGGCGGCGGTGGCGTGAGCAGCGAGTTCGTCCACCTGACGACCTCTTTCGCGTACGGCCAGTAACGGTCGAAAGTCTGCTGCATCCAGTCCTCGCTGAAGGCAGCCCTGTTGCGCTCGAGAATGGCATCGAGATAGACCTTCGTGCACTTGGCAGCATTGTTCGAACCCTGGCCTGTAATCGGATCGTTCACGACGATCGCGTCGGCCATGCCGAACACGGTCTTGCCGGAAGGCAGCCTGAAGTAGGGATTGCGCACAGTCGGCGCGAAACGGCCGCTCAACACGCCGTTGGGGTCGGTCAGTTCTACGTTTGCGCAGCGCTCGGCTTCCCACGGCAGATATTGGCGGAGAAAGGCCAGACTGGTCTCGAGATGCTGCTCGGCTGTCTTGACGCCTGCCCAGCAATCTAGCTGACCGCCGGGAATGCCTTCGAACACCATGATTTCGCACAGACCATTCGTGGTCAGAGCGGGGAAGGCAAAGTATTCGCCCACGCCCGGAATCAGATTGAAGCGTACGCGCGAGTAGGGCGTCGACGGCGTCATGCCCTTCACGTAGGTCAGCGCGAGCGCGCGCTGCGGCTTGTCGAAAGGGCTGCGTTCGGCGTTGCGGCCTAGCAAATTTACGATCTCCCCCTTGCCGGCTGCCAGCAGCACGAGGTCATGGCTCCTTGCGAGCTCTTCCATTTCTGGCACGCCGACCTCGCAGATCCGCACGTCGGCACCACGTTGGACGACGGCTTCGAGCCAGGCCGACATCTTGACGCGCTGATCGACGGATTGTGCCGGTTGAGTCAGGCGCGCGGACCAGTCGATGAGCTTGCGGCCCGGCAGGTCCGGATGCGGGACCGCGAAGCCAATCCCCTCCACGGGAGGGCAGGACGCGTCCCACCAGTTCAGGCCGAGATCGCGCTCGATCTGCAGAGAGGCGTTGAACATGCACTGACTCGACATGACCTTGCCGGTGCGGATTTGCTGTGCATCGCGATTGGTCGCGAGCGTGACTTCATAGCCGCGGTCGAGCAGGGCGAGCGCCAGTTGCAGACCAGACTGGCCGGCGCCGACAATGGCAATTTTTCTCATAGCGAATACCTCGAAGTCGAAAGAGCAGGGAAGAATGTTTGCGAAGTGACGGGTGTTACTCAGCCAGTCTCGGAATGGCCGGCACGGCCTGTTCGGGGCCCATCGCCGAATATCCGCCATCGACGGCGTAGTCGGCCCCGGTCACGAAGCTGGCTGCATCGCTGCACAGGAAGGTGACGACATGCGCGATTTCCTCCGGGTTACCGACGCGTCCAAGCAGATGAAAGGGCGCGGCCACGCGGTCGGTCTTTGCGCGATCGCCATGCGTGAGTTCGTCCATCACGCGCGACCAGGTCCAGCCGGGCGAAACCGAATTCACGCGGATCCGGTCCTGGGACAGGTCCATCGCCATGTTGCGCGTGAGTGCCTTGAGCGCGGCTTTCGAGGTCGGGTAGAGCCAACGCCCCGTTTGAGCGCACTCGGCCGAGATCGAGCTGAAGTTGACGATCGATCCGCCGCCGCGCTCGACCATATACGGATGCACGGCCTTGACCAGCATGACCGCCGAGATCACGTTTACGTTCATCGCGGCGAGCCAGTCGTTTCGGCCTGCCTGGATGCCGTTGTCCACATAGCTGCAGGCCAGATTGACGAGGATGTCTATGCCGCCGAACTGCCGCGCGGATCTCGCAACCGCTTGCTCCAGCGCGCTATCGCTGGTGATGTCGGTTTCGATGAAGAGACCGTTGGCGCCGAGCGTCTCGGCTACGCGTCTGCCGTGCTGAACGTCGATATCGAGCACGACCACGCTGGCGCCGGCGGCAGCGAGATCCCGGGCGACAGCCGCGCCGATCAGCGTGGCGCCACCCGTCACGATGGCGGTTTTGCCTGCGAGTGAGGTCATGATGGCTTGCTCCATGATCTTGAGAGGATGATTCGGTCAGTTCGCGTCGTTGGCGGGACCGCTGTCCTGCCAGCGCTTCATCAGCGTGTTCGATGGGAGCGTTTCGTCGAGCAGTTTGCGGGCGGTATCAGCGCCTGTTGTGGGCAGTCCCGTCGGGTCGAGCAGGCCGATCTGCACCAGCACGCTGGCCTGGTCCCAGTAGATGTGCTCGTGGTAGAGCTTGTCGCCGCGGAATTTCACCACGGCAAGCAGCGGAATCTCGACGCGCTTGCCCGTCGGCGCAATGCCGGGCAGCATCCAGTCGATCTCGGTGGTATGCGTGAAGCAGAACAGCGTTTCGTCGACGATCTGCGTTGCCCCGATGGTGCGCGAAACCGGGATGATCGTCGTATCGGGCGGATTGGCGTGCACGAAGTGGTGGCGATAGAAGCGCTTCAACTCGGTGTAGCCTACGCCGCCCGTGAGCGTCGGAATATGGTTGACGTAGGGCTCGGCCACCATCGTCGCCATCGTGGCATCCACGTCGCGCGTCGCGAACTCGTGGGCGAGGTGTGCCTCCCACAGTGCAGAAAGATCGTATTGCGGCCCTATCGTCTTGCGAAACGCGGCTACCGCGCGCTCGTGCGCCATCATGGCCGAGGGCTTGTCAAAGTGGTCGCCCCCCTTACGGGCGAACGCGTGATCGACGCCCGGATAGACATACACTTCGACATTTTCGTTGTGGCCCAGCGCGGCCGTGATCTGCTGCTGCGCGTCGGCCGGGCAGAAGCGATCGAGCGCCGCGATATTCAGGACGACGCGCCCCTTTATGTTCGACGCTTCGTCCAGCGCCTTTTCAATACCCACGCCGTAGTAGCTGACCGCGCAAGCCACGGGAAGACGGCAGGCCGCGAGCCAGGCCAGTTTGCCGCCCAGGCAGAATCCGAGCACACCGGCCTCGCCGCGGCATTCGGGCAATGTCCGGAGTACGGCGAGCGTCGCGCCGATATCTTCGACACCCTGGTTTTCGTCGTATTGCTGATAGAGTTCGAACGCACGCGCAAAGCCGGCCTCCGTATAACCGAGTTCGATGCCCGGTTCGACGCGCCAGAACAGGTCGGGCACCAGCACGGTGTAGCCTTCCTCGGCGTAGTAGTCGGCCACGTCGCGCATGGTCGCGTTGACGCCGAAGATCTCCTGGCACAGCACAATTCCCGGCCCCGTGCCACTGGCAGGAGTTGCCAGGTAGGCCCGGAACGCGCCGCCTTCCGGTGCGGGAATATCGACGTATCTTCCTTTCATTGCGGGCTCTCCATCAGGGTTGTGTCTCGAATGCCCCCAGTGTTCTGCGACAAAACAATGGGCTCTATCCGTTTCATCCGATGGGTATCCGCGGAATCCAAAAACGTGCGAAACGAGGGAAAACCCCTGCCCAAGCGGGCGAGGGTAATTGAGGATGGCTGCCGCAGCAGGGCAGGCCTACAGTACGCAGCGGCCGGCAGAGGGCCAGTTCCTGCGCCTCTAGCGTCGCGCGGCTTGCTGGAGGCTTCTGGAGCGAGGAAACTATCCGGATCTCCCACGCGACTATCCGCTTCCTTCAGACGGTTCGTGGAGTCGGGAAAATCGCGCACGGATCAGGTGCGCGCAAACGTTCTTGGAGCGCTTCTATGGAGCATCTTCCCGCTGCGAATATGCTGGTCGGCGCGGCCTGCTTCAACAGCGACACCCTGTTACTCGAATCGGGCGACCTGAACGAGGTGCGCGAGTGCGTCGGCTCAGTGTTCAAGCCTCACAAGCTCGCGCTGCCGGGCGCTTCACACCAGTTGCCGAGCCGCATGTACCACGCCCGGCACGGTAGCCTGTCGCTCAATCTGCTCCACTATGACGGCGACGTGACGATCGATCCCGAACGTCTCGACAGCTTCTTCCTGTTGCAGATCCCCGTGAGCGGCGGTGCTGAAATCGAATGTGGGGATCGCCGATTCGATTCTTCGCCGGCCGTTGCGTCGCTCGTGTCGCCGACGCTGCCCTTGCGGATGCGCTGGATTCGTTGTCCGCAGGTTGTCCTGCGCATCGAGCGCGAAGCGATCGAGCGCCACTGCGCGCGCCATTTCGGCACTGAAGAGCGCGGAGCGGTGGAGTTCGAGCCTGCATTCGATCTAGCTTCACCATCGGGCATGTGCCTGTTGCCACTGCTTTCGGTGCTGGGGAACGCATTGAGCGATCCGGCGCACCCGCTGCGTCATCCACTCGCCTACGAGCAGTTCGAGTCGACCTTGCTCAACGCGCTCGTCTATGGGCAGCCCAACACGGCGCGCAGTGGCGCGCGGCCCTCGCGTGGACCACTTGCGCCGTTCTACGTGAAGCGGGTCGAGGAATACGTCCGCGCACATCTGCATGAACCCCTGACCATTGAGCGGCTCGCCGAGTTCGCAGGCGTAAGTGCAAGCACGCTGTTTTCCGGCTTCCGCAATTGCCACGGCGTAAGCCCGATGGCTTGGGTGCGTCAGCTGCGTCTTGAGCGTGTGCGCGATGAACTGCGCGGCGCGGCGGCTGAACCGATGTCCGTTACAGACGTCGCGTTCAAATGGGGGTTCGCCCACCTGGGCCGGTTCGCAATGGAGTACAAGCGGGTGTTTGGCGAATCGCCATCGGTTTCGCTACGAAACCGTTCCGGCTAGCGAACGGCAGACAGTCCGCGAGCGTCTCGTAGATTTAACATAAAGATAATGATCGCACAAATTTTGACATCCTAATTAAATAGCCGGATGTTTGGCGTCGATGTGGGCTTCAAATCGGCCCGCAATTGACTTGATTGCCTGACTGCTAAACGGGTGGGAGAGGGTGCCCGTCAGCGAACCTCAGGCCAACCACCACGCCTTCCGCAGTCGCTCTTTTCCGGCCAACGCGCGTTCGATCATCTCCATCGTTTCCGCCGCCTGTCTCTTCCTGCCTGGTGACGCTATCCGTTTTACGGCGTCGTTTCTGTTTGCGACCGCACCCAACCGGCGCACACGCTCGCGCGCCGCTTCAAACTGTGTTGATCAGTATTCGGTTATCCGACGACCAGATCGGCCTCGCGCAGCAGCGCCACAACGGTGCGCTCGGGCGCATGAAGCCGGAGCATCAGGTCCTGTACGAAGGTCGCCACCGATACTGCAGGATGGCCATCCTCAAAATATTCCAGAAGTCGCTGGACCTGGTTGACTGGAATCTCCAGCCGCACACGCTCCGAGCAGACGCGCAGGCCGCTGACACTCAACCTCGCATCTGGGTTCCACCGCAACGTCGAGAGCCCGTTGGGACGCGGCTCCGGCACCACGCGGAATTGCTGGTCAGGCAGTTCCGCCAGATAGCCCTGCGCGGTGAGCGCCCGGAGATATTGATGGACCGCCACCTTTTCAGCATCTTCGAACGCCGGAACGATTCTGTAGCGCATGTCGAGCCAGCCAAGCACCGTCAGCATCGTGAGGTCCCTGGTACTCGCGCCTTCAGCGGCGGGACGCACGAACTTGCCAAAGATGTCCGCTTTCCAGACTCGCGGGTCGACACAAAACGAGCCTTTTCCGGTCACGTCAATATCGACGGCATCCGGCCAGCGCTCGCATGGCTCGCCAAGCTGTTGCTCGAGGGCGCGGATCTTCTCCGCGACAGGCAGTTGCCGATAGGCTGCATCGGCCGCTAGCCCGCCGGCTTGCACCCATGGCGTGACGGCCACAGGCACCGACAGCTTCGCTGCAGGCTTTTCGCCCTCGCCAAAGAGCAGCGCCACTTCGGCCGGCCGCCGCTTCCGCTGCGCATGATGTTCGCGATTGCCGATCGCCGGGTGCCACAGCCAAACCTTGTTCGTTAGCCCATGCAGTACGACTTCCCGGAGATGGCCAATACCTAGCACTTCGCCTGGTTTCGGGATCGAGATTTCAAGCGCAGCGTAGCCAAGAGTCCGGATGGTCGATCGCGTCGATGCGTTGTACAGCGACTTGATGGCGATCTGGATGATCAGCGGTCCCGCCAGCGTCTCGGCAAAGAAGTCGACCGGGATTCCATCCACTGTGGTGCGGACTGACGCCAGACCCCATTCTTCAATCATGTGGCGCTTGCCATGTCCAGTACCTTTCTGTGTCAGCGCAGGAGCGACGACGAACCGGCTCTCGGTAAGCAGTTGCACCGCTGCGGCGTGCAGTGCGCGCTGCGCACCAAGCTCGCAGGCAGCAGGACGCACGTGCCGGAAGTCCGCTTGAGAAGCGTCTTGACGACACAGGGTGACCTCGCCACCGCAGCCGGCGCAATAGAAGATCGCCGGGCCAACGGACGGCAGGTCGTTCGCCGCGACCAACTGACCCGCCCTGTTCCTGGCGAAAGCCATGTGCGAACTAAAAGCCATTAGATGTCCTTTGCGAACCACAAGTGGTGGGAGACTCGCCGCGAGTGAGGTCGTGCCTGACTTCTACCACATTTGAGCAAATGGAATGAGATACGACAATACGACACGGTCGCGAAAATTCACGGATGGCCGCCGTCGACATAATCGAGCACGCGCACACCGGTTTTGCCCGCGTGCTCGCAGTGCAAGCGCCGGCGTACTGCTGCAGCGTGTCCTTCCGGGCCACCGGCATGGCGAGTACCAGCGTCTCCAGTGCCGGGTGGCCGAAACCCTCGCCTGCCTGCCGGTCGCCAGCACGACCCGCGGCGTGCCAGCGGCCAGCGCGTCAAAGGCCGCGAGCTGTGCCGCACGCGCCTTTTTCGCGAGGCGCCCATGCAGCACGAACTGCGGCTGTACCGGTCCGCCAGAGCCTGCTGCAAGCGTTCGAGATGGTCTGTGCGCTCGGTGAGCACCAGTACCTTGCGCCCCTGCCCGTACTGCGCAATGATGGTTGCGGCGATCATCTGCATGCGTGCCGCGACCTGCGCGAGATGCGCGAACACTGTCTGGTTCGGCGCTTCAGCCGCGACGTCCACCGCTGCGGTGAGCCTTTGCGGGAGCGCTTCCAGCAATTGGGGGCGCCGGCTCGCAGGCGAGACGTGTGCCGGATCGGCCCGCACAGTATGAACATGACGGGCTGCTGGCTGTCGCGCCGCACCGGCGTCGCGGTCAGACCCAGCACATAGCGCGCATGAACGGTCTTGAGCACCGCCTCGAAGGAATCCGCCGGGACGTGGTGACATCAACTGAAGCACAACTCAGCGACAGACGGGAGTTTTACGACAGGCAGAAGGAAAGTCAGGACAAAACCTGCGTCATGGAAAAGTACACGCCCGATTGCGCGCCCGCACCTGGATCATGGCTCGAACTCGATGAACAGGAGCGAATTTCTCTCGTCGAAACGTATCACCGCGTCGCCCGGATCAAACTTCCCAACGTCACGGCACACGCTGCGTTCCACGTGATCGTCGAAAACCAGATTGCCCTGAACCTTGAGCCCGTGGTCCGGGCGATGCATCGACTCAGGAACCAGGGACTGTCGAGACACGATGCTATCCACGCCATCAGCTCAGTCGTCGCAGAGCATCTGTTCGATATTTTGAAGACGGACCGGAACGAAAACCCTGAAGCTTCGCAGGCGTCTTACTACGCGGCGGTGGAGCGATTGACCGCGGCGCATTGGCACAAAGGCGAACACTGATGCGGATACCATCGAAGCTTCAGCCGTGGTTTGAAGCGCGGCAGCGTTTCAGGTTGAGCCACGCTCATATCCAGATGGTCCGCGAACTGGGATTGAATCCCCGACGATTCGGGACGCTGGCTAACGGGCAGCAGGAACTGTGGAAGCGTCCCCTCGCGGAATTTATTGCACATTGCTACCACAAGCGTTTTGGTCGCACTACGCCAGAACACGTGCAATCTCTCGAAGAGGCCGTGAAGCGTGCGGAAGGGCGGCGCAGCGAGCGAAGGGAAAGAAAGGCGAACCGGGCGGTTCCACCGTGAACAACCCGCCCGCTGTCCCGCAAAAGAGATCGGGCTTCACTGACCGGGCCGCAGCCCGGCCTCGTCGCCGTGACAGACCGGCGAAAAATTGCCGGACCACAGGTGGCGGTAACCAGGGTATGACGGGAATGGGCACGGCAGCGGACGACCGCCTGCGCGGGCGAGGGCGACGGGTTGGGGGAAGATCGTTGTTTAAGGCCGCTTAAATAAGCTTCAGCGCTAATTAAGCCAAAGGCGTAATGCTTAATTAATGACCCATTGTCATAATTCATCCATGGCTGACGAGAGTACAACAAATCCCCGGCTGGGCCGATTCGTCGAAACCGCCGTAGGCGGTGAGATTGCGAGCGCATTCGTGCCGCCGCCCCTACCGCCCGAACCTCCTATTGACGTCTTGAGTCTGCTTGACCGGCTCAGCCTTGCCGAGCGGGCGGTCGGGCGGCTGGACGGCATTACGATGCTTCTCCCGCGGCAGGAGCTTTTCCTCTACATGTATGTGCGCAAGGAGGCCGTGCTTTCGTCCCAGATCGAGGGCACCCAGTCCACCTTGACCGATTTGCTTCGTTTCGAAACCGAGGCACAGGCCGGCCAACCCATCGACGACGTCCGGGAGGTGTCGAACTACGTTGACGCGATGATGTATGGGCTGCACCGGCTCCAGGAGTTGCCGCTCTCCCTGCGGTTAATCCGCGAGATGCATGCGCGCCTGCTTCAAAGTGGGCGGGGCGGCACTAAAAGCCCTGGCGAGTTCCGCAGGTCCCAGAACTGGATCGGCGGGACCCGACCCGGCAACGCCCAATATGTGCCGCCGCCCGTGAACGAGCTCGACCCCTGTCTTGATGCACTTGAAAAGTTCATGCATGAGGACCGCTCGCGCTTGCCGGCGCTGATCAAGGCCGGACTTCTTCATGTCCAGTTCGAGACGATCCACCCGTTTCTTGACGGCAACGGCCGCATTGGCCGGCTGCTCGTCACCCTGTTCCTCAAGGTGCATGGGGTTTTGCACTCGCCGCTCCTCTACCTGAGTCTCTACCTCAAGACGCACCGGGGGGACTACTATCGGCTCCTGCAGGAGGTGCGTGAACGCGGTGCCTGGGAACCCTGGCTCGAGTTCTTCCTCGACGGCGTGGCGGAGACAGCAAACCAGGCGCTTGATGCTGCAACACGAATCGTCGGCCTGTTCAAGGAAGACCGGGAGCGGATCACTGCGGAGAGCGAGCGAGCCGGATCGGCCCTGCGCGTCCATGACCTGCTTCAACAGAATCCATTCCTTACTGCCAACCTGCTGGTTGAACGTACCGGCCTCAGTGCGCCGACGGTCAATGCTGCACTTGCCGACCTGGAACGGCTCGGTGTGGTGGAGGAAGTAACGGGGCGCCGGCGCGGACGCGTGTTCGGCTATCGGCGTTATCTCGCCATCCTTGGCGAAGGCACGGACCCGCTTCCCGCTCAACAGGACCAGACTCCCGGCGGGTAGCGCCCCGGCCATCCCAAAGCGTCATCCTCTCCGGCTCCGGATCCACCGGCCCGGCTTTTCGTGAGCTTTTCCCGTGCAAGCGCTCGTCGTTGTCGACGCGGGCGCCAGGGACGGGCGGGTGGTAGCGCCGAAAAAATTGAACGATTAGCTATGTTTGAGGGCGGCAAGGGTGTCGACCACTAAAAAGAATGTAATGGCTGTGTAACGCTGGCAAGCTCGGCGTGAAAGCTTGCGCGATGAAGAGAACAGATCGCTTCATGAACGTCATCGTTTTCCTGCCACAGAGGGGGGCGAACAAGGTAAGCACTTATGCGCTGCAGAGGATAAACGCTTTTAGGCACAGTTCCCGGTTACGCCCAGCTTGGCTGGCCAACGACCCTGGGACATGGGTCGTCGGCCACAACACTGTAGATAATCAGAGCTGTTGGAGGAAAGCGAGCACGCAATCGGAAGGCTTGAAACGGAACGAAGCGGATTCAGCCGGTGTCAGTTTCTCGAGCGCCCGCTCCTTGGTTGCCAGATCGGCATCGATGTAGACGTGGGTCGTTTCGATGCTCTCGTGTCCGAGCCAGAGGGCAATGATGCTGATATCGACGCCCGACTGCAGCAGATGCATGGCTGTCGAGTGACGAACGACATGCGGCGAAATTCGCTTATCGATCAGGGTCGGGCATTGCGCGCCAGCTTGATCGACTGCCTGCTGCAGGATGTAATCGACGCCGTTGCGCGACAACTCCCGACCGCGATGACTGGGAAACGCAATCGGCGTGCGGGAGCTCTCCAGTTCATGGAACCACGTCTTCAATACGCGGGCCGTGTTTGACCACAGCGGGATGCTTCTCTCCTTGCGGCCCTTGCCCATCAAGTTGATCAGCGCGCTGCCGCCGAACTGGACCTGCTCCTGTCGGAGTGTGGTGATTTCGGAAACGCGTGCGCCGGTGTTGTACATCGTCAGCAGCAGCGCGTAGTCGCGACGTCCGCGCCATAGGGACCGGTCAGGCGCTGCAAGCAGTGCATCGATTTCGGCGCGGGTGAGCGCCTCCACGAGCCGCCGATCGGTCCGCTTCGACGGAATTGCGAGTACTCGGGTGGCCAACCCCACGGACTCCGGATCGCACAGCGCTACCCATTGGAAAAAGCTGTGAATCGCTGCGAGCCTTGCGTTGCGCGATCGCGCTGAATTGTGCCTCTGAACTTCAAGGTAGTCGAGAAACAACAGGATCACGGGCGCATCAAGTACGGACAGGCGCAGTGACGAGGGTTCTATGCGCGTTTTATCCCAGACAAACTGGAGCAGCAGACGGAACGTATCCCGGTAGCTCGATACCGTTCTTGGGCTGACGTGCTTATGGGCAAGCAGATGCTCGACGAAGAAACCTTGCAGCAACGGGCCGATCATGGTGGTAGTCTTCATGACTTCTCTCCAAGACTTGCATACTGCCGAAATGTCAACGCCGCAGTAGCCAGCAGTGCCGGCGTCGCGGTCAGATACCAGTACGTTTCAGCGGGACTGACATGCCCGAGATAAACGGACAGATTCGGAATCCATTGCTGAACAGGCGCCCGTCAAGCGCTCGACGGCAAAGGTATGCCGCAGGCTGTGTAGCGTTGGCGGCCGGTTGCCCGAAGACGGCAGCATGTCGAGCCGTTGAGCGGTACGCGTGAACCAGTTCGCGAAGAACCCGCAGTTGATTGCCGTTCCGATCTCGGACATGAAGAACAGATCCGAGAGTCCTGCGTAGCCGAGTTTCTGGCGCAGCAGAGCGTAGGCCCTTAACTTCTCGGAGGTCGTCGGGTGCAGAGGCACTATTCTCGATTTGCGAAACTTGGTCTCGAGGACCGAGATCCTCGGCGGATCGTCGTCAAGTAGCACGTCGTCGACCGTCAATCGAATGGCCTCGCCCGCCCGGATACCAGTGCTGGCCAGCAGGCCAATCATCGATACGTACACGTGCGGTCGCAATGTGCGACGAGGCCGCATTGCCGCGGCGGCATCCAGAAGACGGACGAGTTCCTCCTTGGTGAAGATGTAGGGCCTATGCCGCCGCGGTCGCGCAAGCAATCCGGTTCCAGGAACCTGTGTTTCCGGAACGCTCGCGCGCAGGTAGTACAAAAAACGCCGGGCCGTAGAAAGGCGGCTTGCCTGCCCAGCGGGGCTGCGGACAGACGACGGCCCGCATGCCCAATCAACTGCAAGCCGCGCATCGATTGGCCACCTATCCGCGGCGATTGCATATTCAATGAAGCTTCTGAGCACCGCCTTTCTGGCTGCATCGTTGAAGCCGAGCGCTTCTCGAACAGCAAGATAAGCGTCAAGATGATCGCGTAGCTCGGGATGTCCGTTCATGATCGTACTCCCGGCCAAGGCAAGGCCACGTGTGCGAGCGTCGCCAGGTCGAGCTTCGCGTAGATCGCCGTCGTCCCCAGCGAAACATGTCCCAGCACGTCGGCAACTTCCTTGAAACTTGCACCTCTGCATACCATCTGGGTGGCCGCCGTGTGACGCAACGCATGTGCTGCAGCTGGGATGCCCTCCACGCCGGCACGGCTCATTGCACGTCGGACCGTTCTCGACACGACAGATGAATCGAGAATAGGGCCGTACGGCTCTTTGGTGCTCAGGAAAACCGCCCTGCAGGAACTGGAGGGACGTCCGCGTTGAAGGTAAGCGCAAAGCGCCTCACCCACATCGTGAGGCAAGGGAAGTCGGCGTTCGCGATGAGACTTCCCCGGACGAATGCGCACGCAGCCCTCGATCCAGTTGATATCGTCGAGCATCAGATACCTGAGCTCGCAGGCCCGAACGCCCATTCGTGCCAGGACCAGCAACATTGCCCGATTGCGCAACTCATGGGCGCTGCCGTCGAGCGCTGCTCCGAGAACGCGCTCAGTCTCCTCTGCAGTGAGATGAACCGGCAGAGATGCGTACTTCCACTGAGGAATCGAGGGAATCGCGGCTTCGAGCTCACGGCCGGCCATGCCGCAAAACACCAGATACCGGAGCCAGGCTCGCAGTGCAGTCCCGGGCTTCTTGCGAGAGTGTCCGTGAAGGCGCGCAGCCTCCTGGCGAATAAAGGCGGTGAGCCATTCCGCGCGCGGGACCCACCGCTCACGGTCTGCCACCAGGCAGTACTGCGCCAAAAACCGCCGTACAAAGAAGAGATACTCGCGACGGGTCGCGTGCGCCAAGCCAACGACATGAGACAGGTGATGATCGAACTCGCCAACCCAACGGTTCAGTTCACCGGTTACTTCTGCCTGCACCGCCGGCTTGCTTTTACCTCGCGTTCTGGTGCCGGACGGATTTAGGTACGGGGCATTGTTCATGAGCTTCTCCGATCGGCCGAAATGGCCGATCGGAGAAGCTTGCTCTGATTATGCGAGGACGTTTCCAGTCCCAGCCAGCGCCCATCAATGCGCAGCAACCCTAGTGAATCGCAGTTGCCCGCGAGCTGGGCGTAACCGGGAACTGTGCCTAAAAGCACTTATGCGCTGCAGAGGATAAGTGCTTACCTTGCCGCTACCGCTATCCGGAGCATCGGCAGACACCCTCCCGACCGCCGCTTCCGGGTCTGAAGGAGAAGCGCCTTCCGCGCCGCGGCACTTGCCGTGGCGGTCACCTATCGCAAGCGTCGTACGGTCGAGCCTCGGTGACATCCTCATCCCCACCCGAAGGGGCTTCGTGAAAGGCCTTTAGAGCCGACATCGGGGGTTTCAGCGCAATCCTGCAACGCGCGAGGATACTGCTTCCTTTTGCGATGCAAGATGGTTTTGCTTTCTGCGGTAGGTTCCCTACCCGCAGTGTTTCCCGATATTCCTGAAGCACGAGGCTCGCGTTTCACAGAAGACTCTACGGTCACACGCGTTGATTGTCCGCGTTATTCATCTAGCAGTTCAGCAAGCTGTTGCCTATAAACAAGCGTACGCGGAAGGGAAGGTGAGGCACGGCTAGCGACGCGCGCAAGCCGTAAACTGGCAGACGAGCGCGGCAATCATGGCCTTGGAAAGGAGGGTGTATGTCGAAAGAAGAAAAGTCGGCATTTGAGGAAGCCGATCTCGGCTTGGGTGCGGTGGAAAAGGTAATCAAGCTGCTCAAGCCCTTGTTCGGCATAGCAATTCCAGATTTCAAGGAAGCCGCCCGCGGCTTCGAAGAAATCTGCAAAAGGATACTCGACGCCAATGAGAGCCTTGCTCGGTGGATTACAAAATTCAGGGACTTCGATTTCACCGATCCGAAGGCTGATAAAAAGTTTAGGAAACTGGCGGCAAAATACAAAGCGTTGAAGACCGGCCGAGAGTACCAAAAACTAAAGTTCGACTGCGGCAAGATCGGCGAGGTGTACCACACACATGTACGGGGCAAGTTAAAGGATCTATTCGGTGGCACGAAACTGGGCGAAGCGGAGAAAATTTTCGACCAACTCGCAACTGCGGACGTGAAATACTACGGCGAAAAATTAAGCGTGGCGGATGTCGCTGACAAACTCGGCATTCCAGATGCATGCGGCCGAACGTCATGCGAAGGCAATTCGCCGCTGCGTTCGCGAACTACAGAAGAACGGGTTGACGGCGCTCGATAAGCGGCTTGATGAGATCGTTAGTTGGTAACTGTTTAAGATTGCGCATCGCCGGCGCTATAAACGGTGCGCCCCTTCGCCTACGCTAAGCGCACTTCGGAGGTCCTGCGCATTAGCACTGCGTCACAGGGGCGCATTCGGTCCATATGCGCGTCAATTGCCCTTATAGATGTCGCAGGACAAGCCGGTGATGCAGAGGGCACCGGTTCGTGGATCCCGTTCTCCACGGGACGTACCCGCTCCGTATGTTCCCATTGGTGCTCCGCCCCTTGAAGCGTCGGACTGGTATTGTCCCGATGCGTTGGTGGCTGCGGGTTGATCGGGCATGGGTTGCTGAGAGGGCGATGCCGGGGTAGCGGACTGACCGTAGGCTAAGCTGCCCATGGAAAGCAGTACGCTTCCACCAATCACTAGAAATAGCGACTTCATGATCAGGTACTCCATCGACTCAAACGTCGTTTCCACGCTTTCGATTCGACAGGTAGGCCGCCTTTGTCCGCGAGTCGTTGGAGCGATAAATGCTCGAAGGCCGCGAAGATTTCGGGTGCCATGAGGCTCGCGCAGTGTATGGCGAGGCGGTGATTTCAGCCGTCGTGCGACCGCAGGCTCGCACACTCCGCGCGCGGGTAGCGCTGGACGCAAGCTTCACTACGTCTAGCTAGTTATAGGCCCTTCAGTTGCCAAATTCCATACAATCGCGCAAAGAGATCCGCGTAACAGGGTCCCTCCCTTTAGCAAGCCACTTGTACTTTGGCTTCTTGGCGGTAGTCCCAGCCCGTTCTTCAAATCGGTCCACATCGAGATCAGTGAAGGAAAAAGGCGGGCCCGCGCATGTTCAAACAGTATGGTATGGATTCGCGCGCACGCACGCTGCCGTCCAATCCGCGGTCAAGACGAACAATTGGACGTTCTCCGAATCATTGGCGACAGCCCCGACCGTTGCAGTGTTTAGCAGTGCTCCATCCGTGCTTTCATCCTGCTACCGTTCCGGCGCGCCCCACTTGCGTTGAGTTCCCATAGCGAGGTAGGTGAGATTGCATCTACGTGACATGCAGAAAGGACTCCGACACACATTGACTAGTACGCCTTCCATCACATGGCAGGTGTCGGTTCCTGAGCCGACGGTCGAGTGCCCCTATGTGCGCTTTGGTCGCTTACCGCCTTTTTGGCGTCGGCGTCGTCCCCGGACACGAAGAAGGCTGTGTCGCGATAAGGGGAGCGAGACGTGGCGAGTTCAGGGATGAGAAGTACTGCTTATATCATCAGCTGCGGCCAGATCATACACGCCGTCACGGCCTGACCGAGTTGCGCTCAGCGCGACAAAGGATGCGGCGGGTGCGCGCACGCATGGGTATCCAGCGCTGCGGCCGCTTCATCTTCCGGCTCCGCGGACAGATTCCGCTTGAAAGTCTCGGCGAGGAAAAACGCGCACACCAGGCTCAGCAACCCCGTCGCCGCGATATAGATCGAAATGGGCAGCGTCTGGCCATACGTCGCGAACAGGTAGGTGGCGATCAATGGCGTCGGTCCTGACGTGATGATGCCGGCGACCTGATACGGCAGTGACGCACCCGTATAGCGCACCCGCGTACCGAACAGTTCAGCAAACCACGTCGATTGCACGCCGTACACCGACGCCTGGCTCAACGCGATACCGCAGACGTACGCGACGAAAATCAAAGTCGGATTGCGTGTCTCAAGCAACGGAAAGAATGCGAATCCATAGATCGCCACGAACACCGCGCCTAGCATGAAGACGCTCCGGCGTCCGATCATGTCCGATAGTTTGCCGAACAGCGGCAGCGTGATCAGCGCAAACGCACAGCCCACAATGATGGCGTTCAGCAGTAGTCCACGCGACAAGCCGAGCCGCGTCGTTCCGTAGACCAGCACGAACACGTTGATCACGTTGAAGGTAATGTCGACCGCGAAGCGCGTGCCGATCGTCAGCACGAGGTCTTTCGGATGCCGGCGCAGCAATTCGATCAGCGGCGCCTTCACGACCTGCTTGCTCGCCTTGATCTGTTCGAATACCGGCGACTCCATGACGCGCAGGCGGATGAACAAGCCAATCGCGATCAGCGCGACGCTCAGCAGGAACGGCAGGCGCCATCCCCACGAATAGAACGCGTCTGACGGCATACTCGACACGGCTTTGAACACCGCCGTCGAGAGCATCAGCCCAAGCGGCACGCCCAATTGCGGGAACGCGCCGAAGAAGCCTCGCTTCCTGGCCGGCGCCGTTTCGACCACCATCAGCACCGCGCCGCCCCATTCGCCGCCGACGCCGAGCCCTTGCAGGAAGCGCATCGCCACCAGCAGGATCGGCGCCCAGACGCCGATCGACGCGTAAGTCGGCAGCAAGCCGATCACGAAGGTGCCGACGCCCATGATCGTCAGCGTTGCGACGAGCGTCGCCTTACGTCCGATTCGGTCGCCAAAGTGCCCGAAAAACACGGCGCCGAAAGGCCGGGCGAGATAGCCGACCGCAAAACTGCCGAACGCCGCGATGGTGCCGACCATCGGATCGAACGAGGGGAAAAACAGCTTGGCGAAGACCAGCGCCGAAGCGGTGGCATAAAGAAAAAAGTCGTACCACTCGATGGCGGTCCCGACCACCGAAGCGACCAGCACACGGTTGACGGCCGAACGGCTGATAACCGGCGCGTTGCCGGATGAAACGGGCGATGTGTTCATGTCTCCTCCCTTCTCTGGGAATCTATGTTTTGAACTGCTGCGTGTCGGCGGCGCGGGTTCGCCGGCACGTTGCGATAAATTCGCTCTGCTCACCAGTGCAGTTCCATCGGGAACTGGTCGAGCGTTTCGACGCCGCCCGAGGTCAACCGCACGATACGTTCCGTGCGCAAACCGCCGACGTTCGGCACCGTGATCGTCGCCTTCAGGGTAAAGACCATGTTTTCCTGCAGCACGGTCTTGTTGCCCGGCCCGATCCACGGCGCTTCTTCTTCCGGGTCCATGCCGGTGCCGTGACCGGTGCCATGGCCGCGCGCTTCGCTTGAGTATTGCTCGTAGTTCGATTTCACCAGCGCCTGCTGGATCACCGCGTTCAGTTCCATGGCCGCCATCCCGGGACGCGCGGCGGCAAGCCCCGCTTCGACCGCGCGCGCCGCTGCCGCGACGATTGCCATCTTCTCGGGATTCGCCGGACCGTAGGTGAAACCGCGTCCGCCATCGGCCACGTACCCACGATAACGCGCACCGATGTCGGTCATGATCAGGTCGCCCGGTTGCAGGATGCGGTCGGTGGGGCGCGCCAGGTTATATGCCGAGCGCGGACCGGATTGCACCATCGAATCGAACGCGGTCCGGTCCGCTCCTCCCGCGAGCATCGCGCGGTCAGCGATTAAGGCGAGTTCACGCTCGGTGTAGGGACGGCCGTCGGCGAGCGCGTCGCGAATCGCGGCCATCGCCGAATCGGTCAAGGCGGCGGCTTTGCGCATCAGCGCGACCTCGGCGTCGCTCTTGATCGCCTTGATTTCGGCCAGCACCATCGTCGGTTCGAGCTTCAGTTCGCCGAGACCGGCGTTCAGGCGCTGCAACAGGTCCGCGGGGATGTAGGCGGCGCCGGCGAGGCCGACCGTGCCGCTGCGGTGCCGCGCCGAAAATGCCTGCACCTGTTGCGTAACTTCACGCAGGCTGCGCACCTCGAAGGCGGTCACGCTCGTCGCGTAATCGAAGCATTGATCCGACACGAACAGCACGGGGTCGCCGTCCACGGGCAGCAGCAGGACCGCGTTGGCGATGTCCGATACGCCGTCGAGCGGACGGAACTCGGTAAAGTAGCCGATGTTCGCGCCACGCCAGCAATCCCCGAAGGCGAGCAGGCCGACCAGGCCCGCCTTGTCGAGTGCGCTGCGAACCCTGGCGACGCGGCCGAGGAACTCGTCGGTAGTGATGCCTTCCGGCGGAACGTCTGCGGTACGGATGTTCATTGCGTCTTCGTCTCCTGTGCGGCTGCATGCGCGGATGCTGGATGCAGCCGGTCTCAATGCCCATGATGGGAATTCGCCCGCCATGGAATGCAGGCCGTTCGTAAGCGGCAGTTTCTCCTCACATAGATCCTGATCTGAAAACAGCGCAGGATGTGTCCACGGTTTTTTAATGGACACACCCTTCATGGACGAGAACTGCGCAGATTTTTTGCCCTTGCGTGCGACCAACGTTGGTGTCGAAGGCAAGCGGACTTTCGACAAGCGTGACAAACAGAGGCTGATTGAAGCCTGCCTGAAGCCGGGCGTGTCGATCGCGGGTATGGCGCTGAAGGCGGGCGTGAACGCCA
>NZ_JAMBPR010000080.1 GCF_024206475.1 Paraburkholderia sp. CNPSo 3274
ACACCGTCGAAGGCGCGAACGCGAGCGCCAATCTCTATACGCTCGTCGAGACCTGCAAGGCAAACAGCATCGATCCCTACCGGTACCTCACCTGGCTGTTCCAACACCTGCCTCTGGCGAAAACCGTCGACGACTACGACGCGTTGCTTCCCTGGAAAATGCCGGCGGACCTCCGCTGACCCGCATCACTATCACACCTCACGCGCTCCGCTACCATACTCTGAAGGGCGTCGTTCGTGGATCGCATACCTCTTTCCATACATTGCGGACTTCAATCATCGCCCACCTCCGCCGTACCACGGGAACGACCACTGCGTAATCCGGCGAAGCAGCTCATCGGTGAGCCACGCGAGCAGCGTTATCCACGCGACGTACGGCAGAATCAGGTCCATGGAGAGGTAGCGGCGCACGAGGAAGATGCGGTAGCCCAAGCCGTCCGTCGATGCGATCGCTTCAGCTGCGATGAGAAACAGCCAAGCAGCACCGAGCGAGAGACGCATCGCCACCAGCAGGCGCGGCAAGAGTTGCGGCAAAACCAGACGCAGAATCACCGTCCAGCTCGTCGCCCCCAATGTCTGAGCCTTGACCCACAGTTCGGCGGGAATATCGCGGGCGCGAGCATGCAGATCCCGAATAATCATGGGTGTAATACCGAAAACAATGAGCACGACCTTGGATAGCTCATCGAGCCCGAAGACGATGAAAAGAATCGGCAGCACCGCCAGCGGAGGCACCATCGAGACGACGGTGATGAATGGCGAGAGCGTTGCGCTGACGAGCGGCAACGAGCCGGTCGCAATAGCGGCCACCAATGCAATCACCGCGCTCACGAGGAGACCGATACCCAGTCGTCGCAAACTCGACAAGGTGTCGTCCCAAAACAGATATTCACCCGTGCGCTTGTCTTCGGTGAATGCAACCGACTTCACGGCATCGCTCATTTGCGCCGCGCTCGGAAGCAGCTTGTCATCGGGATTGAGCTTGAGCCGCTCCGCAGACCCCATGAAATAAACCGCAAATAGCACGACGAACGGTAGCAGGAGCAGCATCATGCCGCCGATCCGGCTCGGATATCGATTGATGAGTCGCATGGTGAGCGCCTGGTTGTTGCCTCGAAATCAGTCTCAGAGCTTGCCCGCAGCCGCCATCTCGACGTAGCTCGGGTCGAAACGCAGCTTGACGTTGTTCTTGTCGCCGACGATCACGTTCTTGTCGAATGCCATGCCGACGGAATCCGCACTCTTGGCATCCTGGCCGAGCAGACCGTGGTCAAAGGAGAACCTCGCTACGCGCGACATGATCTTCGGCATGTCCGGGCTCGTAACGAAAGCGACTGCCGCCTGAGGCGTGTAGAAGAGCGCGGTGGTCGACAACTGCCCCTTGAAGTTCGCAAGGTCGGTACCGGAGGCCTTCGCCATCGACGTCAGCGCGCCTGTGCTCGCCGCTGAATTGCTGTGCATCAACGCAACCATCTCGAACCATGCGCCCGTGAGTGCCTTGCCGAGCGCCGGGTTCTCTTGCAGCGTCTTCGTGTTGACGACCATCATGTCCATGATTTCGCCGGGAATCTTGCTCGAATCGAAGACTTCGGTCACGTTCGGCTGCGCTTTCAGATCGGCGAGCATCGGATTCCATGTCACCGCGTTGTGAACAGTGGGGGTCGCGAATGCGCCTGAGATATCGGCGTCGGATGTGTTCACAACCTTGAGATCGCGCTCGCTCATATGGGCGCTCTCCAAAGCGCGTGCGAGCAGGTAGTGGGAGACCGAGAACTGCACGAGGTTGACCTGCTGGCCCTTCAGGTCGGCGATCTGTTTGCCCTTGCCCTTCATGAGCACGCCGTCGTTGCCGTTCGAGTAATCGCTCACGATCAGGGCCGTCGAATCAACGCCGCCCGAGGCCGGGATGGTGAGCGCATCCATGTTGGTCATCGCGCAGCCATCGAACTTGCCGGCCGTGTACTGATTGATGGATTCAACGTAGTCGTTCAGCTGGACGACATCGATCTTGATGCCATACTTCGTGGCCCACTTCGAGATGATGCCCTGGGTTTTTGCCTGCCCCCACGGCATCCAGCCGGCGTAGATGGTCCAGCAAACCTTGAAGTCGCTGCGGCCCGCGGCGAACGCGGCACTTGAGGCGAAGGTGGCGAGGGAGACGGCGGCGGCGATGCCAAGACAGCGAACGAGCTTGCGCATGAGGTTGACCTCGAAGGGAACGGTTAGCAACGGCAGGGAGCAGCGCAAACATCGCGTTCTCTCCCGGGCTTTTATCCCGCCGTGTAACCTCGCCTGAGGTCGACAGCTCTCGGACCAGCACCTGCGAGAAGCAGGCCGGAACCCTAGCTGTCCATTTCCAGATTGTCTGACGAACCGGATGCTTCGCCGGCTCCTTGCCCACCCCTTAAAGCGAGAAGCGTGCCAGCGAAAAAAGCACGGCTTCGTGGCGTGCGAGGCATTTCCCTGCCCTGCGCCGGTAACAACGCGCACTAATATGCGTCACGGCGCACCCGTTTCGGGCACTGCGCTCGTCAACGGAACGCCGGAGGAGCGCGCGAAAAATGAAACGTAGCCGATAGCTTTCACAGATACTCGATCAATTGGGACGCCTCCCGATCGCCAAAGACCTGGACCCAGCCTCCTCGGGTATCCATATACTCCCTGATTGCCACGACTTGCCCGTCCTTCACTTCGTAAGCGAAGCAGTAGTCGTTGGAGTAGTTACGCCCGTTGGACAAACGGGCCGAGAGTCGATGCTCTACAAATACGAACTGCCCCTCGGCGGCGATACGCGGAAACACGTTCGTTCGGTCCTCAAAGAAACGCGGGAAGTTGCGAGCCATAAAACGCACAATCTGCTCTCGATTTAGCGTGTTCGTTCCAGCGGGTGATCAAAGTCGCTCGATCGTCCTCTCGTCGCTCGTACCATATGCGCAATACAGGGCCATCACAGTCTCTTTCGGCAACATCGCAAAATTCTCCCGAGATTGGATGAACGTTCTCCAAAACGAAGCAACCGTTTAGTTACAGCGATTCGTGTATTGAGCGTGGGACAACCATCGCGTACGACGAGAACGCGGCGACCAAGGCCAAAGAAGCAGTCGGCGAGATCGTTAAAGCCGTGCTGAAGCCCTAGGTTCGCTGTGACCGCGTTGAAGGCCCCTGGCTGGGATGAGACGTCGAGGGTACGCGGAGGCGACACCGCGCGTTCCGTCCCTGGCGCCGTTCGGGCGCATAGAGGTTCAGGTGGTGCAGCACGCGCCCGCCAGTCGTCATGCCGCTGCCCGCGATGATGATCATCGGTCCCTGGCGCGAAGCGATCGCCTTCGATTCGTCGACAGTTCTCGTCATGAACGCTGCGTGATCGATGGCGTGCAATTGCGAGACCGTCAATCGTCCCGTCTCCTTGAGCCGCGCGATGTAATAGAGGACGTCCTGCGCGCGCCCCTCTGCGAAGCAAGGCATCACCACAACGCCGCCGCGCGCGAAGGTTCTCCGGAGACCTCGGTCGTCCCGACGACCCGATTGTGTGCTGCTTTGGGCGTTGGCGAGCAGCCCGTTTTCAACCTCGACCGTCCGGCAGTTTCGTGTCGTCTGTAGGCGGCCGAGTTGCGATTGATCGTTGATCGTGTTGACGATACCTCGACCGGAGAAGCTGTCGATCACAAACGTAGCGACACCAAGCGAAAGAAAGTACTCCTCCCAGTCTGTGACGCCGCTGCCGACCCCGCCGGACCCATGCAGCAGGATAGCGAGCCGAAGCCGATCCGTGCCGTTTCGGGGAACCGAAGTTCGCCCGCCACGGTAACAGGTTTGCCATCCTCGCGGCCGCTCAGAAATTCCTGGTCAGTGAGCGTCACGGACGGAATCGGGATGACCTCCATTCGCGTCACCTGCGCGCGTCCGGCGTTCGCGAGGCAACTGCAAATGCAGATCAATGCGATTCTGACGAGCAGATTTTTGTTTGTTGTCCACATGGCGTCCCTCTTCTTCGTGCTGGTTCGCGCGATGACTTACGAAGTCCAGTATAGGCAGACGTAGAGCGAGAGCGGGAAATCGCGATGTGTGTTGAGCAACCATCTTCACAGGCGGCCATAGCTGTGCAATCCGGACAGGAACATGTTCACCCCTAGAAACGCGAAGGTGGTGACCAGCAGGCCCGTGAGCGCCCACCATGCGGCCACATGCCCCCGCAATCCCTTCATCAGCCGCATATGCAGCCAGGCCGCATAGTTCAGCCAGACGATCAGCGCCCACGTCTCCTTCGGATCCCAGCTCCAGTAGCCGCCCCACGCCTGGGCGGCCCATAGCGCGCCGAGAATCGTCGCAATGGTGAAAAACCCAAAACCGACAGCGGTCGACTTGTACATCACGTCGTCGAGCACATCGAGCGTCGGCAACCGGTCCGCCAGCACGCCCCGCTCCTTCAGCAGGTACGCCACGCCAACCATCGCCGACAGCGCAAAACTGCCGTAGCCGATAAAGTTGGCCGGGACGTGAATCTTCATCCACCAGCTTTGCAGCGCCGGCACCAGCGGTTGGATCAGCTGCGCGTCGCGCGCGATCGAGTACCACAACAGGAACCCGACCGCCGCGCTGATCACGAGCAGCACAAATGCGCCGAGCGAGCGCGTGTTGTAGTGCTGCTCGTAATACAGGTAAAAGAGTGCTGTGATCACGCTGAACAACACGAACACTTCGTACAGGTTCGAAATCGGAATATGCCCGACGTCAGCACCGATCAGATACGACTCATACCACCGCACCATCATTCCAACGAAACCCATCAGTACCGCGGCCCACGTCAGCATCGAGCCGATCGCGCCGCCCGACGGCGCGCGCGACAGCGTGCCCAACCAGTAGAACAGCGTGGCCAGCACGAAAAGCATGCTCATCCAAAGAATGGCCGACTGGCTGGACAGGAAATACTTCAGGACGAACGTGCTGTCGGCGCGCCACAATTCGCCCTCGTACATTTCGACCGCGAGCAGCGATAGCGCTGCGATTCCGGCAATCAGCAGCCGTGCAGGCTTCCAGCGCCAGCCGAGCACGACGAAGGCCGGCACCGAGCACACCAGCACTAGCTGGTCATAGACGTTCATGTACGCGTGGTAGCGCGACAAGGCGAAGCCGGCGCCTGAAACCATCGCGATGGCAAACAACCAGCCGAATGGACCGATGCGCCTTATGAAGGAGCGCTCGTCGGACAGCAGGCTCGTTTGATCGGCGTTCCACGTGGGCCGAGGCCGATGTATTGCCACTGGAGCAGCCACCGCAGCATCAGAAGAAGATGAGCACGATTTCATGGCATTCACTGTTCAAAGATGACGTCGAAGGATCGGGTTGCACGCACGCAAGGTTCCCTGCAGCTTGCTCATCGATCGTCTGGCGGACTAACGGACGCCTGCCCTTCCGGCGGAAACACCTCGACGTACGCCGCGACAGCACGCATGTCCCGATCCGACATATTGGCGCACACAGCCTTCATCACTGCGCCGCGAGGCCGGGTGTCAGTTTGCTGGAAGACGTGGAGCTGCTTCATGACGTAGTCCGCGTGCTGGCCCGCAAGCCGGGGAAACTGACTCGTCCCTTCGCCATGCTGGCCATGGCACGCCATGCACGCCGCGACGCCCTTGTCTGGCAGGCCCGAATGATAGATCGCGTTGCCTTCGTTGACGAGAGCGAGATCGCTCGCTTCACCGAGCACCGCGGGTTGACTCGAGAAGTACGTTGCAAGCTCGTCGATCTGCGCATCGGTCAAATGGGTGAAACCCCACATAAAACGCTGCGCGTTCGGATCAGCTCGCGAATGGTTCTTGAAATCCGTCAGTTGATCGACCAGGTATTCCTTGCGTTGCCCGGCGAGCTTTGGAAACGTAGGCGATACCGAAACGCCGTTCACGCCGTGACAGTTCGAACACACCTGCAAGGCGATAGTCTTTCCCCGCACCTGCGGGTTGTCGACCTGCCGCGAATGCTCCAGATCCTGACAGGCCGACCCGGCCAGCAGCATCCCAATGGAGACGATAAGCGTCACTTTGTTCATGTCACCAATCTCCTCGCGGCACGGCGCACGAGACATCACCATGAAGCGGCCCACAGATAGATGAAAAGCGTATCGTTGTCTCTCGCGTTACGCCCGGTGCCGTCGTAGTTTGACGTGGCACCGAGAAACTTGGTGTAGTGTGTGTATTGAATACCTATTCGTATTCGTTGATTCGGAATCCAGAATATTTCCGGCGTCCAGCCCTGAGTGTTCGGATGGAAGTTCGCGCTAGCCGCGTAGGCTGTGCTGTCTGGACTACCGGTCGTATTGAAGAACGAAAGACTGAACCCGTACTTGGCCTGGTAGACGTACGATGCCTTGATCCTCAGCGAGTCGAGATTCCCCGACGTGCTGTCGCTGAGGACCAGGTTGTTCGGATCATGGACGTTCTCGCGCACATAGCGAGCTTGCGCGGTGATCGTGTGCGGCTCGAGCAGGTACTCGTACTGCGCGTCCACACCGTAATCTCGGAAGCGCGTCACGCCCTGCGTAAAGATCGGGAACTGGTTGGAGTCATTCGGATAAATGTTCACGTTCAACAGGAACGCGCCGACCATTGCGCTATGCGGTCCCCAGTCTCGCGTCAACGCAATGCGCGCATACGGGTTGTAACCACGCAGATAAATCTGCGGGTGAGCCGCGTTCCCTTCCCGGTTGCCGTGACTCATGAACGACCAGATACCGTCGGCCGTGCTGTACGCAGTCAGTTCGGCGTAGATCATCTTGTTCCAGTACAGGTAGCCGCCTATACCCGCCACCTGTGACGCAAGACTGCCTTCTATGACCGGCAGATTGGGAATCTTTGCGACCGGACTGATCGTCGATGAAATGTACGGATAACCCCATGCCGGCGCTGAGTTCCAGACATCCTGCACGGTTGGATTGTTGTGCAGCGTTACTCCGAGGATGAGATCGTTCGCTTCGCCCATGATCCGGTCGACGAACCGGAAGTCGGTATTATCGGATGCCCAGTGGCCTTCCCATTTGTTCGTTTCGCCATTCTGATGGTCGTAGTTCGTGTAGGTAAACTGTGTGAAGGCACCAATGTTATCGGTGATCTTTCCGGCAAGGAAGATGCTCGCAAAATCGAATATCGGGAGACCATTCTTCGTGTTGATGGGGTTGCCACTCGCGTCGGTATTGACCCGCGTCTGGCTCAAATCGCCGATCGCCATTGCCGCAATCGGGATCGTTCGTTCACCAAGCGTATAGCCAGTAAGCTTGAACATTCGCCCATAGGGCGTGAGTTCAGGAAATTGTCCCCCGGCGTGACAAGCCACACAACTCTGTCCGGTTTGGCGCGCGAAGATCGGCAACGCGTGTGCGGTGGTCGCCGGCAGCAACGCCAGCATCACGAATGCGAGTATCCAGCCACAGAACAGCCAGTGATGGAATGCTGCATGACCAACAAGTGCCTTTGTCATGGCTGTCACTCCTGCGCCGCGTCGTGAAAACGCATCCCATCGGCGGCGAGCGCTGAAGTCCGTACTCCGTGTTCCGCGGCGATAAAGGAGCGATTGGCTCCGGCTGGTGAAACCGTTCACGATGAACCCTTTTCACGCACGCGATGTCATCATTGTGCAAACGCGCAATCAGAATCGCGATGGGTCAATCTCCTCTTTTTGCGGTAGGAGTCTCGCTAGATGTCGCGATGCATCGAACTATCTGCTCGTCGCTTATGCGTAACATCGAGCGGCACGACTTCTACGGGACGAAGTAATGTGACCGTTCAATGGCAGCCTGTCCGCACGCTCGTTCGCGCATGACGTGCACATTCCCGGCGCCGAACGCGAAGTCTTCATTTGACACCTCCTATACGCACGATCGACCTGATCGATCATGACGGCTCGCGCAGCCGCCGCGCGGCGTTGCTTCGCGTGACTCGCGTCCTGCGTAAACGAGAAGGCGCCTCGAATATTCCCGACGGGTTGCGCCGCGAATAAGAGGCTGAAAGTCGTGCTATTCCGATTACACGGTGAGGTCTTCCGATGGACTTCGATGTAGACGATGCGATCGAGGTGGAATAATTCGCGTAGGGGATTCGTTTAGATGGGATGCGGTTTACCGCACCACGCAGGAGTGAGGACACTGGGAGAAACTAGTTGAAGGCCGAACACGTCCGGATCTCTGTATTCGGCCTTGGAAGAAGCATGGCAGGCGCGCCTGACGCGGGTGAAGTCGCCTAGCGCGCTGCGATCCCTTGAGCTCCGGGCGGTACGCCGGTAACTGAACCAATCGGTTCGAGCGTGCCGTCAGGCATCACGCGAAACCCGCTTACGGCGCCATTGCCCTCCCGCACATAGAGGAATTTGCTGCGGCTACTGAGCGCCATGTCGAGCGGAGCGCTGAGTGTGCCTGCAGCTGGATTGACCAGGTTTAGCGTACCGTTCGCGGCAATGCGCAGACTGCTGATCGTGCCGCTACCGGCATTGGCGGTATAGGCAAAACGTCCGTCCCCGGTTGTGACAAGCCAGCAAGGAGCGGACTGGCCCAGCGGGATTGCCGCACTGATCGAATCGAGATGTTTGCCGTCTTCTACTTCGTATGAGGAGGCCGAACCGGACCCGGCTTCGGAGACGATTGCATAACCACGTGTTGTGATGGAAAAACCGAACGGTGTAACGCCGTTTGAGGCATGGGGGGTTGGAGTCGAAGCGTAGCCGGTAAAGCCGACGGAATACGTGTCAATGAGCTGCGTGCCCTTCTCGGTCACCAGCAATTCGTCGCCTTCCGGTGCGAACCGGACTTGCGCCGGCTGGGCAGAGGTTCCGCCGGCGAGTGGCCGCTGCGAGCCGGGTAACGCAACGAGGCGCTTGCCGAACGCGTCAACAAAATAGCCACTAATGTTCGGTGTGCCGCCAGCATTGAGCACATACGCGATGGGCCCCTTGACCGTCACGCTGACGGGCATTTGACCGCCCGATGGCTTTCTGTCGAGCAGCGTCAGTTTGCTGCCGTCGATTGCAAAAAGCGAAACATCATTGCTACCAGCATTCACCGCGAGCAGAAAGCCCGAATCTAATGTCAGCGCACCCTGCGAGCCTAGCGGATCGGCTCCCGTGCCCGCTCCTTTTCCGCCGGTTTGATAGGTGGCCGCGTAGGTCAGTGTTCCGTTTGTGGCTCGAGCATAGACAAGAACCGAGTTTCCGGAGGGCTGGTTTGACATGACGTACACTGCCCCTGGCGGATCGACCTCAGAAGCGGCTTGCGCAAAGCTGCTTGAAGCGAATCCCAGCGCAGTTGCGCACGCGATGGTCCGCAATGGAAACGATGAAAGGTACGTGACAAATGACATGACGAACTCCTTGCCTGGTAGACACGATTTCGTTAAGGGAACTGCCACTGCACTGCTCGCTCGTTCTTCTCTCGTAGCGTCGATTGTGAATATAGAAAGCACACCTTATGAATGGAAACGTGCAACTGGAAATGTCGCCCCCCCGCTTGAGTTCACGAATGGCATCAAAAATATCCGGTACGGCATGTCAAACTGAAACTCAAACATTGACTGCCACCCCGACCGGCTCAAGGCGCGCCATTGGTAACTCGTGCCGCGCCGATGATTGCACCACCCGGCGACTGGATCAGTATTGCCGCCTGCTCACCGGCCGGCAACGCAGGTTCAAGCGTCAACGGGGCGCCTGTCCATTCACCGACGGCTTCAATTGAGCGAACGATATTTGACTCCCTGAGCGTACGACCGGTGTTTTCGCCTCGCCCGACCTCGGTCACGTGCCCGGTGTCATATCCAACCAGCAAGACCTGACCATGGCCGGTGCCGCGCCCCACCATGACTGATAGCGTCCCGCCGCGGCGCACACCACTAACATCCACCCCTGCCTCGTCCGCTTTCTGTGCGATTTCAATTGCCGCCTCGGCTGCACGTCGATTCGAACCCACAAATCTCTTCTGGCCGTCGATCACCATTTCCGGGGTATAGGCGCTCTCACCAAATCGAGCGCTGTACTCGGCCTGACGCTGCGTGGCAGCTTCCAGCGAGTAAGGGTCACGCCAGCCCAGGCCGTCCCAGTACGTCACATGAAACGCGAGTGGAAGCACCTCGCGACGGTCACGCGATAGCTCAGACAGGTAGGCATCTGCTGGAGGACATGAGGAGCACCCTTCCGAGGTGAACAGTTCGACAACTACAGGCCTGGCTGACGCCACGACGGGTGCGACAAGAAAAAAGAACGCAATAGCGACGTGCCGTACGGACATGATCGGTCTCCAGAATGACGGGACTGCCTCCTGATTCGTCATAGCGCGGTCGCGCGGTTACACCGCGGCACGGCAATCGGCATGTCGAAGCACAATCGCCAGAATTTAGCGCCACATTGAGATACAGACAGCTGTTGTCCGTCTGCGTTAATTCGTTCGGTTACGCATCCCGGTTACAGCCAGAAGAACTTTTTTCGTCGGAGAGATCGTTACGGCCGACCTTGCGGGCGTCCTGCTCCCAACCCTACCCACATCGGGGCCGCAGCGGTGTACGCATACCGTTCCACCGAAAAGGCGCACGCGCGCCTCGCACGCCCCTACGGATTGGCGTCGTACGCAGCGCCTGGATCGAGATAACGGGGAAGCGATGCAATGGCCTGCTTTGGCAGCGGCACGCTGTAGAGGAAGCCCTGCGCAATCTCGCAACCATGAGCATCGAGAAAGGCGGCCTGCTCTATTGTCTCGACGCCTTCAGCAACGACCCGCTGCCCGAGGCAACGTGCGATGGACAGGATTGCCTTCACGAGTTCGGCATGGCGCCGGTCAGTCGTGACTCGCTGCACGAACGTACGATCGATCTTGAGCGTATCAATAGGGAATCGGGTCAAATAGCTGAGTGCTGAATAGCCGGTGCCGAAATCGTCGATCGCGATGGAGAGTCCCATGTTCTCGAACATCAGAAGCGCGCTCAGGACCGAGTCGTCCTCTTCCAGCAGCAGACTTTCGGTAATCTCAAACTCCAGCCACTCCGGTCGACAGCCGGTTTCATCGAGGACATTCTTTACCGTCAGCGCGAGGTCGCGCGACTGAAACTGTCTCGCGGAAAGATTGATCGACACCCTGTGGCGCGCGCCACTCCCGGTATTCCATTCGACGGCCGAGCGACAAGCTTCGCGGAGCACCCACCGCCCAAGATCGACGATGAGGCCCGTTTCCTCCGCAAGCGGCACGAACTGATCCGGGCGAATGAAGCCCGCTCCGGGGCGATTCCATCTCAGCAATGCTTCCGAACCGACTACTTCCGCAGCGCGGAGCGTAACCTGAGGCTGGTAATACAACTCAAACTCGCCCAGATCGACTGCGCGCCGCAGTTCCGACTCGAGCGAAAGACGTGCGGTGGCCTCGACGGTCAGGTCCTTCGTGTAAAAGCGAAAACCGCGACGCCCTGAGCGCTTCGCGAGGTACATCGCAGAATCTGCGTATCTCAACAAGTCTTTCGCGTCGGTACTGTCGACCGGATACAGCGCGATCCCGACGCTGCACGATATGAACACCTCTCTTGCGTCGAGCACGAAAGGCTCATCGAGTCGCCTGATGATCCTCGCGGAGATCTCCTCGAGGATGCCGTGATCGGCAACCTCGGGCAGCAGAACGGCGAACTCATCACCACCGAAGCGGGCAACCGTGTCACCCGCGCGCACGCATGCAACCAGACGACGCGCGGCCTCACGCAGCAGTTCATCACCGACCGCATGACCCATCGTGTCGTTGACACCCTTGAAGCGGTCCATGTCGATCATCATGACGGCCGTATAGTGGTCGTGCGTGCTGTTCGAGATTGCCAGACGCAATTGTTCGTTGAACAGGACGCGATTCGGCAGCGCGGTTAACGCGTCGAAATACGCCATCCGATGAATTTTCCCTCTGGAAGCGTGCAGCTCCGAGATATCCCGCCCCACGGCAAGGACGGTTTCCACCTTGCCGTCCGCTCCCAGTTCTGGCGTCAGCCGGATTAGCTGGCATAGTTGCCTGTTCTCGTCAGGCCCCCAGATCAACTCGAACTCCCTGTCGCTTGCCGTCGCGAAGACTTCCCTGAGCTGCTGCTCATAGAGGATGGCGCCTGGCCCGCCGGGATATTCGGCCGGCGTCCTGCCAAGCAGCGCTTGCGCCCCGCCACTGGCGAGCGACGCGAAAGTGGGATTGACGTAGAGGCGTCGGCAATCCCGTCCGTAACGGGCGACCGTATCGGGCGAGTTTTCAACGAGGGTTCGAAATTCGCGTTCCCGCCGGGCCAGTTTCTCCTCGAAACGGCGCCGTTCACTCATGTCGCGAGCCACGCCGAGGACGCCCGCCACAGTCTCTCCTGCATCGAACACCGGCAGGCGTCGAGTTTCGAGCAATGTCCGTTCACGGGTCGGCGGAGCGACCACCCACTCGTCGTTCACGCAAACATGCAGCGCGTCGATCGCTGCCTTGTCGCGTTCCCGAAAGTAGTCCGCCAGCTCTGCATCGAAAATGTCGTAATCGGTTCTCCCGAGAATTTCAGCTTTCGGCTTGCCGACAAATTTCTCGAAGCTGTAATTGCAAAGCAGGAAGATGCCAGCCGTGTCCTTGAGCCACACCATATCGGGGATGGTATGGAGCACGGTCATCAACTGTGCGCGCGCGTCGGACAGTTCGCGAGCCTTGTCTTCGAGGCGACCATTGAGTTGAAGGGTCCTCTCGTATTGCGCCCGCTGCTCGGACTCCGCCCGCTTACGTTCGGTAATGTCCAGAATCGCACCGATCAAGCCGGCCTGGCGGCCTTCATCGTCGTGGAAAACAGCCTTGCTGAACTCCACGTCGCGCACCGCTTTCGTCGCGTTCTGGACCTTGAATTCGTATCGCTGGATCCCGCCTTTCGCGAACAGATCCTCGTCCATGGCGAAATAGGTTTGCGCCAGCTTGTACGGACTCGTCTCAAAGACGGTCTTGCCGACGAATCGCTCCTTGGGCACACCAAGAAATTCTTCGAAAGCCCGATTGAGATGAAGGTACCGCCCTTCCCTGTCTTTCGAAAAAACAGGAATGGGAATGGTATCCAGCAACGATTCGAGAAACGACTCGCGCTCACGGAGCTTTGCCTCCGCACGTTTGCGCGCCGTGATGTTGAAATAGATCGCGAGCACGCCAGGAGCAGCGTCCGGAGCCGGATAGCTTACGAACTGCACCAGGTAATATTCGCCCTGCGTATGCGGCAAGCCGTCGAACGTCAGTTCCAGCTCACGCGCAACGCCGGTGATCGCGACTCCGCGAACGGTATCGAGGTACTCCTGCAGCGCCTGGGGCGAAAACATCCGGGCTTCGGCATTCGTTGCACAGGCGCTTTCGGATGCGGCCCTCATCATCGCGAGGGCCGCGCTGTTCATGTAGCGCCGTTGGCCCTGCGCGTCGTATCGGATGACCGGCATAGGCAGGTTGCTGAGCGGCTCGCTGTACTCGCTTTCTGCGTCCATTCCAGGGTTTCTCATGCTGTCAAAGAGAATGTGTGCTAGTCCAACGCCATCTACGCACGCGTTCCCGGAATCGGCAACTTCAACAACGCGCAACACGGCATGCCATCAATGCGGTAACGGCAGGATGCGGGAATTCTGAAGAGCGTCGGCATCGCTCTGAACGACATCGATGTGTTATATAGGCGCGATGCCTACTCTCGCCGAACCTGCATGCCGCTCTTCGATCTGCGCACTGTCATCCTGATGTCTTCGGTCATGCCAGGACTCATGGCAATCGCCTTGTTCTCGCTGGCCCGAAGCTTTCCTCAGAACATACGCGGGGTCCGTCATTGGGCATCAGGTGCGCTGGTGGTCAGCGTATCGGTACTCCTCCTCGCGTTTCGCGGCAGCGTGCCGGACTGGCTTTCGATCCTAGTCGCGAACTGCGGAATCATTTTTGGCACGGGGCTGGGACTCGCTGGCACCCAGATCCTCTACGGGCGCCGACCCAGCTGGCGCTTCGTCTCGCTGCTCCTCTTCATTGCCGCGGCCAGCATGAGCTGGTTGGTCCATCCATCCGTTGCGGGCCGCACCGTCGTGATTACCGGAGCACTCGCGGTACTCTACGGCACGCACGGCGTGGTTATGCTCCGCCTTGGCCGACCCAGCCGCACGGCGCTTTCCGTTGGCACACTGCTTCTTGCCGAATCCGCAGTTGCAGGCGCACGCTGCATCTCCGTCGCGCTAGCGACGGGGGGTCTACCCGATCTCTTCCATCCGGAATTGATGCAGACGCTCTACCTCACCGCAGGTGCCGCGTTCTCCTTGCTCGTGACAGTGGGCCTTCTGCTGATTGCAATGGAGCGGTTACGCACACAGCTCGAGCGGCAGTCATACCGCGATCCGTTGACAGGTTTGCTGAACCGCCGCGCGCTCGCGCTCGCATTCGAAGAGGAGCGTGAGCTGGCGAAGCGCAACGGGGCCGTGCTCTCCATGCTCCTTATCGACCTCGACCACTTCAAGCGGGTAAACGACGAGCATGGGCACGATATGGGAGATAACGTCCTGATCGACTTCGCGGAACGCGCCAGTGCGGCAATGCCGGCGTCAGCCTATCTCGCACGCTGGGGAGGAGAAGAGTTCGCCGTGTTGCTGCCGGCACTCTCCCTGCAAAACGCTCACCGGCTGGCCGAACTGATCTGCACGCGAATCTCCGAGCCCGGCTCTAGTCCGCCCGTGATTCGATACACATGCAGCATCGGCGTGGCCTGCCTCGCCGCGGCCGAAGCGACGATCCAACAGTTGGCGCGCGATGCCGACACTGCGCTCTATCACGCCAAGCATCTCGGCCGCAACCGCGTCGAGATCTGCGACCGCGCATTTGCTGCCTGAAACCTACCGGCAGCCCGGTACGCGACGACGTCAGTTCTTCACCGGGAAATACCAGAGATTGCGGTCGGTATAGCCGAACTGCCTGATGATCGATGCCAGCGTTCCGTCGGCCCGAAGTTCGTCGAGCGTTCGCGACACCGCGTCGTTCAGATCGACGTCGCCCTTGCGCAACGCGTAGCGCGCGTATCCGTACTCCTGCGGCAATGGCCTGTAGTCAGCCACCATTTCCATTGCGGCAGATGGATGTTGTTTCACGAATTGCCCGATCTTGATGTCGTCTTCCATCGCAACGTCGATTCGCCCCGCGATCAGATCGGAGAACTCCGCCTCGTTGCTCGTGTAGAGCTTGAGCTCCTTCAGGTCCTTGCGCCCTTCGAGCAACTGGTGATTGATGCTACCGCGTACTGTCCCGACGATATGCCCAGCGAAGTCGTTCCAACCATGAATCTTCGACGGATTGCCACGCTGTACCGCGATGCCCGATCCGTACCAGTATGCCGGGCTGGTGAATGCTACGACGCGCAGCCGCTGCTCGTTCTCGTGCAGGTTGTCAACGATGACGTCGGCGCGGCCGGCGAGCAGCGCCGGAATCATCGCGTCGAACGGCACAATATCCCAATTGACTTTCGTGATCTTGAGCCGCTTCGTGATTTCGCGGAAGATGCGCACGTCCGCGCCGTCGAACGTGTGCGTTTTCTCGTCCTGGAAGGTCGACGGCGGATCGGCGGCGATCACGAATGTAATGCCGTTCCTGATCGCGCGCGCGTACGAGCCGTCTCCGCCATCGAAGCGCACGTCGCTGATTGCGGTGCTATCGGCCGCATGCGCATTGGACAACAACGTTGCAGCCCCCATCAATATCGATGCCAATGCCAGCGTAGCTTTGCGCATGAAACGCCCCGAATTAGTTAGTTATCCAGATGTGATGAATCGATCGTGCCAGTCGTCTTGCTGCCTCTCGCGTGAGCGAGCCGGTCATCGCGCACGCACTGCGACACTCGCCGGCCGCGTGTTGCCCATCTTCCGCTCGAGCCAGTGCACGACCAGGGCGCTCGGCCAAGAAAATGCCAGATAAAGCGCGCCGACCAGCGTGAATATCGTGACGTACTGGAAGTTCGTCGACGAAATGATCTGGCCGGTAAACATCAGCTCCTTGACCGTCACGATCGACACGAGCGAGGTGTCCTTGAAGAGCGAAATCGCATAGTTGCCGAGTGGCGGTACGACGATACGGATGGCCTGGGGAAGCACGATCAGGCGCAGCGTCTGGCCGCCGGACATGCCGAGCGCCTTCGCGGCTTGCGTCTGGCTCTTCGGCACGGCTTCGATGCCCGCGCGATACACCTCGGCGAGGTACGCTGAGTAGTTGATCGACAGGCCGATTACGCCCGCCGTGAACGGAGCGAAGCGAATCCCGAATGAGGGCAGCACGAAGTAGATGTAGAACAGTTGCAGCAGCGCGGGAGTGCCGCGAATCACCTCGATATAAACCGATGCAATTGTTCTCGGCAGCCGTGCGCGGCTGATTCTGGCGATGGCGAGCAGCAGGCCGAACGGCAGGCTGAGCGCAAGGATGCTGAAGGTCAGCTCGATGCTCGTGAGCGCCCCTTTGAGCAGATCAGGCAGATAGCTGCTCGCGTCGTGCAGATCGAACAGATTGAAAAAGGTGGTCAGCATGAGGTCCTCGCCCCGTCGCGGGGGGCGCCAGTGTTCCGCCAGGGAGATGCGCGCTAGCTCGCCGCGCCGCGTTGCGGGCCAACCTGCGCGCCGAGCATCCGGCTGATGCGCTCAGCATGGGTGCGCAGCGTGCGCCCCAGCGCGTGCAGGTCGTCGTCATCGAGTCCGTTCTTCAGCGTCGTCACGCTGATCGCAGCCACCCCCTCGCCGTCGCGGTTCGTAATCGCCGCGCCCACGCAAACCACGCCCAGATTGTCTTCTTCGTCGTCGAATGCGTAGCCGCGCTCGGCGACCTGGATCAGATCCTTCATCAGCTCCGCGGGTGTCAGGCGGGTGTACTCGGTGCGGCGCGGCATGCCGGTGTGCGCCAGCAGCTTGACGACCCGCGCTGGCGGCAATAGCGCGAGCAGGGATTTGCCGAGCGCCGAGCAATGCGGGAGTTCGCGTTGTCCGAGGGCGGAGGCGATCCGTACGATGCCCGGCGCCTCGACGCGGCTGATTGCGACTGCGTAGCCGTTGTCGTCGAGCACCGCAAGCCGGGACGTGAGACCGGTCGTGTCGGTCAGTTCGCGCAGAACCGGCATCGCAAGCTGGGATATGCCGACGTCCGCCGCCGCCCGGTCGCCGAGGTGCACGAGCGCAAAGCCGAGACGATATCGCCGTGAACCGCCGAGGCGTACGTCGGTGACGTAGTGGCGGGCGAGCAAGGTCTGCAATAACTCGAACGCCGTGCTCTTCGATACGCCGATTGCCGTCGCGATCTCGGCAACGGTGAGTCCCTCGTTATCGCTGCCCCCCAGCGTCTCCAGGACATCGAGCGCGCGGCTGACGCTGCGAAGCGCGTTGCGCTCTCCAATGCTTTGGTCTGTTTGTGTCATCTGTATTTCGTCTTTTATCTGAAAGCGGGCGGTCGAGCGTTTCAGCCAGCTTCGCGCTGCCAATATTGACAGTCATCAAGGTGGAAACTACCATAAATGGACCGCCGAACGCCGTTCGGCCTAGCCGAACAAAATATCTATTCGGCATACGGCGCGCCTGATTGCTGGCGTGCTTTACCCAGGTAAATGACAACAGGAGGCCGCGGGGCCGGTGACGCGCTCGGGGAATGCATGCGCGACGCCATATTCCGACGGCAAATAAAAATGGGAACAATGTCAGAACGGGGTTTGGACGATGGCGGGCAACCGAGAAAATCGGGCGCCTGGTCGTCGCAAGTCGCTCACGGCGATATTCTGCACATCAAGTCCGTAATTCAGCGATTGTCTGCACAAGACCTGAACGAGTCGCGTTTGCCGCCGGCTTATTGGCGAAAGCGCTTGCAGGAAATCATGCAAAGTCATCAATTGTCGAAAAGCCAGTTCGACGAAATCGACCGGCTACTCGCGACATTGAAGGAGTAGTGGCGTACGGTTGCCTGACGCCGAGGGCGATCGCACGCCCCCCGGCACACGGCATCGGCTCGCACGGCCGTCTTGCGAACGACTAGCAGGCAAAAAGCGAATTCGCGGCGCGTACCGATTTACGGTCAACAGCCTGCAACCGCCACTGCCATGCTGTTTCGCTGCACGCGCTGTTGTCCGACCAACTCGCATCGCCATGGCCAGAGTGGACTTCCTGCCGCTCGTTCAGGCTGAGACCGCGCATGATGCAAAGAGGCGCATCGGTTTGCGGAGCGCATAAGACCGTCTCATCGCCGGCTGCCCGGACGTCGCCCCACGAAGGCAGGTTGACACCTTCATGTGACTCGCGCGACCAGCGCTTCTGGTCGAGATCGATCCACACAAGGGCGAATTCGTGTTTGACTGCCGGGTCAGATCCATTGATCAGGATGGTCAGTCGCATGAGCACTCCGTGCAGTGCGGCTCGTTAGTGGGATCGCGGCTCGATTCGCAAGTTGTCAGTCTAGAAGTTCCCCGATGGAACGCAAGCGCATTTTCCATATATTGGGAAAGCTCCGTGGTGCGGATGCGCACATAACGCGAAGGCGCGTTCGTGCTTCCGACGCGCGTGGCTCAGCTAAATCGCGCGGGCAAATACGGCGTGGGATCGATGAACGGCGTTTCGCCGACGATTTGCTCGGCAACGAGGCGCGCCGTGACTGGCCCGAGCGTGAGTCCATGATGATTGTGACCGAACGCGAACCACAGCCCCGCATGGCGTGGCGCAGGCCCAAGCAGCGGGCGCATGTCGGGCGTACACGGGCGCAAACCCATCCACGGCGTTTCGTCCAGCCGCGAACCGAGGCCGAACACGGGACGCGCCTCGCGCTCGGCCGCGTCGAGCTGCGCGTAGTTGGGGGGACGCTCGCGCGTGGCAAGCTCGACACCCGTGGTGAGACGCAGGCCGCGCCGCATCGGCGCGACTACGTAACCGCCTTCGATATCCACCACCGGACGCACGAGCGGCGCACGCGCCTCGCTCGCGTAGTGCATGTGATAGCCGCGCTTGACCATGAGCGGCACGCGGTAGCCGAGCGGCTGCGTCACGAGATCCGACCATGGGCCGAGCGCCACGACCGCAAGCTCGGCGCTCAACGGTCCTTCTTCGGTCTGCACTCGCCAGCCCTTGCCTTCGGGCATCAGCGTGCGCGCATCGCCCTGTGCAAATGCACCGCCTTCACGCAGGAACAACTGCGCATAGCCCTTCGTCAGCGCGCCAGGATCCGCCACGCTCGCGGGATCGATCCAGTGAATCGCGCCCGCATAGCCGCCGTTGAGTGAAGGCTCCAGCGCGAGCAGGCCCGGCGCGTCGAACATCTGCACATGCAGGCCGTGTGCGTCGGCCACGCCCTGTGCCGTACGCATTTCACGCTCGAAGCCCGCGGGCGAGCGCCACGCTTCGAGCCAGCCGATGGGCCGCACGATTTCGCGCAAGCCCGCGCGCACGATCAGCGCGTCGTGCTCGGCCATGCTGCGCTTGATGAGCGGCAGCATGTCGCGCGCAGCGTGCGCGAGGCGCACCGGCGACGACTCGCGCCAGAACGACGCGAGCCAGCGCGCGTAGGCGGGCAACGAGCGCACGTCGTAGCGCAGCACGGTCGAGTCGTTGCGCACGAGGCGCAGCAGTGTGCGCCAGTCACGCGGAAAGCCATAAGGCACCACCGACGACGACTCGATCAACCCCGCATTGCCATGACTCGTTTCCTCGCCGGGCCCGCGCCGGTCGACGAGCGTGACCTGCACGCCGCGCGCCTGCAGATGCAGCGCGACGCTCACGCCCACGATTCCCGCACCGAGAACGATCGCGCTCTTGCTCATGAATCTGCTCTGAATTCCAAAGTCATCGACATCACTTCGCGACGATATCGCGGCCGAAATACTTCATCGACAGCTTCGTGAGCGTACCGTCCTGGCGCAGCGAATCGATCGCGGCGACCACCCTGGCCTTGAGCGCCGCATCGTCCTTGCGCATGCCGAAGCCCGTGCCTTCGCCGAGCGTGGTCGGGTCCTTAAGCGGCGCGCCCGCGAATTCGAAGCCCTTGCCCTGCGGTTTCGAGAGGAAACCGTCGGTGGCGGTCTGCACTTCCTGCACCGCGCCGTCCAGGCGCCCGGCCGCGAGGTCCGCGAAAATCTGGTCCTGGTTCTCGTAGGTGACGACGTTCACGCCCTGCGTGCCCCAGTGCTTGCGCACATAGTCTTCCTGCGTCGAGCCTTGCAGCACGCCAATCGACTTGCCCTTCAGGCTCGCGGCCGTGGGCTGGAGGCCCGAGGCGCGCTTCGCGACCATCTGGATCGGCATCACGTAAATGGCGGGCGTGAAGGCGATCTGCTGACGCCGCTTCTCGGTGATGTTCATGGCCGAGTTGATGACGTCGAACTTGCGAGCCTCGAGCGCGGCGATCAGGCCGTCAAAGCTGTTCTCCACCCATACGCACTTCATCTGGAGTTTCTGGCACACCGCGTTGCCGATATCGATGTCGAAGCCTTGCAGATCGCCCGAAGGCGTCTTGCTCTCGAACGGCGGATAGGACGCCTCCACCCCGAAGCGCAGCGTTTTCGGGTCCTGCGCGTGCGCCGCGCCCGCCGTCATGGCCGCCAGGCACGCGAGACTGGCCGCAGCCGCAAAGCGAATCATTTTCCTGTTCATCGTCGTCACCCAATTCGTAATAAGTGTCTGTTCAAGTGTTGCGCTTTCGTTCGGCGCCCTTTCACGAGGGCCGCGGCCGCAGGAGGAATATAGACGAAAAATAAAAATAAAGTCTAGAATGGACAAAAATGTCTACATCGCGACTCTGGAGCCCCAACATGAACGAGATGTCTCAATCCATCGCCGCGCCGCTCGTCGTCGACGCCGCCCAGGTGCGAGCCGCCCTGCCCAGCCTCGACGTGCGAGGCGAACTGGGCCGCCTGTTCGCCTCCCTCGGCCGCGGCGACGCCGTGCAGCCGCCGCAATCCCTTACGCTGTTCCCGAGGCAGGCCGGCGACTTCATCACCTATCTCGGCGTGCTCGCCGAGGCGGGCATCTTCGGCGCGAAACTCTCGCCGTACATCGTGGGCGCCGAAGGCCAGCCGCCCATCATCACCGCATGGACCGCGCTGATGTCGATGAAAACGGGCCAGCCGCTCATGTGGTGCGACGCGGCGCTGCTCACCACCGAGCGCACTGCGGGCACCACGGCGCTCGCCGTCGACCAGCTCGCGCCGCGCGAGGCGAAACGCCTTGCCGTGATCGGCTCAGGCGCGGTCGCGCTGGCGCATATTCGTCACGTTGCACCGCTTCGCGCGTGGGAGAGCATTCGCGTGTTTTCGCCGAAGCTCGCCGGCGACGCACAGCGTCAGTCCGAACTGCGCGCGCTGGACGCACGGGCAAGCGTGACGCAGACGCCCGAAGCCTGCGTGCACGACGCCGACGTGGTGATGCTGTGCACCTCATCGGGCAAGCCCGTGCTCGCGCTGGACGCGCTCACGAAACCCGCGCTCATCACCTCGATCAGCACGAACGTCGCGCACGCACATGAGATCGATCCGGCCGCGCTGCCCTCGCTCGACGTGTACTGCGACTATCGCCACACCACGCCGCAAAGCGCGGGCGAAATGGTGCTGGCCGCGCGCGAGCACGGCTGGTCGCCGGATGCGATCGCGGGCGATCTCGCGGAGCTAGCCAACGACGCGTGCCCGAGACCGGCTTACGCGCGCCATGCATTCTTCCGCTCGATCGGCCTTGGCCTCGAAGACATCGCCGTCGCGAGCGCGCTGTTTGAGCATCTGCGTAACGCGCGTTGACGCGCGGCGTCGAGTGATCGCAGTATCATCGACGTCCTTCCTGCCGCAACCCGGTTCCAGTCCGATGCCGAAACGAGAAAACGAGAACACCCGCGCGAAAAAGATCTCCAGCCCGAAGACCGCGCGCGACATGCTGCTCGCGCGCTACGCGCACGTGGCGGACAGCATCACCACGCTGTTCTTCCCGTTCGCGGAGGTCGTGATTCACGACCTCTCGGACCAGACCGTGGCGTATCTCTCGAACAATCTCTCGAAGCGCGAGATCGGCGACGACTCCGCGCTCGAAGACGTCGAGGAAACCACGCGCAACAAGCTGCTCGGCCCCTACGAGAAGGTGAACTGGGACGGCCGGCGCATGCGTTGCGTGAGCACGGCGCTGTTCGACGATGAAGGGCACGCGGCGGGTGTCATGTGTATCAACTTCAACATCGCTGCTTTCGACGACATGCAGGCCACGCTCAACCTCTTCCTGCGCGGCGCAGGCGTGATCGCACAGCCCGAGGAGCTCTTCAAGGACGACTGGCAGGAGCGCATCAACACCTTTCTGCACGGCTGGCTGCGCGAGAGGCAGATCGCGCTCAACTCGCTCACGCGCGAACACCGGCGCGAACTGGTCGAGGCGCTGCACGCCGAAGGCGCGTTCAAGGGCAAGAGTTCCGCCAATTATGTGGCGAAGGTGCTGGGCATGGGGCGCGCGACGGTCTACAAGCATCTGCGCGAAATGAAGGCGGACGCCGAATAGCGCGCAAGCCCAGGAGCCTCTGCAGCAGTCCGGCTGTCGCTACGGCTGCGAAGGCTCCTTGTTCCCGCCACCTTGGCTTTCCGGGTGGGCGGATGTGCGCGCGAAACGCAACTGATACTCGCGCGGCGAGAGACCCGTTTTGCGCTTGAACAGCACACGAAACGAACCTGGATCTGCGTAACCGACCCGGTCGCTGAGGCTTTCGAGCGCGATGGGCCGAGACTCCAGCAACTGTTTCGCCACTTCGATACGAAGATTCTGCAGATATTCGAGTGGCGCGAGGCCAGTGGCCTGCTTGAACCGGCGGTTGAGCGTGCGTTCGCTCACGGCGAGCCACGTGGCAAGCTCACTTAACCGGAACCCTTCAGCAATCGTCACCTCCATGCGCTGCTGCGCCCGGGCGACGAGGGGATCTGTGTGCCCGTGCTCGTCGACCAGCGTCGAATAGGATGCCTGATCAATACGATTGACGTCGATCAGCAAGGATCTCGCCGTCACGGCGGCAAGCTTTTCATCCGCGAGCACTTCCACGAGCCGTATCGCGAGATTGAGATATGACGTGACCGCGCCGCTGGAAAGAATGCGGTCCTGCCCGGTCAGGACCTCGCGTGCCCGAAGCTCGACGGCCGGATAACGCCGCGCGAAATCGGCCGCCTTCGCCCAGTGCGTGGTGGCGACCCGTCCGTCCAGCAGTCCCGCCTCGGCAAGCAGATAGTTGCCCGTACAGTAGGCCGCCAGCACGGCACCTGCCTTGTGCTGGCATCGCAGCGCCCTCGAGAGCTTTTCGATCTGCTCGCGGCGGCCAATGAACCCGTCCATGTCGGAGAAAAACGGTGCCGTGAGCAGGATGGCGTGCGCGCCTTTGCGGCCGTCAATCTTGCCGTCCACCGCGATGCTCTGGCCCGACGCCGCCCTCACCGGCTGCCCGTCGAGGGATTCGACGCGCCACGCGAAACGCCGCGCATCATGGCGCTCGCGTGCCCCCAGCTGATTGGCGGCGTTGAAAACGTCGATGGGGCCGGCCACGCCGGAGGCCAGAATGCCGTCGTAAACCCAGATGCGGATGGTGATCATTGGCGTGTCCGATATGCCTTTAATAATGGCGATCTTGCCACTTCCTCGCTAGCCCGTAAAGCCGCATGATTGGTGCATCCCAACACCTGATTAAAGGAGTAGCGCCATGCCCATGATCGACGCATTATGGCCCGAAGATGCCCTGACACCCGAAGCGGAAGCCCGCCTCGTCAAGGAACTCACCAATATTCTGATCGACGCGGAAGGCTACGACCCCGGCAACCGGATTGCGCAGGGCGTGACCGTGCTCTATCTCCATCGGCCTGCCGCCGTATACGTCGCCGGAGAACGCTCGGCGCTGCCGCGCTACCGCATCGTGCCCTCGGCACCGGAAGGTCAGTACACCGATGCTTCACGCAAAGCGCTCGTTCTGGCCGTTACCGAGGCCGTGGCCCGCGCCGAGAACCGTCCGTTCGAAGACGTGGCACCGCGCGTGTGGGTTTTCCCGACCGAGATTCCGGACGGCACGTGGGGCAGCCGCGGCAGCATCTGGACGTTACCCGACATTCACGCCCTGCTGGAAGGCGACGCCGAACGCGGCGTGGGGGCAGCGCGACTCGCGCGCCGACGCCGCGAAAAAGCGCGTACCACGCTCGCGGCAGCCGTCGATGCGGCGTCCACGGGTCTCCCTGATGCGTAACGGCGAAAGGCTCTTCGCAAGCGATAACGACCCTGCTTGTTTCCGCGAACCCCGGCCTTTGCAAGCCTCCTTGTCCGTTGGCGCGATGGATACAGAACGATACAAAATCCGCAAAATCGCTGCGCGCCATTCGGGTCGGCGCGCATACGTAAATCGTCTGAATGTTGCGGATGCCGGGCTAGAAACGATCCACGTCGACCACGGCCTGCGCGAACGCCTGCGGCGCTTCCTGAGGCAGGTTATGGCCGATGCCGCCCGTAATGACACGGTGCTCGTACTTCCCCGTGAACTTGCTCGCATAGGCGCTGGGCGGCACGTGTGGCGCGCCGTTCGCATCACCTTCGAGCGTGATCGTCGGCACGCCGATGGTCGGCCCCGGTACGAGCCGCGCCTCGTATTCGTCGTACTTCGCTTCACCCGGCGCAAGGCCCAAACGCCAGTGATAGTGGTGGATCGAGATGTCCACGTGGTCGGGGTTTTCGAAGGCCGCTGCGCTGCGATCGAACGTGGCGTCGTCGAACTGCCATTTCGGCGAGGCATCCGCCAGATCAGCTTCGTGAAATCGTGCGTGTACTTCTAGCCGCGCAGGTACGGAACGATCACGCGATAGCCGCGCGATGCGAGCAGCGGCGTGACATCCACGAAGCTGTGAATGTCGTTGGGCCAGCCGTGCAGCAGGATCACGGGCGGACCGTCGGCCGGACCGTCTTCGGCATAGCCGACATTGAGCAGCCCCGCATTGATCTGCTTGAGCGACGCGAAGGACGTGTGACTGCCCGGCTTGACGGGCGGCAGCGGCGCGGCCTTCGGGGCGGCAGTCTGCGCGTTCGCCGCGCCCGACGCGCCAAGCTGCGCCGCCGCGAGCATGAGAGCGCCAGTCCCCAACAACCCGCGGCGGCGCGTATCGATTTTTTCGGCCATTTTCGTCTCTCCTTTTTACGCCGTGCGCAACGGCGGGCCACGGGCAGTAAAGGTGAGCGCCCTTACATACGGCTGCTGCGTGGCTGCCCCGCATCGGTTTTGTACCGCCATGTATCTGGCCGCCGCGCAGCAACATACACATACACAAAGACGGCCTGCCCGACACGTGCGGGATACATCAGCACGCTTCAATACCTCAACCGGGCAAACCGCCCCGCTCGAACCCTGGAGTCGCGAAGCATGTCCTGCATCGAAACCGTTCCGCACGGCAGTGAACCATCGGGCAGCGTGAGCGCGCAGATCGCGCGCCACTGCCTGCTGACGCGCACCCGGCAGATCGCACGCGTGCTGACCGCCCTTTACGACGAGGCGCTGCGCCCGCTCAGTATCAACGCGTCGCAGCTTTCGCTGCTCGTGCTCGTCGCCGAGTTCGGCCCGTTGAGCCGCGCCGCGCTCGGCCGCAAGAACCATCACGACCGCACGACACTCACGCGCAACCTGCAGCCGCTCATCGCACACGGTTGGGTGTCCGACGGCCAGCCCGGTGGCGATGGCCGCAGCCGTGCGCTCTCGGTCACGCAAGCGGGCGGCGCGCTGCTTCACACCGCCGGGCCGGCGTGGACCTCCGCGCAACAGCGCGCCGCCAGCGTGCTCGGCTTAGAGGGCGCGAGCGCGCTCATGAACATCGCAGCGGATTTGCCGCCAGCCACGATCTGAATTTTTTCATCGTCAATGTTGCATATGCAACACCATCAGGAGCCTGCAATGAAAGTCGTCAAAGCCGCCGCCGTCCAGATCAGCCCCGTGCTCTACAGTCGCGAGGCAACCGTCGCCAAGGTCGTACAGAAGATTCACGAACTGGGCCGCAAGGGCGTGCAGTTCGCCACGTTCCCCGAAACCGTGGTGCCGTATTACCCGTACTTTTCCGCGGTGCAAACGCCCATGCAGTTGCTCGCGGGCACCGAGCATCTGCGGCTGCTCGAACAGTCCGTGACGGTGCCCTCGCCCGCCACGGATGCGATCGGCGAAGCGGCACGGCAAGCGGGCATGGTTGTCTCCATCGGTGTGAACGAGCGCGACGGCGGCACCATCTACAACACGCAACTGCTCTTCGACGCCGACGGCACGCTGATCCAGCGCCGCCGCAAGATCACGCCCACGCATTTCGAGCGCATGATCTGGGGCCAGGGCGACGGCTCAGGCCTGCGCGCTGTCGACAGCAAGGTGGGCCGCATTGGCCAGCTCGCCTGCTTCGAGCACAACAACCCGCTCGCGCGCTACGCGATAATCGCCGACGGCGAACAGATCCATTCGGCCATGTATCCGGGCTCGGCCTTCGGCGAAGGCTTCGCGCAACGCATGGAAATCAATATCCGCCAGCACGCGCTCGAATCCGGGGCCTTCGTCGTGAATGCGACGGCGTGGCTCGATGCCGACCAGCAGGCACAGATCATGAAGGACACGGGCTGCGCGATCGGGCCGATCTCGGGCGGCTGCTTCACCACGATCGTCGCGCCGGACGGCTCCCTGATCGGAGAACCGCTGCGCGAGGGCGAAGGCGAAGTCATCGCCGACCTCGATTTCTCGCTGATCGACCGTCGCAAGATGCTGATGGACGCGGCAGGCCACTACAACCGGCCGGAACTGCTCAGCCTGCAGATCGACCGCACGCCGGCTGCGAACGTTCATGAGCGTGTGCAGCACGCCGCTGCGGCGACGGGTAACGAAGGCGAGGAGCCACGCACGATCGTTGCCTGAGCGCGCACTGCCCGCTCCGGCTATTGCCTCCTTTAAATGTGCATATACACTACTTAGTGTTACGAATCAGGTAATCGAAATGACCACTCAAATCCAGCATGACCGTCCGATTCTCGTCACGGGTGCGGCAGGCGCAATCGGCGCCGTAGGCCGCAGCATCACCGAAAACCTGCTTGCGAAGGGACATCGCGTGCGCGCGTTGGTGCGCCGCGAGGACACACGCGCCGACGAACTGCGCCGTCTCGGCGCGCAGGTCGTGCTCGGCGATCTGACTGATCTCAATTCGATGCACCGCGCCATGGAAGGCGTCTCGCGCCTCTACTTCGGCATGTCAGTGTCGCCCGCGTATCTCGAAGCGACGATCAATACAGCGGCCGTTGCGCGCCATCACGGCGTCGAAGCGTTCGTGAACATGTCGCAGATGACCGTCTCGCAGATGAGCATCACCGAAACCACCGACAGCGGGCAGCAAAAGCAGCACTGGCTCGCCGAGCAGGCGCTCGCCTGGTCGGGTCTGCCCGTCGTCACCGTGCGGCCTACGGTTTTTCTGGAGAGCTTCTTCCTGCTTCTTGCCGCAGAGGGAGTGCGCAAGAACGACGAACTCGTGCTGCCGCTCGGCAAAGGCCGGACCTCGCCGATCTCGTCGCTCGACGTGGCGCGTGCCGTCGTGGAGATCCTCGACAATCCGGCGCCGCATATCGGCCAGGTTTATCACCTCACGGGCCTCGAGTCCTGCGATATGGAGCACTATGCGCGCCTCTTCTCCGAGCTGCTCGGCCGCACGATTCGCTACCGCGACGTGCCCGTCGAAGCATGGGCTGCGAAGCTGGGCGAGTTCGGACTATCCGCGCATATCGTCAAGCATCTCGCGGTCATGGCCGAACTGCACGCAGAAGGCCGGTACGACCGCATGACCAACGACCTGCGCAAGCTCACGGGGCAGGCGCCGATCGGCATGCGCGAGTTCGTGACGCGCCACGCCGCAGCATTTTCGAGCAGCACGGCATCGGCTTGATGCGACGCGCGTTTGCGTGCCGGGACATCCGGCTCGAATCCCGTTGGCGAGCGATGCGAGACTGCAGCGCATGCGCGCGCCAGCACGACTACGCTTGGTATTGCGAAGCATCCACGTGCGCTCTGCCTCCAATACCAGAAAAACGGAGTACATATGTCTGACGAGCTACTCATCCCATCGCCGTCGCGCCGCCGCTTCATTGGCACGGCCGCGGCTGCCGTGGCTGCAGCCTCGCTGAGCCAGCTGGCGTTTTCGCAAACCCTGCAAGGCATCACGGAAGTCAAGCCCGCACCGAACGGCGACAAGACCGCGATTCGACCGCTGCGCGTGCATGTGCCCGAAGCGCAGCTCGTGGATCTTCGACGCCGCATCAAGGCCACGCGCTGGCCCGACAAGGAGACGGTGAACGACGATTCGCAAGGCGTGCCGCTCGCCATGATGCAGGAGGTCGCCCGCCACTGGTCGACCGACTATGACTGGCGCCGCTGCGAAGCGAAGCTGAACTCGCTGCCGAATTATGTGACCGAAATCGACGGACTCGATATTCACTTCATTCATGTGCGCTCAAAGCACGAGAATGCCATGCCGCTCATCGTCACGCACGGCTGGCCGGGCTCGGTCATTGAACAGTTCAAGATCATCGACCCGCTGACCAATCCCACTGCTTACGGCGCGAGCGCTTCCGACGCCTTTCACCTGGTGATTCCGTCGCTGCCGGGCTACGGCTTCTCGGGCAGACCGACCGAGGTGGGCTGGGGTCCCGAGCGGACTGCGCGCGCGTGGGTCGTGCTGATGAAGCGCCTTGGCTACGACAAGTTTTCGGCACAAGGCGGCGACCTGGGCGGTGTCGTAGCCAACGTGATGGCCAAGCAGGCGCCGCCGGAACTGCTCGGCATTCACGTGAATTTCCCGGCGACTGTTCCGCCCGAAATCGCCAAGGCGCTGCAAGCCGGCTCGCCGCCGCCAGCGAATCTCAGCGACGACGAGAAGCACGCGTACGAGCAGCTCGCGAGCGCAGCCAAATCGCGACGCGCCTACGCGCTCGAACAGGGCACGCGCCCGCAAACGCTCTATGGGCTCTCGGATTCGCCGATCGCGCTGGCTAGTTGGCTCCTCGATCACGGCGACGGCTATATCCAGCCGGCTGCCGCGCTCACCTCGGCTGTGTACGGGCGCGACGTCAACGGAGAATCGGCGGGCGCGATGACGCGTGACGACGTACTCGACGACATCACGCTCTACTGGCTTACGAACACGGGAATCTCAGCCGCGCGCTTCTACTGGGAGTCGCATTTCAACCTTACCGCGGCCGCCGATGTATCGGTGCCGGCCGCAGTGAGCGTGTTCCCGCGCGAGAACTATCAGGCGCCCCGCAGCTGGACCGAGCGGGCCTATCACAACCTTCTCTATTACAACCGGCCCGACAAAGGCGGCCACTTTGCGGCGTGGGAACAGCCGCAACTGTTCGCGCAAGAGGTGCGAGCGGGTTTGCGACCGCTGCGTCAGCAATAGCGCGCGAGCCGTCTGTGCGACGCCGGGACGCGACTCCCGGCGGCTACCTGAAACCGAAGGAACGTCCGACATGAAATTCAACGACACTGCGCCGGTACTGGCGCCCGAAAATGCTCCGCCGCTTTGGCTGGCGAGACTGGCAGAAAATGCAACGCTGGAGGCGACCGTCCTGAAGCGTCCGATCGAAGGCCGCGCAGACATCCTTTCTGTGATCAGGCATGCCGTTTCTCTCTATGAGTTCCAGCATCACAGTTACAAGGGGGAAATCGGCAACAGCCTGTACATGGAGTCCTACCGATCGCAGATCCAGGGAGAACCCATCGAAACCGTGGTCGTCGCGCATCTGAACCAAAATGGCGAAACCGATTCGGTTGTCATCAACCATCGGCCGCTCAAGGCAGCGCTGTTATTTTCGGCACTGATGTGGGAGCGGGTAGACGAACGATTCCGCGATTACTATCTGAGCGGACCGGAAGCCGCGGCCATGAAGACGACGTAGTTCGTAAAGCAGCGGCGAGCCGAGTGCGGCCGCCGCGGCAGTCAATGCATGAAAGCAAAAGCCTGCTCGGCGAACAGAATGACCGCAACCATGACCATCGTCACGCCGGACAACTGACTCACCCTGCGGGCCGCCTTTGGCCGGGTCGTCAGAATGGCCTTCGAACCCATGCCGACGACGGGTACTGCGGCTGAGGTCGACGCTCGTGATGAAGAGCATCTTTCAGGACCGACCGCTTCCGTTGTGATCACACCGACCTTTCCCGCTTGAACGATGGCAGGGATGAACTGCAGCGAAGGCGCATCCGGCACGCGGGGGATTCATCCGCGTGATTCCTCAGAATCTCATCAGCCTGCAGCAATTGCTTCCGGCGAGCTAACGCCGTGCGCGCCCGATGGCCGAAAGCACGTGCATGGTAACCTCCCCCACGGCCAGTCTGCCGCCACAATCCCATTGCCCGCCGCAGGCCGCTTGCCGTGCAAGGCACCCGGCATGACCGGCACGCATAAGGAACAGCACATGAATTCAGGCAAATCGACAAAACGCGCGCTTCCGGGCAAGCGCGAACTCGAGGCGATGTCGGCATTCCGGTATGACCTGCGGAAGTTTCTGCGGGCTTCCGAAGAGATCGCCAACGCCGCGGGCATCACGACGCTCCAGTACCAGTTGCTGCTGCACGTGTGCGGCTTTCCCGACCGCCAGTGGGCGACCGTCGGCGAACTCGCGGAGCGATTGCAGGCGGCGCCGAACGGCACTGCGGCGCTCGTCTCCCGCTGCGAATCGGCCGGGCTCGTGACGCGCAAACCCGATCCCGCCGACCGTCGCCAGGTGCAGGTCCATCTCACGGCCAAAGGCGAGATGTTCGTGCTCGAACTCGCGGCCGAGCACAAGGCGGTCTATGGCGCGTTTGGCTGGGTGTTCGATGAGGCAGGCAGTTAGCCCTTGCCAGAGCAGCCAGGTGAGCTCTGTCGGTGGAAAAGGCAATTTATGTCACAATGTGCCTTAAGTGCTATTTTCTCCGGCCACCCATGCGATTTTCGAACATTTTTGATCGGCGCACGATTGTGCGAAGCCATCGGCGCTGGCTATATCTCGGCGTGTTCTGGCTGGGCGCCATCGCGACGGGGCTCGTCGCGGTCATGTACGCGCGGCTCATCGACTTCGGTTACGCGCTCTTTGTGCAGATGACCGCCCATTACCGGTGGCTGCCGCTTCTCATCACGCCGGCCATCGCCGCGTTCAGCGTCTGGGCCACGCGCCGCTGGTTTCCGGGTTCGGAGGGCAGCGGCATCCCGCAGGTCATTGCCACACTGCACGACGTGCGCAAATTCGGCCCGCGCCTGCTCACGCTGCGCATCCTGATCGGCAAGATCGCCCTGTCGTTCCTCGCGATCCTCGGTGGATTCACGATTGGCCGCGAAGGGCCGACCATCCACGTGGGCGCCGCGCTGATGTACAGCCTGCGGCGTTTCTACCCCGCGCGGCTGCGCAGCATGTACGGCGTCGGCCTCGAATACAAGCTCGCCCTCGCGGGCGCCGCCGCGGGCCTTTCTGCCGCGTTCAATGCGCCGCTCGCGGGCGTGGTCTTCGCCATCGAGGAACTCACGCGCAGCTTCGAGGCGCGAACGAGCGGCGTGATCATCACCGCGATCATTTTTTCGGGCGTCGTCTCCCTCGCGCTGCAAGGCAACTATGTGTATTTCGGCACGATTGCCATCGGCAGCCATTTGCCCGATCTGCTCGCCGTCGCCGTGATTCTCGTTGGCGTGATCACCGGCCTCGCGGGCGGTGTGTTCTGCTGGCTGCTGCTCAACACCGAACGATGGATGCCCGCCCGCTTGTTCGCTCTCCGAAAAGAGCGGCCCGTGGCGTTCGGCGCCGTGTGCGGTTTGTTCATCGCCGTGATCGGCGTGGCGAGCGGCGGCAATCTGTTCGGCAGCGGCTACGCGCAAGCGCGCGGCATGCTCGAAGGCCATTCGCAGCTCGGCGTGGCTTATCCCGTGCTGAAAATGGCCTCGATGGTGGGCTCGTATCTGCCAGGTACGCCGGGCGGCCTCTTTGCGCCTTCGCTGGCGATCGGCGCGGGCATCGGCAACGTGCTGCACATGGTGTTCGGGCAGATGCAGTTGCCGATGCTGATCGCGCTCGGCATGGTCGGCTATCTGGCCGCCGTCACGCAGAGCCCGATCACGGCG
>NZ_JAMBPR010000009.1 GCF_024206475.1 Paraburkholderia sp. CNPSo 3274
ATCCCGCACCAATCGCGGCGCCGCGGTACGCAAACCGAAACCATTGCCTGGCACACGGAAGCAGCGCGAAGTGACGCTCGAGGACTTGAATGCGGCGGTAATGGGGACTCACCGCAATCCGGGAGGCTCGGTGCTAAAAACCCCCTCCAGATAGATATAAAGGACTGCAAAACAACCACACCCAGAACCAACCTCAACCCCGACATCTGTATTTAGCCGGGACCCCGACATCTGAAAATGGCTTTGACAGCTTCCTCGATCTGGCGCCGGTCGGTGGGCGGCTCCGGATTCCCTGCGGGGGACGAGGCCACGGCTGCGACCTCACCTTGCTGCCGGGTTGCTCGCGCAACTTGTCGAACCGCGCGCAGACGCCGCGGCCGGCGCCTTGCACCTTGCGCGGCTCGCCCAGAACGAGCATCAAGCCATCGTCTAATTTCCTTCGACTGGAGTGACATCATGAATCCGTATGCAGCAGGCACTGATGCAACAGTAGCCCTCGGTAACAACAAGCAGGGAGTGGATTACCCGGAGCTGGCCACACTCACGAAGAAGCTGCCGTTGCGCGTCTTGACGCCCGAGGAATTCGCTTTCTGGCAGCGCAACGGCTATATCGTCGTGAAGTCGGTCATTCCACAGGAGCAGGTTCAACGAACGGTCGACTTCCTGTGGGAGTTTCAGGAACTCGACCGCCACGATCCTGCCAGCTGGTTCCGTCCGCAGCGGCGGGACATCAAGATGGCTGAACTCAACAACAGTGGCATGGTGGAGGTCTACAACAATCAGGTGATGTGGGATAACCGCTCACATCAGCGAATGTATGACCTGTTCGTGGACATCTGGGACCACGAGAATCTGTGGGTCAGCATTGATCGCGCCAATCTCAACCCGCCGAACCGGAATGGGCGCGAATTCACTGGTTTCGTGCACTGGGACGTGGATTCGAAACTTCGGCCGCGACCTGTGGGTGTCCAGGGCGTCCTCGCACTTTCGAAGGCAGACAAGGAAGTGGGTGGCTTCCAGTGTGTCCCCGAGCTGTTCCATGGTTTCGACGAATGGGCGAGAACCCAACCGGAAGATCGTGATGGCTTCCGTCCGGACATGGCCGGGTTACACCCGACACAAGTCAACATGGAACCGGGCGATATGCTGGTCTTCAATTGCCTGCTTGCGCACGGCATCTGGCCCAATGTATCGGCCAACCGGGTACGCATGGCGCAATACATCATGATGGAGCCGGCTGCAGCAGAGCGTCAGGCATTGCGCGACTTTCGCGTCAAGTGCTGGTCGGAGCGCGAAGTCCCGCAAGGCTACGCTTTCCCGGGTGATCCGCGCGAATGGGAAAAGACCCAATACCCACGCGCCGAACTCACCGAACTCGGCGAAAAGCTGCTTGGCCTGAAACGCTGGTAGGAGTCAACTGTATCGCGCCCGGCTTGCGAGCCGGGTAACGTCTTTCGGACTCGAATTCCATCCGATACCGCCGTGCGAGTGCGGATGCGGTTTCGCGCAGTGATTCGTAATCGGTCACCAATGCATTGGCAACCGCATCGGCAAGATTGCCCAGATTCACAACGCCGGCGAGACCCGTTGCTTCCCATGTCCGCACATAAGCAGCATGCTTGCTTCCCTCAAAAAAATGATCAGGATGACTGATATTGATGCGAGGTAGCGCGTACGCCATCGCAACGATGCGACCGTGCAGGCTGCTGCCGCAATAGATGCGGCTTCCAGCGATCAGCGCACAGATGTCCCAGACGTTCAGCGAAGTAAACACGCGAACGTGAGCCGCGCGCAGTCGAGCCGCGAGCCGCTCGTACACCGCCAGGTCATCATGCCAGGGAGCGGCGCCCGCGCGAAACAGCACAATACCCAGGCCGTGCCCCCGCGCCGCGAGTTCGAGCTGCTTGGCTAGCGTATCGAGCGTTGCATCGTCGCCGAAGTCCGCGCTGAATTGCACGGCTGCATACCCGTGCGGGAACGCCTGCCGCGCGTCGCGCAGCGCGAGGTTTGTGGCATGCCGTCGTATTGCCGTGCCGAACAGGGCTGCCGTCATCGCGGCGGGGTCCGGTAACAGCCGGGCTTCGATGCCCCGTTCCGCGAGCAGCGCCTGGGTTTGACGGTCGCGCACGCTCACCACATCCGCGGATTGCAGCGCGGCGAGCACGTCGGCGCCCAACTGCGCATCGCGCGCATCGAGATCGACACCTCCTACCGCGTTGAACGAGAGATGCTTCACTCGCACGCCCGGCAACGCGGACTTCGAAAGCACATACGGCGCGAGCGACGCCACGCCAACATGCTGTTGCGCCCACGCGCGCCCGTCGCGCAGCCATTCACCCTCGGTGGCAATGAGCGCCGGCACGCGCTGCGGCGGTGCGAGCATCACGGCGGCCTCCCACGCATTGCAGGTCAGCAACTCGCCGCCTGCGTGAATCACATTCACGGAGCGGCCACGCGCAAAAGCGGCGATACGCGCGAGTGCGACGGTGGCTGGCCCGCCATCGCCACGCGGACCGCGCGCGGCAAGCCCGGCGAACAGCAGTTCGCGGCGTGGCAGCATGCGCGCCGCCACCTGCGCGATCAGCAGGTCGCCGAAGTTGTGCCGGTCGAACGCGCCGAAGATGACCGTGGGCGTGGAAGCCATGCGGGCCTCAGTTCGTGCTTCTGTTCAATATCCGCCAGTGCCATACTTTTTCGATCTAGAAGGCGCCGCAGCATAAAGTGGGGCCGCAAGTCAGGCCGCAACGTGCCGCTCTCCATACTGACATAAGGAAGCCTTAAGCATTCTCGGGGAAACTGTCGGCCTTGCCGACGTGTTTTCCCTGCGTATGAGAACGGTCTACTCCGAACTGAAGAGCGCGCGCCTGCGCCCTACATCCAGCCGCGTGGCCGTGCTGAAGGTGTTCCATGATGCGCCGCACGAGCATCTGACCGCCGACCAGGTCTTTCGCCGCATTACAAAAGACGTGGAGCAGTGCAGCCTCGCGAGCGTATATCGCGCGCTTGCGCAGCTGATGGAATCGTCGCTGCTCGACAGCACGTGGGTTGGCGAAACGCGCGTGGTGTACGAGCTTGGGCGTGGCGCGCCGCACGCGCATCTCGTGTGCGAGAGCTGCAAGACCGTGGTGGACATCGACGAGCCCACGCTGCAGGAACAGCACGCCGCCATTGCGGCGGCGCAGCGTTTTCGCTATACGCGTTCGAGTCTCGTCGTTTTCGGGCTTTGCGCCCAGTGCGCCGCCGCTTCATCGTGAACCGGCGCATTGTCGGCGCAAGGTTCAGAGCGTGACGACGATCTTTCCGAACTGCTCGTTCGACTCCAGATAACGGTGCGCCTCGACGATCTGCTCGAAGGGAAACGTCCTGGCTATCACGGGCCGCAGTGCGTCCGCTTCCAGGCCGTCCAGAATGAAAGTTTTGGCGCGCTCCAACCAATCGGGATTGCCAATTACCTCATGTACGAGGTAGCCGCGCAATGTCAGCGTTTTGCTCAGAACCGCGGGCAGGGGAAAGGGCGTGGGCTCGCGGCTCAGGCCGCCGTATTCGATCAGTATGCCGCCGCGCGTCATCGAAGCCGTGAGCGGCTCGAACAATGAACCGCCGATTGCGTCGAGCACGACGCGCGTGCCCTCGTTTCCCGTGATGTCAGCGAGCCGGGCGGCCACGTCTTCTTCGCGGGTGGCGATCACGTGAGCGGCGCCGGCGTCGAGCAGGGCATGACGCTTGGCAGAAGTCCGCGTTATGGCGACCGGCGTCGCGCCGACGCGATTCGCTATCTGGATCGCGGCCAGTCCAACGCTGCTCGATGCGGCCGTAATGACCACGACTTCGCCTCGCTGAAGCCCAGCGATTTCCACGAGCGCGCCATAGGCAGTGAGATATGCCATCCAGAACGCCGCCGACTGTTCCCAACCCAGTGAAGTCGGATGCCGCACCACGAATTGCGCGGGAAAATTCACGCGCTCGCCGTGAACGGGCCAACGCGCCATCGAGATCGGTGGAATGAGGCTCACCGGGTCGCCCGGCGCGAGCGACGTTACGCCCTCACCAACGGCCACCAGGACGCCGGCCGCTTCCAGCCCGATTCCCGACGGCAGCGCGGGCGTTTCGATATACGTGCCCGCGCGCATGAGCGCTTCCGCGCGATTGAGTCCGAGCGCCTTGACCCGTATCGCGACCTCGCCGGCGCCGGGCGGCGCAAGCTCGACCTCCTCGATGCGCAGCACTTCGGGGCCGCCATGCCGATGAAAGCGAACGACGCGTGCCATATGCCGACTCCTGAATGATTGGAACGAATCCACTGTAGCTACGGAAGGATCGGCGATAAATTGCGAGCCAATATCGACACTCGTAACGGATGGTTTCGAATATGGACCGCTTGACCAGCATGCAAGTGTTCGTGAAAGCCGTGGATTTGGGGTCGTTTGCGGCGGCTGCCGAGGCGCTGGACCTTTCCGCGCCGATGGTTGGCAAACATGTGCAATGGCTCGAAGCGCGTCTTGCCGTGCGGCTCATCAACCGGACCACGCGGCGCCAGAACGTCACGGCGTTCGGCCGCGCCTACTACGAGCGCTGCAAGCTGATCCTCGCGGAAGCCGACGCCGCCGACGCGCTCGCCGCCGACCAGCTCGGCGAGCCGCGCGGGCGCTTGCGCATCACCATGCCGGTGCATTTCGGTCGGCATTGCGCGATGCCTGTGCTCATGGGTTTCGCCTGCCGCTATCCGGGTATCGAACTCGATCTTTCGATGAACGATCGCTTCGTCGATCTGGCCGACGACGGTTACGACCTCGCGATCCGCACCGGAGCGCTGGGGGACAGCGCCGACCTCGTCGCCCGTCGCGTGGCGCGGCAGCGCATGACGGTGTGCGCGTCGCCCGCATGGCTTGCGGCGCATGGGAGGCCCGAGACGCTCGACGAGCTCGCTCAGCATGAAGCGGTCATGCATCGCCGCTCGGGCCGCGTGCCGCCGTGGCCCTTTACCGGTGAAGCTGAGGGCGAGCCGCCCGTCGAGATCACGCCGCCCAACCGCTTTCGTCTGGACGATCTTGCCGCGATCGCCGACGCCGTTGCGGCGGGAGAAGGTCTCGGATGGCTGCCGTTCTGGCTTGTGCGCGAGCGCGTCAGCTTTTTTGCAGGCGGCGCGATGCTCGTGCCAAACTCCGTACGTTCTCCGTACTAATCGAGGATGCGCGCGTTGCTCGACTTTCTCTGGCAGCGGTTCGCAGAGGCTTCCGGGGGCTTGGCGGCGTTTTCGCGCCAGGGCTTGCATGGCTGCTTCGTGATTGCTCGCGCAAGCAGCTTGAGCGCAGCGCCGCACGATACCGGCTAACATGACAGTCCGCCTGCAGTCTCGCACTGACTCGTAACGACCTGCACGGCGAAATAACCGGAATACAGGAGCGAAAGAAAATGCTTTTCCGCAAGACGATGTTGGCCGTAGCCGCATTCAGCGCTGTGCTGGCCAGTGCCAGCGCAAATGCCCAGATCGCGGGCGCGCAGCCCTTGAGCGTTTCGGTCGAGCAGTCGCAGGCGCTGCTCGAAGGCTGGAGCGTGAAGAAGAGCGTACTCGGCAAGCCCGTTTATAACGACGACAACGTGAAGATCGGCACCGTGCGCGACCTGATCGTGGCGCCGGACGGCTCGGTATCCGCGGCCATCGTTTCGGCGGGCGGTTTCCTCGGCGTCGGCTCGCACGATGTGGCCGTGCCCATCGCGTCGCTCGACGTGCGCCAGGGCAATCTCTATCTGCCCGGCGCAACCAAGGAAGCGCTGAAGGCTACGCCCGCGTTCCAGTACGCGAAGGTCGAATCGCCGCCGAAGCCGAAGAAGGTCGAAAAGCAGCAGTAATCCTTGGCGCCTGCACACCGTCGGGTCGCGCGAATGCTTTAGGTGGGCGCATGACCCGGCGGCTTTTTGCGCAACGCGTTTCCTGCGCCGGGTCAGGCGCGCCTCATTCGTAGCGATTCAGCATCCGCACTTCCAGTCCGGCTGCTGCAACGCCATGCCGTGGAGGCCGCGATATTCGGCGACAGGGGGCGAAGACCAGCCTTCCAGCAGTGCGGGCGCCAGCCGGTAGATCTCGATGCCGAGCGGCCGGCAGACTTCCAGCGGGTCGCGCGCATCGGGTCCCCACATCGGCAGTGAAAGGTCGCCGCCGGGGCAGGTCGAAAGCGCGCACAACAGGTCGATCTCGGCAAAAAATTCGAGGTAGTCGCCCTTCTTCGCCGGGCAGGCCTTCATGAAGTACTTGTCCTCGAGATTCAGGCCGGTGCACTGGAACACGTTGAGCACGTCGTGAACGTCGTATTCGGTGAGCCCATACGGCGCGATGGCACGCGTGAGGTTCGAGTGGCAGTGGAAATGAAAGTCCTCGCCGGTCAACATACGGTTCACGTAGGGGTCACACCGTGTGCCGAGCAGGTCGTGAACGCGCCCGCCATGCTCGTCCACGCCGTAGCCGGCCAGGCTGTCGTCGGTGATGGTGACGAGCGGGCGCAGGAAGGGCAGCGTCGACCACAGGCGGTCGAAGGTGCTCACATGCGCCTGCTGGAGCTGGCGCGTGCGCGAAGCCCACATGCGCTCGCGCGGATCGTGCCGGTTCCACAAATTGAGGTCGGCCACCTGCGGGCCTTCGATCGTCACGATGCGGAACACGTGTCCTGCGGGCACGCTCCAGGCTTGCCCCGAGCGTATCGGCACGACGATGGATTCGATTAGCTCGCGCTGCTCAGGCGTCTCGGCGATACGGCGGTAGAAGGGCTTGTTCACGTCGAGCGCGGAGCCCTTGGTCGACTGGTAGGCGGCGGGATAATTCAGCATTGCCTCGTGCTCCTGTGTGAACGACCTGTGCCTGCGTTCGCGACGCCGATGGTGCACGGCGAGGCCTTCGCGGGATGTCGTGCTGGGGAGTATAGGAATCGTTGAACGGTAAGCCAAAGATTGTTCAACAATCGGAAGCGCGCGCTTCATGCTTGCACGATGCCTTCGTGTACAGTTCGCTTACTCCATGACCGCGGCGCCGGCTTCTGAGGCGAGCGCAGCCCAACGAGACGCGACGGTACATGATCAGACTGGAAGACCTCGTCATCTTTATCAGTGCGGCGGACAACGGGAGCCTCTCGGCCGCCGCGCGTCAACTCGATCTCACGCCTGCCGTGGCGAGCGCGGGCCTGAAGCGCCTCGAAACCGAACTCGGCACGCGCCTGCTCGCACGCTCCACGCGCAGCCTGCGCCTCACGCCGGACGGCGAGCGCTATCTCGACTACGCGCGCGGCGTCACGGAGCAGGTGGAGGCGGGCCAGAACGCCGTGGCGCATGGGCGCAAGATGATCGGCGGCACGGTGTCGCTGTCGATTCCCTCCGACCTCGGGCGCAACGTGCTCGCGCCCTGGCTCGACGACTTTCAGGCGCAGCATCCTGCGGTTTCGTTCCAGGTGCACATTGGCGACCGTGTGACCGATATGTTCCGGTCGCCGGTTGCCGTGGCGGTTCGCTACGGTGTGCCCGAAGATTCCTCCCTCGTGGCGCTGCCGCTCGCGCCCGACAACCGGCGCGTGCTGTGCGCCGCGCCCGGCTATTTCGCGCGTCACGGCAAACCGGCGACGCTTGCCGATCTCTCACGCCACAACTGCCTGCGCTTCGCGCTGAGCGACACGCTGCACGACCGCTGGACCTTCTATCGCGGCGACGAAGCGAGCGTCGTGAAGGTGCACGGCAACCGCAGCAGCGATGACGGCGAACTCGTGCGCCGCTGGGCCGTGGCGGGACATGGCCTTGCGTACAAGTCGCGCCTGGACGTGCTCGCCGATATCAAGGCGGGCCGCCTCGAAACCGCACTCGACGCGTTTCAGGGCGAAGGCGCGCCGCTGCATCTCGTCTGCGCGCACCGCACGATGCTCTCGCCGACCGTCAACGCACTGCGCGATTTGCTGCGCGATCGCATTGCCGCGTTTCTTGCCTGACGTCTGATTGCGCAGTAAGTCCGCTCGCCGGTCCGATGCCGGGCCCGATCGCCATCGGGCCCGGCCTGCATGCGTCTTTCCCACCGCGCCCCGCCGCTCGATCGCTCTCGATCTTCAAAGCTGCTTTGAAGCTGAATTCGCCATTTTCCGCTAGGCACGCCGTGCGGAGTGGCCGATTATTCGTACGAACACGAACGGCGCGGAGGCGTGGATGATCGTCGCGATAGGCCGCTTTTACCTGCGAGCAGACAAGGTTTCGCATTTCGAGGCGGCCTGGCTGCGCGTATGCCCGCTGCTCACGAACAAGCCGGGTTATCGCGGGCACCGCCTCGGTCCGCAGTGCGAAGACGAAGGCTGCTACGTGCTGGAAGTGGAATGGGACAGCCTCGACGCGCAGAGCGCGTTCATGATGCACGGCGATTTCCAGACCTTCCTGCACACGCTGTGGCCGTACTTCTCGGCGGACCCCGACCTTTACCACTTCGAGCCGCTCGTTCAACAAAGCCGGTTTCCCGCAATATGACTGTCTGGAGGTATTCACGATGAAAGCGATTGGTTACTACCGCAATCTCCCTGTCAGCGACCCCGAATCGCTGATCGATCTCGAACTCCCCGACCCGCAGCCGGGCCCGCGCGATCTGCTCGTTGAAGTGCACGCGGTGTCGGTCAATCCGGTGGACGTGAAGGTGCGCGCGAGCATGGCGCCCGAAAACGGCGAGCCGAAAGTGATCGGCTGGGACGCGAGCGGCGTCGTGCGCGCCGTGGGCCGGGACGTGACGCTCTTCAAGCCGGGCGACCGGGTGTGGTACGCGGGCTCGCTGCTGCGCCCGGGCACCAACAGCGAATTGCACGTGGTGGACGAGCGCATTGTGGGCAGCATGCCGCTAAGCTTGAACTTCGCCGAGGCGGCCGCGTTGCCGCTCACCTCCATCACGGCGTGGGAGTTGCTGTTCGACCGCCTCAAGGTGCCAGAGGGCACGGCGCCGTCCGGTGAGTCGCTGCTCGTGATCGGCGCGGCGGGCGGCGTGGGCTCGGTTCTCGTGCAGTTGGCGCGCAAGCTCACGGGCCTCACGGTGATCGGCACGGCGTCGCGGCCCGAAACGTCGAAGTGGGTGAGCGAACTGGGCGCGCATCACGTCATCGATCATACGAAGCCGCTTTCGCAGGAGCTCGAGCGTATCGGCATGGAAGGCGTCGACTATATCGCGAGCCTGAATCAGACCGACCGTCACTTCGACGAGATCGTCGCCTCGATCAATCCGCAGGGGCATCTCGCGCTGATCGACGACCCGGATCTGTTCGACTTCCGCAAGCTCAAGAGGAAGAGCGTGGCCCTGCATTGGGAGTTCATGTACACGCGCTCGATGTTCGGGACGAAAGACCAGATTCGCCAGCACCACCTGCTCGACCGCATGGCTTCGCTCATTGACGAAGGCGTATTGCGCACGACGCTCAACGAGAGCTTTGGGACCATCAACGCGGCGAACCTGCGCCGGGCGCACGAACTCCTGGAGACCAACCGCTCGCGCGGCAAGCTCGTGCTCGAAGGGTTTTAACACCGACATTTGAAGGCGCGTGCGCCGTACGTTACTCAAATGCGCGGTCGAACGCACAATCGGCCGTGCCACGAGCCTGACGAACGGGCCGCTCAGGGTGCGGTTATGGTGCTCGATAATCGACACGGCGCTCAGCACGGGCGTATCCATGGTCGTGTGAGCGTCCGCGACGAGCAGCGCCTGAAAGCCCAGGTCGCCCGCGGCGCGGCATGTCGAGTCCGCGCAGGCGGACCAGATCAGGCAAATCCTGATCGACTTCAGCTACACGCCCGAGACCTTGAACAATAACGTAGCACTCTTGAAGATCGACCCGGCGCAACTCGATGCGCTGTTGCTGACACACGGGCACTACGACCACTTTGGCGGCATGGTCGGCTTTCTCCAGGCGAACCAGGGCAAGCTGAAAGCGAAGCTGCCCATTTACCTGGGTGGCGAGGAATGTTTCTGCACACGCGAGATCGGCGTGCGTCAGTTCGGCTCGCTCGACCGGCAGGCCATGCGCGACGCCAATCTAAACATCGTGTTTGCCGAGCATCCTGCCGTCGTGGCGGGTCATGCGTTCACCACGGGCTGGATTCCCCAGACCACGTTCGAGAAGCCGCTCAATCCGAGCAACATGACCGTCGGCATCCACAATGGCGTGGGCTGTGCCGCGGACAAACTACCGGCGGCCAAGCAAAACGCCACGACGATTCCCGACGATTTTCAGCATGAGCAGGGCACCGCGTATATGGTGAAGGACAGAGGTCTCGTGGTGTTGACTTCGTGTGCACACCGGGGCGTGCTCAATACCGTCAAAACGGCGATGAAAGTGTCGGGAGTGCATTGTTCCGGTGAGGTGTTCTACTCGATGGTGACTCATGCCATGCCGGGAAAGGTGCTGTGGTCATCTACCGGCACGCGCTTCACCTTCGGCGCTTGATAAGCGCTTGATAAGCGCTTGATAAGCGATAGGGCGGATATGCAGCTCGACGGCAAACAAGCCGTCGAGCTTGAGCGCGTCAGCGCGAAGTTTCGGGGCGTTTCCAGTGCGCGTTGGCGTCCTTGTCCGTTATGCGGACCTTGGCCAGCAGCGGCTTATAGCCTCGCAGGACGATCTCGCTGATCGCAAGAAGCTCGGAGCGAAAGATGTTCTCGGCGAATTTGCTGCCGTCCGCGAACTCCAGGGCGTAGCCATCGATTGGCCCCCATTGGCCTCTCGGTAACGGTTCGATATACACGTCCATCGTCAGTCTCCATTGAATAACAAGCGAATAAGAAGCGTCGTTCGTTTCAGTCTATCGCAGTGAAAGACGACTTCGTCGCAGCTTTGCGGCGCTGCAATTTCCTTCTCGTTCAACGGTTTACGCGATGACTTTCACAATAAGAGAAGGTGTCCTTCCATGTGCAATTGCTGGCCCGTATTCGGGAATGCGGAATTTGCACACACCGGGCGCGCATTGCACGATATGAAAGCGCGACGGTGCATTTACTCCGGCTCGCGCTGCGCCTGATCGCCGAGATCGATCTCATCCATGCCCTTGTTCAGCTGATTCAGGAAGTGCACGAGCGAAACCTTGTCGTCGAAGCGAAAGCTCGCGAGCGCCTGGCGATAGAACTCGTAGATCTTCGGCTGCAGGCTCTCCCAGAACACCTTGCCCTGGTCTGTGAGCACGACTTTTTTCGCGCGCCGGTCCACGGTGTCGGCTACGCGCAGCACATGCTCGTCGCGCTCCAGGCGCTTGAGCACGCCGTCGAGACTCTGGCGGCTCACCACGAGATAGTCGGCCAGTTCGGAAAACGACATGCCCTCTGCAACCTGCGGGCGCGACAGCGCGCCCAGCACCGACCACTGCACGGTCGTGATGCCGAGTGCCCTGGTCGTCTGCCGGTCGAGCGTGTTGCCTGCCTGGAACAGCCGGAAGAACAAGCGGTTGTGAATCGACGAGACGGATTGATCGTACGAAGGGTCGTTCTGGGTCATGGGCGCCTTTCGGTCGCCGCGCGAGTGCGGCGGGCAATGAGACAAATACCTGATACGAAAATAGTGAAGGGAAGTGGGCGCACCGTCTATTTGGACAATACCCCTCCTCGTGCCCTCAATATATATCATGATGTTGACGTAATTTGGAGGCTCGCCTAGAGTGTGGAAACGACGCACGAGAATATCAAGAGACATCCCCATGGCGACCTACGACCGGCTTTTGACCCCGCTTCGCGTTGGCGCGACGCTGCTCCCCAACCGCATGGTGATGGGCGCGATGCACACGCGGCTCGAAACGCTCGACCGTCCGCATGAGCGCCTCGCCGCGTTCTATGCGGCGCGCGCGGCCGGCGAGATCGGCCTGATTCTGAGCGGCGGATTCTCGCCGAATCCCGAAGGCGTGATGGAGGCGGGAGGCCCGCTCTTCAATCGCGCGGAGCAACTCGACGAGCATCGCGCCGTTACGCGCGCGGTTCACGAGGCGGGTGGAAAGATCGTGCTGCAGGTCCTGCACGCGGGCCGTTATGCAAAGGTGCCGGAGTGCGTGGGGCCCAGGGCCGCCAAGGCGAGAATCAACGCGTACGCGCCGCGCGCGCTCAGCACGGAGGAAGTGCGCGCCACCATCGGCGACTTCGCCCGCACGGCGGCGCTGGCGGTTCAGGCCGGCTACGACGGCGTCGAGATCATGGGCTCGGAAGGCTATCTCATCAACGAGTTCACGGCCGCGGTCACCAACGCGCGCGACGACGAATTCGGCGGCAGCTTCGCAGGTCGCATCCGCTTTGCCCTCGACATCGTGCGCGCCGTGCGCGCGGAAATGGGCCGCGAGCGCATGCTGATCTACCGCATCTCTTCCATCGACCTCGTGGAAGGCGGCATGAACGGCGCCGAGATCGCGGCGTTTGCGAAGGAGATCGAAGCGGCTGGCGCGGATCTCATCAACACGGGCGTGGGCTGGCACGAATCGGCGGTGCCGACCATCGCGGCGTGCGTGCCGCGCGCGGCCTGGCGCGACGCGATTCGCAACGTCAAACAGTCGGTGTCGATTCCCGTGATGGCGTCGAACCGTATCAACACGCCTGAGATCGCGGAGGAACTGATCGCCTCGGGTGTGGCCGATCTCGTTTCGATGGCGCGCCCGCTGCTGGCCGACCCCGACTTCGCGAAGAAGACGCGGCTTGGCATGGCCGACGAAATCAACACGTGCATCGGCTGCAATCAGGCTTGTCTCGACCGCATCTTCACGGAACGCACGGCGACATGCCTCGTCAATCCGCGCGCCGGGCGCGAGATCGAATTCGCGGCGGGCAAGGCCTTGCAGCCCAAACGTATCGCGGTCGTGGGCGGCGGGCCGGCCGGCATGGCGTTCGCGATCAACGCCGCCGAACGGGGCCATACGCTCACGCTGTTCGAAGCGCATGCGCGGCTGGGCGGTCAGCTGAATCTTGCGAAGGTCGTGCCCGGTAAAGCCGAGTTTCACGAGATGCTGCGCTATTTCGAGGTGCGGTTAAAGCGGCTTGGCGTGACGTTGCGGCTTGGGCAAGCCGCAACGGCCGATGAACTCGCCAGCGAGGCTTTCGACGAGATCGTCATCGCCACCGGCGTCACGCCGCGCGTCCCCGATATCGTTGGTGTCGATCATCGGAAGGCAGTGTCATATATCGACGTGCTCGCGGGCAGGGTCGAACTCGGCGCGCGCGTGGCGATCATCGGCGCGGGCGGCATCGGTTTCGACGTGGCCGAGTATCTGCTGGGCGACGCGCAGGAATCGCTGGACCGTGGCGTGTTTTTCCGCGCGTGGGGCGTCGATCCCGCGAATGCGGATGCGGGCGGCTTAACGCCTATCGACGCTCATGGTGCGCCGCGCCGTAGCGTTCACATGTTTCAGCGCAAGGAGGAACCGCTCGGCAGGGGCCTCGGCAAATCGACGGGATGGATCTTGAAGGCCCGCTTGCGCAAAGCGCGCGTGATGATGACGTCGGGCGCGACCTATGACGCGATCGACGACGAAGGCCTGCATTATCGCGTCGATGGCAAGCCACATGTGCTCGCCGTCGATCATGTCGTGCTGTGCGCGGGGCAAAATTCGAACCGTACGCTTTACGATGAACTCGTTGCGCGCGCAGCGAAACCGAAGGTGATAGGCGGTGCTGACGTTGCCGCCGAACTCGATGCGTTGCGTGCTATCGATCAGGCCACGCGGCTCGCGATGACGATGTGACGTCGCCGCTCGCGCACGCGCTAGCTCACGCGCTGGTTACGAATACGCCTTGCCCGTGAGCGGCGCGCTCCTGCGTGCGTCGCGAATGAAAATTGCCGAGAGCGCGGCGCCGGTGAGCGCAACCACACCGGCCAGCACGAACGCCGTGGCAAACGAGCCGCTGCGCTCCACCAGAAGGCCAGTCACTGCCGGCCCGATCACGCCCGAAAGGCTACCCACGCAGTGCATGCAGCCGCTCACGCTGCCCACCCTGGCGGGATGCACGACGTCCTGCACGATCGCCCAGTAGAGCGCGCCCGTCACATAGAGCAGGAAGAGCGCAATGGACATCAGCGCGATGGCCGCGACAGCCGTATGCACCAGGCCGGCAATGCATACGCACACGCCCGTCGCCGCGAGGCAAGTGGAAAGGACAATCTTGCGTGAGAGCATGAGCTTGCCGGTCCAGCGGAAGATCGCATCGGAGATCGCGCCGCCCGCCGCGAGGCCAACGGTGCCCACGAGCCAGGGCACGACGGTGGCGAGACTCATCTCGCGGATGTTGAGGTGATGCGCCTGCACGAGGTAGCTGGGGAACCAGCTCAGAAAGAAGAACAGCACGTAGTTGTAGGCGAAGAACGCCACGGCCGTCGCGATCACGAGCGGCTGGCGCAGCCATGCCGAGAGCGGCAAAGAAGCGGCGCTGTCGGGCACCGCGTGGGTCGTGTGCGCGACGCTCGGTCCCCGCCGCGCGGGCTCGGCTTCGTCGAGCGTGCTGACAAAGCGGCTTTCCGAAGGACGGTTGGCGGTGAGCAGCATCCACGCGACGCACCATATGAGGCCGATCGCGCAGATGATCCAGAACGCGGGGCGCCAGCCGAAGCTGATCGCGAGCAGCCCGATCACCGGGCCGGCAATTGCGCCGCCGAGCGGCGAGCCGGCGCTCAGGAGTCCCATGGAAGTCGCGGCGATGTCGCGCGGCATCCAGTTGTTGACCATCTTGTTCGCGCCTGCGCAGAGCGGCCCTTCGGCCATGCCAAACAGCACGCGCAGCACGAGCAGGCTCGCGAAGCCCACGGCCACGGCCGTGAGCCCGCAGAAGATCGACCACAGCCCGACCGCAAGGACATACACGATCTTCGGCCCGAGCTTGTCGCTCGCGAGGCCGCCCACGAAATTGAACAGCGCATAGCCTACGAAGAAGCTGCTGAACACGATGCCCATCTGCGCCGCATCGATGCCGAGGTCCTTTTGAACGAGCGGTGCGGTGATCGAGAGCGCCACCCGGTCGAGGTAGTTGATGCCGTAGACGAGGAATAACAGGAATACGGTTATCCATCCCATCGTGCGTTGCTTCATGTTCTGTCTCCAGTCTTTATCTATATGGGCACGCGTGTGGCTTCAGGCCGGCGCGGGGCAGGCCAGCAGCGCGTTCGTGCCGTGCCGGCGCAACGATTGCAGATGCCGGGCGAGCCGCTCGGCGAACGCCTGCGGCCAGGGCGTTGCGCCAAATACGCTCGCGTGCGAGAGGGCGGCTTGCACGGCGTCGAGCGCCGTGTTCGCGCCGCGCAGCTTCGCGGCGAGCGCGGGGGCGCCAGGATCGCTCACCACGAGCGACGTGCCCGCGTCGCTGCGCTCGGTCGCGAGGTAGTGCAGCCAGGCGGCGAGCGCGCGTTCGAGATGAGGACGCTCGATACCGCACGCCAGGCTCTCGCGCAGCGCGGGTAGCCAGCGCACCGGCACTTTCTGCGTGCCGTCCGTCGCGATCTGGCTGGTACGGTGCGCAAGCGTCGGGTTGGCAAAGCGCGCCAGCAGGTCCTGGCAGTACGCATCAACGTCGAAGCCGGGCGGGACCGTCACGGTGGCGAGCAGGTCCTCGGTCATCAGCGCGCGCACGAAGGCGGCCATGGCGGGATCGTCCATCGCGTCGGAAACCGTTTCGCGCCCGCGCAACTGGCCCACGTACGCAATCGCCGAATGCGAGCCGTTCAGGAGGCGCAGTTTCATGGCCTCATACGGGTGCACATCGCGCGTGAGCAGCGCGCCCGCGTCTTCCCACGCGGGGCGCGGGCCGCTGAAGCGGTCTTCGATGACCCACTGGGTGAAAGGCTCGCATACGATCGCGGCTTCGTCGCGCAGGCCGAGTTGCGCGGCAGCCGCGTCGAGCGACGCGGGCGTGGCGGCTGGGACGATGCGATCGACCATCGTGTTGGGAAACGCGATCGTCTCGCCGATGCGGCGCGCGAGTGCCGGGTCGAACTGCTCCGCATACTGGATCAGCAGCTTGCGCAGTGTGTCGCCGTTGGCCTGCATGTTGTCGCAGCAGACCACGGTGAGCGGCGCGCTGGCCGGGCGGCTGCGGATGCCCGCGGCGAGCACGCCAAGCGTGGTGCGCGGCGCATCGGATGTCATGAGGTCGTGGCGGATGCCTGGGTCGCTGGCGTCCAGGTCGGCGCTGGCGGGCGCGATGCTGTAGCCCTTCTCGGTCACGGTCAGGCTCACGATGACGACACCGGGGTCCGCAATCGTGCCGAGCACCCGGTCCATCGCCTCGGGTGCGTAAAGTGCGCCGCGCAGCGCGCCGACCACGCGGCTCGCCGCCGTCTCGCCGCTGCGCTCGGTCACCGCATAGAGGTAGTCCTGGGCGGCCAGCGCCTGTGGCACGCGCCGCTCGCGCAGGCTCACGCCGACGATGCCCCAGCGCGTGTCGCCGCGCTCGAGCAGCGTTTCCGTATAGAGCGCCTGGTGCGCGCGATGAAACGCACCCAGCCCGAGATGGACGATGCCGGGGCGCACGCGCTGGCGGTCGTACCCCGGTTGGCGCACGGCCATCGCGGCGTTAGTTAGTGAGCGCTCACACAGGAAGGGTGCTGTCATTGCTTTGTACCATGGTACGATTGCGAATTGCTGAAGCTTAATCCGATGTTTGATCTCATTTTATCGGGGTTAACGCTATGCAATTACTGCAAAGCGTATTTGCTACCATGGTACAAACAGTCACCCCGTTGCCCGCCATGAGCCAGACCATCATCGAACCGCAAGAGGACACCGTCCTTGCCGCGCTAAGCGGGTTCGTCGCCAATTCCGACGCTTCTTATCGCCCACAGGTGCATGCCTTTCTGCGCGACGCCATCGTGCGCGGCACGCTGCCGCCGCACGCCAGCCTTTCCGAAGCCGCGATTGCCGAAGCGCTGCAGGTGAGCCGCACGCCGGTGCGCGAAGCGCTTGCGCAACTCGCCGACGAACATCTCGTGAACATCTACCGCAAGGTCGGCACGATCGTCGCGCCGATCTCCGTTTCGCAGCTCGAAGAGGGACGCTTCGCGCGCAGCACGCTCGAATGCGCGAACCACGTGCAACTGGCCCAGACCATCACGCCCGGCCAGCTCACGGAGTTCGGCCGTATCGTCGACGACCAGCGCGACGCCGTCGCGCGCGGCGACGTGGACCGCTTCTTCGATCTCGACGAGCTGATGCACCGGCGCCTCTTCGAATTCGCGGGCCGCTCGCATGTGTGGGAAATGCTGCAGCCAATGAAGCGCCAGTTCGACCGCGTGCGCTGGCTGCTGCTCGACCGTGTGGCGGACCATGCGCAGCGCGCGCTGCGCGAGCACGAACTGATCCTCGCGCATATGGCCTCGCGCAACTTCGCGCAACTGGGCGCCACGGTGGCGAGCCATATCGACCGCGTGGGCTCGCATCTGCCGGAAGTGCAGGCGCGCGTGCCCGGCTATTTCGTCGAATGAAAGAGAGTGGAGACAGCAATTGAAGATTGAACGGTTGCAGACGATCGTCACCTGCCCCGGCCGCAATTTCGTGACCGTGAAGATCGTGACCGACGAAGGCGTGTACGGTCTTGGCGACGCTACGCTCAACGGCCGCGAGCTGGCCGTGCGCTCGTACCTCGAAGATCACGTGTTTCCGTGCCTCGTGGGCCGCGATCCCCGCAATATCGAGGACATTTGGCAATACCTCTATCGTGGTGCGTACTGGCGGCGCGGCCCGGTCACGATGACGGCGATCGCCGCGATCGACATGGCGCTCTGGGATATCAAGGGCAAGCTTGCGAACATGCCGGTGTATCAGCTGCTAGGCGGCAAGAGCCGCGAAGGGCTGATGGTCTACGGCCACGCAAACGGGCGCGACCACGAAGAAGCCATTGACGCGGTGCGCCAGCATGTGGAGGAGGGCTACCAGGCGATTCGCGTGCAGTCGGGCGTGCCCGGTCTCGACAAGGTGTATGGCGTGGGCAAGGTCAAGGGCGAGTACGAGCCCGCCCAGAAGGGGCTGCCGCCCGAAGAGCCGTGGGACACGGCGCTCTATCTGCGCCATACGCCCGAACTCTTTCGCAAGGTGCGCGAGGCCGTGGGCTTCGGCCCGCATCTGCTGCACGATGCGCACCACCGCCTCACGCCGATCGAGGCCGCGCGCCTTGGCCGCGACCTGGAGCCGTATCGCCTCTTCTGGCTCGAGGACGCGACACCGGCGGAGAACCAGGAGAGTTTCCGCCTGATCCGCAGCCACACCAGTACGCCGCTCGCGGTGGGCGAGGTGTTCAACTCGATCTGGGACTGCAAGGACCTGATACGCGAACAGCTCATCGACTATATCCGCGCGACCATCGTGCACGCGGGCGGCATTACGCATATGCGCCGCATTGCCGATTACGCGGCCATGTACCAGGTGCGCACGGGCTTTCATGGCGCCACCGATCTTTCGCCGGTCTGCATGGCCGCCGCCGTGAACTTCGGCCTGTGGGCGCCGAACTTCGGCATTCAGGAACTGATGCCGCACAACGCGCTCACGAATGCCGTGTTCCCGCATCAGTACCGCTTCGAGAACGGCTTCCTCGTGATGGACGACGCGCCGGGGCTCGGCGTGGACATCGACGAGACGCTGGCCGCGAAGTATCCCTATGAACGCGCCTACCTGCCGGTCGCCCGTCTGCGCGATGGGTCGATGTGGAACTGGTAAGCAAGCCTGATCAAATATACATGGAAGCGTCTGCTATGTTGAGCGTCGTAGTCGATCGACCGAACAGCCTCGCCGTGCGCGAGATGCCCACGCCCACGCCCGCAGCGGGAGAAGTGCGCGTGCGGGTGCGTTATGCGGGCATCTGCGGCTCGGACCTGCACATCTATCGTGGGCACAATCCGTTCGTGTCGTATCCGCGCATCATTGGCCACGAGTTCGTGGGCCGCATCGAGTCCGTGGGCGAGGGTGTCGATGCCGCGCGCGTGGGCGAACTCGTGGCCGTCGATCCCGTCATTAGCTGCGGGCGTTGCCACGCATGCCAGATCGGGCGGCAGAACGTGTGCCGTAATCTCGTCGTGTTGGGCGTGCATCGCGACGGCGGTTTCAGCGAGTACGTGTGCGCGCCCGCGCGCAACGCGTACCGCATTCCCGAGCGTATCGCGCAATCGTGCGCGGCGATCGTGGAGCCGTTTGCGGTGGCGGCGAACGTCACGGCGCGCACCGGCGTGCTGGACAGCGACGTCGCGTTGATTTACGGCGCGGGCACCGTGGGGCTAACGATCCTGCAGGTGCTCAAGCGCGTGTACGGTGTGCGTGCGTTCATTACGGATCAGCTCGACGAGCGGCTCGAACTCGCACGCGACTGCGGGGCGCAAGCCGACGAAACGATCAACACGCGCAACGAGCCGCTTGCCGACGCGCTGCGCGCGCGCGGCGTGGCAGACGGCCCAACGCTGATTTTCGACGCGGTGGGCCATCCGTCCATACTCGAAGAAGCGGTGCGGCTCGCGGCGCCTGCGGGACGCATCGGGCTGCTCGGCTTTTCGTCGACGCCTTCGGCCATCGCGCAGCAGGAGCTGACGAAAAAGGAGCTCACGTTGTGCGCCTCGCGCCTGAACTGCGCGATGTTCCCGACCGTGATCGACTGGCTGGAGCGCGGGCTCGTCACGCCGGAATCGATCATCACGCACAAGGTGGATTTTCGCGAGGTGAGCAGCGCGTTTGAGCTGGCGGAGCACAATCCGCGCGAAACCTGCAAGGTGTTGCTCGACTTCGGCGCGTAAAATACGGGGCATTCGTGCAACAGAATTTCATCGCGTATGCTCCCCCGAATACTCGTTAGCGCTTGCCTGCTTGGCCGCCCGGTTCGATACGACGGCTCGGCGAAAACCGTTGCGCATGCACTGATCGAGCAGTGGCAGCGTGAGGGACGACTCGTGCCCGTTTGCCCGGAAGTCGCAGGCGGGTTCGGCGTGCCGAGGCCGCCTGCAGAGATCGCAAACGCCGCTTCGGGCGGCGCTGTGCTGGCAGGGATCGTAAAGGTGATCGATGCGCGCGGCGAGGATGTCTCGGCGCATTTCATCGAAGGCGCACGCGTCGCGCTCGAACTGGCGCTTGCGCACGACTGCCGCTACGCGTTGCTGACCGATGGCAGCCCTTCGTGCGGCAGCCGGGCCATTTACGACGGCAGCTTCGCGGGCCGCAAACACGCGGGCGCAGGTGTGACGACTGCATTGCTGCGTCAGCACGGCATCGAAATTTTCGCGGAAACGGAAATCGAAGCGCTCCACGCGCGACTCACGCAGGCAAGTGCGTAACATGATAACCACGACGATAGCCGCGACGATACCACGCAATCAAGCATCCTCACCGCTACCGGCTTCCTTCACGATCCATTGATTGAAAGCGCGCATGGCGGGCGTCGCAGTTTTCCCCTTTTGTGACGTGAGCCAGTAGCTGCCCGCCTGCACCTCGATATCGAAGGGCCGCACGAGCCTGCCCGCCGCGAGATCGCGCTCGAACATCGAAACCGGAGCGAGCGCGATGCCCGCGCCCTGCATCGCCGCTTCCACCATGAGCCGCGACGAATCGAATACTGGCCCGCGCACGGGGCGCGGCGCGAGCCCGGCGGCTTCGAACCAGAGCGTCCAGTCGTCGGCGCGATACGAGCGCAGCAGTTTTTCGTTGGCGAGATCGGCGGGGCGATGCAGACGTTGAGCGATATCGGGCGTGCAGAGCGCGGCGAGCGGCGCGTCGAACAGCTTCGCGGCGCGCGAACCCGGCCAGGTGCCGTCGCCGAACCGAATGGCGAAGTCGAGACCTTCGCCCGCGAGATCGACGAGATTGTTATTCGTCATGATGCGCAGCTCGACGAACGGATGCGCGTCGTGAAACGACTTCAGGCGCGGCATCAACCATCCCACCGCGAAGGTCCCCACGGCCCCCACGGTCAGTACCTCGTGAAAGTGGCCGCCCTCGAACTGACGCAACACGGCTTCGATGCGGTCGAATGCGTCGGTGAGCACGGGGCGCAGCGCGAGACCTTCGTCTGTGATCGCAAGGCCGCGCGGCAGGCGTTTGAAGAGCGTTGCGCCAAGCCGCTCCTCGAGCGTGCGGACCTGCTGGCTCACGGCCGCCTGGGTGACGTTCAACTCGCTCGCCGCGCGCGTAAAGCTTAAGTGCCGCGCCGACGATTCGAACGCGCGCAAGGCATTGAGGGGCAGATACGTTCGCATGATCGAGCCATAAGTTTTTCTGGGGCAAGACGCAATTTATCATCGTTTGTCATCTCGCGGAGAACACGCGATAGTTGCGACTCTTCAGGGAGAGGCCATGATCACGCGACGTAGATTCACGATGACGATGTTAGGCAGTGCGATAGCTGGCGTTGCATCTCAGGCATTCGGCGCAACGGTGGAACAGGCGCCGGAAGCGGGCGCGGCGCTCGCTGGCACGCTGGAAAAGCAGCTCGCCGCCATCGAGGCGCAGGTAGGCGGACGGCTCGGCGTGGCGATGCTCGATACGGCGAACGGACACGTGCGCGGCTGGCGCATGCACGAGCGCTTTCCGATGTGCAGCACATTCAAGGTGTTGCTCGCATCGGCCGTGTTGACGCGCAAGGATTACGGCAAGGAAGACCTCGCGCGCAAGATCGTGTATTCGCCCGCGCAAGTCGTGTCGTATTCGCCCGTGAGCGGACCGCGCGCAGGCGGCGAGGGCATGACGGTCGCCGAGCTGTGCGCAGCCGCGCTCACGCGCAGCGACAACACGGCGGCCAACCTGCTGCTGGAAAGCATTGGCGGCCCTTCGGCGATTACGGCCTTCGCGCGCAGCATTGGAGACCCGGTTACGCGCCTCGACCGCAACGAGACCACGCTCAACGAAGCGATACCAGGCGACCCGCGCGATACGACCACACCTGCCGCCATGGTCGCGAACCTGCGCGAATTGCTGCTGGGCGAGCGTCTTTCCGCGGCATCGCGCGAGCAGCTCATTGCATGGCTCGTCGCCAACAAGACTGGCGACGCGCGTTTGCGCGCGGGCTTGCCGAAGGACTGGCGCGTGGGCGACAAGACCGGCACGGGCGACCAGGGCACGGCGAACGATGTGGCAATTGTTTGGCCCACCGGGCGCGCGCCGATCCTCGTCACGACGTATCTTACGGGCGCCACGCACGCGAGTTCAGCGCAGCGCGATGCGGCGATCGCGCAGGTCGGAGTATGGGTGGCGAGTGTCTAACGAAATTGATACGGTATCCTGATCGTATGGGGGAAAATCGTATGAGAACAGACCGATCGTTCGCTCTCCGTGCGCTTTCCTTACGCGTTGTTATATTTGCAACATCGACTTAATTTTTTGGCGTCGATGTCGTCAATACAGATGACCTCTCACTACGGCGTCCCCCATGTCATTCCTTACCAGAATCAAAATCGGCCCGCGTCTCGGCGCGGGCTTTGCCATTGTGTTGCTCCTGCTCGGCGCAGTGGGCGGGATCGGGCTCCTTCAGGCGTCGCGCATATTCGACGGCACGGAGGAAATCGGCACGAACTGGCTGCCCAGCGTCGAGACGCTCGGCAATATGCGCAATCAAGCGCAGGACGTGCGTCGCACGTCGCTGCGCATGCTGATCGCCAGCGACGCCAGCGAGAAGGTCTCGCTGCACGACCGTCATGCCCAGATGATCAGCCAGTTCGGCACCATGCTGGACAACTACTCGAAGCTGGTCTCCTCGGCCGAGGAGCGCCGCTTGTTCGATTCGATCGGCACGGCCTGGTCGCACTACGTGGACGACGACAAGAAAGTCGAGGCGCTCGCCAATTCGGCTGACGGAGGCTCGGCCGATGCGCGCGCAGCGATTTCGACCGCGTCCGCGCAATCGTTTCAATCGGTCATGGATGTCATCAACCAGGACGTGACCCTCAATCACAATGGCTCGACCGCCGAAGTCGCCACGGCGAAGGCGGCGTACCACAGCGCGGTCGCCTGGACCATCGCGCTGATCGTGATCGCCATCGGCTTTGGTGCGACGATTGCGCTCTTCATCACGCGTTCGATCACGGGCCCGATCGCTCGGGCCGTGGACGTGGCCGAAACAGTGGCGCGCGGCGATCTGACCGCACGCATCGATGTGGACGGCACCGACGAGGCGGCCCAGTTGCTCGGCGCGCTGCGTCACATGAACGAGCGGCTTGTCGACCTGGTGGGCCGCGTGCGCACGGGCAGCGAAGGCATTGCGACGGCTTCTGCGCAGATTGCGGCGGGCAACACCGATCTGAGCCAGCGCACCGAAGAGCAGGCCGCTTCGCTCGAAGAAACGGCGGCGAGCATGGAAGAGCTCACGGCGACTGTCAAGCAGAACGCCGATAACGCGACCCAGGGCAACACGCTGGCGGGTCAGGCTTCGCAAACGGCCACGCGCGGGGGCGAAGTGGTGGGGCGCGTGGTCGATACGATGCGCGATATCGCGAACAGCTCCGAGCAGGTCGCGCAGATCATCTCGGTGATCGAGGGCATCGCATTCCAGACCAACATCCTGGCGCTCAACGCGGCGGTGGAAGCGGCGCGTGCAGGCGAGCAGGGCCGCGGCTTCGCGGTCGTGGCCGGCGAAGTGCGCACGCTCGCGCAGCGCAGCGCGACGGCGGCGCGCGAGATCAAGGAACTCATCAGCATATCGGTCGAGCGCGTGAACAACGGCACGGCGCTCGTGGACGACGCAGGCCGCACGATGGGCGAGATCGTGCAATCGGTCAAGCGCGTTGCCGATCTGATGAACGAGATTTCGGCGGCCTCAGGCGAGCAGCGCACCGGCATCGAGCAGGTCAACCAGGCGGTCACGCAGATGGACGAGGTCACGCAGCAGAACGCGGCGCTCGTCGAAGAAGCGTCGGCGGCGACGCAGTCGATGTCCTCGCAGGCAGCGGCGTTGCGCGAGCTCGTATCGGTGTTCAATATCGGTTCTGCGGGGCGCGCGGCAACGACGAGCATCGCGCCGATGACGAAGGTCGTTGCGAGCGCAACGGTCAAGCGTCCCGCACCTTCGAGGCTCGCGCCCGTGCGTGCCCCCGCTGCTCCCGCTCCGAAGCCGGATCGCCGTGAACCGGCAACGGCCACGTCCGATGACGACTGGCAGACCTTCTGATGGTCTTCTGAGGTAGCGCGCTTAAAGCGCACTTCAAACGCCCCGGTCAGCAGCACAACCGGGGCGTTGGTATTTTGATGCGGAAAGCGGGCGGTGATCCGCGTCGTGACGCGCTTACATCGGTCATACATCGTTGTTGCATTTCCCCGACAGGTAGCAAGTCTATCTTATGAAATAAAAATAATTCGCATTATCATCTCGGCTCTTTCGCTGAACGGGGCCAGATGGCAGCGCGGCCCGGACAGCGCTGGTTGAACGCAAAGAAGAAGGGAACGTATGGCTTCGGGGAAGCGCGCGTCGCACACGCGTATGTCGCAGACACGCATTTCGCGCACGCGCACGCAACAATGGCGCAGGATCTGCGCACACGCGATCATCAATTCCGCGCTGGCAGCGGGCCTCGCCGGCATCGCACACGCGGCGCACGCAGCAGACGAGGCCGACGCGGCGAGCGCAGCTGCAACCCCAACCGCACCGGCCGACCGAGCCACTCAGCTCGCGCCCGTCAAGATCACGAGCGGCACGGCCCAGGGCTACGCGCCGCAAACCGTCGAGACGGGTCAATACCGCGGCATGGATGCGCTCGACGTGCCGGCCACGGTGAACGTCGTCACGCGCTCGGTCATGGACGCCCAGGGCGACACCGGCCTCTACGACGCGCTGCGCAACGTCGCGGGCGTGACGCGCCAGCAGCTCAACGGACTCGCGTACGACAACCTCTCGGTGCGCGGCATCCCGCTCGACAATCGCTCGAGCTTCTACCTCGACGGCCTGCTTCCCATCGACAACAACATCTGGATGCCGATGGAGAACAAGGAGCGCGTGGAAGTGCTCAAGGGGGCGTCCGCGCTGTACTACGGCTTCGGTGCGCCGGCAGGCATTGTCAACATGGTGATGAAGCGCGCGGGCAGCGAGCCCGTCACGAGCATTTCGGTGCTCGGCGACTCGAACGGATCGATCGGCGCCGCCGCCGACATCGCGCGCCGCTTCGGCCCGAGCGACCAGTTCGGCATCCGCGTGAACGCGATGGACGAGCACGTCGAAACGCCCATTGAAGGCGATCGCGGCTACCGCAAGTTCGCGAGCGCCGCGCTCGACTGGCGCGTGAACGACAAGCTCAAGCTGCAATACGATCTCGAGCACATCGAAACGCGCGTGGTCGAGCAGGCTGGCATCGCGCCGCTTGCCGCCGTGAACGGCAAAATCACGCTGCCCGCCATGCCCGACCCCTCGAAGCTGCTCGTGCCGAACGACAGGCCGACCACAGCGAGCGCGACGTCGCAGCTCGTGCGTGCCGACTATGCGTTCAACGACCACTGGAGCGCGATGCTCTCGCTCGGCCAGTCGATCACGCGGCGCGACCGCTGGGCCTGGGTGTTCCAGAAGTACAACGTCGCGACCGGCGCGGGCACGCTGCAAGGCAGCCAGCAATATGGGCAGATGTACGAGAACAAGAACGTGCGCCTCGAAGTGAACGGCGACTTCAGGACCGGACCGTTCATGCATACGGTCACGACGGGTGTCGTGCAGAACTGGCTGTTTCAGCCGGACTTCACGACGTACACGTATACGGCGGCGCAAAACCTCTACGATCCCATCGACATCACGACGCTCAAGCAAAGCGGCAGCGCGCGGCAGTTCTACGCGCAGCACGTGCGCAACAGCGGCATCTATTTGTTCGACCAGATCGACATCACGCCGCGCTTGCAGGTCGTGGCCGGCGTGCGCCGCTCGGAGTACATGACCTCGCAGGCCGGTACGCCGAACTCCGATATCAACCACACGTCGCCCTCGGGCAGCATTACCTACCGCATCACACCGCAGACGAGCGTCTACGCGAGCTACGTTGAAGCGCTCGAATCGGCGGGCAGCGCGCCGGCTACGGCCGTCAACGCGAACCAGATCCTGCCCGCGGCGGTGAGCCGGCAGCAGGAAGTGGGCGTGCGCACGCGCCTCGCCGGCAACACGCTCGTATCGCTTGCGCTCTTCAACCTCAAACAGGCCAGCGCCGAAACGAATGCCGACAACGTCTATGTGGTGGACGGCAACGCGCGTTATCGCGGCGTGGAGTTTTCGGTGCAGGGCGATGTGACGAAGGACGTTTCACTCACGGCATCGGCCGTTTATCTCGACGCGAAGCAGATCGATTCTTCCGACCCGACGCTCGTCGGCAAGACGCCGGAGAATACCCCCCACGTCACGGCGAGCCTGTTTGCCGAATATCGCGTGCCGGTGCTTGCGGGTCTTTCGGTGAATGGCGGCATCTATTACGTGGGGCCGCGCCAGGTGAACAACGCGAACCAGGCGCAGATCGGCGGCTACACGCTGTTGACCGCTGGCGTGCGCTATGCCACGCGCGTGTACGGCAAACGCGTTTCGGTGCAGGCGAATCTGGAAAATGCGGCCAAGCGGCGCTACTGGAGTGCGGCGGGGTCGAATCAGCTGGGCGTGGGACTTGGACGCACGCTGGAATTGACTTCAACGCTGGAGTTTTAAGCGTTGGCGCGGGGCCTTAAAAAATCTTCGCGCAGGGCCTTCAAAAATGCGCGACGAGTCGATACAATGGCGACCCTTCGAGCCCAAGAGGCGAGAGTGGACGGGATCTAACGAGTCCCGGGTTGTATTGGAATGCCGACGTGGTGAAATTGGTAGACACGCTATCTTGAGGGGGTAGTGGCGAAAGCTGTGCGAGTTCGAGTCTCGCCGTCGGCACCAAAATTGAATCCGGTATCTTGCGCTGGAACTGCGTGGTGATATTGGAACGAATTGCATTCGCGCGATTGTGCTGCGAATAGGGCAAGAGAGCCGGCTGATCAGCCGGCTTTTTGCTTTTATGGATAATCATAAGGACTCCGGGATAGTTCCCGGCGAGTGCGCGCGATGGGCCGCGGGTGCGTTGCTTCATCATCCTGATTCATTTCCCGCCGCCGCATCGAAAGTTAGGCTTCCTTTTCAAAGGATCGCATTCGCGCGCACACCGTCACAGCGGCAACGCGTGCGTCGACAGAATCTCCTTCAGCACCATGAAGCTGCGGACCTGCCGCACGCCCGGCAAGTACAACAACTGCTCCGCATGCAGCTGGTTGAAGCTTTCGTTGTCGCGCGTGCGCACCAGCATGAAGTAGTCGAACTCGCCGGTCACGACGTGGCATTCCACGCAGCCTGAAACCTTCTGAGCCGCTTTCTCGAATGCGGCGAACGCTTCGGGCGTCGAGCGGTCGAGCACGAAGCCGATCACGACCAGCATGCCTGCGCCGAGCGCCTTCGGATCGAGCAACGCGACGATTCCGCGTATCAGCCCCAACTCCTTGAGCCGTTCCACACGTCGCAGGCAGGCGGGCGCACTGAGCTTCACCTTGGCCGCGAGGCTGACATTGGAAATCGATGCGTCCTGCTGCAAAAGCCTGAGGATCGCGCGATCGATGCGATCCAATGCGGGCGGTCCATTCGGCGTAGCGGGAGAGTGCTTGGTTAATTTCATTGCGTCCTTTAATAACTTGGCAAATTAAAAGTGTTCAGAAATCGAAGAAACTGCTTTAAACGTAGGTCGTCGATATTTTTTTAGCAAGCTCATTTCGCGGCAACGCGCCTAACATTTCTCCGTCGGGTCGCGCGTTCCAGGCGCGTGCCGACCGTTGACCACGCCTTGCATGAGCCGACCTCCCGGAGAAATTCGATGAACCTCCAGCGTTTCCCCCGTTATCCACTCACGTTCGGACCCACGCCCATCCAACCGCTCAAGCGCTTGAGCCAGCATCTCGGCGGTAAGGTCGAGCTCTACGCGAAGCGCGAGGACTGCAACAGCGGACTCGCGTTCGGCGGCAACAAGACGCGCAAGCTCGAATACTTGATTCCCGACGCGCTCGCTCAAGGTTGCGACACGCTAGTCTCGATTGGCGGCATCCAGTCGAACCAGACGCGTCAGGTTGCAGCCGTCGCTGCGCATCTCGGCATGAAGTGCGTGCTGGTCCAGGAGAACTGGGTCAACTATTCGGATGCCGTTTACGACCGGGTAGGCAACATCCAGATGTCGCGCATGATGGGCGCGGACGTGCGGCTCGTACCCGATGGCTTCGACATCGGCATTCGACCGAGTTGGGAAGAGGCGCTCGAGAGCGTGCGTGCAGCTGGCGGCAAACCATATGCGATACCGGCGGGCTGCTCGGAGCATCCGCTCGGCGGCCTCGGTTTCGTGGGCTTTGCCGAGGAAGTGCGGGCGCAGGAGGCGCAATTGGGCTTCGAGTTCGACTACATCGTCGTGTGCTCGGTGACGGGCAGCACGCAGGCGGGCATGGTGGTCGGCTTTGCAGCGGATGGCCGCGCGGACCGCGTGATCGGGATCGACGCTTCGGCTACGCCGCAGAAGACCCACGCGCAAATCACGCGCATTGCGCGTCATACGGCTGGGCTGGTCGATCTCAACTGCGATATCGGCGAAAAGGACGTGATTCTCGACACGCGTTACGCCGGCCCCGAGTACGGGTTGCCGAACGAAGGCACGCTGGAGGCGATTCGCCTGTGCGCGCGGCTGGAGGGCGTGCTTACCGATCCCGTGTACGAGGGCAAGTCGATGCACGGCATGATCGACAAAGTACGCCGCGGCGAATTCGAGCCGGGGTCGAAGGTGCTGTACGCGCATCTGGGCGGCGTGCCGGCTTTGAGTGCGTACAGCTTTATCTTCCGCGACGGCTGAGTTGAAGTGAGGGTTCGCTGGAGCGCGAGGCGGCGCCCGGCGGACGCCACGGTCTTTGAGTTCGATCACGACGCGCCGGGCTTTCCAGCCCGGCGCTTTTTTTGGGGGGAGCCCAATCGATCTGATAAGAGCCGCTCTTCGACCCTATTCGGGCAACATCGATGCGACGGCGAAGCAAGGCTCGAGCGACGATCGTCGTGCACGCACCATCGAGCGTAGAACCTGACGTTGTTGAAAGGCGATACGACGCCGAGGGCGTTAGCGGTTCAGCGGTTGCGGCGTGGGTGACCGTCATCGGACTGCTACCGTAACGTGAAGCACTTTACGCACAAGGAGCGCTGTGTAGTGTTTGATTAACGCAGTGGGTGCCAGCACAATCATGAGGTCAGGTCGGGAACAAGCGCCGAGTGACTCACTGACTGACGGGCGACTCCCTGCGCGTTCACCCAGGGGGAGCACGTAGCGTATTTGCACTTCGGCTTCTGGACTTGAAGCGAAAATGGCTACCATTCGGGACCATTCCAGATTCAGCCTCTTCCTGCACACCGGAATTGTTGCATTGGCGTATTTCGCAGGTGCAAAGTTAGGCCTGTCCTATGCGGTAGTGGGCGGCGCAATCTCTCTTGTATGGCCTTCCAGCGGCATCGCTCTCGTTGCGCTCCTCGCTCTGGGCATCGCAGTTGCCCCTGGAATTGCCGTTGGCTCCTTTCTGGCTAACGTGTCGGCGGGCGTGCCCGCAGCCGTGGCCGCGGTGATAGGCATCGGGTCCATGGTTGGACCGTTGACGGCCGCGATATTGCTCAACCGCGCGACCCGTTTCCAGATCACCCTCGACCGTATCAACGATGTGTTGGCATTCATCGCCCTCGCTGCGGTGACGGGTACGGCAGTCAGTGCGCTGGTCGGCACGACCGCGTTGCTAGGAGGGGGACTCGTGCCGGTCGCCGGGTTCGCCGCAGCCTTTCTGAAATGGTGGCTCGGCGACATGATGGGTGTCCTTGTCGTGGCGCCGGCCCTGTTCAGCTTCCTCACGTATTCGAACCCTGTCCGTTCAGCGCAGCGGATCATAGAAGCGTGCGGACTCATTGCTGCGACCTTTTGGGTGAGCTACCTCATCTTCGGTGCCCCGCAACTTGCCGGTCACGGCTACTATCCTGCGGCTCTCGCGATCTTTCCATTCATTATCTGGGCGGCTCTGCGCTTCGATCGCCTGGGCGCCAGCATCGTGACCCTGATGGTCTCGGTCCTGGCCATCTGGGGTACTACCCACGGCACGGGGCCCTTTGCTGCCGAATCTCCTGTGGACAGCCTCGTGAGGTGGTGCACCTTCGCGAACGTTGTGGCAGTAACGGGACTGTTGCTGGCGGCGGCACGCGCTCAGGAACAGGGGGCCCATGACCTTCTGCAGGCAGCCCACATCGAACTGGAGCGACGCGTCGAGGAGCGAACCGAAGACCTGGAGAAGGCGAACAACGAACTCAAGGAGGAGATGGTGCGACGCCGCCTGCTGGAAGGGGAACTGATCCAGATCGGCGATCAGCAACAGAGACTCATTGGGCAGGAACTGCATGACGGACTTGGGCAACACCTGACCAGTTTGGGCCTGTACTGTGCCGCCTTGAATCAGAAACTGCAGACGCAGGGCCACCCAGCCGCCGCGGACGCCGCTATCGTCGTGGGACTGGTGAAACAGGCGTCCTTGATGACCCGCAGGATTGCCCATGGCCTGGATCCGGTCGCGATGGAATATGGTGGACTTGCGCCCGCATTGCAAGCGCTGGCGGAGACAGCTAGCGCGCTCAACGGTGTGGATTGCATGCTGCGGATCGCGCCAGATGTGGACTTGCTGGACCCGCTGCTGCAGATCAACCTGTACCGTGCAGCGCAGGAAGCCGTCAACAACGCGCTGAAATATTGTCGCGGCCACCGCATCTGGATTGACCTGCAGCGGGCTGGCGGTCTGCAGACGCTTTCAATCAGTGACGACGGGGTAGGCATCGGCCCGGAAGAAATGGAGCGTGCCTCGGGTCTTGGACTGCACAACCTGCGTCATCGGGCAAGCCTTCTGGGCGGTTCCTGCACCGTGACCCGCAACGGCCTGGGCGGCACCACTGTCGCCATCAGCTATCCGCTACCGGAGGGTTCTGGCCATGCACAGGAAATGCGCTAGCCCAGGCCGTGCGACTCAAATCCTGATCGTGGATGACCACCCCATCATCCGGGACGGGATGACGCTTTTGCTCAATCTGCAAGAGGATCTGCACGTCTGCTGTGCAGTTGGCAGCGCCGAAGAAGCGCTCGCGGGGATGGACTGCGAGCCCGACATAGCCATCGTGGACATTAGTCTGCAGGCGGACTCCGGCCTCGAGCTTGTCAAGACTCTGCGTCACCGCTATCCCGAGCTGGCAATCCTTGTCCTCAGCATGCATGACGAAAGTCTGTTTGCCGAACGCGCACTGCGGTCAGGGGCAAACGGGTATCTCATGAAACTGGAGGCCACGGAGCATGTCGTGAGCGCCATCCGCGAAGTGCTGGCAGGCAATATCTACATGAGTGCCGCCATGCATGAGAAGCTGGCGCGGGCGCTTGCCGTCCCACACAAAAAACCCGAGGGCCAAATTGCGAACCTTTCGGAACGGGAATTCGAAGTTCTGCACCTGATCGGACTCGGCTTCAGCACCCGCGACATTGCAGAGAAGCTGAACCGGAGCGTGAAGACCATCGAAGCGCACCAGGCCAATATCAAAGAAAAGCTGAACATCCGTAACGGCAAGGAGCTGACGCGGTTCGCAATTCAGTGGATCGAGAGCCAATAGGGCTGAGCCCGCCCACGAATAAGGCAATCCCCTAGCCTCTTTTAGGACGGGCACCTTATTCATGCACATGGGGACGGCGCATACAGTCGTAAGTGCCCAACACCGGGCGTCAAGCGCGTGGAGAGCCACGTGCAGTCTCCGGATGTGATTCCAACGCTGTAGCCGCTCTCAACCGCGGATCGTTTGCATAGGTTCAATCCAGGCGTGCTCAAGGCAGAGAGATTCGCTTTGAGCAGGCCCTCGTTCGTTACAGGAGGAATCAGCGAAGTGAAACGGCTTGTTTTGGCGCCGCTCGCGCTCGCGTTATTGGGCGGTTCCCCTACCGCCGAGGTCAGTCGGATGTGCGGCCAGCTTGCTTGAACGCACCCTGCTTCACTGCGTCGATGGGTCGGTGACGCCGGTTGCATGCAAGAAAACGTGTCGCACCATACGTGGCAATCGTTGGAGGTAGCTCATCATGAAATGCCTTGTTCAAACTGTCGTTGTCCTTACCGTCCTGGCTGCACCGGTTCTCTCGTTCGCACAATCGAACAGCGCCGTGACGCCTGAACAAGTCCGGGCTGAGCTCGTCCAGCTCGAACAGGTCGGCTATCACGTCGGTGACGGCGACAATTCAAGCTATCCAGCTGATATCCAGGCTGCCGAAGCGCGCGTGGCAGCGCAGAACGGCGGCAGCAGTTACGGCGGGGTGATCAGCGGATCGTCAGCGTCCGGTGCCCCCACGGCCATTCCCGGTTTGAAGCCGGTCTACTTCGGTCAGTAAGCCATTGCGTTGACGAACCGTCTTGCGCGGTCTCGCAGGCCGACGGCCCTCGGTGGCTCGCGTATCGATTCTGGTGACATGGCTCGGGATGGATGTGCACCGCCAGGACCGGCACGTCGCCCTGACGCCTCACACATTCGGCGAAAAAGCCCCTCATCCGAATGGAGAGGGGCTTTTTGATTGCTTTGCGGACTTCAGGTGAGAGAGCTCCTCGAACGGTCTTGGGTTGCTCACCCGGGTTGAATCTGCTGGCAGTCCGTTTCGAACCAATGGTCGACCAGGCGCTGCGCCGCGTGTAGATCGTCTGGATAGTTTGGGTCGTCGTTCCACGGTGAGGGGTCGTAGCCCGCTTTTCTGAGGGCCGAAAGCTCGCTTTGACGTAGCGCCTTCGTCGGAGGCGCGTTGCTTCTAAGCGCGGCCAGGTCACGGCACTCTGTTGGGCTCAGATGTGGCCCGCTTTGTTGCACGCCGCCGGCGGCACATCCAGTTAGCAGGAGCGCCAACGCAGCAAGCGTCGAGCGGTTTCTCGAGAGGTTTTCCATAGCGCATCTCCTCGCGCGTGACTCCCTCGGTTATTTTGCCTCAGTCCGATCACCGGAAGATGTCGAGCGTCCGAGAAGGGGCGACAGGCCCCCATTCGTTGCCGCACCGAACCAGCGTTCTCGCGTTCAGCGGCTTCGCGAAGACAACGACGTATGGTTTCAGCCGTCCTGCTCGGACACCTGTCCGGCATCGGCATCGGTCTCGCGCGCGTCATTGCGCGAAACCCCTGCGTTCCCGGCTGACTCTGTTGCCGCGCCCGTTTCCACGGGCGCCGGCGGTCCGGCCGCCTCGTCACCGAGCAAGGGGCGCTCGGGGTGCACGAACAGCCATAGCAGCGCACCGCAGGCGGCCGCCGCGCCGATCACGATCATGCCGCTTCCCCAGCTATGCGTGACCTTGACGACCAAAGCCAGCGTCATGGGACCCGCGACGTTCGAGAGGGCCCCCCACACGTTCGTCCAGCCCGACATGACACCGGCAAACGCGCGCCCGAGATCCTGCGTGGCAGACCACACGACCACCTGCACGAATCCCACCGCGGCAAAGGACAGGCACAGCAAACCGATGACCATCGCAATCGAATCCGCTCGCGAGGCCGCCGTTAATGCGAGCGCGCTCACGAGGAATCCAGTCATCGCAACGGGCGTGCGCGCCCGATAGATCGAGCCTGTCTTTCGAAGCAGCCAGTCGCTGAACGCCCCCGCGACGAATACCGCCACAAACACGGCAACCCAGGGCAACGATGCGTACAGACCCATCGCCTTGAGCGAGAGCCCGCGCGCGCGCATGAGGTACGTTGGCAGCCACGTCGTATAGAAGCTCTGGATCAGCACCAGCAGGAAGTACTGGACACCGAAGACCCAGAAGCGCCACTGCCTCAGACAGCGCCTGAGCGCACCCCTGGCCGCCGCGCGCTCGGGTGGCTGGCCGGCCGCAATGTACTCGACCTCTGCCTTCGTGATGAGCGGATGTGCCGCCGGCGTGTCGCGGTAGCCGAACCACCAGATCGCGCCGAGCAGCAGGCCCAGTACGCCGAATCCGTAGAAAACGGTATGCCAGCCGAACCGCGCGATGGTCCACGCCGTAAGCGGCGCCGAAATGATCGGGCCAAGATAGAGTCCTGCGAGCAGCAGCGCGTTGCCTTTTGCGCGCTCGCTGGCCGGAACCCAGCGCTTGAGTGCGACGACACTGCTCGACCAGTCCGCCGACTGCGCCCCGCCCAGCACGAGTCGGCACCCGAAGAGCCACGCGAACGAGGTGCCCAAGGGCGTGGCGAGCATCATGAGCGACCAGAGCGCACTCGTGCCGAACAGCACCTTGCGCGACCCGAAGCGTTCGGCAGCGCGGCCGGCCGGTATCTGCCCGATTGCATAGGCCCAGAAGTAGATCGTGAGAATCATCGACATCTCGACGATCGACAGGCCCAGTTCGTTCTGGATCGTCGGGGCTGCGACAGCCATGGCCGTGCGGTCGAGCGTCATCACGAACGTCAGTGGCGCAACGAGCAATGCCACAATCTTCCAGCGGAGATGGTTCACGTTGTGCAACATCGTTCAACTCCCTGGGTCGTCCGGAACGTGGCTCGCATGTGGCGCCAAGGCGTACCGGAACTTGCTCGAAACGATGCCAACGGCCAAGCCTTCGAATGATTCGAGCCGTCCGTTGCATTAGAAACCGCGAATTACGCCTCGCGGTGTGCGTAATCGGGATCAGCGGCTTCAAACCCTTCCGGATCGCGCTCGGCCCACTGACGCGCCCAGGCCAGCAGCGGCTGCAATGCGGCCTCGAGCTTCCTGCCTTCGGCGGTCATCCGATAACCGCCGTCGCCGTGCTCGACGAGACCGGACGCCCTCAATTCCGCGAGCCGCGTATTGAGCAAGCGGGCATTGGTGTCGCAGGCTTCCTGGAGCGCGCGAAACGTCAACGCCTCGCCGCGGAGTTCCCACAGTATCCGCAGTGCGGTACGCCGCCCGAGCAGGTCCAGCACGACCATGATCGGCCGTCCGGTTGTCGAGCCGCGAACGGGTTGTCCTGGTCGTGGAATTTTCATGCTTTACTTTTTAAAGCATCGAATCCTGGCTGTCAACCAGCGAGCGCGGGAACATGCGATGCGCCAATCCAGCGCTACGCATGATGTGAAAAGCGATGGCCGAGTTCGCGCAACCACGTCAGAAAGGTATCGATAGCAGGATCGTCGAGGCGTGCTTCGCGGACATAGCTGCAGTAGCGCCATGCCGGTAAGGCGGGACCATCGAACGGAAACACGAGACGGCCCTCTTTGACGTCGAGCGCGACAAGCGCGGTAGGACCCATTGCAATCCCAAGACCATCAATGGCGGCTTGCAGGGTCAAATAAAAGTGATCCAGTTGCCGGGAATGGCGAGCGGCAAGCCCTGGGTTACCGCTCGCCGCAAGCCATTCCGCCCAAAGGCCGGGATAGGTCGCCGTGTGAAGCAGGGTGTGGTGCGCCAGGTCCGAAACACTGCGTATCGGGTGAGATTCCAGCACCTTGGGTGAGCACACCGGTAGTCGGACTTCCGATAAAAACTCCTTGACCGCATACCCTGCTGACTTCTGCTCGCTGCCGCGAATCGCCACATCGCACTCGTCGCCGAGCTTTTCGATTGGCTCGTCCGAAGTCGTCAGCCGGACCTCCACCGCCGGATTGGTCAGCTGGAAGCTGGAAAGCTGCGGCAATAGCCAGCGCAACGCGAACGTCGTTGGCGCGTTGACCCTCACGATCTGCGCGCGCGTGGCCCGAAGTTGCTCACTGGTCGCCAGCGCGATGCGGTCCAGCGCCGCCGATACCTCGGCCAGGTAAGCGCGCCCCGACGCGGTCAATACGACCCTTCGGCCGCGACGCTCAAACAGGTCGAGTCCAAGCCAGTCCTCCAATTGCCGAACTTGTCGGCTAACGGCCCCGTGCGTCACGCAAAGCTCCTCGGCCGCCATGGAAAAGCTCTCCGCCCTGGCGGCGGCTTCGAATACGCGCAGGGCGTTCAACGGCGGCAGACGACGAGACATCAACTCGATTCCTATGTGACTTTTCCTGACAAGTTCGGTGAGTTTACATCGCTTTTCGTGGCAGCAGCGTAGCCCTATATTGAGCCCCTTTACAGCAGTTCCGGTGCTGGATCTGTTCGATTAACTCACCAGGAGAAATCTCGCATGTCGAATGTCGTCGTGGTCGGCGCGCAGTGGGGCGATGAGGGAAAGGGCCGGATCGTGGATTGGCTCGCGGAGAAGGCGGATATCGTCGTCCGTTACAACGGTGGGCACAACGCCGGGCACACGCTGGTAGTGGACGGCAGAACCTACAAACTGGCGCTGCTTCCCAGCGGCGTCGTGCGCGGGAAGCTTGGCCTGATCGGCAATGGTGTCGCGCTCGATCCGGAGGCGCTGCTCGCGGAGATCGACCGTATGGCGGCGATGGGCATCCGCGTCACGCCGGAGGTGCTGCAGATCGCCGAGACGGCCACGCTGGTTCTGCCGGTGCATCGCGCGATCGACGCTGCCCAGGAACGGATGCGCGCGAAGCCGCTCGGCACCACCTTGCGCGGCATTGGTCCGGCCTACGAGGACAAGGTTGGACGGCGCGGCCTGCGCGTGTGCGACCTGGCCGAACCGGATCTGCTGGCCCAGAAGCTCGACGCTTTGCTCGAGCACCATAACGCCTGGCTGCGCGGTTCGGGCCAGGAGCCATTCCCGCGCGACCCGATGTTGAGCGGCCTGCTTGCCATGGCGCCGCGAATCCTGCCGTTCGTGGGCCGCGTCTGGGAACAGCTCGACCAGGCCCATGCGTCGGGCAAACGCGTGGTATTCGAAGGCTCGCAAGCGGTCATGCTCGACGTGGATTGGGGCAGCTACCCCTACGTGACGTCGTCGAGCACCATCGCCGCCGGCGCGGCCAGCGGCGCCGGCATTGCCCCGTCGCAACTGGGGCGGGTGCTTGGCGTCAGCAAGGTCTATGCAACGCGTGTTGGCGAAGGCCCGTTCACGTCGGAACTGGACGGAGCGCTCGGCGACGTGCTCCGGCAGCGCGGCGGCGAGTACGGGGTCAACACCGGTCGCCCGCGCCGCTGCGGTTGGCTGGACACCGTGCAACTGCGTCAAAGCTGCAAAGTCGCGGGCATCAACCAGCTCGCGCTGACCAAGCTCGATGTGCTCGATGGCTTCGAGTCGGTGCAGCTCTGTGTGGGCTATATGCTCGATGGGGCGCGCATCGACTACATGCCATCCACGAACGCCGAGCAGCAGCGTCTGCAGCCGGTTCTCAGGCGCTTCGATGGCTGGGCCGGTTCGACCCGCGGCGTCCGCTCATATGGCGACCTGCCGCCTCGGGCAGCGGCGCTGATCGAAGCGATCCAGGACGAAGTCGGCGTTCCCGCGGCGATGGTCACCACCGGCCCTGAACGCGACGATGCAATTGTCCTGCAACCCCCATTCGCGTAAGCGAATGGCATGGGTTCGACCGGCGGCTCATGGCAGGCGCGCATATCGGCCTAACCTTCGCTGGCCATCCTTGAACGGATCTCGGCAACCGAGAGGTCGCGCTGATGGGTGGCGATCTGCCAGGTGTTTCCCCACGGATCTCTGACCATTGCGCGCCTGTCGCCGTATGGCAGGTCGGCCGGTACCTCGAGCGAGATCGCATTCGCCGCAATCGCTCGCTGGTAGGTCGAATCGGTGTCCTGAACGTAGACATACAGGAATGCCGGCATCGGATCGCGAAGACCGTCTGAGCCGCTAACCATCACGACGGAATCGCCGATCCTGATTTCGGCTGGCAGCCCGTGGCGGAATGCGCCCTGTGCCTGAAACACCGTCTTGATGAAGGTGATCAGGTTCTCCGCGTCCCGTACGACGATTCGGGGCGTGACGGTATGCCATCCATCGGGCTGAAATTTCGCCATGCTGGGCAGCCTCGCAAGAGATTCGCACGGGCATTGTCCACCGGGTGCCGGTTTGGCGCTAGCCGCGCTTGCGCAGCGGCTCGAGCAAGCCCTTCAGGCCGTTATGGTCCATCTCGTGCATCAGCGCGAGCAGCCGGCCGATCTCGCCCGGCGGGAACCCTTCGCGGGCGAACCAGTTGAGGTAATGCCCGGGCAGGTCGGCAATGAGTCGGCCCTTGTATTTGCCGAAGGGCATGGTGAGGGTGACAAGGCGTTCGAGGTCTTGGGCTTGCATGACGGTATTGTGCACGGCCTGGCGTTTGCGCGCGAATGCTACCCCGCGCGGAGCTCGGACGGATCGAGGAAAAAGTTTCGGTTGCCGGCCACGCGCTCAGCCATGAAGTCGATGAACGTCCTCACGCGCAGGGACTGTTCGGTTCGATGCTTGTAGTAGATATAGATCGTGCCGTATTCGGTGACGTGCTGCATCAATAACGGAATGAGTCGTCCGCTTCGGATATGCGTCGTGGCATTGAAGCTGCCCAACTGCCCGATGCCGAGACCCGAAAGCACAGCCTGCGTTTCCAGTTCTGTGTCATTCACGCAGATGGCAGCGGGCACGTCGCGATAGACGATCTCGTCGCCGAGACGGAACTGCCACTGCGCGAGCTTGCCCGTGTTGGCACGCCGGTACCCGGTGCAGCGATGTTGAGCGAGCTCTTCAATGGTCTGCGGCGCGCCGTTGCGCTCGATATATTCCGGCGATGCGCACACGATCAGCTGAATCGGCACCAGCCGGCGGGCAATCGAGCCGCCCGAAGGCGGCGGTCCACCGCGAAATCCCACATCGGAGCGGTCGGTTACGAGATCCGTGAACTGATCGTCGAGTTGCACTTCGAGTTGCACGTTCTGATAAAGCCGCTGGAATTCCTCGAAGTAGGGCCACAGGACCGGGAGCCCGAATGCGCGCGGCGCGCTAACGCGCAGCATGCCGGCCACGTCTTCTTTCGAGCGCCGCGCCTCGTCGAGCGCAGACGACAGAATGGCGAGCGCCGGCTCCACACTCTCGAGAAGCCGTCGGCCTTCTTCTGTCAGGCTCAGCTTGCGCGTGGTCCGGTGAAAGAGCCGCACGCCCAGCTCCTTCTCCAGTTGCATCACCGCATGGCTCGCGGCCTGCGGCGAGATGCCTTGATCGACTGCCGCGCCACGCAGGCTTCCGAGCGCCGCGGCGCGCACGAACGTGGTGATCGCACGAATCTCGTTCATTTCCGGGGCGCCCCAATTCGCAAATAAGCGTTGATTATCACGCCAGTAATATACGGCTAGTTTGTGTCAATCGCCGCGCCTACCATGGCATCACCTCATCACACACGTAGGAGAGACATCATGGCTGACGCCCAACAAGCTGGCTTCAAGCGCGTATGGTTCATCACTGGCGCGTCGCGTGGCATTGGCGCATTGATTGCCGAAGCGGCGCTCGCGGACGGCAACGCGGTCGTGGCCGCCGGACGTAACGTCCGGGCCATCGTCGAGCGTCTTGGAGAGCCGGCTGCGTTGCTGCCGGTTGCGCTGGACGTCACCGACGAGGCGCAGGCAAAGGCGGCAGTGCAGGCGGCGGTTGAAAGATTCGGCCGCGTCGACGTGCTGGTCAACAACGCCGGCTTCGGTCTGCTGGGCGCAGTGGAAGAATCCGCCGACAAGGACGTGCGCCGCATGTACGACACGAATGTATTCGGCCTGCTGAACGTCACGCGTGCTGTGTTGCCGACGATGCGCGCAAACCGCTCGGGTCACGTGATCAATATTTCATCGATTGGCGGCTATCGCGCCGCGGCCGGATTTGGCGTGTACTCGTCGACGAAGTTCGCCGTCGAAGGCATTACGGAAGCGTTGCATGCGGAGTTGAAGCCGCTAGGCATTCACGCAACCGTTGTTGAGCCGGGCTATTTCCGTACCGACTTTCTGGATGCCTCCTCGCTGGTCGTCGCGCCGGACGTGATCGATGACTACGACGAAACCTCGGGTGCAGTTCGACGCAAGGCCGTGCAAATGAATCACAACCAGCCCGGCGACCCGACGAAGCTGGCCGCCGCGTTGATCACGCTCGTCGACGCGTCGAACCCGCCGTTGCGCCTTCCGCTCGGCACGGACACGCTCGCTGCCATCGCTGCGAAAAACGCTTACGTGACGCAGGAAACGCAGACGTGGAAGGATCTGTCGACATCGACTGACTTCGCTGCCTGAGTGCCCACGACGCGCGGTTGCAGGCAAGCGACGAGAATACGCATATGCCGGGTCCAGTTCTCGATGGAAAGCGTAATTTCGCTCGTTGCCTGGTGAGCCGGCGACGCTCTGGCCACGCCGAGAAATGCGTAGCTCCACGAACGGTTCAGGTCGGTTGCCTGCCAGTCCATCCTCACGCTCGAAGGGAAGGTTCAATTCGACACAGGTCCAGAGCACCTTGCGAACGTTGATGGACGATGCTTTTCCGAGGATGTCGAGCATATCGAAAGGAAAAGAGGGAGCCGCGCCGGTCCACGATACGTCATGCATGTGGCCGCGGCCATGTACAGTTCCCCGAACATGCGCCGCTGCAGTTCCTTGGCAACGCTTGCAATCCGCATGCAGCCGGTGCATGGTTCAACGACTTGCCCCCGGCTCGAACCAGGAGACTCAACGATGTCGCTCGCGCTATATGGTCATCCGTTTTCCTCGTACACGCAGAAAGTGCTCATTGCGCTGTATGAGAACAACACGCCTTTCGAGTTCCGCGGCATCGGTCCGGATTCGCCCGAGCATACGGCGCAGTGGCTGCAACGCTGGCCGCTACGCAAGTTCCCGGTGCTCGTCGACGGCGAGCGCAACGTGGTGGAAACAAGCATCATCATCGAATACCTGCAGCTCGCGCATCCCGGGCCGGTGCGCCTGCTGCCCGCCGATCCCATGACCGCGCTCGACGTGCGCTTTCTCGACCGCTTCTTCGACCTGCATGTCATGACGCCCGGTCAACGCGCCGTGGACGGCGCGTTGACCGGCGACCCGGCCAGGCGCGACGAAGGGCGCGCCTTCGCGGAGGAAAAGCTCGAGCTCGCTTACACATGGCTCGAAGGCCACCTCGCGGGCAAAACGTGGGCAGCGGGCGAGGTCTATACGATGGCGGACTGCGCCGCGTCTTCGTCGCTTTTCTATGCGGACTGGACGCATCGCATTGCCCCGACTTATCCCGTACTGCGCGCCTATCGCGAGCGCCTGCTCGCGCGGCCTTCATACGCGCGGGCCGTGAACGAGGCGCGGCCGTATCGTCCGCTCTTTCCGCTCGGCGCGCCGGATCGTGACTGACGTGATTCGATAAGGTATACGAAGTATGCGAGGCAGGAATGCGAGAGAGGCTTGCGCGATGCGAGCCTCTTTCGCTGTGCAGACAACGAAATCAACCCACCGAAGGCTCCCCTTCGCCGGACTGCTTGCCGGGGCGGTCGGCGGGCGACTGCTTGCGCGACTTGTCATCGCGCTCGGGCATGGCGCTGCGCTTGTCGTCGCTGTGCTCGGTGTGTTTCTGCTGCTGGTTTTCGTTGGCTTTGCTGGCGCCATTTTCATGGGGCTTTGGGGTGCTGGCGGTCATCGTTCCTCTCCCATTCCGGTAGGTCCGCCAGATCCCGCAAGGCTCGCGCCTGGGGCCCACACCTGTTGTTAGCGTGAATCGGCCCTAAGCGCCTTCGCGCTCCTTGAGCCGTTTGCGGTGCGCGGCAACTTTCGCGCGATTCCCGCAGATCGCCATGCTGCACCAGCGGCGCGCGTGCCCGCGTGTGTGATCGGCGAAGAGCAGCGTGCATTTCGGGCCTTCGCAGGCTTTCACGTGCGTGAAATCTTGCTCGCAGACGAGTTTCGCGAGCGCCTCGGCTATTGGCATCAAGAGCGAATCCGGCGTTTTCCAGCGGCGATTCACGCGGTATTCGAACACCGCTGCGCCTTCAACGCCGGCCGCAACGACTTCGCCATACCGGTCGTCGCGCGCAAGCAAATCATTGAGCGGCGCGAGTTCGCCCAAATCGGCGCTGGCGAGCGGCCGGCCTTTTCTTTCCCGCACGAAGCGCCTGAACCATTCGCGTAGCGCGCGCGCCTCGCCCGCGACGGTGTCGAACTCGGCCGTGGTGAACTGCGCGGGCATGGCGGCAAGCGCCGGCGCAGGGACCATGCCCGCCTGTTCGAGCCAGGACAGCAAACCTTCGCCGTCGGCGATCCAGTCGATGGGCACGTCCACCGGTGTTGCAACCGAGTTCAGGAAGTCGAGCCCCGGCGCGTCGGCCACGAATATCGCAGGGATTGGACGGTAGTCCATTTTCTTGCCACAAAAGGGGAATCAGGGTGCATTCAGTGTAACCATCAAAAACGTCCTTGACAAGTTACGCCTCTGGTAAGTAACCTCTAAAACATCATCAAAACGGTTACACAAGGAGCGGAGCATGTCTCACGGTAAAACGAGCGTCGTGCTGGCGCACGGCGCATGGGCGGATGGCTCGAGCTGGAGCAAGGTGATCGAGCGGCTAAACCGGCTGGGCATCGAGGCAGTGGCAGCCCCGCTTCCGCTCGCTTCGCTGGGGGACGATGTGGCGGCACTCGAGCGCACGCTCGAACGGGTCGAGGGGCCAGTCGTGCTGGCCGGTCACGCGTACGCGGGGGCCGTGATCGGCGCGACGCGCGCCGCGAATGTCGCAGCGCTGGTGTACGTGGCGGCGCTCGCGCCCGACGAAGGCGAAACCGTGGCCGACGTGTTCTATCGCGGGAAGGCGCACCCGCAGGCGCCGCGACTCGCGCCCGACCGGCACGGCTGGATCTGGCTGCCGCAGGAGGCGTTTGCGAACGCGTTCGCGCAGCACGCCACTGCGCAGGAGGCAGCTGCGCTTGCCGCGATCCAGCGCCCGATTGCGGCGGCGTGTATTGGCGAAGCGGTGGCGCGGCCGCTATGGAGAGACCGGCCGGCCTGGTTTCTCGTCGCGGGCGAGGACCGCATGGTCGACCCCGACACGCAGCGCTTCATGGCAAGCCGGATGAACGCCCAGATGCGCGCCCATGAAGTCGATCACACGCCGAGCGTCACGGCGCCCGATGCCGTAGGCCGAGGTTATCGCCGAAGCCGTTCGGTCCGTCTCTTCGCGCTAAACGCGCGGTTTTCCGTTCACCTCTGGAGCAACCCATGACTGCCATTACCTACCGCCGCGCCGATGTCGACGGCTTCAACGTGTTCTACCGGGAAGCCGGGCGCGTCGATGCGCCGAAGCTCCTGCTATTGCACGGCTTTCCGAGTTCCGGTCACATGTTCCGCGACCTCATTCCGAAGCTCGCCGACCGCTTTCATATCGTCGCGCCGGATCTGCCGGGCTTCGGTCAATCGGACTTGCCCGACCGGGGCCAATTCGCGTACACGTTCGAGAACATCGCGAATGTGATGGAGCGCTTCACCGAGCGCATCGGCTTCGACCGGTTCGCGGTGTACGTGTTCGACTACGGCGCGCCCACGGGCTTTCGCCTCGCGCTCGCGCATCCCGAGCGCATCACGGCGATCATTTCGCAAAACGGCAACGCGTACGAGGAAGGCCTGAGCGACGGCTGGAATCCGATTCGCGCCTACTGGCAGGACCCGTCGCCTGCCAACCGCGACGCGCTGCGCGCGCTGCTCGCGCGCGAAGCGACGATCTGGCAATACACGCACGGCGTACCCGATGCGTCGGCGGTGTCGCCGGACGGCTATTCGCTCGACGACTACTATATGAACCGCCCCGGCGCGCACGAGATCCAGCTCGACCTGTTCCGCGACTATCGGAACAACGTTGCGCTCTACCCCGCGTTTCAGGCGTATTTCCGCACGCATCGTCCGCCCTTTCTCGCCGTGTGGGGCAAGAACGATCCGTTCTTCCTGCCCGCGGGTGCAGAGGCATTCAAGCGTGATTTGCCGCAAGCCGTGGTGCGCTTTTTCGATACCGGCCACTTCGCGCTGGAAACGCACGCCGACGAGATCGCCACAGCGATTGCGGAATTTCTCGCATGATGGTTGGCAATACTGATCGAATGAGGAGCGGGAAGGTGGTCGGCAAAGTCGCAATCGTAACGGGCGCAAGCCAGGGCATTGGCCGTTCGACGGCCGTGAGGCTGGCACGTGACTTCGACGCTATAGCCGTGGTGGCGCGCAACCGCGAGCAGCTCGAAGAGACCGCCGCGCAGGTGAGGGATGCGGGCGCAGAGGCGCTAGTCATCGACATCGATCTCTCGCTCGCCGATGCCGAGCGGCATGTGGTGGAGCAAACGCTCGCGGCGTACGGTCGTATCGACGCTCTGCTCAACATTGCGGGCGCAGTGCCGCAGATCGATCTGTTCGAAATGACCGACGAGCAATGGGAGCGCGGTCTCGCGCTCAAACTGCACGGTGCGCGACGTTTGACGATCGAAGCGTGGCCGGCGCTGAAGGCCAGCTCGGGCGCGGTCGTGCTGATGTCGGGCAATTCGGCCGTGTTTCCGAAGGCGCCCTATGCGGCCGTGGGCACGATCAACGCAGCGATCGTCGCGCTAGCGAAGGCCTTTTCGGACCGCGGTATCGCGGACGGCGTGCAGGTCAACAGCGTGCTGCCCGGCCCCGTGATGACGGGTCGCCGCCAGTCGTATCTGGAGCACTGGGCGCCGCTGCATGATATGAGCGTCGAGGAAGCCACGGCGAAATTCCCGGCCGAAGCAGGTATTGCGCGCTACGGCACCCCCGAGGAAATTGCCGAGCTGATGGCGTTCATCGTATCGCCCGGCGCGCACTGGATGACCGGCACCACGCTGAGGATGGACGGCGGCGAGGTCAAGTCGATCTGAGCGTTTCGAGGCGCGCTCGTTCCTGCTCCGGCGCGCCACGGTCTCCCGCGTTTTGCGCTGTGCCGGATGGTGCGAGTTGTTCGTTGCACTGTGGCTGGCGGTGGCTGGGAAGGGGTGGACGCCTGGTCTCGTCTGGTATAGCGGTTGTACGAGCCTGGCAGCAGGCCTCGTGTATGGACTCCTGATTGTTTGTGCGCAACGGATGTCGGCGCGGTAATGGAAGGGCATCACTGGATTTGCAAACATGCCGATTTCAACGCTTTATTTAAGCTGCGGTTACAGAGCGCCGGCCGTCATCAGTGCCGCATCGGGTGTCTTGCGCCGACAACGGAACCAATTTCACACCGAAGCAAGCGACTAATATAGGAATACCGATTACCCCGGTGCGTGAAGGAGGTGCAAACATGAAAAAGCTTGCGCTTATGTTGCTTCCTGTTCCGCTTTCCATGTTGGCGCCGGTTGCTCAAGCGCAAAGCAGCGTCACCCTGTATGGCGTGATCGACGAAGCCTTTCAGTTCGTCCACAACGCCGACGCTCAGGGCAATAACCTGTATCGGATGCAAGGTGGCAATCTGCAAGGGTCCCGCTGGGGGCTGAAGGGAACGGAGGATCTGGGCGGCGGCCTGAAAGCGATCTTCCAGCTCGAAAGCGGATTCGACATCAATAGCGGCAAGATGGGCAGCTACAACGGCAATACCTTGCTATTTGGCCGTCAAGCCTTCGTAGGATTGACGCACCAGCAGTACGGCACGCTGACACTGGGTCGCCAGTACGACCCGGTCGTCGACATGGTCCAGCCGCTTACCGCAGACAATTACTGGGGCAGCACCTTCACCACGCCGGGCGACGTCGACAACAACGACAACAGCTCTCGTACGAACAATGCGATCAAGTATCTCTCGCCGCAATTCGCGGGCTTCCAGGTCGAAGGCATGTATGCGTTCGGCGGCGTCGCGGGCGCGACCGGTTCGCAGCAGACCTGGTCGGCGGCGGCGAGCTATGTGACTGGCGCGTTCAGCGTCGCGGCGGGCTACGTCCGTATGACTAACGCCAACTCCACGATTCCTCGCACCGGCTGGACCAGCACTTCGGACGGCACCTTCGACGGCGGTTACCAGAACCTCGCTTATGAAACCGCCAAGTGGGTCGGCATTGGTTCCGTTGCCCTGCAGTACGTGGCCGGACCGTGGACGTTCGGCGGCCGGTATAGCAACGCGCAATACAAGGCCGATGCGCAATCGCTTTTCCCATCGAACCAGCGCTACAACGTTGCCGCCGGCTTCGTGAACTATGCGATCACACCGGCGTCCCTGGTCGGTATCGGTTATACGTGGACTCACAGCGCGGGCGATACCTCGGCGACCTATAACCAGCTCTCGCTGGGTGGCGATTACAACCTCTCCAAGCGTACCGATCTGTACCTCGTCGGTGCGTGGCAGCACGCCAACGGCACGCAGCGTGTGCCGACGGCAACGGGCTCCATCCTGACCACGGCGGTCGCTTCCGTAGCGGACTATGGGCTGAACGGCAGCTCGAGTTCGCAAATCATGGTGAGCCTCGGCATCCGCCACAAGTTCTGATCTCCCGCAGCATCTGCCACAGCCCTTCTTCTGCGCCCGCCGCACCGCATGGCCGTTCCGGCCGGTGCGTCGGCAGGCGCGTCATGGCGCCTGCCAGCCGCAGTGAGTGACGGTAGGACCATGGTCTGATTGCCTTCGCTGTGCCGCTCCCACATCATTGAACAGAACACTGCGCCGGTCGTGCGGCGCGGTGTTTGCCCCGCATTCGGGCGTCGTGCCGCCAGCACGACTGTCGCTTCCCAACCTCCCGCCGATAGCAGCAGGCGTCATCGGCGCGCTCTCGCACGCGCTCAAGGAGTTGATATGGATACCTATATAAATGGTCGGACTGGCGCCCTGTGCGCCGCCATACTGCTCTTGATGAGTGCCGCGCAGGCAACAACGCCTATTGCCTATCCGGCGAAAGGGCAGAGCGCGCAGCAACAGCATGCGGACGAATCGGCGTGCTACTCGTGGGCGAAAAGCAACACGGGTATCGACCCGAAGCAGGTTGCGTCGACGCCACCGCCGCCTTCGGGCCCGGCCGTGGGCGGCGGCCAACGTGTCCAGGGCGCGGCGCGCGGCGCGGCGGGCGGCGCGGTGATCGGCGCGATTACGGGCGACGCGGGCAGGGGTGCGGCAGTAGGCGCTACGGCCGGAACGATGGTGGGCGGCGCGCGCGCGCGGCAGGACCGTCGTGCTCAGCAGGCGAACGCCCAGCAACAGCAGCAGGGCGCAATCGACACGTTCAACCGTGCCTTTGCCGCGTGCATGCAAGGGCGCGGCTACACCGTGCAGTAGCGCGGTGCGCGCTGTGGCTCGGGGCAGCGTAAGACCAAGGTCCGATTTGTCTTGTGCGCCGCGTCTGAGACTATGTAAGTCAACGACGAGCAACGCTTAGCAACGATGTGCGAGCAACGTCTCATTCCCGCGTGACGTTCGATCCGCATGCGTGAGTGCCGTGTCCGGGCTGTCTAAACTCAATGGAGGACAACAATGAAGCGACGGATTTTTGTGCTTACGGCGGCGGCCGCGGCTGGGCTGACCGTTGCGGGTTGCAGCACGACGACGAGCAGTGGGACGAGCGGCGCGACCGACGCGGCGAAACGCCAGGAGATCGATGCGGCCGTGGACGGCACGATGTCCCGGCTGTTCTCGACTGTCCCGGGCTCGCAGGAACTCGTTTCCAAGTCGCAAGGCGTGCTGGTGTTTCCTTCGGTCGGGAAGGCAGCGTTCATTATTGGCGGGTCATATGGCCAGGGTGCGTTGCGCGTAGGCGGATCGACGGTCGGGTACTACAGCACGGCCGCCGCTTCGTTCGGTTTGCAGGCAGGGGTGCAGTCGACCGCCGTGATCTTTCTCTTCATGACCCAGGACTCGCTCGACAAGTTCCGCAACTCGAAGGGCTGGTCGGTTGGCGGTGACGTTGCCGTTGCGCTCGTCAAGGTCGGTGCGAATGGGCAGATCGACACGAGAACCGCAACAGCGCCAGTCCAGGCGATCGTGATGACCAATACGGGCATCATGGCCGATGCGTCGGTCGCCGGCACCAAGGTGACGAAGCTCGATCTGTAACAGGAGGTCGCGATGTCGTACCTCAAGTGGGTTGTTTCGGCAGCCTTCGTTGCCGCGGCGCAGCTGGCCGCGGCCCAGGGCCAGACGACGGCAAACGTGACGCACGAGCCGGGCAAGGCAACCGTCACCGGCATGCACAAGGTGACGGCGACCATTGCGAAGATCGACGCCGATACCCGCACCGTCACGCTCAAGCGTCACGACGGCAAGATGGTGGAAGCCGAACTGGGACCGGAAGTCAGAAACTTCGACCAACTAAAGGTCGGCGATGTCGTGACGATGACCTATAAGGAATCCCTCACGCTGAGCCTGAAGAAGGGAGGCGACGGCGAGACCTCGGTACAGGAAACGCCGAAGGTCGCGCGCGCGGCTGCCGGCGAGAAGCCCGGCGGCATGGTCGGGCGTGAGGTGAAGGTCACGGCGAATGTCGTGGCCGTCGACGCCAAAACGCAAACTGTCACCTTGATGGGACCCGAAGGCGGGACGATGGACCTGCGGGTCGAGGATCCCCAACAGCTTGCAAGCGTGCAGGTCGGCGATCAGGTCGAGGCAGTGTATACGGAAGCGTTCGCCGTATCCGTCAAGCCTGCACAACACAAGTAGCCGCGCATGGGGCAGCCGCTTGCACTCAGGATGCCGGTCGGCGCGCACGGCGGCGCTGGTCTGGCTGTCCTCATCGGTAACCGAACGCGAAGTCATATGAACAACGTGACACGATCCGTGGCCGTCGTCGACGACGAGGAGTCGGTCGGGCGAGCGATCCAGCGCCTGTTGAAGTCGGTCGGCATCGACTCCGACGTGTACACCAGCGGCGAGGCCTTTCTCGACGCGCTGGCGGCTGCGGCGCCTCACGCGCCGACGTGCGTGGTCCTCGACATCCAGATGCCGGGCATCAACGGTATCGAGGTGCAGCGCCGCCTGGGCGGCACCGGTATCCAGTGCATCGTCATTACGGCGCATGACGATGCGCGCGTGCGCGAGCAGGCCCAGGCGGCCGGCGCGGTTGCGTACCTGCGCAAGCCGTTCGACGACTCCGCGCTCATAGGCGCGGTCCATGCGGTGCTTGGCGTGCCGCCGCCAGGCTGATGCCCGGCATGCCGAATCGGTACAGCGACGATGCAGCGACCACGCCACGACCGGATCCAGGGAGGCCCCGCAATGAACCGCGCAGAGCTTCTTGTTTGCCACGACTGCGATCTCATGCAGCGCGGTGCGCCTTGCCCGCCCGGTGGCACGCTGCGCTGCCTGCGCTGCAACGCCGAACTGGAGCGGGATCTTCCGGAAAGCCTCGGGCGTGCGCTCGCGTTCGCGTTGGGCGCGCTCGTGCTGTTCGTCATTTCCAATTTGTATCCGATCGTCGGGCTCTCGGTGAACGGCAATCTCGTACGCACGACGCTGTGGCATTCGGTCGAGATTCTCTATGTCGACGGCATGTGGCCCATCGCGGCGCTGGTATTCGCCACGACGATCCTCATGCCGGGCATGCAGGTCGCGTGCCTGCTCGCCCTCCTCGTGCCGCTTGCGATCAACCGCGCGCCCTGGCAGGCGCCCCTCCTGTTTCGCCTGATGTACACCGCACGGCCCTGGGGCATGACCGAGGTGCTGATACTCGGTCTGCTGGTCGCGCTCGTGAAGCTGTCCCATATCGCAACGGTCGTGACGGGCGTTGCATTGTGGTCGTTTGGCGCGTTGATGCTGGTGCTCGCGGGCGCGAGCGCGGCGTTCGACGCGCGCCAGTTCTGGTCGCGCGTGGCGCGCGCGAAGCAGCCGGCCAGCGCGGTTAAGGTGGCCGACGCGCCAAACGTGGCAACGAACTTCGCGTCTGGCGAGGAGGCCAGAGCGCGAGGCAAGCACGCTGCAGGCCCGCTCACGGGCGCCGCGTGCGGCATCGCGCGCTGCCATGCGTGCGGGCTGCTCGCGCGCATGCCGGCGGCCGCGCATGCGGCGACGTGCCCGCGCTGCGGCAGCGCGCTGCATCTGCGCAAGGTCGCGAGCCTGTCGCGCACGTGGGCGCTGCTGGTCGCGGCGATCGTGCTGTACGTGCCTGCGAACGTGCTGCCCGTCATGGATACGAGTTCGCTATTCGGCACGCAGAAGGACACGATCATGAGCGGCGTGGTGTATCTGTGGGTGTCGGGTTCCTGGCCGCTCGCGCTGCTCGTGTTCATTGCCAGCGTCGCCGTGCCCATGCTGAAGATTCTCGGGCTTTCGTATCTGACGTGGTCCACGCAACGCCGCTGGACGTGGCTGCCCGAGCAGCGCACGCGCATCTACCGGCTGATCGAGCTGGTCGGCCGATGGTCGATGCTCGACATCTACGTCATCACGATGCTCGTCGCGCTGGTGCAGTTCAACGCACTCGCCACGATCAAGGCGGGGCCCGCCGCGATCGCTTTCGGCGCCGTCGTGATCCTCACGATGTTCGCCGCGAACATGTTCGACCCGCGTCTCATCTGGGATGCGATGGAGCGCGAAAATGGCAGCGCCCGGTAACGACAATTCCTTGCCGGACCTGCCCGAGGCGAAGCCGGTGCATGGCTCGCGCTGGCGCATGCAGGTCGTATGGCTCGTGCCGATCGTCGCGGTGCTCATTGGCGGCTGGCTTGCCGCCAAGGCAGTCATCGAGGAAGGGCCGACCATCACGATCAGCTTCAAGACCGGCGACGGCCTCGAAGCCGGCAAAACGAAGATCAAATACAAGGACGTCGATATCGGCGTGGTGAAGGCGGTCACGCTCTCGCCTGATCACAAGCGTGTGATCGCGACGGGCGAGCTTGTGAAAGATGCGGCGAGCATGCTCGTCGATAACACGCGCTTCTGGGTCGTGCGCCCGCGTATTTCGGGCGGCACGGTTTCGGGCCTGGGCACGCTGCTCTCGGGCTCTTTCGTCGGCATGGATGAAGGCAACTCCAGCAAAATGCGCCACGACTTCGTGGGGCTCGAAGTCCCGCCTGTGATCCCGAGCGACATTCCGGGGCGCGAATTCGTGCTGCACGGCGTGAACATGGGCTCGCTCGATGTCGGCTCGCCCGTGTTTTTCCGCCGTCTTCAGGTCGGGCAGGTCGCTTCCTATGAAATGGACCCGAACGGCAAGGGCGTGACGCTGCATGTGTTCGTGAACGCGCCCTACGACAGGTTCGTGCGCAGCGATACGCGCTTCTGGCACGCGAGCGGGCTCGACGTCTCGCTCAGCCCGGACGGCGTGCAGATCAACACGCAGTCCGTGGTGTCGCTGCTCATTGGCGGCGTGGCGTTCGAAACGCCCGACGCCGACGCGGACACTGAATCGCCCGAGGCCGACGCCGACTCGAAGTTCGAGCTTTACGCCACGCACGCCGACTCGATGAAGGAGCATGACCGCATTGTCGACACCTACGTCGTGACGTTCTACGATTCGGTACGCGGGCTGACCGTGGGCGCGCCCGTCGATTTCCGCGGCGTCGTGATCGGCGAGGTCACACGTATCTACACGCGCTTCGATCCGGTCAAGAGACAGTTCAGCATTCCTGTTGAAATCAACCTGTATCCGGAGCGCTTTACGTCGCGCTTCGAGAAAGGTAAGCCGACCGGACGCCTCACGTCGCAACCGCGCCAGCTTGCCGAATTCCTGGTTGCCAGCGGCTTCCGGTTCCAGCTGCGCTCGGGTAATCCGCTCACGGGACAGCTCTACGTCGCGTTCGACGTCTTCCCGGACGCGCCGAAGGCCACAATCGACTGGTCGAGAACTCCAGCAGAGATGCCGACGGTGCCGCGCACGTTGCAGTCGCTGCAGGATTCGCTCACGCGGCTGCTCGCGAAGCTAAACGGCATTCCGTTCGACGCAATCGGCGCGAGTGCGCAGCGCACGCTGCAAAGCGCGAACGACGTGATGGCGAAGCTTGGCACCGACGTCGTGCCGCAGGCGCACGATACGCTCTCGGCGGCACAATCCACGCTCAACTCGGCCACCGACGCCTTGCAGCCCGACTCCCAGCTCCAGCAGAACACGAGCGACGCCATGCGTGAACTGGCCCGCACCGCCGCGTCCGTGCGCATGCTCACGGATTATCTCGAGCGCCATCCCGAGGCCGTGGTGCAGGGCAAACCAGGAGGCAAGCAGTGAACCGCCGCAACGTGACCTTGCTTACCGTTCTCGCCGCCGCGATGGCGTGCCTCGCCGGCTGCTCCTCGCCGTCGCCCACGTTCTATGCGCTGCGCGCCGACGAAGCGAGCACCGCGACGTCCGGCACATCGCCCGACGTGCCAACGAACGCTGCTGCGCTCGATGTCGTCGTCGGTCCCGTGACCGTGCCCGACATGGTGGACCGGCCGCAAATCGTCACGCGCAACCCGGACAACACGATCGAGCTGAACGAGTTTGCGCGCTGGGCCACGCCGCTCAAACTGGACATCGGGCGCGTCGTTGCCGCGGACCTTGCGCAGCAGCTCGGTACGGCGCGCGTTTCGACCGTCGACGCAGGCGCGGCCACCCCGCCGGTCTGGCGCGTTCGCGTGGATATCACGCGCATTGACAGCGTACTGGGAGACTCGGTGACGATCGACGCGCAATGGGTCGTGCGCCCGCCCGGTCATCAGGCTCTGACGCTCGGGCACACGGTGGCGCACGAGCGGTTGACGAGCCAGGACTATGGCGCGCTCGTCGACGCGCACGATCGCGCACTGGCCACCATCAGCGCGGACATTGCCGCCGCGATTCGCGCGGACCACGCAACGGTTGGCAGTGCGACGGAGTGAGCGCGCCACGCGGGATCTCATGAAGACGTTGCGTTGTGCGTTGCTCGCGCTGACCACGGCGCTGGCGTTGGCAGGCCACGATGCGTCTGGCAGCGTGCCGCGCAACGAGGACACGCCGGCGGGACTCTTCGCGGTGCTCGATTACGTTGTCGCACCCGCTGAGCCAACGTCCGCGCAGAGCGCGGTTGCCTTGCGCGAGGCCGGCGTGGAGCAGGAGACGATCAAGGCGCGCATCGTCGAAGCCTGGTTCTACCGGCTGCGTGCGGACCCGGCCGTAGCGGTCGCCGTGCCCGGCGGCATGGCGGGCCTCGAATCGCGGCTGCGCGACGACGCGGCGCGCGAGCGCCTGATCCGCAGCGGCATTGCGCGCCTGACGCCGCAAGATCGAATGGCATACTTCACGCTGCTCGCGAAGTACATGGGCCGTGCGGCGCGCGGCGATTGCCAGGGCATGGCGAGCGTGCAGGACATTGCCGAGCACATTTCGATCGGGAGCATGAGCGATGCCGACACGGCCGAATATTTCTCGTTGCTTTATCGCGTGGTAATCCGTTCCGTGCTTGCCGCGCCGCTCACGCTGCCCACGCCCGTGGCGTACGAGAGGGCGTTGCGGCATCTGGACGACGCGGTGAATGCGGCCCTCGCTGGCGATCCGCAATCCGTGGCGCGGCTCGAGCGCGTCACGAACGGCGGGCCTGGCGCCACGATGGCCGACATCTGCTGGGCGAGCGCCGTGCTCATGCGATCGACGGCGGCGATGAGCGGACCCGATCGCGACGCGCTATTGCTCTACATGCTCGGCGAAGACGCGCCGGTGCGATCGTCTGCCCCCGAACCCGCGCACGCGCCTTGACACGCAGCGGCGCTGCGTCGGTGTTGCGCGTCAAGGCGAAGCCTTCGACCAGCCCGGGCCCGGATCGAAGGACGTCATCGCTTCGGCTTTCGCCGCGCCATCCGGGCCGAGATCGCGCTCGTAGACCTGGCCGTCGTGGCTCACCATGAATGTCTTGATACCCGTGTCGCCGTACCGCACCGGCCACGCAACGACGCCAAAGCCGCCGAACAGCTTGTCGTGGACCATGTAGTTATACGAGCCGCCCGGCGCGTGCGGACCCTGTGAGGTCAGCAGCTTGTAGTGGTAGCCGTAGTAACCCGCGTTTTCGGCGTTGCGCGCGCCTGCCGTGGCGAATGCGACGCCGAGCGGGCTCGGCGTGGCGTCGGGGCCGGTCGGCCAGTACAGGCCGTCCTGCTTGCCTGGCGAACTCGCGAGCTTGCTGGCGTAGACCAGCATGTTGCTGCCGTCGTGATACGTCTGCGCATATTCGCGTTGCGCATCGTAGATCGCGAGCAGCGTCTGCATCACGCCAAGCTCGTTGCGGCCAATGCGGCGCACGCGTATTTCCTCGACACCGGCGTGCGTGTCGAAGTGCCAGCCCTGAGCGGTTTTGACGAGTGGGACCGGAAAGGTCCAGCCGTCGTCGCCGACGGCGATGACCGCATGAGTTGCATCGGTATCCTGAATGGTGTGTGAGGCCTTCCATTCACTCAGGAATTTGTCGCGGATCTCTGCGCCAACCGGTGGTATGAGCTGGCGGAAATCTGCGCCAAAAAGTGTGCGAAGTTCCGCCTCGTCGTTGCCGGCCACGGCGTCGCCGAACGCGGTCATCGCCGCGTCGGGCGTAGAGAAGGTGTTTTGCCCGGCAGCCGCGCAAGGCCGCGGCGCGAACGTGAGGAGTGCGATGGCGATAGCCGCTGCGATTGCTGCCGATGCAGCCGGACGGAGGAACTCATGTCTGTTCATGGCCGTTCTCCCTAGCGTCTGCCGCCGCCACGACCGCCGGCACCGCCGCGCATACCGCCGCCGCCGCTCGGACGATTGAACCCTGAGGACTGCACGCTGGAGCGGCCGCGGCTCGCGTCGCGCTGGGTGGCGCCGCCGCTGCCTACACCCTGGAAGGCGCCATCACGACCGCCTCCGCCGCCGTAGCTGCCGCCACCGCCGCCTGCCCCGGTGCTCACGCGATTGCTCGCGCCGGCATTGTTGCCCATGCCGCCGCGATTGCCGCCTGCACCGTTATTGCCGATGTTCCCGCGATTGCCGCCGGCACCGTTATTGCCGACGTTCCCGCGATTACCTGCCGCCCCGTTGTCGGCGATGTTCGCGCGATTGCCGACACTCGCGTTATTGCCCGCGCCGCCGCGATTGCCCTGATTCCCGCGGTTTCCATTGCCCAGGCCCTGGCCGCCTGCGCCGCCGCCGCGGTTGCCGGCGCGGTCGGCCACGCTGGCGCCGTTCTGGCCGTTCTGGCCGTTGCGGCCGCGATAGTCGCGGCGGCCGTCGGCGCCCGCCACGTTGTTGCCGAATTTCTCGCGCGTAGCATTGTCACGGTATGCAACGCCCTGGCGATGGCTCGAATCGTGCTGCCACTTGCCTCCCTGGACCTTCGTGCTGTCGAAATTGCGATTGACGTTTCGCGCCTTGTCCACGTTGATGTTGACGTCGCCGCCGCCCCAGTTGCAGTCGCTGAAGATCGCGCCCGCGGCGGCGAGCCCGACGCCCCATGCGAAGCCGGTCATCAGCGCGCCGCCCGGATAATAAGCGGGAGAGGGTGGCCAGGCGTACGGCGGGTAAGCCGGGTAGCTCCACGCGCCGTACACGACCGTGGGGTTGTACGCGGGCACGTAGATCACCTCGGGATTGGCAGGCTCGATCTTCACAACGGTCTGGCCGCCTTGCGCGGGCGGCTGTTCGACCACGACCTTTTGCTGTTCGTTGCTCTTCAGGTTGCCCGAGTCCTGTGCGCGTGCACGCAGGCGCTGCACCGCAGCGAGCACATCCTTTTCCTGGGCGAGGAACGCGTCACCGAGCTTCTGGGTCCAGTCGAGTTTGTCGTTCATCGGTTCGAGCGCCTGCGGGAACGCGACGAGCGATTTCACGCTCGTGTCCCACGGCTGGTCCTGCACGGCCTTTACGGCGTCGTCGCCCTTCACCTTCGGGTGCTCCTTGACCCAGCGGGCCGCGTGCACGATCTCCAGCGGGTAAGTCGATGCCATCAGCACTTGCGCCAGCACCGAATCGGGATAGAGCGCAATGGGCGCGACGAGCGCCTCCAGCTCTTCGGGTTTGTAGGGGGCGGGCGGCGGCGCGTCTTGCGCTCGCACCGCCTGGGCGCCTGCCAGGAGCAACGCGAGCACGAGCAGGCAGACCGTGGACGTGCGTTGTTTGATCCATGAGGTCATGGCCGATCCTTCCATTCGTTTGCTCAACCGGACTGCGGAACGGATAGCGACAACGTGAAGGGGCGAGCGCGTGCACGCGCATTCTTTTTCGAGAGTGGCGAGGCGGGGAGGCCCACAGGTATAGTCTGGTAAGCCGCTCTGTGCTGGCAATCGGACCAGAGTCCTATTGACACCGGAACGGCGGCGCAACGATTCTATTCGTTCGTCGAGGCTGGCAGCGCCGATACCTGGAGGTCCAGAATGAAAATGCGTTTTGCTGCGCCGTGTGCGATGGCGCTCCTGCTGTGTGCGCCCGTTTTCATGTCTGAAGTATTTGCGCAAGCGGGAACGATGGGTACGAAGCAGATGCGGGACGTGCAGCGCAAAGCGGAGCACAAGGCCCGCTCGAACCAGTCCCAGCAACATGGTCAGCAAAACGCGACGCAGCATCATGCGGCGAGCGCAGCGGCGCCAGCTTCGGCGCCTTGATTGGCAACGGCACCGAACGAGCCGCCACGCGCTGAAAGTGTGACGGTTCGTGCACGGCCATTTAAGATGTTTCCAATTCGAAATAATGGCTGCGGCTATTTCATAAAAAACAGAATAGATAATTCGCGCGACAAAGAGCTGGGTCGCTATTCATATTGAATAGAAGTGATAGCGCGAGCCGTTATCGAAATCCAAGAAGACGTTCGCAAATATTTCCGGCAAATAGTCAGTGTATATAAGACAGGGTAAGCGTATTCAAGGCCAAGGGCGCCTGAATGGCGATGTATGCGGAAAGGATTATCGAAAACAATTGCGCGCGGGACTAATCGTCGGCAATTTCTTTCATATAATAAACGCGCGGTGAAAGCGTACAGCGACGCGGTTCCGCAACCATGATCCCATCTATTCTTTTCATCAATGACTGACTCATTCGCCGCAATTGCAGGAGCGTTCTTCAAAAATCAAAAGCAGGCGGTAGTCAGTATTGGGGCGCAACCTGCCCCACAAACGGCCGGAATTCTGGTGCTCGTCAAATCCGCCCCGCTTAGGCGCTGAAGCGTTTGAAACGTTTCGCAGGCCCGAGCAGGGCAGCGTAGTCGGAGGACACCGTGATCAGGGCAGACCTGGGGAACGAAAAACTAAAACTGAACAGATCGAGAGCCGAGCACGCAGCGGCCAGCCTGCTGGCGTGGCTCGACAGGATCAAGCCACGTAGTCTCCCGAACGCGAAGGCGTTGGCCGCGCGCAGGACCGGCGACGTATCGGCGCAGGCCACGCAAGCCATTGCACAAAGCCTGCACAGCGTCCTCGAAGTCGTGCCCGCGGCGGCGCTGGTGATCGACGAAGCGGGCAGCATTGCCTGGGCGAATGGCATGGCTACGCGGGTACTCGGCTACGCCTTGGGCGAATTGATCGGCATGCGTATCGAGGCCGTGCTCGTGGCCTGGCGAAAGGATGAGCGCCCTGTATCGTTCGCCGCGTTGAAGACCGAGCAAGGCCGGCCGCATAGCGTGACGCGTGTGGCCATCGCGCGGGCGAAGAACGGCGCCGATATCGACGTGCATGTGAGCGCTTCGGCGTCGCTCGCCGCTGGCCCCGCGGCGCGCATGGTGGTCGTCATCGAACCGGAAAGTCACGACACGACGCCCGCGGAGCCCAGCAACGAACCACGCCGGCTGCGTCGCGAACGGGCGTCCGAAGTGGGCGACATGGCCGCCGCGCTCGCGCACGAAGTCGACCAGCCGCTCACGGCCATTCTCAGCAACGCGCAGGCGGCGCAGCGGTTTCTCGCCCAGAGCCCGCCGGCCATGAGCGACCTGCGGGAATTGCTGGGCGAGGTTGTGTCCGATAGCACGCGTGCACACGCGATCATCCGCAAGATGCGCCAGTCCGCGCGCTGCGAGCCGCCCGAACTGTGCCCGGTCGATGTCGGCAGCCTGGTGCGCGACGTGGTTCGGCTGCTGCGCCGCGAGACGGAAACCTGTGGCGCGGCAGTTGGGGCGCGAATCGAAGACGGCCTGCCGCAAGTCCACGGCGATGCGGTTCAACTGCAGCAGGTGCTCGTCAATCTGCTATTGAACGCGCTCGATGCGGTGCACGACTGCCGCGCGGAAGATCGCCGGGTGTGCATCGCCGTCACGGCTAGCGAGGATCGCGGCAAGGTGCGCCTCGCCATCCGCGATCACGGGCCGGGTGTCGATGCCGACCGGCTCGTCACGCTGTTCAAGCCGTTCATGACGTCCAAGCCGCAAGGGCTGGGCCTTGGCCTCTCCATCAGCCGCACCATCGTCATGGCGCACGGCGGCCAGCTATGGGCCGAGCGCAACGCCGATAGCGGCCTGACATTTCATATCGAACTTCCCGCGGAGGGCGCGTGCGCACAGACGAATACGCGTTTTTCACCATGAACTCGCCAACTTCCATCGTGTTCGTCGTGGACGACGACGAGCACGTTCGCAACGCACTATGCCGTTTGCTGCGATCCGGCGGCTACACGGCAGAGGGCTACGGCAGCGCCAGCGCCTTCCTGGACGGCGCGGCTCTGACGAGCGCGCCGGCGTGCCTGCTGCTCGATCTCCAGTTGCCAGACTTGAGCGGCATCGAATTGCAGCAGCGGCTCGAAGGCAGGGTGCCAATCGTGTTCGTTTCGGCTCACGGCGACATGAATACGGCGGTGCAGGCGATGAAGGCCGGCGCATCGGATTTCCTGACGAAGCCGATCGACGCGCGGGTGCTATTCGAAGCCACGTCGCGCGCGCTCGAGCGCGCCTGCCATCTGTTCGAACAACGCGAGCAGCGCGCGGAGATCCAGCGTCGAGTGGAAAAGCTCACGCCGCGCGAGCGCGAGGTCATGGCGCTCGTGGTGACTGGCCGGCCCAACAAGCTCGTGGCCGACGAGTTGGGCGCGGCGGAGAAAACGATCAAGATTCACCGGGCGCGCGTCATGGAAAAGATGAAAGCGAACTCGCTTGCCGATCTGGTGCGCCTCATGACCACGTTCGATTCCGACGCTCCTGAGCTGCATCCGCTTCCGCATACGGGCTGAGAGGCTGAGGCGTTAAGGGGCAGGGCACGCGCGCCGCAGTCCCGTCACTTCAAATGGCTATTGCGCCAGTCGCGCGGCGTCATGCCAAAGCGCGTGCTGAACCAGTTCGTGAACGAGCCCTGTTGCGCATAGCCAAGCAAGTCGGAAACCCGCCCGATGGGATAGCGCGGGTTGCTCATATAGCGCACGGCGAGTTCACCCCGCACTTCTTCCACGAGCCGCGTGAAGCTCGTATTGGCCACCCCGAGCTGGCGCTGCATGGTGCGCACGCTCAGGCGCAGATGCTCGGCCACCCCCTCGACGCTCGCCTGTTCGAGCGGCAGCAGCAGGTAGATAGCCTTGCGTACCTCGAGTGCGGTGGAATCGATGCCCGTCACGTTGAGCGATTCGGCGAGGCTCTCCGCGTAGCGCACCAGTTCCGGGTCGGCGGCGGGGTTCGGGTAGTCGAGATCGGCGGCCGTACACACGAAGCCGTTGAAGTCGCTGCCGAATTCCAGCGGACAGCCGAAAAAGCGCCGGTGAAACGTGAGGCTGGGCGGCGCCCGGTGAACGAAGTGCACCGCGCGCGGTTTCCAGTGGTCGCCCAGCAGCGCGCTGGAGTGACGCGCGAGCACGCCCACCGCGAGCTCGATGGCCTGGTACGTCGGGGTGCCCGGATCGACGACCAGTTCCTCGCGGATCGTGACGGTTGCGCCCGTGTCTTCGACGTACACCGCGAGCGCTTCGTTGAGCAGATGCCGGTATTCGGCAGTGGCGAGCAGCACCTCGCGCAGGGTGCGCTTGTGAGCAAGCAGAATGTTGACCACGCCGGTGCCGAACTTATGGCGGGTCTCGGCCATTTGCAGCGCGAAGGTCGGGCACGCGGCCTTTTCCGCCGAACGCTCCAGCAACCGGCACGCGGCGGCGGCGGGAATGCGGTGGTCGGGGTTTGCGAGCGCCGCGGTGTCCACGCCCGCCTCGTGGGCAAGCTCGACCGGGTTCAGTCCCACGCGCTTTGCCACGTCGAAATAGCCGCTCAGCGAGACCGCGCTCAGTGTTGTTTCCATTGTCGTGTCACCTCCTTGCCGCGCCCTCGTTGCGCCTCGTCAGCCCCGAATACATGGGCTTGCGCTTATATCGGTGTTAACGCCTGGTGGCGCGAAAAACTAAAACGATGGCGCGCGATCAGAAAAGTGTAACGCAGGATTGCCGTATCGTGCATCTCAACGGACAGCCAGGTTCCAAGCGGCATTTCAGGCTCCTCGCCACGTTGCCAAACGTTGAAATACCGTCCCCCATAATGGAGAACACGATGCAATTCCTCGACGATTCGCTGCACCCCGAGAACCAGGACAAGGTGGTGATCACCACCGCGCCGTATGGCCCGGAATGGATGCCCGAAGACTTTCCGGAAGACATTCCGGTGACGATGGAAGAACAGATCCAGAAGGCCGTGGACTGCTACAACGCGGGCGCAACGGTGCTGCACCTGCACGTGCGCGAACTCGACGGCAAGGGCTCCAAGCGCCTCTCGAAGTTCAATGAGCTGATCGCAGGCGTGCGCGCCGCGGTGCCGGACATGATCATTCAGGTGGGTGGTTCGATCTCGTTCGCGCCGGAAGACGAAGGCGAAGCCGCGAAGTGGCTCTCGGACGACACGCGTCACATGCTGGCCGACCTCGAGCCGAAGCCGGATCAGGTGACCGTGGCGATCAACACCACGCAGATGAACATCATGGAGCTGCTTTACCCGGAATACCTGGCTGGCACCTCGCTCTCCAACCCGGCGTTCATGGCCGCGTATAGCGAAATGACGGTCCCCGCCGGTCCGGCGTGGGTCGAGGAGCATCTGCGTCGCCTGCAGGCTTCGGGCATTCAGCCGCACTTCCAGCTCACAGGCATCCACGCGCTCGAAACGCTCGACCGCCTCGTGCGCAAGGGCGTGTACAAGGGCCCGCTGAACCTCACATGGATCGGCATTGGCGGCGGCTTCGACGGCCCGAACCCGTTCAACTTCTTCAACTTCGTGCATCGCGCGCCCGATGGCTGCACGATCACGGCGGAATCGCTGCTCAAGAACGTGCTGCCGTTCAACATGATGGCGCTGTCCATGGGCCTGCACCCGCGCTGCGGCATTGAAGACACGATCATCGACCAGCACGGCAAGCGCTTCACGTCCGTGCAGCAGATCGAGCAGTGCGTGCGCGTGGCGCGCGAACTGGGCCGCGAGATTGCCACGGGCACGGAAGCGCGCGAGATCTACAAGATTGGCGTGCAGTACGAGACGATCGACGAAACGCTGGCGGCCAACGGCATGGCGCCGAACCGCGTGGCCGGCGTGAAGAACATGCCGCTGCGCGCGGCGTAATGGCTGCGGGGCCCGGCGCGCATGTGTGCGAGCGCGGGCCTCGAAACGGGTGTCTGGCGCTTGCCCGGTACCTGCTGGACACTGAGAGAACAACGGAACCCGCCGGAGAGCGGGATACCCAGGAGACAACCCATGCTTACGCATGCCGAGCCCAACGCGGGCGAATTGACGAAGACCGGGACGAACGTGCGCGCGTATGCGTGGGTTGTGTTTGCCTTGACGGTCGGGCTGCTGCTTTCGGACTACATGTCACGGCAGGTCCTGAATGCGGTTTTTCCGCTGCTCAAGACCACATGGAATCTCTCGGATACGCGGCTCGGCTCGCTGAGCAGCGTGGTCGCGCTGATGGTGGGCGTGCTCACGTTTCCGCTGTCGGTGCTCGCCGACCGCTGGGGCCGCGTGAAGAGCATTGTCCTGATGGCGGCGCTGTGGAGCATTGCCACGCTTGGCTGCGCGCTCTCGACGAACTACGGCGAAATGCTGCTCGCACGCGCCTTCGTCGGCATCGGCGAAGCCGCTTATGGCAGCGTGGGTATTGCCGTTGTCCTGAGTATTTTTCCGGTGCGGCTGCGCTCCACGATTACGGGCGCGTTCATGGCGGGCGGTGCGTTCGGCTCGGTGCTGGGCATGGCGCTGGGCGGTGCGGTGGCGGCGCAGCTCGGCTGGCGCGCGGCATTCGGCGCGATGGCGGCCATGGGGATCGTGCTGGTCGTGATCTATCGCATCGTCGTCACGGAAGAGCGCATTGCCACGCTGCAGCCGGCAAGCGGGAGCCGCGAGGCGAATGGCCTCGGCATGCGCATGAGCCTGCGCACGTTGCTCAAGGGCCTGTTTTCCACGCGCTCCGTGGTGTGTGCGTATGTCGGCAGCGGCGTGCATCTGCTCGTGCCGGCGGCCGTGTGGAGCTGGCTGCCGAGCTTTTTGAACCGCTACTACGGCATGGCCACGGGCAAAGCGGCCGGAACCGCCGCGCTGTTCGTGCTGGTGACGGGTGTTGGCATGGTGGTGTGCGGCAACCTCGCGGACCGCTTCAGCAAGGATAACGGCGCGCGGAAATGGAGCATCGCCATCGCGTACTGCCTGATCTGCTTCGCTTTGCTCACGGTCGGCTTGCGCATGCCGACGGGCCCGGCGCAGCTGGTTCTGATCGGCGCGGCCATGTTCTTCTGCGCAGGCGCGGCGGGCCCCTCGGGCGCGATGGTGGCGAACCTCACGCCGCCTTCGATCCACGCCTCGGCGTTCGCCACGCTGACGCTGGCGAACAACCTGCTCGGTCTTGCGCCTGCCGCGGTGCTCACCGGCATCGCCGCCGACCATATCGGCCTGCTTGGCGCGCTGCAGCTCGTACCGTTCGCGCCGCTCGTAGCGGCAGCTGTTTTCCTGATCGGCAAGCGCAACTACGCCGTCGATCTGGATCGTGTGAACGCACTGCGCGAAGAAGCCGGTGGCCGCGCACAACGATGAATTTGAACAGGCAGTTTGAGTCAGCTTGACTGAGTCTCAGTCAATGCGTTTGAGTAAAGGATAGGAGATTGAACATGGCGAAAGCAGTGCGCTTCCACGAAACCGGCGGTCCCGAAGTCTTGCGCTACGAGAGCGTCGAAGTGGGCGACCCCGGCCCCGGACAGGTCCGCCTGCGCCATGAGGCAGTCGGCCTGAATTTCGCGGATACCTACTTCCGCTCCGGCCTGTACCCCGTTCCGCTGCCTGCTGGCATGGGTGTGGAAGCCGCGGGCGTGGTCGAGGACGTGGGCCCCGAAGTGAGCAACGTCGCGGTGGGCGACCGCGTGACCTACACCGGTTTCATCAACACGCTCGGCGCGTACAGCACCGAACGCCTGATTCCGGCGGCCCCGCTCATCAAGCTGCCCGACGCGATTACGTGCGAAACGGCGGCTGGCATGACCATGCGAGGCCTCACTTCTTCGTACCTCATGCGCCGCATTCACGATTTCAAGGCCGGCGACACGATCCTGCTGCATGCAGCGGCAGGCGGTGTCGGTCTGATCGTCTCGCAGTGGGCGAAGCTGCTGGGCCTCACGGTGATCGGCACGGTGTCGAACGAGGCGAAGGGCGAAGTGGCGCACGCGCATGGTTGCGACCACATCATTTACTACGGCCGCGAAGATGTCGCGAAGCGCGTGCGCGAACTGACGAACGGCGTGGGCGTGAACGTGGTGTTCGACAGCGTGGGCAAGGATACCTTCGAGGCGTCGCTCGACTCGCTCAAGCGCCGCGGCCTGATGGTTTGCGTCGGCACGGCTTCCGGTCCGATTCCGCCGTTCAATCCGCAGATTCTCGCGATGAAAGGCTCGCTCTATCTCACGCGCCCGGCGCTGGCGGACTATATCGCCGACCCCGCGGAGAAGAACGCGCTTGCCGGCGAGCTTTTCGGGCATGTCGCCGCAGGCCGCATCAAGATCGAACTGAACCAGCGTTACGCGCTGGAAGACGCGGTGCAGGCGCATCGCGACCTCGAAGCACGCAAGACGACGGGGTCGTCGGTCTTCGTCATCTGAGGAGCGCAGCATGAAAGTCGAACAACTGACTTATGCCATCGGCGCGGAACTGACCGGCGTGAATCTCGCCGATGCCGTTCACGACGACGGGCTCTTTGCCGAGATTCGCGCGGCGCTGCTCAAGCACCGCGTCCTGTTCCTGCGCGATCAGAACATCACGCGCACCGAACACGTGGCGTTTGCGCGCCGCTTCGGCGAGCTGGAGGACCATCCGGTTGCGGGCAGCGACCCTGACCATCCGGGCCTCGTGCGCATCTACAAGAACCCGGACCAGCCCAACGACCGCTACGAAAACGCGTGGCACGCGGACGCCACCTGGCGCGAGGCGCCGCAGTTCGGCGCGGTGCTGCGCTGCGTGGAGTGCCCGCCCGTGGGCGGCGACACGATGTGGGCGAACATGGTGCTCGCCTACGAGAAGCTGCCGGAACACGTGAAGGCGACGATCGCCGGGCTGTATGCGCGTCACAGCATCGAGGCGAGCTTTGGCGCGGCCATGCCGATCGAGAAACGCCATGCCTTGAAGGCGCAGTTTCCCGATGCGGAACACCCGGTGGTGCGCACGCATCCTGAGACCGGCGAAAAAGTGCTGTTCGTGAGCGCGTTCGCGACGCACTTCACGAACTATCACACGCCCGAGCGCGTGCGCTTTGGGCAGGACGCCAATCCGGGCGCGGGCGACCTGCTGCGCTATCTCGTGAGCCAGGCCTATATTCCGGAGTACCAGGTGCGCTGGCGCTGGAAGCCGAACAGCATCGCGATCTGGGACAACCGCAGCACCCAGCACTATGCGGTGATGGACTACCCGCCGTGCCACCGCAAGATGGAACGCGCCGGCATTGTCGGCGACAAGCCGTACTGAAGCGCGCTGGAGACCATAACAAATGACGCTGAAGACCACACCGACCATCCTGATGGTTCCGGGGTTGCGCGACCACGTGGCGGAGCACTGGCAAACGCTGCTGCAGCAAAAGCTGCCCAACGCGGCTTCGGTGCCGCCGCTCGAGCACGACAAGCTCAGCTGCGCAGCGCGCGTGGCCGCGCTCGACGCGGCGCTCGCGAAGATTGACGGTCCCGTCATTCTCGTGGCGCATAGCGCGGGCGTGATGATCACGGTGCATTGGGCGCAGCAGCACAGCCGCAAGATTCACGGCGCGTTGCTCGCCGCGCCGGCCGACCTCGAAACGCCGCTCCCGCCGGGTTACCCGGCATTCGATGCACTAGTCGAGCACGGCTGGAACCCGATTCCGCGCAAGCCGCTGCCGTTCCCGAGCATCGTGGGCGCGAGCCGCAACGATCCGCTCGCGCGCTTCGAGCGCGTGGAAGTCATGGCGAAAGACTGGGGCAGCAGCCTCGTCGACCTGGGCGAAGTCGGTCATCTGAATCCCGCGGCGGGTTTTGGCGAATGGCCCATGGCGGAGATGTTGATTCATGAACTTGTCTGATCAAAAGTGGGCGGCGCAGGCGAGTCGCGACGCAGGTGAACCGGCTGTGCTGACGATCGAAGCCTTCTTCGATTTCATCTGCCCGTGGTGCCTGATCGGCAAGCGCAATCTGGACGCAGCGGTCGCGCGTTTCGCGAGTTCGCGGCCCGACGTGCGCGTGCGCGTGCAGTGGCGCTCGCACCAACTGCTGCCGTGGACGCCGCTCGAAGGCTTGCCGTATCAGGCGTTCTACCGCGACCGCCTGGGCAGCGCCGAAGCGCTAGCCGCACGGCGTGCGCAAGTGCAGCGCGCGGGGCGCGACGCGGGTGTCGAGTTCGCATTCGAACGCATCGAGGTGATGCCGAACACCGCGGCCGCACACGACCTCGTCACGTTTGCCGCTAGCCGCGGCACGCGCGAACAGAGTGCGGCGCTGATCGACCGCGTGTTCAAGGCCTACTTCATGGAAGGCCAGAACATCGGCGATTACGCGGTGCTCGAGCGTCTGGGTCTTGAGTGCGGCCTCGAACGCGAGAACCTGGCGGCGCACTTTGCCGCATCAGAACGCCTCGCGGACCCGACAGGTCAGCGCGTTCCCTACGCCGACCCGCAGGTGAACGGCGTGCCGTATTTCGTGTTCAACACGGGTTATTCGCTCTCGGGCGTGTATTCGCCGGTGGCGATGGCCGGCACGATGGCGCTGGCGCTCGCACACTGAGGCGAGCTGAAGGAAGTCGAGGGGGAGCGGGAATGACACGTGAAGTACCGGTCGGCATGGCCGACGAACTTGCGCCGGGCCAGCGTAAGCTGGTTTTCGTCGATGGCCGCAGCATCGTTCTGTTCAATATCGAAGGACAGATGCACGCGATCGACAATTCGTGCCCGCACAACGGCGCCTCGCTCGCGAGCGGCGCGCTCGAAGGATGCATGTTGCGCTGCCCGGCGCATGGACTGCGCTTCGACGTGCGCAGCGGCTGTATGCCGGGCGCGGGCGGACTGAAACTCACGACGTTTCCTGTGCGGACCGCGGAAGGAAAGCTGCTGGTGAATGTTATGGAAGCGTCGGCTTCCAGCCAGACATAGCCGCGCGGCAGGGCAGTTCAACAACCGCACACGAACAACGTTTACTTAGGATCGCAAACCATGCAAGGTCTGATGATGGAGCAACCGCTCCTGGTTGCTTCACTGCTCAAGCATGCAGAACGCCATCACGGCGCGCGGGAAATCGTCTCGCGCCGCGTGGAAGGCGACATTCACCGCTACCGCTATCAGGATCTCGCGCAGCGCGCGCGCCGCATGGCGAATGCGCTGTCGAGCCTCGTCATCGCGCCGGGCGAGCGCGTGGGGACGCTGGCATGGAATGGCTACCGGCACATGGAGCTGTACTTCGCGGTATCGGGTTCGGGCGCCGTGCTGCATACGCTGAATCCCCGGCTCCACGCCGATCAGCTCGTGTACATCATCGAGCATGCGCAGGACCGCGTGATCTTCTTCGATCTCACGTTCCTGCCGCTCATCGAAAGCGTCGCGGAGCGCGTGACGTGCCCGAGATTTTTCGTCGCCATGACCGATCGCGCGCATATGCCGCGCCACCATAGCCTTGGATCGAGACTCCTCTGCTATGAGGACCTGGTCGACAATCACAAGGACGATTTCGAATGGCCGCTGCTCGATGAAAACAGCGCCTCGTCGCTCTGCTATACGTCGGGTACGACTGGCAATCCGAAAGGCGTCCTCTATAGCCACCGCTCGACGCTGCTGCACACCTACGCGGCGGCGCTGCCCGATGCGCTGAACTGCTCGGCGCGCGACGCGATCCTGCCGGTGGTGCCGATGTTCCATGTGAATGCGTGGGGCCTGCCGTACATCGCCTGTATGACCGGTGCGAAGCTCGTGTTTCCGGGCCCGGCGCTGGATGGCGAGTCGCTGTATCAACTGATCGAGGCAGAGCAGGTCACGCTTTCGGCTGGCGTGCCGACTGTCTGGCAAGGCCTGCTTTCGCACGTCGAATCGGTAGCGGGTTCGTTCTCCTCCATGCGCCGCTCGGTCATCGGTGGCGCGCCCTGCCCGAGCGCGATGACCCAGGCGTTCCAGAAGCGCCATCGCGTCGACGTGCTGCACGCGTGGGGCATGACGGAGCTGAGCCCGGTTGGCACGGTTTGCAGCTTCAAGGCGCATCAGACCGAGCTGGCGGAAGATGAGCGCTACGCGCTGCAGGCGAAGCAGGGACGCTCGGTGTTCGGCATCGACATGAAGATCGTCGACGTTGCGGGCAGGGAACTGCCGTGGGACGGCAATGCTGCCGGCGACCTGCAGGTGCGCGGCCACTGGGTCGCGAGCGAATACTTCGGCGGCGACTACGCTTCGCCGCTGCAGGACGGCTGGTTCCCGACCGGCGACGTGGCGAAGATCGATGCCGACGGCTTCATGCAGATCGTGGATCGCAGCAAGGACGTCATCAAGTCGGGCGGCGAATGGATCAGTTCCGCCGACATTGAAAACGTCGCGAGCCTGCACCCCGAAGTCGCGACGGCAGTGTGCATTGCGGCGCGCCACCCGAAGTGGGACGAGCGGCCGCTCTTGTTGATCGTGAAGAAGGCGGGCAGCGCGCTCGAAGCCGACGACCTGCTCACGTTCTTCGACGGCCGCGTGGCGAAGTGGTGGAAGCCCGATGCCGTGCTGTTCGTCGATGCCGTGCCGATCGGTGCAACGGGCAAGGTGCTCAAGAACCTGCTGCGCGACCAATACGGCGGTCACTACTTGCAAGCTGGTTAAGGCCCCTGGTCACAGGGTTTCATTCAGGCAATACCCTTCAGGTAGTACCCATCAGGCAACAACAAAAGGTGCCGGGACCACCCGGCGACCACACACACGGAGAGAGGCAATGAAATTGAAGTTCGGCAGCGTGGCAGCACTGGTCCTGTTCGCCAGCGCGGCGCATGCGCAATCGTCGGTCACGCTTTATGGCGTGGTTGATACCGGTGTGCTGTACCAGAGCACTTCGGCGGCAAGCTTTTCGGGGACCGCCAAGAATCTGGGGAGCGTCTGGCAACTTAAGGACGGCGGCATCTTTTCGAGCATCTGGGGTTTGAAGGGGACCGAGGACATCGGCGGCGGCTACAAGATCAACTTCAAGCTGCAAGGGTCGTTCACGTCGAATAACGGCAAGCCGGGCCTGTCCGATACGCCGGGCGTGACTGCGCTGTTCAACCAGATCACGACCATCGGCGGATCGGGTTGGTTCGGGACGATCGACGCGGGCCGGCAGATCATCCCGATGATCTACGCGATGGCGGACACCGATGTACGCGGCGCCCAGTACTTCGGCAGTATTCTCACCGCATGGCTGGGCCTCAATCAGGCGGCCGGCTGGCCGGGCACGAGCACGAACGCGCCGATCGGCGCGCTTTATGACAGCAACGCGATCGTCTATAACTCGCCGAAATTCTATGGTGCTTCGCTCGCGCTGGAGTACGCGCCGGGTGGCGTGCCGGGGCAGTTCCAGGGCGGCACGCGCGAGTCGGCCGTGCTCAAGTACTCGAACTACGGCCTGAACCTGGCCGGGGTCTACTACAGCGGGCACGACACCAACCCGTACGCGGGCACCTATCCGACGACGCCGGCCGCACCGGCGACAGGCCGCAACAACAACAATTTCTACTACGTCGGCGCGATGTACACGATCAGCGGATTCTCGATATCCGGCTCGTTCAGTTCGTCCAACGCGTCCAGCTTGTTCACCAAAGCGACCTATAACTTCGAAATGATCTCGGCCGGCCTGGGTTACCAGTTCAGCCCGGTCTTCAAGGTCACTTCGGGCTACTACTATTTGAAGGACCGCAACAACTCGGCGAACCACTCGAGCGAAGTCGCCGTGGGCGCCGAATACAACCTCTCGAAGGCGACCAAGGCTTATGCTCAGGTCGGCTACGTCAGCAACAAGGGGACCATGAACCAGACGATCATCTACGGTGCGCCGGTCGCGCCGGGCCAATCGACGACGGCGGCGATGGTGGGTATTCGTCACGCGTTCTGATCCTCATAAACTCAAGAAGAAGCGGAGCAATTTATGAAGAAGACCACGGTAGCTGGATTGGCGATCGCGACGCTCGTCGCGGCGGCTTCCATGAGTGCGTGGGCGCAGGGAGACGCGAGCACGCCTGGGGGGGCGCAGGCGGCGTCGGCGACGGCGGCCCCCACGGCGGTTCCCACGGAAAGGCAGGCGAATCGCGCCATGCGCCGCAAAGTGTATGCGGCCATCGGCAAGGACAAGTCAATCGACGCGGGCAACATCAGCGTGCGCGCCAAAGGTGGCGCGATTACGCTGAACGGGACCGTTTCGGACACCGCGCAGATCGCCAGGGTCGAGGAGATCGCGAAGGGCGTTCCCGGCGTGACGTCGGTGACCAACAAGCTGACAGTCAAGAAGTCTTTCGGCGGCATGTGAGCCGCCACAAGAGGCGCGGAGTGCGGTGAGGTCGGTAGTCCCCCCGGTCGCGCCGGGCTTCGCCCAGCAGCACGGAGGTGGATTCCAGTCGACCTCTTGCTGTTACTCCGGATTGCTAATAACAGTCCGGAGCGTCGATCGGGCTCGTGTGCAGGCGCGAGTCTGGAGGCGTGAGTTCGACGTTAGAGTCGGAGCGTTTTATCGCCGTTTCGCGGGTGCGGAACGGCGATTTTTTTATGCAGACACCGCCCGCACCACCATCACCACTCCTACCGCAATCGCAGTTGCCCCAATCCCGCGAGCGACTCTTCCGCCGCCCGGCACCCACCTCTCCGCAGCGATAGCCGCAGCGACCAAAGCCATCGCAGGCCGATCCATCACACCTGCTGCAAGCAGTGCCGCCATCAAATTCCCGCAGCAGTACAGGCAATGCCGACCGAGCCTCAAGCCGTGTCGCAGCGCCGCTTGCACATCGAGCCGCGCATGCCCGCACGACGGCAAGTTCCCGCAGCACGCAAGCCACCGCGCTTTCCACGCAGAGAACTGCAACGCGCCCGCGATCACGACGACGACACCCGCCACGGCTGGCGCGGTATGCGCCAATGCTGGCGTCTCGACGGCTAGCGCGGTAAGTTGCGCCCCCGCCGCGAACACGAGCACCCCAACAACGAGCCACACAAAGAAATAGCCCGCCCCGGCCATCACGGTCATCCCACCCGCGCGTGCCGCGCGTCCATCGCCAACCGCCTCGAAATACCGCCACAAAGCCGGCGCGACCGCAGGCGACATCATCGCCACCATCATCACGTTCCACATGCCGGCAAACGATACGGCGGCGTCGAACCAGGTGCGTCCACACATGGGTGTCCAAAGCGCGGAAATCGTCCAGCCACCAGGCATTGGCGTGCCGCCCATCGCGTGCATCGAAGCGCACCAGACAAACGTTCCAACCGCGCTCGCTGCAAAGACCAGCGACGAAACGCCGAAGAAAATCGCACGCGACGCACCGCTGTGCCGCCGTACCGTCACGCCGATACTATCCATGATGCGCCTCAGCTTTGGGCGTACTCATCATGCCGGTGCCACCAGATTCCGGCCTCGTTGCGTCCTTTCGGCGCGCGGTCGAGCCACTGGTACATGCCCCACACGCCATCCAGGCCGCGCGCATAGGTCGAGTACGTGTGATAGACCACGCCGTCCTCGAGCACGAATGCGCTGAGACCCGGACGGTCGCGCGTATAGGTCGCCGCGTCGGTGCCGCAGCTCGCCGCGAACTCGGCAACAGGCGCGGGCGGCGGATTCATGTCCATGGCGTGGCCGCTGCGCGCGTAGTTGTATTCGATGTCGCCCGCACGCTGCTGCGCCGTGGTGAACGACACGTTGAAATCGAAGTTGAAGTCGTTGCCGCTCGACGAGGCCCACGGAAAATCCCATCCCATACGCTTGCGGTAGCCGAGCAGCTTCGCGAGCGGCGCGCGCGACACTGCCATGAGCCGCACGTCGTGATTCGCGAGATGCACGGCGATGCCATCGAAACCATCCGCAATCGAGGAACACGACGGACAGCCCGCCGCGTAGTCCGGCCCGAACATGAAGTGATAAACCAGCAACTGCGCGCGCCCCTTGAAGAGATCGGCGAGTGTGGCGCCGCCATCTTCGGTTTCGAAGCGATACGTCTTGTCCACCCTCACCCACGGTAACGCCTGACGCTGCTGCGCCAGTGCGTCGCCGCGCCGCGTGTGCTCCTTTTCGGCCGCGAGCAGTTCGATGCGCGCCGCAAGCCAGTCTTCGCGTGTTCCTGTGGTATGAGTTGCCATTGCCTGGTCCTCCTATGGATTCACTCTGGTCGCGGCGTGCTGTGCGTACCGCCGCGTCGTTCGATCGATGATTCGTTTGATCGCCGTGGTAGATTAGGTCCGGACCCAGGAGGAGGGGGAGTGACAAGTGTGGCGGGATTCACATGACCATGGATTCGCTGATCACGGCTGCGGCGCGCGCGCTCGCGGCCGGTGATCCGCTTGGCGCGCTGAACCGGGTCGCGTTGCGCGACGATGCGCCCGCGCTCGCGCTGCGCGGCATCGCCATGGCGCAGCTCGGCGACTTCGCGCGCGCAAAAGCCCTGCTGCGCAGTGCGGCGCGCGGCTTCGGCTCGCGCGAGGCAGTGGCTCGCGCGCGCTGCGTCGTCGCCGAGGCCGAAATCGCGCTCGCCTCACGCGATCTCGGCTGGCCGACCGATACGCTCGCTGCGGCGCGGCAAACGCTCGAAGCCCATGGCGACCGCCTCAACGCCGCGCACGCGCGCTACCTGGAAATTCGCCGTTTGCTGCTCATCGGCCGGCTCGACGAGGCCGGGGGCATGCTTGCCGAAGCCGATCCCGCGCCGTTGCCGCCCGCATTGCGCGCGGCGCATGAGCTGATCGCCGCCGGCATTGCCATGCGGCGCATTCAAACGCAGGTGGCGCGGCACTCGCTTTCCGAGGCCGCACGCGCCGCGCGCGCGGCGGGCATCGCGGCGCTGAGCGCCGAGATCGAGAGCGCCGCGCGGCTGTTGACCTCGCCGGCTGCGCGGCTCATCACGCGCGGCGAAGAGCAAGTGCTGCTGCTGGAGGATGTCGAGGCGCTGTTCGCCTCAAAGGCGCTCGTCGTGGACGCGTGCCGCTACGTCGCGCGCGAGGGCCTGACGGTCATCGAGCTTGCACGGCGCCCCGTGCTGTTCGTGCTCGCCCGCGCGCTGGCGGAGGCGTGGCCCGCCGACGTGCCGCGCGATGCGCTCATCGCCCGCGCCTTTCGCACCCGGCACGCCGACGAAACGCACCGAGCGCGCCTGCGCGTGGAAATCGGCCGTTTGCGTACCCTGTTGCGCGACGTGGCCGATATCCGCGCGACCCAGCAGGGCTTTGCGCTGGTGCCGCGCAACGCGAGCGAAGTGGTGGTGCTGGCGCGGCCTGTGGAAGAAAAGCACGCTGCCGTGCTGGCTTTTCTCGCCGATGGCGAATCGTGGTCGAGCTCGGCGCTGGCGCTCGCGCTCGGCGCGAGCCAGCGCACCGTGCAGCGCGCGCTCGATTCGCTCGCCGCGGCGGACAAGGTGCAGTGGTTCGGCTACGGACGCGCGCGCCGCTGGACCACGCCGCCCGTCCCCGGATTCGCGACGACCTTGTTACTCCCCGCGCCGCTGCCAGGCGATTAGGATGAACGCCTGTGCCGCCATCCAAGGAGGAAATCATGAAACGTTCGACCGCCGAAATCGTCCGCGAGTACGGCCCTTTTCCCGGCATCGAGAAGGTGGGCGGGGTCTCGTACGACGGCAAGCAGGTGTGGTTCGCCGTGGGCGAGCGCATTGCGTCGCTCGATCCTGAGAGCGGCCAGACGCAGCGTTCGATCGACATTGCGGCGCACGCGGGCACGGCCTTCGACGGGCGGCATCTGTTTCAGATCGCCGAGGACCGCATCCACAAGATCGACCCCGAAACGGGCCGCGTGCTCGCCACGATTCCCGCGCCCGGAGGCGGCGGCGACTCGGGACTCGCGTGGGCGGACGGCACGCTCTGGGTCGGGGTGTATCGCGAGCGCAAGATCCATCAGGTCGATCCGCAGACGGGTGCGATTTTGCGCACGCTCGAATCGAGCCGCTTCGTCACGGGCGTGACGTGGGTGGACGGCGAGCTGTGGCACGGCACCTGGGAAGGCGACGAGAGCGATTTGCGGCGTATCGATCCAGGCACGGGCGAAGTGCTGGAACAGCTCGACATGCCGCCCGGCACCGCCGTTTCGGGGCTGGAGTCCGATGGCGGCGAGCAGTTTTTCTGTGGCGGCGGCAACAGCGGGAAGATTCGCGCCGTGCGGCGGCCGAAGCGCGAGGGCTAGGCGAGCGGGCGGGCGAGAAGCTCGAGCGCACCCGCTCGCACGCAACGCTCAGAACGTATAGGTGACCTTGCCAAACGCCGTGCGCCCCAGTGTGTTGTACCCGTAGGCCGTCACGTACTGCCGGTTGAACACGTTCGCAAGCGTGGCCGAAAGCGCGAGATGCGCGTTGACCTGGTACGACGCGCGCAGGCTCACCGTCGTCCACGAAGGCAGGTAGATCGTGTTGAGCTGGTCGTCGAACGTCGAGCCGTTATACAGCAGCGAAACGCCGGTACTGAGCGCGTGGAGCTGGAACTCGTCCCACGTGTGATCCACGCTCAGGCTCACGGTCTGGCGCGGGCGGCGATTGAGCCAGGTCTGGTCGGTCACGTCCTGCGGATTCAGAATCCCCACCGTGAGGCTCACCGGCGTGTATTTGCCGAGCGTGCCCTTGTACGAGAGGTCGAGACCCTGAATGTGCGCGCGGCCCACGTTCACGGGCAGGAAGGTTTGTGAGTTGTACGTGATGAGATCGTGCACGCGCGTGTCGTACACGGCTGCCGTGAACGTGCCGATCGAAGTGGTGGCATCGAACGCGGCTTCGACCGAGTCGCTGCGCTCGGGCAGCAGGTTGGGGTTCGAGTAGCCCGGATAGTAAAGGTCGTTGAACGTAGGCAGGCGGAACGCATTGCCGTACGAAACGCGCGCAGTGTAGACCGGCGTGATCGCCCACGAGAGCGCGACGTTGCCCGTGTTCACCGATTGCCCCTGCACGATCTCGTGCCGCCCCGCCAGAAACAGCGTGACGGGTCCGAGCGTGGTGGACTGATGCATCGACACGGCCGAATCGTTGCGCGCGGGCAAACCGCCCGGCACATCCACGGGCAGGAACGCCAGCTCGCGCGAGTAGTCGTAGGCGAGCTTGGTCTCGCCGTCGAGCGGCATGCCGAAGAGCGTGTGGCCCCTTTCCTGGTGCGTGATCGACGTGGAGGTGGCAAAGCGCGTCGAGTCGATCTCGTCGGTCGGGATCGTCGGGTCGTTCGAATAGATGAACTGGCGGTCCGTCGCGTAGCCCACGGACTGGTCGAACTGCGTGGTCGGCGCGATGTCGAGGTGGAACGCGAGGCCGGTCGTGAGCTGGTTGTCGCGCTGGCGGTCGTTGCCTCCCGCGTTGTCGTACGAGAGATCGGAGCGGTGGTAGAGCGCGAAGGTCGAGATCGACCAGTTGTCGTGCGCGTAGCCGAGGCGCGCGTCCAGGTTCTGCGCGTGGTAGGGGTTGCGGCCGTCTTCGTGACCGTAAGCCCACGGTTGCGTCGCGTCGATGCCCGCAGTGTTGTAGTCGTGCAGGCCCAGCGAGTAGGTGAGGCCGCTCAGTGCGGAAAGCGGTCCTGTAGCGCCGACCGTCCCCGAGGTGCGCACCTGCGTGTCGAAGGTCTTGTTCGAGCCGCCGCCGAACGAGACGGTGGTCTGGTTCGGCTGGTTCGACGCATGGCGCGTGAAGAGCTGGACGACACCGCCCATGGCATCCGCGCCGAACGAGGCGGCCGCGGGGCCCGAGATCACCTCGACGCGATCGAACGAGGCGGTCGCAAGATCGGCCCATTCGGCCGTGCCCGTGGTGACGGAGCCCACGCGTATGCCGTCGATGAACACGGCCACCTGGTCAGCCGACGACCCGCGGATGCTCACCCCCGTATAGGATCCCGGGCCACCGGTCTGCGAGACGGTGACGCCCGGCAGCGTGGCGAGCGCTTGGGCGATGCTGGGGTCGACAGGGGAGACGCGGTCGAGGTCTTCGCGTGTGAGCACCTGGGTGGTTGCGTAGCGCTGGTCGAACGATTGCGGCAGATGCTGCGTGTCGCCCACGACGAGGATATTGGGCAGCGTGGTGTCGTCGCCGGCTTGCTGCTGCGCCTGGGTGGGCGATGCATTGGCGGCATGCGCGGTTTGCCACGCACAGGCGAGCGCGGCGGAGGTCAAAACGAATTGGCGAAACTTCATGATGCGGTGGCTGGAAACAGCTCCTGAAATACGGGCTGTCCGTGCAACGGGCGACCGGCGCGTGGGCGGTGCTTGCGCATTGGGGATCCCCGCCCGCTGCGGCTGCTGGACTCGGCTGATGGCAGGTCTCCTGGCTCGCGGGTCGACATCCGTTGCCGGCCTTCCCGGTTTCCCAGTGGCCCTCTCTGGCATGGACTCGCCGCTTACAGTTGCGGGGGCAGCCGCAGTCTTGCACTGCGTTCCCTTTTGATCCCGTCGCCGGGAACCATCAGCGCGCAAGGGTAATGGCCGCGCCTTCGTTGCGTCAACCTTTGACGGGCGTCATGTGGCGAAAACACCCGGTTTGGCCACTCCCGTGACTTACGTTATCCTTGCAGCTGTTTTTTGCGCGTAAGCGCTGCACGAGCGAAACGTAGCAGGGAAGCCGGCGGGAATCCGGCACGGTCGCGCCACTGTGACTGGCTGTCAGCCAATCGAGCCAGAAGTCAGACCTCGCTACGTTCTTTTCACGACTCATTCCTGGGCGCGTAACCCAAGGAGCCGTCAATGCACACCCTCATACGTTAGAAGAGCGGGCCAATCCGGCCGCCAACACCGGTCCCCATGCGGCGAAAGACCGCTCGCGGGCCGATGCGTTCGCTGTTCAATGGCGCGCTGGACAACGACGAACTAGCGACGAACTAGCGACGAACTAACGACGACGTCGGGGCGCCTCGCCGCATCGAGCGAGGGCTGACGGCGCTCGTCCATGCTTTCCCGACAAACATAAACAAGAAGACTCATGAGCAAGAACATTCTGGCCGTTCTCGGTGCGACGGCTTTGGCATTGACAGGCGCTGGCGCCTCGGCGCAGCAGGTCACTTTGTACGGTGAGATGGACACTAGCGTCGACTATGTCAGCGACGTTGGCGGCCGCACCCAATATCGCGCAGGATCGGGCCTCATCGACGGCAGTTTCTGGGGCCTGCAGGGCACCGAGGATCTCGGCGGCGGCAACGCCGCGATCTTTCGCCTCGAGCGCGGCTTCTCGGTCACTTCCGGCGAGGCCTTCAACGACCATCCGTTCTATGTTGGTTTGCAATCGGAACGACTTGGCACGATCACGCTAGGCCGCCAGTACGACACGATGCACGACTACTTCGCCCCGTTCACGCTCACAGGCGGCGCGGGCGGCACGGCATTCGCGCATCCGTTCGACAACGACAACGCCAACAATTCGTGGCTCGCCTCGAACGCCGTGAAGGTTGCGAGCGCAACGTACGGTGGTTTCAGCGCCGGCGCGATGTACGCGTTTTCGAACGCGGCGGGGCGCTTCGCGCAGAACCGCGCCTATGGCTTCGGCGCCCATTACGAAGGCGGCCCGTTCAGCGCTGGCGTGGCGTGGATGCACATCGACGGACGCGGCACCTCTTCGGTGGGTGCGTACGATACGTCGGTGCTGCCGGGTGCGGGCCTCGTGCCGACCGAAGTCGCGGTACAGCGCGAAGACACCATTGGCGCGGGCATGAGCTACGTGCTCGGCGACGTGACGCTCGGCGCGGCCTGGTCACGTTCCATTCATACCGGTGTGAGCGAGGCCGACGGCGGCGCGCCGCTGCCGTCGATCGCCTTCAGCAACTACGAAGTGAATGCGCTTTGGCAGGTGACGCCCGCGTTATCGTTGGCGGGCATGTATGCATACACAGGCGCGACCTCCGCGCATTGGCATCAAGGCGCGCTGCAGGCCGACTATCAACTGTCGAAACGCACGGATGTTTATACCGAGGCGATCTATCAGCGCGCGTCGTCCGGTGCGCTCGCGATGATCAATACCTGCGACCCATCGGGCGGCCGCAACCAGGTGCTGGTGGCGGCGGGCGTGCGGCATCGCTTCTGACGCACACTCGAAGCGGCCCCGAACCCTTGCGATTCGAGGCCGCTTTGCTGCGTGTCTACATCATGAAGCCGAAAGCTTTACAGCAACGCCGGTCGAAGAATAAACGGGCGCGGCCTTGAAGCCGTCCACCGTGACCGTTGCGAATTTCACCGATGCGCCGCTGCCGTCGATCACGTCGATCGTGTCGCCGGCTTTCGGCGTATAGCCGTTCACGAACTTCACATGCAGCGTGCCGCCCACCACCGTGAGCTGGCCGCCCACGCGCAGGCGTCCGCCGCCGTTGCCGTCGATGTCGAGTTCGAGCGTCGCACTGTCGAGCTGCGTGTACTTGCCCGCCACCGTCAACGGCGCGCTCGTCGCCACGGTCACGCTGCCACCGGACCCAACGTACACGTCGCCGTTGCCGAAGGCCGTGATTGACGCTGCGGCGAGCACGCCGCCGCTCACCTGCGAGCCGCCCGTGTAACTGTTATTGCCCGCGAGCGCGAGCGTGCCGCTGCCCTGCAGCGTGAGCTTGCCCGAGCCGGCGATGTCGTTGCGCCAGGTGTCGGCGGCGTTGAAGCCGCCCTGGGTCGCGTCCATCGCGACGATCACGTTGCCGTTGAATGCGCCATAACCATCTGCAGCACCAAACATGTTCAGACGGCCCCAGCCTTCGGCGTCGTCCATGACCGGATAGCCCGAGACAATTTCCGTCGTCTTCAGCACGACGCGGCGCTGGGCGGCGCTCAGGTACGGGAAGCGCGTTTCGAGCAGCACCTCGGCGCCCTTGGGCACGACCGGCGGCGCTTCGGTGGATTCGATCTGGCTGAAACCGAACATCATGCGGCGCGCGAATTCCGACTTGTTGGTCGCATAGTCGGCAAAGCGGTCGGTCGCGGTCGTCGCCGAATGCGCGAAGGCCGGGAAGGTCGTGGCGCTCGTGCCGGTGGCCTGTTCGAGCGCGCTGTGCGCCTGCGCGTAGGCCGCGCTCTTGAGCGTGGCGTTCGCGGGGTCGTAGAGATTCGCGGCGGTGGCGGCCAGCGCGAACATGCGGCCGCCGATCACGTCGAGCGGCGAATGCATGCCCGCGAGAATACGGTTTTCGCCGAGTTCGAGGCCGCGGCTCGCCATTTCCTGGTAACGCTCCGGCACGAGCCAGGCCATGGTCATCGCGTCGCGCATGGCTTCGGCTTCGTGGCCGCTGATGAAGCCGCCATCCGTCGAAGGCGTCGTGCTGATGGCCGGCACGAGTGTGGGATCGACCACGACGCTCGTGCTCCAGCGGAACGGTCGCGCGTATTTGTAGAAGCGTTTGGCGGGTTCGGTGGAAGCGTTGTTGCCCATCGTGTTGAGCAGGTCGACCACCTTGCCGAAAGTCGCGTTGCTCGTGCTGCCTACGCCGACGTTGTTGCCCGCGTCGTTGTAGAGCGTCGTGGTCGCGTCCGCGGGAATCGACGTGATGCTCGTGGTTTGCTGGGCAGCCGAGCGCCAGGCGGCGGTGAGCGGCCCCATGCCGTCGGTCACGCTGTAGCCCTTGCCGCGGCGGTCGTCGTAGTAGGCAGCGTCGGCCTGCGCCTGGGTGCGCTGGGTCGTCGCGGTCACAACGTACTGGATGTTCGCGTTCAGCACGGTGCTGTTGAGGATCGTGCCATTGGGAGTGCCGTCGGTGGGGACGCCCGTCCACGTCGACTGCACGACCGCGGGGAACGTGCCGTTGGCGGGCGCGGAAACGCCTGCGTCCACGAGCAGCGTGAGCGGCTGCCAGAGATCGAGAAAGCGCGCCACCACGCGCACGCCCGCATTGGTCGCGAGCGTGGCGTAACGCGCGTCGCCGCGCTGGTTGGTCGCGATGTTGTCGACGAAAGCCGGTACGTCGGGAATCGGCGCGTTGTCCACGAAGCCGGGGTCGGTGGGCGGCGCGGGAATGGCGGCAGTGGTGGCGGGATCGCTATTGCCGCCTCCGCAGGCGGTCAGCGCGACAATGCTGGTAAGCACTGCCAGGTAGAGTGGCAGCGGAATTCGGTGGCGTGATGCGGGCATGCTGAGGGCTCCGTCGTCGTGGTTGATGCTGTGTGGTTATTACTGACTGACGGCGGCGAATTATGCTTACCCTCGATTACTCCCTAATTACTAATTTATTACGTGACTGCTAAACGGTAATGGAAATGCAGTGCAGGTGAAATATTATGCGTCGTTCATTTGCTGCCGCGCCTCGAGATAGCCGACCCGCACGGGCGGCACGAACCATGCGAGACACAGGCCGGCGAACGCGGCCACAGCAGCGACGATGAGGCCCATGTGGATCGAATCCACGAGCGCGCTGCGCGCCGAGTTCATCATCGCGTCGCCGGCATGGCCGGCGCTCACGAGGCGATTGATGAGCGCGGCCTGGTCGGCGCGGTCCACGAGCAGTTCGGGACTCGCAAACGACCTGAACCACTGCGTCGCCTGATACGAGTCGAGCGAGCGATTGACGCCCATGGTGTAAAGGTGCCCGAGCAGCGCGCCTGTCATCGCCGTGCCCAGCATGCCGCCGAATGTGCGCAGCGATTGCAGCATCGCTGTGGCGGCGCCGAGATGGTCGCGCGAGACGATCTGCTGCGAGCAGACCGTGAGGCTCGTGCCCACGAGGCCCAGGCCCAGGCCGCTCGCGCCCATGCACGCCATCCACACGAGATGCGGCTCGTTGCCTCGCAGCACGACCACCGCGAGGCTCGCGAAAGCGGACAACGCGAAGCCGACGTAGAGGATCGCGTTGGCGCGCCGGATGCGCGTGACCACGCGATTGTTCACGAAGCTGCCGACCGTCGTGCCGAGCAGGAGCGGCGTGATCAGCATGCCCGAGGAGCGTGGCGACATAGCATAGCCGCCCTGGAACAGCAGCGGCACATAGAAAACGAGCGAGAACAACGCAAACCCGCCGAGCACCGACATCGCAAAGAGCGGACCGAGCTTGCGGTCGAGCAGCATGTCCACGGGGATGATCGGATAGCCCATGCGCTTTTCCCAGAAGAAAAGCGTCAACGAAAAGACCAGCACGATCACCGCGAGCAAGATGGTCGAAGTTGTCCACCCTTGCCTCGGCAAGAGTTCGATGGCGAGCTGCAGCGCGCCGAACGTGACAGCGACGACGCAAGCGCCGAGCCAGTCGAGACGCAGCCGCGCGCCTTCGCGGGCATGATGCAGATGCGGCAGGAAAGCGTGCACGAAGAAGAGCGCCACCAGACCCACCGGCACGTTGACGAAGAACACGAGGCGCCAGCTTCCGTGCTGGGTCAGCATGCCACCGAGCGTCGGCCCGACCATGTTCGCAAGGCCAAACGCCGAGGTGACGAACACCAGCCAACGCAGGCGTAGCCTCGGATCGGGGAACAGGTCGGCGACGGTCGCGAACACCGTCCCCATCATGATCCCTCCGCCGATGCCCTGCAGGCCGCGCGCGAGCACGAGAAACAGCATGTTGGTCGCCATCCCGCAGAGCACGGAAGCGACGGTGAAGACAAGGATGGCTGCCAGCATGAAGGGCTTGCGGCCGAACAGATCGCCCAGACGCCCGAAGATCGGAATCGTGATGACCGACGCAAGCATGTAGGCCGTCGCGACCCATGCATAGAGCTCGAAGCCCTTGAGCTCCGCGACGATGCGCGGCAATGCGGTGCCAACGATGGTCTGGTCGAGCGCGATCAGCATCGAAACCGACGCGACGCCCAGCATCGCCAATACCGACTCGCGAAAGGGCAACAGTTGCCGTCCTTGACCGTGAAACCCAATGCTCGTGGCCATGTAGCGCTCCTCACCGCTGCGACGCGGCTAATCTGCTATGCGGCGCCCGGCAAAAGATCAATCACTCGGGCCCGCGCGTGCGACCTTCATGCGTTGTGCAATGATGGTACGCCCGCATACGCGAATGTCACGGAACGAACGCGCCATCGAGGAAGTTATTCCACCCGGTCCGCGCCAGGCCCGGGAGTCGGGAAGCGTTTGCCAACGTTTCGTGGCTCGTCAATCTGCAATTCGAATTTGGTCTGAATGGAGTAAATCGGCTAGTGCGTTGTTTGCCTTCACGTCGAATGTGATTCGATTGATACGGAGGGGACGTCATGAACGCTGCAATTCGGCTCGTTTTGCGAGCAACGGTGAGCGGTGCGGCCGTGCTTTCTCTGGCCGGTCTATGCGCCACGCCGTCGAGTGACGCGGGATCGTCTCGCAACAGTGAAGAAGGCTCGTTTCTTTCGGAAAACGACGCGGCCATGACGAAGATGATGGCCGGGATGGCGGCCAGGCCCACGGGCGACGTCGACCGCGATTTCGTCGCAACGATGATTCCCCATCATCAGGGCGCGATCGACATGGCCATGGCGGAACTGCGGCATGGACACAACGAACAGCTACGCAGGATCGCTCAGGAGATCGTGGTCGAGCAACAGCAGGAGATCGTTGCCATGCGCCTCGCGGTGCATGACTCGATCGCTGCGCCGGCGCCGATGTCCCACTGACCCACTCGCATCAAGACGCAGGAGACAACGTCATGAAATACAACGCCATGCTTGGCGCGGCCCTGACTGCCGCTGCGCTTGCCGCCTCAACGCTTGCCGAAGCGGGACAGGTCCCCGGCTCGCTAACGGCTGCCGATATTCCGGTCAGCCATCGGGACCGCGTCTATTCGTCTGATCAGTTTTCGAACACCGTTTCGATCGTCGATCCCGCAGCCAATCGTCTGGTCGGTGTCATCCGCCTCGGGGAGCCGACCCCGGCCAACTTCAGCCCGCTCTATCACGGTCAGTTGCTCGTGCACGGTATGGGCTTCTCTCCCGATCATCACACACTTGCCATTGTCTCCATCGGCTCGAACTCGGTGACGTTCATCGATACGCAAACCAATTCGGTCAAGCACGTGACCTATGTGGGCCGCTCCCCGCACGAGGCGTTTTTTACGCCCGACGGCAACGAGGTGTGGGTGACCGTGCGCGGCGAGAATTACGTGGATGTGCTCGACGGCAAGACCTTCGAAGAGAAGACGCGCATTATCGTGCCAGCCGGGCCGGGCATGCAGATCTTCTCGCCGGACGGAAAGTACGGATATATCTGCTCGTCCTTCAACCCGGAAACCGATGTCGTTTCAGTCGCCGATCACAAGATCGTGGGCCGGGTCACGCAGGCGAGCCCGTTCTGTCCGAACATTGCAGCAACGCCTGATGGGCGGCAGGTCTGGTTCACGCTGAAGGATGTGGGCAAGACGCAGGTGTTCGACGCCCGTCCGCCATTTGCACTGCTGAAAACGCTCGATACGGGGCCGATCACCAATCATGTGAACATCGTGCGGAACGCACACGGCATGTTTGCATACGTGACGGTGGGAGGCCTGAACCAGATCAAGGTGTTCCGTACCGACGATTTTTCGCAGGTGGCGACCATTGCTGTCGGCAGCCTGCCGCACGGCATCTGGCCGTCTGGCGACGGCACGCGCGTCTACGTGGGCCTCGAAAACGGCGATGCGATGACGGCAATCGACACGCTGACCAACCAGGTCATCGCCACGGTGCCGGTCGGCCAGGCGCCGCAAGCCGTGGCGTATGTGCCCGACGCCGTGCCGGATGGCGATGGCACGGCCAACACGCAGCCGCTCGGCGCGGCCGGCGCGGCTACGCACGTCATGCTGATTCCGGTGGGTGGAGGCGCAGCCGACCATGGCGATGCGCCCACTTCGGTGGCGTTATTCGATCAGGGATTGCTGCAGGTGCTGCAGGCTGCGGTGACGGGATTGCAGGCGGGTCAGCCGTATTTCCTCGGACTTTCGGACCACGCCGACGGCAGCGGCCGTATTGACGTCCTCGCGAGCTTCAAGACCAGTCCGGCCGGCTCGGCGATCGTCGACACGCTGGGCCAGATTCGACAGGTCGTCATGCCTGGCACGCCGGGCGTGGCCGATCACCGAAGATATCTCGTGATCGCTCCGAACGTGGGCGGCGCGCCCGGACCCGCAGTGCAGGTGCAAGCCTTGTGAGTGTCCCGGGCATCGTCCTGGTCATTTCGAATTCCTTAGTAAAAGGCCCGGGACGCGTGGGCGAGACTGTCTGTTTGCCCACGTAAGGCAGCGCCTGACGCTTGACGCCAGCTTTTGTGGGAAGCTAACTGACGGTGATCGACACCCGAAAGCGAGGTGAGGAAATGAGAGCCTCCCGCAATCTGGCTATCAGCCAGCTTACTGTCCTTCTCCTGCTCCTTCTGGCGTACGGCATGGCCAGCGCTGCCGGCGATCGTGCAGCGCCCGCAGCCTCACCCCGCTTCGAGCCGAGTGAGCTTTCGACAGACTGCATCGACCGGGAATATCGCGGGAAGAACGCCAGACTGGGACTCGATTACACCGACCTGATCAACAACTGCGGCGCATCGGTCATCATCACGTGGCAGTCATTCAACAACGGCGCGCCGCAAACGGAAGGCGGGGGGATGGGACAATCGGAATGCATACCGCCTGGCGGTTCCATCACCACCGCATCGCGCCAGCGGCTCGGCACGGAAAGTGAGAATCTGCCTGTTAGCGTCGTGACCTGCCAGTGATAGCGGCGGCGCCGGTTCAGTCAGAAATCGCTTTCACTCTTCGCGAGGCCACGTGTATTCGTTGGCACTTCTTTCTTTCTAACCACTGCAATGATTTCTCGACGATGTCGGCAGGCACCTCGTCGAATGACGTGTTGCGGATCAATGTCTCGCTCGCGGCAATGTCGTTGAACTCCCCCAGCGTCTTTTGCACGGACGTCAGTTCCTTGATGGTGCGCTCGTGCTCGCCTTTGATCACGGGTTGAAAAAACTCGAGCAGATACCGCAGCTTTTTACCGGCCTTGCGCACGTCATGGAGGTTTTCCTCGTGGCCAGCCTCGCTTCGCGCGGCGTGTCTGCTGCGCTTTCGAAGCGTGCGCTGCGCCATACGGACTCGCCGCCTGGCAAACGCGCGGATCGGAAGATCATTGCAACACGACTGCAGCGTGGTTTGCGCACGCAGCACGGCGTCGTTCAGAAATGCCTCGACGGCGTCGCTCTTGATCATGGCCTGGCTATGCGCCACCGCTTGCGCGCGCTTTTCACGCGCGGCGCTCACGAGCAGTTCGATGGATGCGTCTGACTTCTGCGCGGTTTTCAGGAGATCACCTGCGATGTCCCAGTCGCGCGTTCCGCCTGCCACGGCGGCCAGACGCTTGAATTCTTCGCTCGCTTGCGCGGTGGCTTCCTCACCGAGCCAGGGCGAGTACGCCCAGTACAAAGCACGAAGTTTTCTGAAGGCCACCCGAAGCTGATGAAACGCTTCGGGGTCGACTTCTGTCGCCAGGGTTTTCGTTCTTTGCACCACCTCGACGACCACTGGCATGGCCAATGACGAGAAGGTGCTGGCGATGGAGGTCTTGCTGGTGAGTGACGCAGCGGGGCGGCGCCGATCGATTCTGAAGCGAGTGCGCGGCCGCGGCAAGGGCCAGTCACCGTCCATATCCATTTCAGCCTCGAGTCTGACAAAAACAGGTTGGCCCAAACCATACCATATGGGCGGTTGGCAACCTAATCTTCGTGACGATTTGATGAAGTGTGCAAATTCTGACGAGTTGACAGCCTTTGCGTCGCCAGCAGGTTGAACTTCTGATTTTCTGTATTACGATGCTTAGCTAAGTCAGGCGTTGCTGTGCGGATGCATCGAGAAGCGCCCCCCGGGAACGAAGTGGGAGTTCGAGTTGAAGAAACGGGCCACCGTGATCTGTCGTAGAGGCAAGCGAATTCTCCTGGTAGCACGCAGTCAGTCGAAGTGGGCACTACCGGGTGGCATGTTGAAACGCGGTGAGCATCTTACGGAGACCGCGCTTCGGGAACTCAAGGAGGAGACCCGGCTCCTGGGCAAAACGGCCAGATATCTGTTCGACATTCGCGGCAAGCAGAAACACCACCACGTTTTTTCCTGCGAAATACCGAGGCAGGCCAAGGCACGGCCGAGCAGCGAGATAGCCAGGTGTCGATGGGTTCATCTCGACGACATCCCGCGCCTGATCACCAGCGGCCCAACGAACGATATCGTGCGGCTGATCAACCAGCGGCGCAGGAAGTAACACCACGGCCCTCGTGGTGAGGGATTGAACGCCCACGGCGTTCAATCCGGATGCATCTGCCATCCAGGCAGATGCCCCAAGCCCATCGTCACCAACGCTTCGCGCCCATCACGCGTTTTCGTCGCCTTTGGCCGGACGGCCCGTCTTGACGGTCTCGAGCGCTTCGATCGCAGCCAGCAGCCGCTTCTGCGGGGCCGATTCCAGCAATTGAAGGCCGGCGCGCAAAAGTTCGCTCTTTCTCACGGCAACACCGGCCTCCAGGCACTTGCGTTTGAGGAGTGCGATGCGCTGGTAATCCGTCTTGGGCATCGTGAAGCTGTCGCGCACGACCTTGTCTTTCTTCACGCGCTTGGCCTTGACCTTTTCGGCCGGTGCGGCTGCAGGTGCAGGAGCCGGTGCCTCTGCAGCGGCGCGAGCGGGTTTCGCCGCCGCTTTGGGTACGGCCTTTTTGCGTTTGGACTTAACCGCCGCTTCCGCTGCCGCAGCGGGCTTTGCTGCTTCGCTTTGCTCTTGCGCGGTTGCCTCGGTTGCCTCGGACTTCGGGAAGTGGAACGCCTTCTTGGTGGGTTTGCGTGTGGTCGCTACAGTCATGTCGATCTCCGGTCTGAAAACGGTATAAACAGTATATACGGTTTATAGCGACATTCCACACGTGCCGCGATCCATCTTCGAACCTGTTCAGTGAGTCCTTGCTAACACGTCCGCTGAATGGCGACGTCAGCATCCATAAGCTCTTCTTTGCGATCGATTGCAGTGTCACCGGATCGTCACATTGCGAACGTAACGTCCAGCGCATCAATAACGATTTTGAGGAGTACAGGATGAGACTCAGTCTCTTTGCGATTGTCATTCTCGCGCTAGGCACGGGCATCGCGCAGGCTGCGGATATCACGGGCGCGGGTAGCACCTTCGCAGCACCGATCTACACGAAATGGGCGGACGCCTATCAGAAGTCGGGCGGCGGCAAGGTGAATTACCAGGGCATTGGCTCGTCGGGTGGCATCAAGCAGATTCAGGCCAAGACCGTCGATTTCGCGGGCTCGGACGCTCCGCTGAAGGATGACCAGCTGGCCAAGGACGGCCTGTTCCAGTTCCCGACGGTGGTCGGTGGCGTCGTGCCGGCGATTAATGTGCCGGGCATCAAGGCAGGCGAAATCACGCTGTCGGGCCCGGTGCTCGGCGACATCTACCTCGGCAAGATCAAGAAGTGGAACGATCCGGCCATCGCCGCGCTGAACCCGAAGGTCAAGCTGCCTGATCTCGACATCGCCGTGGTCCGCCGCGCCGACGGCTCGGGCACCAGCTTCATCTGGACGAACTACCTCTCGAAGGTCAACCCCGAGTGGAAGAGCAAGGTCGGCGAAGGCACGACCGTGAGCTGGCCGACAGGCACGGGCGGCAAGGGCAACGACGGCGTCGCCGCCTTCGTGCAGCGTCTGCCGGGTGCGATCGGCTACGTCGAGTGGGCGTACGCCAAGCAAAACCACATGGTCTATGCCGCGATGAAGAACGAAGCGGGCGCGGTCGTTCAGCCGAGCACCGAAACGTTCAAGGCAGCGGCCGCCGGTGCGGACTGGAAGAAGTCGTTCTACCAGATCCTCACGAACGAGCCGGGCAAGGACGCATGGCCGGTTGTCGGCGCGACCTTCGTGCTGCTGCACACGGCACAGGACAAGCCGGACCAGGGCAAGGAAACGCTCAAGTTCTTCGACTGGGCCTTCAAGAACGGCTCGTCTGCCGCTGATAGCCTCGACTACATCTCGCTGCCGGAGTCGGTCGTCAGCGAAATCAAGTCGCAGTGGAAGGAGAAGGTCAAGGACGCGAGCGGCAAGCCGATCGCGCCATAATCTGAACCGGAATGCGGGCGCGCATGCATCGCGCGCCCGCATTCAGTCACTCAGAGCGGTCGAGGCTTCACCTGCCTAGTGCGCGTCTTTGCGCAAACTCCGAAGATTCTCGCGCACGCGCCGCGCGACCAGCACGGTCAGGTAATCCATGATGCGCGCGCCGTCGCTGAATGCCGCCCAGGTTTCTTCGTACATCCTGGAAACGGTCTCCATGGGAGCATGGGTCTCGTCTGCAATCGCCTTTACGAGTTCTTCTGCGGCGTGCTGGTTCATCAATGCCTCCATGCGTATAGAGGGTGGACGCGGGAAGGTCATTAAACTTCATCGCGCGTCCGGCACGCCAATACATTTAGCCTATCTACCGGCGCTTTTCGTTCGATCCGAATTTGTCGGTGTACAGCCTGTCAAATTCATTCGCCGGCAGGCGCGATCTCCAGGCGGTAACCCACACCGTAAATCGAGCGAATCATGTCCTGCTCGGGCCGGATAGACTGGATTTTGCGCCGCAGGTTCTTGACGTGCGAGTCGATCGTGCGGTCGGCCACTACACGGTGATCGTCGTAGAGCGCGCGCAGTAAAAAGTCGCGCGCGTAAATGCGGCCCGGGCCCGAATGCAGCAGCGCAAGCAAACGAAATTCGATGGGCGTGAGGTGCAGATCCCGACCGTCCAGGCGCGCGGCGTGTTGCGCAACATCGATCGAGAACGGCGAGGCAACGGTGCCTTCCGCCTCCTGGTGCGCGCGCGCAAGCAGTTCGGCCCGGCGCAGGATCGCCTTGACGCGCGCCACGACTTCACGCGGACTGAACGGTTTGCACACGTAGTCGTCGGCACCCAGTTCGAGCCCGAGCAAACGGTCGATTTCGTCCACGCGCGCCGTGATGATCATCACGGGAATGCTGGAGAACGTGCGAAGTTCGCGGCACACGTCGAGGCCGCTGCGTCCGGGCAGCATCAGGTCGAGCAGCACCATCGACGGTTGATGTTCGCGCACGTAGGGCACGACCTCCCGGCCGTCCGAAAGGATCGTCGTGGCGAAATCCTCCTTCGCGAGGTAATCGGCGAGCAGAGCCGCGAGCTTCGGCTCGTCTTCGACGATGAGTATGGACGGCCGCGTGGTCGGATCAATCATGATGCGTGTGTAGGCGAGGAAGTTGAACCAGAATCCGCAGCCCGCCGAGCGGGGAGCGCGATGCCTCGATGGTGCCGCCGTGTTGCTCCACGATGTGCTTGCACAATGCGAGTCCAAGACCCGCCCCGCCGCTCTGACGGCTGCGCGATGGATCGACGCGGAAGAATCGGTCGAACAGATGCGGCAGCAGCGGCGCGGGAACCGGCGGGAACGAATCTTGAACATCGACATAGATGTCGTTGTCGTTCGACGTGACCGAGAGCCGGACGCGGCCACCGGCATTGGTGTAGCGCAGCGCGTTTTCCAGAAGGTTTTTCCAGAGCTGCGTGAGGCGATAGGGGTCGCCCGAGAGCGTTGCGTGAGCGTCGCCGGGAGCGAATTCCAGCGTGATTTCCTTGGCGCCGAGGCGCTCGCGAAATACGTCGCATGCGGCTTCCACGATGGGTACGAGATCGAGCGGCACTTTCTCGAACGAGAGCTGGCCGATGTCCGCTAGCGAAAGTTCGTAGAGGTCGTCGATCAACTGGCTGAGCATCGCTACTTCGGACTGCAGAGAAGCGATGGTCGCCGCATCGGGCCGGCGCACGCCGTCCTCGATCGCCTCGAGTTCGCCGCGCAGCACCGAGAGGGGCGTGCGCAACTCATGCGAAATATCGGCGATAAAGTCGCGCCGGTCGCTTTCGGCTTTTTCGAGCGACGCCGCGAGCCGGTTGAAATCGCTCGCGAGCATCTGCAATTCGTCGCTGCCTTTGGCTGGCACGCGCGTGGCATAGTCGCCGCCCGCGAGGCGATGCGTGGCCGTGACGATCCGCTTGATCGGTGTGAGCAGCGTGCGCGCGAGGATGATCGACACGGCAGCGGAGAGCAACGCGGTAAAGCCCACGATGATCCACGTCGCCTGCATCTGGCGGTCCTTAAAGCGCTGCTCCGCCTGATTGATGAGCGAGGTGGGTCCCGCCACCGCGATCCAGCCAACCGTTTGCCCCTTGACGCGCAGCGGATGGCGCACGGCGTCGGGCGGTGGGGGCGGCCCCGCGCTCGTGACGAGCTTCATGTCCGCGTCGTAAAGCGTGTAGGGCGGGCGAAACGGCCGCGAGTGCTCAGCAAGGCCGGGGGCGAAGGGGCCACCGTTGCCGCCATCGTCGTGGAAGCCGCCCGGCGCATCGGGCGGCCGGGCGTCGCCCGGCGGCGCGCCTGGCGGCGGCCCGCCATCGAATGGAGGCCGGTCTTGCGTCGGCTCGCGAACGAAATCCCAATTGCCATGCTGGGCGTACGAGGCTTCCAGTTCCTGCTGGAGCGCCGCCACTTCGCTCGCACTTTGCTCCTGCAGAAAATCCACGAAGCCAAATTCGAAACTCGTCCGGATCGCGACGCCCATGGCCACGGCGGCGAGCACGCAAGCGGAAAGAATCGCGAGGAAGACTTTGGCGGTGACGCTGACTTTCATGACGAGTTCAGCAGGGAGCAATAAAAGTGAGTGCGAATTTATTCGGCACTATTTTCGCCCGAAGCGTGCCGTAAGGTGTGCATGGCCCGTCCGAATCCACATTTTCTCCAGATTTCCCTTCTTTTTCCTGCACCGTTGTTCCGTATGATCCGCTGCGGATCGAAGCGCATCCCTGCGTTCGTGCGCGGGATCCGGATGGAATGACGCGCATCTCAGAGGAAGGGACAGACCGATGGACATTCACGTGCTGCTTGTCGAACCCGATCAGGCGTGTCGGGACGACCTGCGTACTTATTTGCAGCGTCAGCAGATCGCGGTGTCGGTGCTGTATGGCATTGAGCGGCTGGAGCAGCGCCTCGCGCGAGAAACGCCTTCGCTCATCATCCTGCGGCACGATGCGCTCAAGATCGACGGCATTGCAACGCTGCGCACGCTGCGTGAACGCGGGTGGCTGACTCCCGCCATCATCGTGAGCCAGTCCGCCGACGTGGCCGACAAGGTGCTCGCCTTCGAATTCGGCGCCCACGACTATATGGTCGATCCGTTCGATCCTCGCGAACTGCTCGCGCGCTTGCACCACGCGTTGCGCTGCAAGATCGATTACCCCGCGTCGCCGCGCAAGGAGACGAAGTACGTCTTCGACGGATTCGAACTCGACGCAATCGACAATCAACTGTTCAGGGACGGCCTCAAAATTCCCGCGCCTCCCCTGGTTCTCGCCGTGCTCGCGGTATTCGCCGCGAACCGCCTGCGGCCGCTTTCGCGTGAGCGCATCGTGAACATGATCGATCGCAATTCGTCGCTTCACGCACGCAGCGTCGACGTTGTCGTTTTTCGTCTGCGCAAGCTGCTTGGCCTGTCGCCTTGCGGTCGCCAATATATTCAAACGCGTTACAGGGATGGTTATGTTTTTTGCCCTGACGACGCGCTTCCCGATCTGGACCAGGCTGCTGCCCGCGGATAAAAAACCCGGCGTTTTCGCCGGGTATGCAAAGGGTTGAAGGTAAAGCACCCTTCATCCGCGGTCGAGGCTATCCGCGCAATGTCAGGCGAAGACCAGCGTAGCAGGTAACGTCGCATTCTCGAACTCCAGAACCATTGCTATTTCTTAACGCGTAATCGGTTCTGTAACGTTCGCGCGCGCTGGCGTGGCGTAGAAGAAATGTGCAGAAAGATCACGTAACCCGGAAACTGCGCCACAGTGGCAACATGCGTGCCCATAGCCCCAACCCGCCTGGACACGTAACCGATGCGACAACCCGACCGTGTGGGTCACGCTCAGCACGAGCACGCGAAAGCACGCAACGCGGCGTTTGTGATGTCGCCAGCGCTAGGGGATTCGCTGAATCTGCTGGTCATCGCACACAACCTCGTGCGAGCGGGCTGGCAGGTGGAAATATTCGGAAATCACGCGTGGTCGCTTGCGCGCTGGTTCCCGCAGCTGTCGATGAACCCGGCGCTCAGCGAGGATCAACGTGTCGTTTCTGCCGGGCAAACTGCGCGACGCCTGGTTCTCCTGGCGGCTGCGCAGCGCGAAGCGTGTAGCGGCCGTGGACGTCATGATCGGCTGCAACCGTGTCGACAGTTCGGATATCGCGGTGTGTGGCGGCACCCATCGCGGGTTTCTCCGCGCAACAGGCCGCAGACCCAAGCTTTCCGACCGTTGGCAGATCGCGCTGGAAGAACGCCTGTATGCCAATGCGGCGATCGTTCTCGCGCATTCACCCTTGATGCGTGATGAACTGATCGAACTGTACGGGATCGATGAAGTCAAGGTGCGCGTTCTGCGTCCCCCGGTCGATACGGCGCGCTTCACTCCCGTCGATTCGGCTGCTCGTGCCTCGCTGCGCAAGCGGTTCGGCTTCCAGGACAACGAGTGCGTGTTGCTCTTTCCTTCGAGTAGCCATGTGCGCAAGGGACTCCCACTCATTGAAGCCGCTGTGCGAGACCTGAAAGTACCCGTCGTCGTCGCGGTAGCAGGTCGCCCGGTGGCCAGTAACTCGCCGCATGTGCGTTACATCGGCTTTCAGCGCGAAATCGAAGACTGTTATCGCGCGGCAGACTTCACGATCCTGGCTTGCGCCTATGAGCCCTTCGGGCTGGTGGGTATCGAATCGGTCATGTGCGGCACGCCGGTGATCATTCCGTCGACGATGGGTTGCTGCGACGTGATTGCCACGCACGCGAAACACGTGTTCGAGCGGGGCGATGTGCGATCGCTGCGCGAGACGATCAGGAGCGCAATCGCCAGCCGGTTTGTCGTGAACGGTCAGCCTGTGCGAGAAAACGCCAACGAGAACGGACAAGCCGTGCTGTACGACGCCAGCGTGGCCGGGCACGTCGACTCGCTGCTTTCGCTAGCCAGCCAGGTTCATACAGGGTGGGGTGTCAACGCCGTTGGCGCCTTACGCGGCGTCGCTTCGACGCTGGGTCTGAGCGCGGCTGTCGTGGCTGTCAATCCGCGTTCACATTGACCGCCACGTCCACCTGATGCGCGCCCCCACCAAGAATGACGCCGCGCAGGAGCGACACGTCGGTGTAATCGCGGCCGATGGCGAGCGTCACATGGCCCTGGTCGGCTAGCACGTCGTTGGTCGGATCTAGATCGACCCAGCCGGCAGAGGGTGCAGACGGCGCCGAAGGCACGTAGAGCGACACCCACGCATGCGAGGCGTCGGCGCCGATCATCGGTTGAGCGCCTTCAGGCGGGTCGTTACGCAGATAGCCGCTCACGTAGCGCGCGGCGAGCCCGATCGAGCGCAGGCAGCCGATCATGACCTGGGCGAAATCCTGACACACGCCATGGCGCAGTTCGAATGCGCGCGCGGCGGGGGTGTCGAACGACGTTGCCGAGGGGCGGTACGTGAAATCGGCGTGGATGCGATGCATCAGGTCGATCGCGCCGGCCAGAACCGGGGCGCCGGGCGCGAAACTCTCCAGCGCGTAGGCGCGCAATTCCGGCAGCAAGGCGATATTCGGCGACGCGAAGCAGAACTCCGACTCCGCATGGAAGGCGCCACCCGCCGTGTAACGCAGCCTATGCGCGACGTCTTCCCAGGCCGGCGTGTCGTCTGCTTCGAGCGTCGCGTAGCGCGGCGAGAGCAGCACGCTCGTTTCGCTCGTCATCTGCAGGTAGTCGTGCGGCGCGTCGAACGAGAAGTAGAGAACCTCGTTGCCGAAGGCGTCGCGGCGGCTCGTCTGATACGACGGCGCGGGTTCGATACGCTCGCGGTGCGCGAGCACGCGCTGCCAGGGAAGGTCGAGCGGACGGATGGTCGCGAGATGCTGCGCGGTCTCGACGAGCGTCGAATAGCGGTAGGTCGTGCGGTGCGTGACCGCGAGGCGCGTGCCGTTCATGACCAGACCTGCGCGGCGAGCGGCACGGCGTGGCTGAACCAGCGCGCGCTGATCTCGTTCGACATCGCGGCCATACGCTCGGCGAGACTGTCGCATAGTGCGGTGAGCGCGGGGTAGCGGCCGTCGTCGCCGGGCTCGCAAAGCGCCTCCAGCGTCGGCAGCGCCTCGATGGGCGCGAGCTGCGAGGCGAACGGCTCGCGCTTTGGGCCGCGCGCGGCCTGGGCGATTTCGTCGAGCCGCGCGCGCAGCCGCGCGTAGACGCCATAGAGGCCGCGCGGATTGGTCGGGTCGGTCACGATCACGTCGAGCAGAGCGGGCACTTCGAGGCGCCCCGGATACAGCGAGCGATACGTGAGCGTGCTGTCGAACAGTTGCAGCAGCACGTCGAAGCCCGCGGGCGTGGCGAGCGTGCGTTCGTGCGCGGCGATACGCAGCATCGTGGACAACGCGGCCACGCGTTCGATATGGCGTCCCGCGAATAGCAGGCGCCAGGCTTCGTCCCGGGTCATACGGTCGCCCTGGCAGCCGCTGATGGCGCTCAATTGTGTGGCGAGCGCATCGAGCGCACCCATTAGCGCCATGCGGTCGTAGGGCGTGGGACGCCTGAATTCGATTGCCGCTCCCTGACGCGCTGCCGCGGGAACGAGCGAAAGCGCGTGAAGCGCATCGCGGAAGTCGTTGCGCGAGGCGAGCACGGTGCGCCAATGGTCGTTCGAAAGCCGGCCGCGAATCTCGCCGCACGCGTACGCCTGGCTCGCGAGCGTGCTGCCAATTCCGGTTGCGCCCGCATTTTCATGCAGATTGGCCACGAGCACGCGCTCGAAGTCGTCGAGGCTGCGCCGGGCATCGCTGCCCGTGGAGGGCACGAGCCCATTGGCGGCGGCCAGTTCAATGAAGGTGCCAAACAGCTCTTCGGCGTCGCTGCCTTCGAGTGAACCGAGAATCAGCCGGCACAGGCGCACGCCGTTTTCGGCGCGCTCGCCGTAACGCCCCGCCCAGAACAGGTTCTCCGCTGAACGGCTCGGCACGCGGCGGCGCTCGCGGCGTAGCTCTCCCGGCTTGATCGGGCTCGGCAGGAGCGTGAAGGTCGAACCGGGCTGGCTCGACAGCACCCAGGTATCCACGCTGCTGCCGCCCATCTGCATCGATACGGATTCCTGATGTTCGGCTGCGAGGCGCGTGAAGCCGCCAGGCAGCACGCGCCAGCCGCATTCCTGGTCGGCAATCGCGTAGACGCGCAGCACGGCGGGCCGCGCGCCGAGCATGCCTGCACCGGTCTCATAGCGCGGCGTATAGCTGTAGCACAGCGGTTGCTGGACCGTGAAGGCGTCGGGCAACTGCTCGATGCGCTCGCGCCAGTCGGCGAGCGGTTGCATGCCGGCGGCGAGTCCGGGCGCCACGGACGCCGCGTTCGCCGCGCCCGGCCACGTCGGCACGAGCAGCGCCTCGGGCGCCTGCGCGAGCGCGTCGCGCCAGGCCGCGTCTTCGCCGCACCACCAGGTCGAGATGCCCGGCAGCGCAAGCTCCTCCCCGAGCAGCGCTTGCGCGATGCCGGGCATGAAGCCGTGCAGCGCAGGCGATTCGACGAAGCCCGCGCCGGGCACGTTCGAGACCATTACGTTGCCCGCGCGCATGACCTGCAGCAGGCCCGGCACGCCGATGGTCGAGTCGGCGCGAAGCTCGACCGGGTCGCAGAAGGTGTCGTCGAGGCGGCGCAGCACGGCGTGCACGCGCTCCAGCCCGTCCAGCGTTTTCAGGTACAGCATGTCGTCGCGCACCGTGAGGTCCTTGCCCTCGACGAGCGTGAGTCCGAGGTAGCGCGCGAGGAACACGTGCTCGAAGTAAGTCTCGCTAAACGGCCCCGGCGTGAGTAGCACGATATGCGCAGACGCGCCGCCCACGCTGCGCTCGTCGGCGCTCATGATCGCGCGTGCAGCCGCGGCGAGCGTGGCGACGAGCTGCGAATAGGACGGCGCGAGACGGTGCACCCGCATGGTGCGAAACGGCTCGGCGAAGAGGCTCGAGACGATGAGCCGGTTTTCCAGCAGATAGCCGAGTCCCGAGGGCGCTTCCGTGCGGTGCGAGACGACGGTCCACTGGCCTTCGGGCGAGCGCGCGAGGTCGAGAGCGACGATCTGCAAATACTGGCGGCCGGGCGGCACGAAGCCTTTCACGGCGCGCAGATAGCCCGGGTGGCCGAACACCAGCGCGGGCGGCAGCAGGCTGCGCGCAAGCAGCGTTTGCGGCCCGTAGATATCGGCGACGATCTCGTTGAGCAGGCGCGCGCGCTGCGCGGCGCCGCGCTCGATCTGCGCCCATTCGGCCTCGTCGATGATGAACGGCAGCACGTCGAGCGCCCACGGCCGCGGTCCGCCCGCGTCGGCGTAGACGTTATAGGTGATGTCGTTCTCTCGCACCTGGCGCGCGACCGATGCCGCGGCGCCGTCGAACCCCGCCGCGCCCGGCTTGCCGAGCAGCCCGAAAAACTGCCGCCAGGGCTCGCGCAGCTCGCCTTCCGCCGTTTGCAGTTCGTCCCAGTGTCCGGCGCGCACCGGCAGCGTGCGCAGCGGCGCGCCCGCCTGGTCGTCGCTGGCGGAGGAATCGAACGGCAGGGTGGATTGAGTCGGCAAGATCGTGGGTCGTGACAGCGCGCCTCGTTCGTGAGGCGCGCCTTCGGTTAGGGCTCTTGACGGGTTATCGGCCGCAATTAGCCGCGGCGTAGATCCAGTGTGAACGGAAATTCGAGGCTGCGCTCGGGCGGCGCCACTTCCACGGGCCCCGGTGTGTGGCCGGTCGTGAAGAAGCGCGCGCGTCGCCGGCTCTCGGCCTCGTAGGCATTGACCGGAAACGTCTCATAGTGGCGGCCGCCCGGATGCGCAACATGATACTGGCATCCGCCGATTGCGCGCGCGCTCCAGGTGTCGACGATATCGATCGTGAGCGGCGCGTGCACGCCGATGGTGGGATGCAGCGACGTCGACTGTTCCCACGCGCGAAAGCGCACACCCGCCACGCTCTCGCTCACGCGCCCGGTGGGCTGAAGCGGCAGCGCGCGGCCGTTCACGGTCACGACGTGGCGGTTTTCGTTGATGCCGAGCACGCGCACTTCGAGCCGCTCCACTGACGAATCGACATAGCGCACCGTCGCGCCGGCCCCGCCTTCTTCGCCCATTACGTGCCACGGTTCGAGGGCGTGGCGCACCGAGAGCGCGATGCCGCTCGTCTGCAGCTCGCCGACCAGCGGGAAGCGGAACTCGAAGTGCGGCGCGAACCAGGCGGGATCGAGCGCGAATCCCGCCGCGGACGTTTCGGCGAGCACGTCGTCGAAATCCATCTGCACGAAGGTCGAGAGCATGAAGCGGTCGTGCAGTTCGGTGCCCCAGCGCGTGAGGCGTTGCGTGTACGGCGTCTGCCAGAAGCGCGCGACGAGCGCGCGCAGCAGCAGTTGCTGCGCGAGACTCATGCGCGCGTGCGGCGGCATTTCGAAGCCGCGCAGCTCGAGCAGGCCGAGGCGGCCGGTCGGACCGTCGGGCGAGTAGAGCTTGTCGATGCAGAACTCGGCGCGATGCGTGTTGCCGGTCACGTCGATGAGGATGTTGCGCAGCGTGCGGTCGATGAGCCAGGGCGGCACGCGCGGGCGGTCGTCGAAGGGGCTCCCGAAGCCACGCAGCAAATCGACCTGACGCTGAATCTCGGCGAACGCGACTTCCAGCTCGTAGACCTGATCGTTGCGCGCTTCGTCCACGCGCGGCGCCTGGCTCGTCGGCCCGATGAAGAGGCCCGAAAACAGGTACGACAGCGACGGATGGTTGTGCCAGTAGGCCACGAGGCTCGCGAGCAGGTCGGGGCGGCGCAGGAACGGGCTGTCGCCGGGCGTGGCGCCGCCGAGCACGAGGTGATTGCCGCCGCCGGTGCCGGTGTGCCGGCCGTCGAGCATGAACTTCTCGGTGGAGAGCAGGGTTTCGTGCGCGGTCTGATAGAGGAATTCGGTGCGCTCGACCAGTTCATCCCAGTTCGACGACGGGTGGATGTTCACCTCGATCACGCCGGGGTCGGGCGTGACCTGGAGCATTTTCAGGCGCGGGTCGCGCGGCGGCGGATAGCCTTCTATCACGACGGGGAGTGCCAGCTCGGCGGCGGTGGCTTCGACGGCGGCCAGCAGGGCGAGGTAATCGTCGAGTTCGGTGAGCGGCGGCATGAATACATGGAGCTGGCCTTGCGAGCGGCCAAAGGAGGCGGCTTCGGCTTTCGGCCCTGCGGCGCGCGCGGGGTCGCGTACTTCGACGCACAGTGCGGTGCGGTAGGTCCAGGCGGCGGATTCGCCGCGCTCGGGATAGCGGTTTGTTTCAGGTCCGTTCGCGGTTCCCGCGTTTTCCTCGTGCCGCGATTGCGCGGCAGCATCGAAGCCCGCCTCGTACTGCATGCGCAGTTCGGCCGCGCTGCGCAGCGGCGCCGGCGCGGCGAACGGATCGCGCGAGTGTTGCCACGGGTAGTCGCCCGCCGCGACCCACGGCAGCGAATCGAGCGGCAGACGGTAGCCCATCGGCGAGTCGCCGGGAATCAGATACATGCGGTCGTCGCGGAAGAACCATGGACCGCTCACCCAGCGCGGGCCCTGCAGGGCGGGCTGGGCCGCCGTCGGCTCGCCGCGCTCGCACGCAAGCGGCAGCACATAGCCCGTCACGGTATCGAGGCCCGAGTCGAACACGCGGCGCAGCCGCATGCGTTCCAGTTCGTCGTCGAGGCGCGAGTCGAACGGATCGACGTTCACGGGCAGGCGGCGCTCGCGCCACAGGTAATACCAGGTGTCCTCGTAGCCCGGCTGCACGTGTTGTGGATCGACCGCGAGCTTCGCTGCGACGTGTTCGATGAAGCGCTGCGCGTCCTGGGCCGTGTGGTGCGTCAGCGAGCGCTCGTCGGCGAAGAGCGCGGGATCGCGCCAACAGGGCTCGCGGTCCGCGCGCCAGAAGAGCGAAAGCGCCCAGCGCGGCAACTGCTCGCCCGGATACCACTTGCCCTGGCCGATATGCAGAAAGCCCAGTGCGCCATAATGCGCGCGCAGCTTGTCCATCAGCGCGATGGCATAGCGGCGCTTGGTCGGGCCGAGCGCATCGGTGTTCCATTCGGGCGCGTCGCGGTCGCCCGCCGCCACGAAGGTCGGCTCGCCGCCCATCGTGAGGCGCACGTCCTGGCCCGCGAGCGCGGCGTCCACCTGGACACCCATTGCGTGCATATCGGCCCATTGCGCTTCGGTGTAGGGCTTCGTCACGCGCGGCGTTTCGAGCACGCGCGAGATCGACATCGAATGCGAGAACTCGACTTCGCAATCGTCGAGCGCGCCCGAGATCGGTGCGGCGCTGCCGGGCTCCGGGGTGCATGCCACCGGAATATGGCCTTCGCCCGCGAGCAGGCCCGAGGTCGGATCGAGCCCGATCCAGCCCGCGCCCGACAGATAGACCTCGCACCAGGCGTGCAGGTCGGTGAAGTCGGCCTCGGCGCCGCGCGGGCCGTCGATCGCCTTGACGTCGGGCGTGAGCTGCAGCAGATAGCCCGAAACGAAGCGCGCCGCGAGCCCGAGCCGACGCAGCGTCTGCACGAGGAGCCAGCCCGTGTCGCGGCACGAGCCGGAGCCTTTCTCCAGCGTCTCCTCGGGCGTCTGCACGCCCGGCTCCATGCGGATCAGGTAGCCGATCTCGCGTTGCAGGCGCTGGTTCAGATCGACGAGGAAGTCGATGGTCACACGCGGCGTGCGGTCGATCGTCTCGACAAACGCGGCGAAGCGCGGCGTCGGCTCGCTGTGCGCCAGATACGGCGCAAGCTCCGCGGCCAGTTCAGGCGTGTACGCGAACGGAAAGCGCTCGGCGCTCGGTTCGAGAAAGAAGTCGAACGGGTTGTAGACCGCCATCTCCGCGACCAGATCGATCGTGACGCGGAACTCGCGCGTGGGCTCGGGAAACGCGAGCCGCGCCTGATAGTTGGCGAACGGGTCCTGCTGCCAGTTGACGAAATGATCGGCGGGCTCCACGCGCATCGAGTACGAGAGGATGGGCGTGCGGCAGTGCGGCGCGGGGCGCAGGCGCACCACGTGAGGCGCGAGCCCCACGAGCCGGTCATAGCGATACTGCGTGACATGGTTTAACGCGACACGGATGGACACACCCAACTCCTCGATCGACGTGGATGGAACGGCGGAAAAGGCACACGGCGCAGCGCGCCTATGATGCGCATGGTGCGAGTGCAGGATGTGACAGCGGCGGCCACGTGAGTGCGAGGCATGCGGCGTGCTGCGCGAGACATTGCGGCCCACGCGGCCCTCACAGGAATGCGGCCATGAAGACCTTTCACTGCGATCACTGCAATCAGCTGGTGTTTTTCGAAAACGAGCGCTGCGAGCGGTGCGAGGCGCGCCTCGGCTACGTGCCGCAGACGGGCGAGATGCACGCGTTCGAGGATGCAGGCGATGGCCGCTGGCGCAGCCTGAATGCGGCGGACCAGGGCGCGCTCTTTCGCCAGTGCCACAATTACGCGATCGAAAACGTCTGCAACGGCATGATCCCGGCCGATTGCGAGGACACGCTGTGCCGCGCCTGCCAGTTCACGCGCACGATCCCCGACCTCTCGCGGCCCGAGAACCGCCTTTACTGGTATCGCTTTGAGACGGCCAAGCGGCGCCTGCTCTACACGCTGGGGGCGCTCGGCCTGCCGTTCGTCACGCGCGCCGAAGACCCGGAACATGGCCTGCAATTCGCGTTTCTCGAAGAGACGGGCGATGGCCAGCACATCATGACGGGCCACGATCACGGCCTCATCACGATGAACATCGCCGAGGCCGACGACGCGCGTCGCGAGCGCACGCGCGTGTCGCTGCACGAGCCGTATCGCACCTTGCTGGGGCATTTCCGCCACGAGGTCGGCCACTACTTTTTCGACCGTCTTATCGCGCGGGAGCCAACGGGGCGTTGGCTCGAACCGTTTCGCCGCCGTTTCGGCGACGAGCGCGCCGACTATGCCGCCGCGCTCGCCGCGCATTACGCCGATGGCCCCGTGGCCGACTGGGCCGAGCGCCACGTGAGCGCGTATGCGTCCGTGCATCCGTGGGAGGACTGGGCCGAGACGTGGGCGCATTACCTGCATATCGTCGATACCCTCGACACGGCGACGGCTTGCGGCCTCGCGCTCTTGCCCGAAAGCCCCGACGAGCCCACGCTGGTCGACCAGACACCGGTGGACGAGGCGAGCTTCGAAAGCCTGATGGCGCGCTGGTTCCCGCTCGCTTACGCGCTCAACAGCCTGAACCGCAGCCTCGGCATGCCCGACGGCTATCCGTTCGCGCTGGCTTCGCCCGTCATCGACAAGTTGCGCTTCGTTCATCGCGTGATCTCGGCTTCGTCTTCGCGGTCGTGAACGCCCACGCGCCGCGCGTGTTCATTGATGCGCCGGCTCAGCGCTCCAGCACCCAGGTGTCCTTCGTTCCGCCGCCCTGCGAGGAATTGACCACGAGCGAGCCCTCGCGCAGTGCGACCCGCGTGAGCCCGCCTGGCACCATGCGCACTTCCTTGCCCGAGAGCACGAACGGACGCAGGTCGATGTGGCGCGGCGCCACGCCCGTTTCGACCCACGTTGGGCAGGTGGAAAGGGAGAGCGTGGGCTGCGCAATGTACTTGTCCGGGTTCGCGACGAGCGCCGCGCGAAACGCCTCGATCTCGGCGCGCGTGGCGGCCGGACCGATCAGCATGCCGTAGCCGCCCGCCCCGTGCGTTTCCTTCACGACCAGTTCCGGCAGATGGTCGAGCACGTAGTGCAGGTCGTCGGCCTTGCGGCACATCCACGTGGGCACGTTCTTGAGCAGCGGTTCCTCGCCCAGATAAAAGCGCACCATGTCGGGCACGTAGGGGTAGATCGACTTGTCGTCGGCGACGCCCGTGCCCACGGCGTTGCACAGCGTCACGTTGCCCTTGCGGTAGACGTTCATGAGGCCTGCGGCGCCGAGCGTCGAGTCGGAGCGGAAGACGAGAGGATCGAGAAAGTCGTCGTCCACGCGCCGGTAGATCACGTCCACCCGCTGCGGGCCCTGCGTGGTGCGCATATAGAGGTGATCGTTCTCGACGAACAGGTCCTGGCCTTCCACGAGTTCGATGCCCATTTGCTGCGCGAGGAACGCGTGCTCGAAGTAGGCCGAGTTGTACGTGCCTGGCGTGAGTAGCACGACCGTCGGGTTGTCGGCGCCGGACGGCGCGGCGGCGCGCAGCGTGTCGAGCAGCAGGTCGGGGTAGTGCGCAACGGGCGCCACGCGATTGCGCACGAACAGATCGGGAAAGAGCCGCATCATCATCTTGCGGTTTTCCAGCATGTACGAGACGCCGGAGGGCACACGCAGGTTGTCCTCGAGCACGTAGAACTCGCCCTCGCCGGCGCGCACGACATCGATGCCCGCGATATGCGCATAGATGCCGTGCGCGACGTTCACGCCCTGCATCTCGGGGCGGTACTGCGCGTTGCGCAGGATCTGGTCGGCGGGTACGATGCCGCGCTTGACGATCTCCTGTTCGTGATAAATGTCGTGGATGAAGCGGTTGAGCGCGTTCACGCGCTGGCGCAGGCCACGCTCGAGCGTGTTCCACTCCTGGCGCTGGAAGATGCGCGGGATCACGTCGAAGGGAATCGTGCGCTCGGTGCCCGCGCCCGTTACGTCCTTTTCGCCATAAACGGCGAAGGTGATGCCCACGCGCCGGAAGATGGCATCGGCTTCGGCGCGCTTCTTGAGCATCTGCTGCTCGCTCTGGCTGCGCATCCAGGCGAAGAATTCGCGGTAGTGGGCGCGCGGCTCGCCGGCCAGCGCGAACGCCGTGGCGGCCAGGCCCCGAACGGCGAACTCCCCGTACTCGAACATCTCATTGAAGAATGTTTGCGTCATGTCCGTTTTTCCGTTCGCTGCTTTTTTGCGCTCGCTTATTCGTGTTTCTTCGCGCTTCTTCATACTGTTCGGTAATCGGGCTGCATGGGGGCGACGCAACTTCCATGCCGATGCCTGCGGCAACGCGTGCTCAATGTTGGTGCGCGGTGACGCTCAGAACTCCATATCGAGTTCGTCGATGTCCTCGGTTTCCGCCTGGGCCGCCGCGATCCATTCGGCGACGTAAGGCTGTTTGAGCACGCGCATGCAATAGTCGCCGATGTCGGGGTCGATCGGTACGTCATAGGTGAGCAGGCGCGTAACGACGGGCGCGTACATCGCATCCGCCGCGCCAATCTCACCGAAGAGCCACGGGCCGCCATACTTCTGCAGACATTCGCGCCAGATAGTCACGATGCGCCCGATATCGTCCTGCGCGCGCGACCAGACGCGAAAGTTCGGAAAGTGCCCGCGCAGGTTCATCGGCAGTGCGGAGCGCAAAGCGCTGAAGCCCGAATGCATTTCCCCGCAGACCGAGCGGCAGTGCGCGCGAGCCGTGCGGTCCGCGGGCAACAGCTGCGCTTGCGGCTGGATCTCGTTGAGGTATTCGCAGATCGCGAGCGTGTCCCAGACCGTGATGCCGTCGTGGCGCAGGCAGGGAACGAGAATGGAAGGCGAAAGCAGCAGCAGCTCGGCGCGCGTGGCCGCGTCGTCGAGCGGGACCGTCACCGTGTCGAATTCGAGTCCAGCGAGTCTGGCAAGCAGCCAGCCGCGCATGGACCACGACGAATAGTTCCGGCTGCTGATCGTCAGGGTCGTATTCGTCTGACTCATGGAGAGCTCCTGAATGGTGAGGACATGATGGCAAACAGTGCGACGATCAGGAAGCCGCATGCACCGAATGCGCGCATCGCTCCTTCATGCACCTCTCGCGCCAACTCGCCGCACTATATTGCGGCATGCAGGAGGGCAATGCCGCCGCTTGCCGCGAAGCGCCCGCGCCGTGCTGCCGTGGCGTGGCGCGAGGGGCGAGGCGCGCGTGCTCTCGCACGTATGGCGCGACATGCCGAAAAGGTGCAAGCACTGTGCCAATGAACGCTTCTGGCACACGTATTGCCTGCTTCGCTTCGCGTTCAAGACAATCGAGATCTCTGCCCATGAACCTGCTTGCCTATCTGGCCTACCAGTCGTTCGCGGACTTGACGAGGTTCGGGCGCACCACCGCGTCGTTCTCCCGCGCGGCGCTCGCGGCCTGGCCCGCGCTCGCGTCCGGCTTCGACGCGCGCTATCTCGATGCCTTGTGGGAGCAGATCGAGCTTGCCGGGCTCTCGCACGCGCGGCCGCCGTTTGAAATCGATGTTGTGGAGGTGGATGGCGTGCGCACGCCGGTGACCGAAGCCGTCGTCAAGCGCACGCCGTTCGCCTCGCTGCTCCACTTTCGCAAGGACGTCGCCACGCCGCAGCCGCGCGTGCTGCTCGTCGCGCCGATGTCGGGGCACTTCGCGACGCTGCTGCGCGGCACCGTACGCACCATGCTCGCCGATCACGACGTCTATATCACCGACTGGCACAACCCGCGCGACGTGCCCTTGTCGGCGGGGCGCTTCGGCTTCGACGAATACGTCGAGCACGTCATGTCCTTCATTCGGCGCATTGGCCCCGATGCGCATCTGGTGGCGATCTGCCAGCCAACGGTTGCGGCGCTCGCGGCCGTATCGTTGATGGCCGCCGACAACGACCCCGCGCAGCCTGCGAGCATGACGCTAATGGCGGGACCGATCGATTGCCGGGTGAATCCCACCAAGGTCAACGAACTCGCCAACAGCAAGCCGATCAAGTGGTTCGAGCGCAATCTCATCAGCGCGGTGCCAGGCGGCTTTCCCGGCGCGCAGCGTCGTGTGTATCCGGGCTTCGTGCAGCTCAGCGCATTCATGTCGATGAACCTGGAACGTCATCTCGCCTCGTTCGAGGAAATGCGCCACGAGCGGGCGAAAGGCGACCCCACGAGAGCCGATGCGCTCAGCGTGTTCTATCGCGAGTACTTTGCCACGTCCGATCTCACCGCAGAGTTCTACCTGGAAACGGTCAGCTCGGTGTTTCAAGAGTACGCACTGCCGTTAGGCAAGCTCAAGGTGGGCGAGCGCCTCGTTGAGCCGCACGCGATCCGCCGCACCGCACTGCTTACGATCGAAGGCGAGAAGGACGATATCTGCGCGGTCGGCCAGACCGTTGCCGCGCATGACCTGTGCCGGGGGTTGCGCCCTTATATGAAGACGCATCATGTGCAGACGGGCGTGGGCCACTACGGCGTATTCAATGGCCGCCGCTGGGACACGCAGATTTATCCACTGGTGCGTTCGACCATACACGACCACGAGCCGCGCGCGCGGCGCATCGCGGCGCCGGAGGCGGTAGGCGACGATCAGGTGACCCTGCGCGCGCTGCTCGATGCCGATGCGCATGCGGCAACGGCAATCAGCCGCGCCGCCGAAACGCAGCCAAACCAGGGCTAGCGCGTTAGATTGCGGGGCTCGCCTGCCAGGGCGTCGGCGTGGGCACGGCGCAGGGCGCTTCCACGTCGATCGACTTGAAGTCGGCGGGGCTCACGATTTCGAGGTACTCCATGTCGGGCGAGTAATCGAAGAGGTAATGGGCGATGCCCGGCGCCTGATGCACGCAGTCGCCCGCTTCGACGAGGGTTTCCTTGTCGCCGTACATGAAGCGCGCCCAGCCCTTGAGCATGATGACGATATGAAAATCTGCCTCATGCCGGTGCCAGCCCGTGCCCAATTCCGGCGCGAGATTTGCCCTGACGAGTTGCGCGACCACCTTGCCATGCGTGGCTTTGGCGATTCCCAGGTCGCGATAGACAAAGAAGTCGCGCAGCCCGCCGCCCGTGAATGACGTGTCCTGCGGCTTGACGTGCGAAAAGTCCGTGGCGAGTGCGGTTTGCATGACAGGTCTCCCGAGCGCAAAGGTTGAAGGGGCAACGGGTTCGGCAAGCACGACGCGTTCCAGCGCGAAGTCGTCGACGTTCGCGTGCTTCCATGACGCATTGAGAGTTATATCAATTCCGTTATTCATCACATAATGAATCGAAATTTCGACCTTATTTTTGACTTACCACTATCTTCGCTAACGTGACGTTAATCGGCGGGAAACTGCCGTGTCGCGTCCTTCCCATTCCCTGTTTCGGAGACCTCATGGCAACAAGATTCGCTTGCGCGGCGGTGCGCTCACTGCGCCTCGTGACTACGCTTTTCGCCACGCTTGGCGCTTATGTAGCGTTGAGCCCCACTGCCACCGCTGCGGCCCCGATGGGCGTCGCGTTCGTCTACCTCGGCAACCCCGGCGACGCAGGCTGGACCTACGCGCACGAACAGGGCGTGAAGGCGATCGAAGCGAAATTCGGTGACAGGATCAAGGTCACGCGCGTGGAGAACGTGCCCGAATCCGCCGACTCGGAGCGCGTGTTTCGCGACCTCGCGAGCAAGGGTAACAAGATTATCGTGGGCTCGAGCTTCGGGTTTCAGGATTTCGAACTGAAGACCGCAAAGGATTATCCCGACGTCGTATTCGAGCATGCGACGGGATACAAGAAGGCCGCGAACTTCGCGACCTACGACGTGCGCACGTATCAGAGCGCGTATCTGGCCGGGCTCGTTGGCGGCTATACGACGAAGACGAATACGCTCGGCTTCGTCGCCTCGGTGCCGGTGCCCGAAGTGGTGCGCAACATCAACGCCTTCACAATGGGCGCGCGTTCGGTCAATCCGAATGCGAAGGTCAAGGTTATCTGGATCAATAGCTGGTTCGATCCGGGCAAGGAGAAACAGGCGGCCGAAACGCTGATCGGCCAGGGCGCGGACGTGCTGATTCAGAACACCGATTCGACGGCGACGATGCAGACGGCCGAACAGAAGAAAGTGCATGCTTTCGGTTGGGACTCCGATATGAAGAAGTTCGGCCCGAATGCTCAACTGGGCGCATGCGTGAGCTACTGGGATGTCTATTACTCTCACCTGATCGAACAGGTGCAAGCCGGCACGTGGACCAACACGCCGACGTGGTGGGGCCTCAAGGAAAAGGCCATCGACCTCGCCGACATCAACACCGCAACCGTCTCGCCCGCCGCGCAAAAGGCGCTCGCGCAAAAGCGCGACGACATCATCGCCGGAAAATTCGATCCGTTCGCGGGGCCGATCAAGGATCAGAGCGGCACGATCAAGGTGGCAGCGGGCACGTCGCTGCCCGACGCCGAGTTGCTGCGGCTGAACTGGTTCGTGCAGGGCGTAGACGGTGCGTTGCCGAAGTGAAACCGCCAACAAGGAGGAGGCTCGCTTTGAGCCTGACCATTTCCCCACAACAGAACGCTTCTGAATTCCCGGAGCAAGGGCTCGCGCCGACGCGCGATCAGATCGTCCGCCATTTGCGGCAGGCAAGCGTGATCGCGGAACGCGCGACGCAGTTGGGCCATCACCCGTTTGGCGCCATTCTCGTCGGGCCCGATCAGGAATCGGTTCTCATCGAACAAGGCAATGTCGATACCGTCAATCATGCGGAAGCCGTGCTCGCGCGCATCGCCGCGCTCAACTTTACGCCGCAATACTTGTGGAGTTGCACGCTGTATACGACGGTCGAGCCGTGCTGCATGTGCGCGGGCACGGCCTACTGGGCGAACATTGGGCGCGTGGTGTTCGGCATGACGGAAGAGCGGCTGCTGCAGGCCACGGGCAATCACGCGGAGAATCCGGCGATGAGTGTGTCGTCGCGCTATGTTTTCGATCATTGCCAGAAGCGCGTTGACCTGATCGGGCCCGTAGCCGAGGTCGAGGAAGAAGTGATGCAGGTGCAGCGCAATTTTTGGGGACACACTTGAGCAGTGACTTCATGCCGTAATCACGCGAAATCGCTCTGTAAGTCGGCTGACCTATGCTTAACGCACCGGCGTACCTTTGAACAGGAGAAACGCAAATGAAAGCTCGGCGCATCTTTGCAGCCCTTTTGGCTGTATCGCTTGTCCTGGCGCTGCCAGCCACCGCGAGTTACGCATGCGACGGTACGGGTTATAACCAGCCAGGCTCTGGAAAATGAAACGGTTAGATAACTAGCCGTTTGCCTGGAAAACCGCCACCAAATATCTTTTTTGCACCGCCGCATCGGGTATGCTGATCCCCATCCATCTCATTGAATGAGAGAGAAACAGGGGAGCGAAGACATGCGGCGTGTGGTGTTCAATCAGAAGGGTGGCGTAGGCAAGTCAACGATCGTTTGTAATCTCGCTGCGATTAGCGCGAATGAGGGCCAGCGTACGCTCGTTATCGACCTCGACGCGCAGGCAAATTCGAGCCAGTACCTTCTCGGCGCGGCTTCCACCGACGCGAAGCCCAACGTCGCCGACTTCTTCGAAACCGCGCTGACGTTCAGCTTCCGGCCGATCGACGTCACGTCGTTCATTCATTCGACACCCTTTGAAAATCTGGACGTGATGCCCGCGCATCCCGATCTTGACACGCTGCATGGGAAGCTCGAGTCGCGCTACAAGATCTACAAGTTGCGCGACGCGCTCAAAGAACTCGACATGTACGATGCGATCTACATCGACACGCCGCCTGCGCTGAACTTCTACACGCGCTCCGCGCTGATCGCGGTTGAGCGCTGCCTCATTCCATTCGACTGCGACGACTTCTCGCGCCGCGCACTCTATACGCTGCTCGAGAACGTCAAGGAAATTCAGCAGGACCACAACGCCGGGCTCACGGTCGAAGGCATCGTCATCAACCAGTTCCAGCCACGCGCGAGCCTGCCGCAGAAACTTGTCGACGAACTCGTCGATGAAGGATTGCCGGTGCTGTCGTCGCGGCTGTCGTCGTCGGTGAAGATTCGCGAATCGCATCAGCAGGCCAAACCCGTCGTGCACCTCGACCCGACGCACAAACTCACGCGCGAATTTGTCGCGCTACATCAGGAGTTGAGCGGGGCTTGAAGGGCAACACCGGACATCACTGGTTTACGCCCTCGGCGGAGTGTGCAAGTATCGCTCGCAGCGAGTAGCACCGATACTCTTGCTCCCTTGTGAGGTGCAGAATGGACTGGAGGTTCTGGAAGACAGAGAAGCGCCAGGAAGAGGCGCGCAACTGGCCTGCCGATACGCATGAATCGATACGCCAACTCCTGGGCATGTATCAGGGCGTTGGCACACCGCCGTTCACGAACTGGGCCGCGCCTGGCATCGCGTTCACACCCGAAGTCGAAGCGATCGCCCAAAATGGGGTCAAGGGCTATCAGCTTGCCCTCTGGTTCTGGCTGTTTGCCGAGAAGCACGGCACGATCGCGGCGAGAATGGCGCGCGAAACGTTCTGCCTGCTAGCCGATGCGGCGCAGCCGTCGTCGGGAGACGCGATCGATGCGCTCCTCGATCAGGAAAACCGCCTGGCCCACGTTGTTGAAGCTATCTCCGCCGAACAGCGCGCGTTCAGACTGGAAAGCCTGAGCGTCGAACTGCCGATGGAATTCTTTCTGGCCACCGGCACCCTCAGGCTCCGGCCCGACTCGCCTTATGCGGGGGATGTGACCACCTCCCTGCAAGGCAACGACTACAAGCTGGCGGACTGCTTTCGCCACGCCACTGACGAAGCGCTGTCCGTTTTCCGGCCGATGATCCAGGCGGTCGAGTTCGACGCGAAATCGTTGCCCAACTGGAAATGGAGCGCCCGGCCGGGTGCGGCTGAGCGGCATCTGCAGCGGCGCTACAGCAATCCACTCTTTCCGCTGCACCGGCAGATGGTGACGGCTCACGACGTGCATGAGGCCCGTCTTGCCGACAACCAGGCGCTGCAGGATGTTCGCAACGAACTCAATGCAGTGCGCCGCGCATTCTTCGAAAAGCCGGAACTGCCGTTGAACTGGCTGGCGTACCTCGAAAGCTACCGGGACGAGGTGGACAGGCTCGACGAACGCCGCCTCGTAGCGGGTGGGCAGAACGCTGCGCTCGGCGAAGCCATAGCGGCGCTGCGTGCCGACATTCTGGCGCCGTGGCGCGCCGAGATTCAGAAGAATCGCCACAGCCTCGCCACGCTCGAGCAGGACGAAGCGCGCAGGGCCGAACGGCGCGCGCTGCTGTACGGCTGCGACTGGACCGCGCAACTGCTGAGTCACGGCTCGTTGATCCCCCCGGACGAAGTCGTTCCCGCTCTGCTGAGCGAATCTCCACCGGAGTTGGAGAGGGCGGTGACAGGTCTGCAGTCGGAGTCGCGCCTGCATGAGACGCTGGCTCACTGCAGGGCCGTTGCGCATCGGCTCGTGAATGAGCTTCGCGCGGCAGGTCACACCTTTCCCGATATGACCGACAAGTTGCGTATTCTGGACGGCTCGTTCGACGCCCCCCTGAACGGCCCGCAGGACCGGCCGCTCGACGGCACGCCGGGACAGGTGCCGGCCTGAAGTTCGAAGCGGGCACCCGGTTGAACCACTAACGTCAGGTTTTCAGCCGGTAGCCCGTCTTGAAGATCCACGCGGTGATCGCGAGGAACACGGCGAGAAAGGCGGCTGTCATGCCGAGACTCACGCCGACGTCGACGTCCGCGAGCCCGTAGAAGCTCCAGCGAAAACCGCTGATGAGATAGACGATCGGGTTGAATAGCGTGATCACCTTCCATGCCGTAGGCAGCATGTCGACTGAGTAGAAGGCGCCGCCGAGGAAGGTCAGTGGCGTGATGATCAAGAGCGGCACGATTTGCAGTTTCTCGAAGTTGTCCGCCCAGATGCCGATGATGAAACCGAGCAGGCTGAACGTTACCGCGGTGAGCAGCAGGAACAGCGCCATCCACACGGGGTGCAGGATCTGGATCGGCACGAAGAGCGCCGCGGTCGCGAGGATGATCAGCCCGAGCACGACCGACTTGGTCGCCGCCGCGCCGACATAGCTGATCACGATTTCGAGGTAGGACACGGGCGCCGAGAGCAGCTCGTAGATGGTGCCCGTGAAGCGCGGGAAGTAGATGCCGAACGACGCGTTCGAGATGCTCTGCGACAGGAGCGACAGCATGATCAGGCCTGGCACGATGAACGCGCCGTAGCTGACACCGTTCACTTCCTTGATGCGCGAACCGATTGCGGAGCCGAATACGATGAAGTAGAGCGAGGTCGAAATAACCGGCGCGACAATGCTCTGCATCAGCGTGCGCCGCGTGCGCGCCATTTCGAAACGGTAGATGGCGCGAATTGCGTAGTGGTTCATCGGGAGGTTACCTGTCCTTTGCCGTCTTCTGCGACCGAAGCTGGGGTAAGCCCTGAAGCGGCCGCCGGGTCTTTATGGACGAGACTCACGAAGATGTCCTCCAGCGAACTCTGGCTCGTTTTCAGGTCCGTGAAGCCGATGCCGGCCTCGTTCAGGTTCTTGAGCAGCGTGATGATGTCGTTGCGTTCGTTTTCGCTGTCGTAGGTATAGGTCAGTTCGGTGCCGCCGTCGGCCAGCTCCAGCCCCCAGGCGGCGACCTCGTCCGGAATGGCGCTCAGCGGGCCGTCGAGCTGCAACGTCAGCTGTTTGCGGCCGAGTTTGCGCATGAGCACGTCCTTGTGCTCGACGAGCATGATCTTGCCTGCGTTGATGACGCCGATGCGGTCGGCCATCTCCTCCGCCTCGTCGATATAGTGCGTCGTCAGGATGATCGTCACGCCGTTCGCCTTGAGCCCGCGCACGAGTTCCCACATGTCGCGGCGCAGTTCGACGTCCACACCCGCCGTCGGTTCGTCCAGAAACAGGACTTGCGGCTCGTGCGCGAGCGCCTTCGCGATCAGCACGCGGCGTTTCATGCCGCCCGAGAGCGTCATGATCTTGTTGTTCCGCTTCTCCCACAGCGAGAGGTCGCGCAGCACGCGCTCGACATACGCAGGGTTGGCCGGCTTGCCGAACAGGCCGCGGCTAAACGATACGGTCGCCCAGACCGTTTCGAACGCGTCGGTCGTCAGCTCCTGCGGCACGAGGCCGATCAGCGAGCGCGCGGCGCGGTAGTCGGCGAGGATATCGTGACCGGCCACGCGCACACTGCCCTCGCTCGCATTGACGATGCCGCAGATGATGCTGATCAGCGTCGTCTTGCCCGCGCCATTCGGCCCCAGCAGGGCGAAGATTTCGCCCCGCTGAATGTCCAGATTGATGTTCGTGAGCGCCCGGAGTCCCGACGCATAGACTTTCGAGAGATTCTCGATGGAGAGGATCGTTTGCATGTGCGTGACATTACCAGAAGCGGGGAAAAGACATCGCGCGGGTCCCACGCGGGACATCTCAGGGAAAACCCTCTCATGTCATTCCCATTCGATGGGAATCGTATTTTTGATTTCTGGGAGTGACGTGGCATGCTGAGTGCATCAATTCAGCCTTCGTCCTCCAGGTGAAACAGGAACCCGGTGTTACCGGCGCAGAGCGCCTGCTACTGGTGCTCTCGGCACTCGCGAGCCGCGGCAAGGCCATGTCGGCGAAGGACATGCTTGCGGCCACGGGGCTCGCGCAAAGCACACTCTACCGCCAGGTCGCGGTGCTCAAGCGCTGGGGCTTCGTGACCGAAGACGCCGGCTACTACGCGCCGGGCCCCATCAGTCTGCAGCTTGCGCTTGGCTTCGACGTCAATTCGCTGCTCGTCGAATCGAGCCGCGAAGGCATGCTTCAACTCGCGCGGACCTCGCAGGAGAGTGTCGGGCTCGTCGTCGCCGTGAACGACCAGGTGGTCTGCCTCGAAATGGTCGAAAGCACGCATTCGCTGCGCTGCTCGTTCGAGAAGGGCCGCGCGGTGCCGCTCAAGGCTGGGGCGTCGGCCAAGTCGTTGCTCGCGTTCATGCACGAAAAGGCGCGCGGCGAGACGCTCGATCGCCTCTTCGCCGGCGACGCGAAGGGCCGCGCCGCAATGGAAGCGGAACTGGAGCAGATTCGCGCGCGAGGCTACGCGGTAAGCGAAAGCGAAGTCGACCCCGGCGTATGGGGCGTGAGTGCGCCTGTGTTCCGGCGCGTTGCGCGCGGCGCGCTCGCCAATGCATCGATCACCTTGATGGCGCCATCGTCGCGCGTGGCGGGCCGCGAGCTGCAGCTCGCCGACTGGACCTTGCGCACCGCGCACACCATTTCCGCCCGCCTCCAAACCGATTGACCGAAACGAACGAAACCAAAAACCGCAGCGTCCCGACCAACCACACAGGAGTCCAACATGAAACTGCACAAACTGCTGTCCGCCACGTGCGTCGCCTTCGCGATGTTCGCCGCCGCCGCTCCCGGCACCGCGAGCGCGCAAGCGCAGAACGTCCTGCAGGTCGCGACCGACGCGACGTTCCCGCCGATGGAATTCACGGAAAACGGTCAGCGCACCGGGTTCGACGTCGACCTGATGAACGCGCTCGCCAAGGCAATGGGCAAGCAGGTCCAGTGGACCGACATCGACTTCAAGGGGCTGATTCCGGGGCTGATCGCCCACCGCTTCGACGTCGCGATCTCCGGCATCTACATCACGCCTGAACGCAGCCAGGTGGTGGACTTCACGCAGCCGTATTTCGCAGGCGGCCTCGTCGCGCTCGTGAAGGCCGACTCGCCCATCAAGACGCTAGCCGATCTCGACGGCAAGAAGGTCTCGGTGCAGGTCGGCACGAAGTCGGTGAACTTCCTGCGCGACAACTACCCGAAGGTCACGCGCGTCGAGGTCGAGAAGAACCAGGAAATGTTCGACCTGGTCGGCATTGGCCGCGCCGACGCCGCCGTGACCGGCAAGCCCGCCGCCTACCAGTTCGCCCGCACGCGCGCGGGATTTCGCGTGCTCGACACGGAGCTGACGAAGGAGGCCTATGGCATCGCCGTGCGTAAGGACGAACCGCAACTGCGCGATTCGCTGAACGCGGCGCTTGCGAAAATCAAGGCAGACGGCACCTATGCCCAGATCGTGAACAAGTGGTTCGGCACGAGTTCGAAGTGACCCGGCGGATCTGATCCATGCAACTCGACTTCTCTGCGGCCATCGCCGGTTGGGCCGACATCGCACACGGCGCGCTGGTCACGGTGGAAGTGACCGCCGCCGCGCTCGTGCTCAGCTGCATTCTCGGCCTTCTGATCGGCATCGGCCGGCTCGCGCCGCAACGGCGGCTCATTTACGGCTTCTGCACGGGCTACCTCGTCTTCTTTCGCGGCACGCCGCTGCTCGTGCAGCTGTTCCTGCTGTTCTTCGGACTGCCACAGTTCAACATTCTGCTGCCGGCGTTCGTCTGCGGCATGCTGGGGCTCGGGCTCTATTCGGCGGCCTATGTCTCGGAGATCGTGCGCGGCGCGATCCAGTCCGTCGATCGCGGGCAGACGGAAGCCGCGCGTTCGATCGGCATGTCGGCGGGGCAGGCCATGCGCGCGATCATCCTGCCGCAGGCCGTGGTTCGCATGATTCCGCCGCTCGGCAACGAATTCATCGCGCTCATCAAGAATTCCGCGCTGGTCTCGCTGCTGACGATCGACGACCTGATGCATGAAGGCCAGAAGATCATCAGCGTTTCGTATCGCTCGCTGGAGGTGTACCTCGTGATCGCGCTCGTCTATCTCGTGCTGACGCAGACGACCAACTATGCGCTGCATCGCGTCGAGCGCCGTCTGCGCGCAGGAGGGATGGTGCAATGAGCGCGCAACCGGATCCGATCGTTCGCATTCGCGGACTCAAGAAGTCGTTTGGCTCGCACCTCGTGCTCAACGGCATCGACTTCGACATTCAGCCGCAACAGGTGGTCGTGGTGATCGGCCCGAGCGGTTCGGGCAAGAGCACGTTCCTGCGCTGCTGCAACGGCCTCGAGCAGCCCGAGGGCGGCACCGTCGATATCTGCGGTCATCGTCTCGTGGAAAACGGCGCCATGCTCAAGGACCGCGCGCTCAATGCGCTGCGGACCGAAGTCGGCATGGTGTTCCAGTCGTTCAACCTGTTTCCGCACCTCTCCGTGCTGCACAACATCACGGTTGGGCCGCGCATGTTGCGCGGGGCATCGAAGGCGCAGGCCGAGTCCGCCGCGCTCGCCTTGCTCGAGAAAGTCGGGCTCGCGCACAAGGCGCACGTCATGCCGGCGAGCCTTTCGGGCGGGCAGAAGCAGCGTGTCGCCATTGCGCGCGCGCTTGCCATGCAGCCGCGCGTGATGCTGTTCGACGAGCCGACATCGGCGCTCGACCCGGAGCTGGTCGGCGAGGTGTTGCAGGTCATGAAGCTGCTGGCTTCCGAGGGCATGACCATGGTGGTCGTCACGCACGAGATGGGCTTCGCGAAGGAAGTGGCCGACGTCGTGGTGGTGATGGACGGCGGCGAGATCGTCGAGGCGGGGCCGCCTTCGACGATCTTCACCGCGCCGGCACAACCGCGCACGCGCAGCTTCCTGCAAGCGGTGTTGTCGCGCGCATGAGCCGCTCGTCCGTACTCGACGGTAAGGCAGGCGCAAACGTGATGCTGCTGCGCGGCGCCGATCTTGTGCCCGCGCCATGGAAAAATGGCGGCGGCGTGACGCGCGAAATCGCGGCGGGTTCCGCAGCGAGCGCGCCATCCGATGGGTTCGCGTGGCGCGCGAGCCTCGCGGATATCGCGCAAGGCGGCCCGTTTTCGTGCTTCGCGGGCATCGACCGCACGCTCGTGTTGATCGAGGGCGCCGCCTTGCAGCTGGACGAAGCGCGCGCAGGCGGGCAAGAACCTCGCGCCACGCATACGCTCGAACGCGCGCTGGACATCGCCCGCTTTGCCGGTGAGTCCGCGATCGATGCACGGATCGCCGCCGGCCCCGTGCGCGTGTTCAACCTGATGGTGCGCCGCGAGGCCGCGCGCGGCGCGCTCGAAGTGTGGCGCGAGGCAAGTCGGCGCAGTCTGCATGCGCAGACCGTGTTGCTGCATGCCGTGCAACGTCGAGTCGAGGTGCGCGTGGCCGGCGAGGGCTTCATCGCGCTCGCGCCCGGCGACACGTTGCGCGTGGACGCGGAGCAGGCCGTGGACCTCGAAACGCGCGGCGCAGGCGCGCTGCTGGCCGTCACACTCGATATCGCGCAAGCCTGATTTCATGAGCACCCTTATTCCTCCGCTTTCCATGACGAACGCGCTCTTCGCGGAACATGCGTACCTGCCCGGAGGCTGGCGCCGCAACGTGCTGCTCGAATGGGACGCAACGGGCACGCTGCGCGGCGTGACGCCCGACCTCGCGCACGCTCCGAACGGCGTTGCGCACGCGGCGGGGCCGATCATGCCTGGCATGCCTAATCTACATTCACACGCGTTCCAGCGTGCCATGGCGGGGCTCACCGAATATCGCGCGCATCCCACCGACAGCTTCTGGAGCTGGCGCGACCTGATGTACCGCTTCGCGGCGCGCATCACGCCCGACGATCTTGCCGCGGTCGCGAGCTGGCTTTACGTGGAAATGCTCAAGGCGGGCTACACGTCCGTCTGCGAGTTTCACTACGTGCATCACGCCCACGACGGCCAGCGTTATGCGAGCGCCGCCGAACTGGCGCAGCGTGTGGTCAAGGCGGCAGAGGTCACCGGTATCGGCATGACCATGCTGCCCGTGCTCTACCAGTACAGCGGCTTCGGTGCGCAAGCGCCGCGCGACGATCAGCGGCGCTTCATCAACACGCCCGACCAGTTGCTCGCCATCGTCGAGTCGTTGCGACGCTTTCTGCCGGAGCATGGCGCGTTGCGCTATGGCGTCGCGCCGCATTCGCTGCGCGCGGTTTCGCAGGACTCGTTGCGTGCGCTGCTCGAAGGGCTCGACGCCGCGTTGCCTCACGCGCCGGTGCATATCCACATCGCTGAGCAGACGGCCGAAGTGGACGCGTGCCTCGCGACCGAGCGCGCGCGGCCCGTGCAATGGCTGCTCGATCGCTTCGACGTGAACGCGCGCTGGTGCCTCGTGCATGCGACCCACATCGACATGAACGAGACGCTCGCGCTCGCGAAGAGCGGCGCGGTGGCGGGCTTATGCCTCACGACTGAGGCGAATCTCGGCGACGGACTCTTCCCGGCCCGCGACTACCTGGGGGCGCAGGGCGCGTTCGGCATCGGCTCGGACAGCCATATCGGCGTGGACTGGCGCGCCGAGTTGCGCTTGCTCGAATACGGACAGCGGCTCTCGCGGCGCGAACGCAACGTGCTCGCGTCGCCCGAGACCGCGCAGGTGGCCGACCGTCTTTTCGACGCGGCGCTCGCGGGCGGCGCGCGCGCGACGGGGCGCACGGTGGGCGCGTTGCAGGGGGGCGCCCGCGCGGACTGGCTGGTGCTCGACGTACAGCATCCGAACCTCGCGCAGCAGACGCCGCAAAGCTGGCTTTCCTCAGTGGTGTTCTGCGAGCACGGCGAGACGCCGGTACGCGACGTCTATGTAGGCGGCGAGCAAGTCGTCGCGCAGCGGCGCCACCGCGACGAAACGCGCCTGTACGCCGACTATCGCAAAGCGTTGAACCATCTCCTCGCCGGCGCTTGAGTGCGCGGCCAACCGAACGGAGCCCACATGACCGACCTCTTTTCGCTCGAACGCGGCACGGCGCCGCTGCTGATTTCGATTCCCCACCGCCCAACGACGAGAGCCTGTATCCGGGGCAGACGACGACTTCGCTGTGCCCGACCGAAACGTTCCGCGGCGAGGCGCTCTATCGCGTGGGCCGCGCGCCTGATGCGCAGGAGCGGCAACGCCGCGTCGCCACATACTGGCAGCCGTATCACGACGCGCTGCGCGGCGAGCTGCAGCGCCTGCGTGCGCAGCACGCCAACGTGCTGCTGTGGGAAGCGCACTCGATTGCGAGCGTGCTGCCGCGGCTATTCGATGGCCAACTGCCCGATCTGAACATCGGCACGCAGGATGGGCGCACCTCGGCGGCGGCGGTGCAGGCGGCGGTCGAGCGTGCGGCGGCAGCGAGCGACTTCACGTGGATCGCGAATGGCCGGTTCAAGGGCGGCTACAACACGCGTCATTACGGCGCGCCGCAGGACGGCGTGCATGCCGTGCAACTCGAAATGTGCCAGCCGACGTACATGAGCGAGGCAGCGCCGTTCGACTACGTGCCTTCGCTCGCGCAGAAAGTCGAGCCGGTGGTGAGCAGGATGGTTGACGGCGCGCTCGAGGCCGTGAAGGCGATGAACGCCTCCGCGGGCTGATAGCGCCGCGTGTGAACGCGCTATTAAGCGAATCCCTACATTTCAGACCGCGGCCGATATCAAAGGCGTTCCCGCGCGAGCGCGGTCGCGACGACCTCGTCGCTTGCCCCGTTCAGCGCGCCGCTCGCGGGAAAGTACTCAGTTGTGCGGGCTACGATCGCGCTGCCGATCGTAGTATTCTCTAGCGACGCGGCCTCGGGGGGCGCTGATGTGCCATCGCGAAGCAGTCCAGACATCCACATAAAGAGGAGAGGTTGAATGAAGTTGACGAAGCTCCTGTTCACAAGCGCGTTTGCCGTATCGGCACTTGGATTTACCGCCATTTCCGCCCATGCGGAAGATTTGCTGGATTCCGTCAAACAGGCCGGGGTGCTCAAGATCGGTCTGGAAGGCACCTATCCCCCGTTCGATTCCCGTGACAGCAAGGGCGAACTCGTCGGCTTCGACGTGGACGTCGCGAAGGCCGTCGCGGCCAAGCTCGGGGTCAAGCCCGAGTTCATTCCCACCGAGTGGAGCGGCATCATCGCGGCGCTGCAGGCCGGCAAGTTCGACGTGATCGTCAATCAGGTGACCATCACGCCGCAACGCCAGCAGGCGCTCGACTTCAGCCAGCCGTACACGTACTCGGCCGCGCAGTTGATCCAGCGCTCCGACGACAAACGCGAATTCAAGACGCTCGACGAATTCAAGGGCGACAAGAAGCTCGGCGTGACGCTCGGCACCAACTATGACCAGATGGCGCGCGCCGTGCCGGGCATCAACGTGCAAACGTATCCCGGCGCGCCCGAGAAACTGCGCGACCTGGCCACGAAGCGCATCGACGCGACGATGGACGACCGCCTGATGCTGCCGTACATCATCAAGACGTCGAATCTGCCGCTGCGTCCGGGCGCCGTGTTGCCAGGCGCCGATCAGGAAATGGCCATTCCGTTCCGCAAGGGCAATCCGAAGTTCGAGAAGGCGATCAACGACGCGCTTACCTCACTCAAGCAGGACGGCACGCTCAAGAAAATCTCCATGCAGTGGTTCGGCCAGGACGTGACGCAACCGCTCGCTCACTAACGCTACAGGCGTTTCGCGACAATCGCGCCGGCCGCATTCATGGCCGGCGCGTTTCGCTTCATCACACGCCTTCCTACCGCGCCGCCTGCGTCCTCGTGCGCAGCTTGGCGACTTCCGCCACGCCCACCCCGCCTGCCTTGTTGTTCCAGCCCGCGCGAACGAACGTGAGCACATCGGCGATCTGCTTGTCGCTTAGGACATCTGCATAAGCGGGCATGGGGTACGGCGCGGGCATGCCCTGGATCACGAGGTCGCCCGTGCCGTTGAGCGTAACGTTGATGAGCGACGAAGCGTCCTTCTCCAGCACGTTCGGATTGCCCGCGAGCGGCGCGAACATCGGCGCGAAGCCGCGCCCGTCGGCGCCGTGGCAATGCATGCAATACGCCGTGTAGACGCGCGCGCCCGCATCGTTCGCCGGACGCGAGAGCGACACTTTCGTCGCCTGCGCATCATAGGCGTAGGCCGGTCCGCCGTCGCCGCCTTTCGCCGGCAGCGACTTCAGGTAGACCGCGATCGCGTTGACGTCCGCGTCGTTCATGGACTGGGTGCTCTTGTTGACCACATCGGTCATCGCGCCGAACGCCGAGGCGTGCTGGTTCGCGCCCGTCTTCAGGAACTGCGCGAGGTCCGCTTCGCTCCAGCGCCCGAGGCCCGTGTTGTGCGCGCCGGTCAGGTTCGAGGCGAACCAGCCGTCGAGCAGGGCACCTGTGAGCCAGGCGTCGCCGCTTTCGTCGAGCGCCTTCTCGTTGAAACCGATGCCGCGCGGCGTGTGGCACGAGCCGCAATGGCCGAGACCCTGCACAAGGTACGCGCCGCGGTTCCATGCCAGGTCCTTGCCCGCTTTGTCCTGGTACGCGCCCTTCTCGAGGAAGACGGCGTTCCAGATCTTGAGCGGCCAGCGCATGTTCATCGGCCACTTGATGTCGGCGTCGCGGTTGCTCTGCTTGACCGGTTGCACGCCTTGCATGAAGTACGCGTAGAGCGCGGCGACGTCCTCGTCGCGCACCTTCGCGTACGAGGGATAAGGCATCGCCGGATAGAGGTTGTGGCCGTCTTTGGCGACGCCCTCGCGCATGGCGCGCGCGAAGTCCGCTTGCGTGTAGCGGCCAATGCCGGTGTCCGGGTCAGGCGTGATGTTGGTCGTGTAGATGCGGCCAAGCGGTGTGCTCATCGGCAGGCCGCCTGCAAACGGCCTGCCGTGCGGCGCGGTGTGGCACGCCGCGCAGTCGCCCACGGCGGCGAGGTAGGCGCCGCGCTGGATCGTGGCGGCGTCCGCTGCGCCTGCCGCGAGGGCGGGGCGCGCAGTCACGCAGGCGAATGCTGCGAGCGCGAGCGTTGTACCCGCGACGCGGCGCAGGCCGCGGGCGCGTCGGGATGCGTTGATCATTTTCGTCATGGTTCGCTCCCTCAAGCCGACTGTGCGGACGCGCCCGCGTTCACGAGCTGGCGGCCCACGGGCAAGTGGCGCAGACGCTTTCCGGTAGCCGCATAGATCGCATTCGCCACGGCCGGTATGACCGCCGAGGTCCCGGGCTCACCGATCCCGCCGGGCGCTTCGGCGCTCTTCACCAGATGCACTTCGATCACGGGCATCTGGTCGATGCGCATGATCCGGTAGTCGGTGAAGTTGGTTTGCGTGACGCGTCCGCGCTCGATCGTGATCTCGCCCCACAGCGCGGCCGTGATGCCGAATACGATGCCGCCCTGGATCTGTGCCTCGATGGTCTCGGGATTCACGGCCATGCCGCAATCCACGGCGCACACCACGCGGTTCACGCGCACCTCGCCGTCGTCCACGGTGACGTCCGCGACCATGCTGAGGAAGCTGCCGAACGCGTGCATCACCGAAACGCCGCGCCCCTGGCCCTTCGGCATGGGCGGTCCCCAGTTCGCGGCGCGTGTGGCCACGTCGAGCACATTGAGCGCGCGCGGCGACTTGCCGAGCAGATTGCGGCGGTAGGTGACCGGATCGGTCTTCGCGGCCACGGCCAGTTCGTCGACGAAGCTCTCCACCACGAAGTTGCCGCGCGTGGGCCCCACGCCGCGCCAGAAAGCGGTGGGCACCGCATGCGGCTCCTGGCGCACGTATTCGATCAACTGGTTCGGCAGGTCGTAGGGCAGGTCGGCGGCGACTTCCACGGCGTCAGGGTCTACGCCGTGCTGGAACGCGGGGGGAGCAAAGCGCGCCATGATCGAGGAGCCCGCGATGCGGTGCTGCCAGGCTACGGGTTTCCCGTTCGCGTCGAGCCCGGCCGAAAGGCGGTCGTAGTAGTACGGCCGGTACATGTCGTGCTGAATGTCCTCCTCGCGCGTGTAGAACACCTTCACCGGCACCTTCAGCTGCTTGCCGATCTTGAGCGCCTGAGTGATGGCATCGACTTCGAGCCGCCGCCCGAAGCCGCCGCCAAGCAGGTGATTGTGCAGCGTGACCTGCTCGGGCTTCAGACCCGTGACGGCCACGGCCGCATCCACGGCGCGCGTGGGCACCTGGGTGCCCACCCAGATTTCGCAGCCGTCAGGCTGCACGTGGACCGTGCAGTTGATCGGCTCCATCGTTGCGTGCGCAAGGAACGGCTGCTGATAAACGGCGTCGATGCGCGTTTTTGCCGTGCCGAACCCCTGCTGCACGTCGCCATCCTTGCGGGCGACCGCGCCCTCGCGTTGCGAGGCGCTTGCGAGATCGGCGACGATCTGCTGCATCGAAACGTTCGCGCCCGCGCCTTCGTTCCACTCGACGACGAGCGCCGCAGCGGCCCGCTTCGCGGCCCACGTGTGCGCGCCGATCACGGCCACGGCGTTGTCGATCTTCACGACCTGCGTGACGCCGGGCACCTGCTTCGCGTGCGTGTCGTCGACCTTCGCGAGCGTGCCGCCGAACACAGGGCAGTTCACGATGGCGGCATAGACCATGTCCGGCAGACGCACGTCGAGGCCGAAGAGCGCCGAGCCGTCCACCTTCTCGGGCGAGTCGAGGCGCTTTGTGGGCTTGCCGACCAGCGTGAAGTCCTTCGGGTCCTTGAGCGCCACCTTTTGCGGTACAGGCAGGTGCGCGGCCGCATCGACGAGCTGGCCATAGGCGATGCGCCGGCCGCTCGCGTCGTGCAGCACCTCGCCGGCCCGGGCGTGGCAGGTGGCGGGATCGACTTGCCACTGTTGCGCCGCCGCCTGGATCAGAACGGTGCGCGCGGCGGCGCCCGCTTCGCGCATGGGCTGCCAGGCAAAGCGAATCGACGTCGAGCCGCCCGTGAGCTGACCGCCCAGCAGCGGGTCGGTGAAGAGCTTCTCGTTGGGCGGCGCGTGATCGATCGTGACGCTATCGAGCGGCACTTCGAGTTCTTCCGCGATCAGCATCGGAATCGAGGTGTACACGCCTTGTCCCATCTCCACCTTCGGGACGATGAGCGTGACCTTGCCCGAGCGGTCGATCTGCACGAACGCGTTCGGCTCGAACACGCCGTCTTGCGGGGCTTCGTTGCCATCGCCACCAACGACCGATTGACGCGTCTGGCTGTCGCCCTGTGCGCCGGCAGAAAAGCTGATGCCGAGCAGCAGCCCGCCGCCCGCCGCCGCGCCAAGTTTGAGAAAAGTGCGGCGGGAGAGTTGGCCGCTTGCGGCGGCTTGCTGAATGCGCTGCAGTTTGCGTTCTGGCGCGCCGTTTTGCGCATCGAGGAGACCCTGTGACATGTCAGGCCTCCTTCGCGGCTTGCTTGATGGCGGCGCGAATCCGCGCATAGGTGCCACAGCGGCAGATGTTGCCCGCCATGGCGGCGTCGATATCCGCGTCGCTCGGGTTCGGATTCGCGGCGACGAGCGCTGCCGCCGACATCACCTGCCCGGATTGACAGTAGCCGCACTGCACCACGTCGATCTCGCGCCAGGCCTTCTGCACCTTCTGTCCGGCGGGGGTTGCGCCGATGGCCTCGATGGTGGTGATCTTGCGGCCCGCAACGGCCGCGATGGGCAACACGCACGAGCGCGCTGCCACGCCGTCGAGATGCACCGTGCATGCGCCGCACTGTGCAATGCCACAGCCGAACTTCGTGCCGGTGAGGCCGACGATGTCGCGCAGGACCCAGAGCAGCGGCATGTCGGGTGGCGCGTCGACCGTATGAGTTTCTCCGTTGATTGTTAGCGTCGTCATGGAGCGGCTCTCCGAGAGTGGGGATTTGTCGTTCTTGATCGTGCAATCGAAGTGTCCGCGCGCCGGCTGTTCCGCCTGGCTCGCCTAATGAGCGGGCTCAAGCGCAGGCCCGTGGGCTCGGCCTTTCGACAACCGCTCGAGTGTAGCGCGGCCCTTAAATATGTGCAGAAAACAGTCCGCGTGGTGGCTCGCAAACGAATAGTGGTCCGAGGGTAACGGGTAACCCATTGATAATAAATGGGTTGTAAAAACGATGGTCGAGAGTCCTTATCACTACAGCTATGGGGTTCGCGTTTGCTCAACTGGCGTACCGCAGAGCGAAACACTATGCTGAATTTCTTGACCACCCGAAGGCGTTTATCGACCATGAGTTCGTCCACTTCCAAACGGCCTGGCCGTAGAACCGCGCAGATGCAAACGCCCACTTCATCCGCTTCCGAAAGCCGCGCCGCGCGCTCTGGCGGCGTGCCGGGCAACGCGGGCGAGTCCGCCGCCGACGCGACGCATGGCGCGGTAAGGCCTCGCGCCCAGCGCACTGCCGAGCCGCTCCTGCCTGCGCCGCCCGACGACGAAACAACCGACCGCCAGTTCGCGATCAACCTGGCGCGCGGCCTGCAGGTGCTGCGCGCGTTCACGCCTGCCGAGCCGATGCTCGGCAACCGCGAACTGGCCGACCGCACGGGCCTGCCCAAGGCCACCATCTCGCGGCTCACCTACACGCTAACCCTGCTCGGCTACCTGAACCGCAGCGAGAAGTACCAGCGCTACCGCCTCGGCGCGGGCGTGCTCACGCTCGGCTATCCGATGCTGGCGGCCATGCAGGTCCGGCAGATCGCGCGCCCGTACATGGAGAAGCTCGCGCGCGAGACGCGCTGCTCGGTGAACCTCGGCATGCGCGACCGGCTCAACGTGGTCTACGTCGATACCTGCCGCCCGGGGCGCGACAACAGTGCTCAGCCCGACATCGGCAGCACGCGGCCGCTGCTGGCTACAGCGATTGGCCGGGCACTGCTGATCGGTGAGAGGGCGAAGGAGCGTCAGGCCGTGCTGAACCGGCTGCGCCTGAACGACCCCGAGCGCTACGCCGTCGACCAGCCGCAGTGGGAAGCCGACCGCGCGGCTTTCGCCGAGCGTGGCTTCACGTTGAGCCGCGGCGACTGGATCCGCGACATCCACGCCATCGCCGTGCCCATACACCAGCCGCCCGACGCGGAGCGCATCGCGCTGAACTGCACGGTGGTGAGCCGCCGTCTCGCCGACGACTGGATCGAGTGCACGGTCGCGCCGCTGCTGCTCGAAGCGGCGCTGCGCATCGAGCGCGCCTGTGGCGTGACGGATGCGAGCGCGGCGGCCGGCCCGCACTGACATCGACCGAACGAACCCAACGCCCAAACAGGAGATTCCATGATTCGCGACGCCGCACGCCTGAACAGCCTGCTCACGGAGCTCTATCGCTTCGTGCAGGACGAGTGCATTCCTCTCGAGGCCGAAATCGACCGTACCGACGTGCTGCCCGAAACGCTCGTTGCGCGCATGCGCGAACTGGGGCTCTTTGGTCATAGCATTGCGCAAGCATACGGCGGAGCGGGCCTCACGACCGAAGAACTCGCGTGCGTGAACATGGTGGTCTCGCAGGCCGCGCCGACCTTCCGGGCGCGTTTTGGCGGCAACACGGGCATCGGCTCCGAGGCGCTGATCGCCGACGGCACAGAAGAGCAGAAGCAGCGCTATCTGCGGCGTCTCGCGAGCGGTGAAATCACGGGCTGTTTCGCGCTGACCGAGCCTGATGCCGGCTCGGACGCCACCGCGCTCGCCACTACGGCGCGCCGCGAAGGTGACGGCTACGTGCTCGATGGCAGCAAGCGCTATATCACGAACGCGCCGATTGCCGACCTGTTCACCGTGTTCGCGCGCACGAATCCGGACGACCCAGGAGCCGGCGGAATCTCAGCATTCCTGATCGAACGCGGCACGCCGGGGCTCACGACTTCGGCTGGCTATCGCATGATGGGGCAGCGTGGTTCGCCTGTGGGCGAAGTGCATTTGCACAACTGCCGCGTGAGCGCATCGGCAGTGCTTGGCGGCGAGCCCGGGCGCGGATTCAAGAGCGCCATGCAGGCGCTCAACAAGCAGCGCATCAATCTGGCGGGGCTGTGCGTGGGGCCGGCGATACGCCTGCTCGACGAAATGCTGGCCTATGCGAAGGCGCGCGAACAGTTCGGCAAGCCGATCGCCGAATTCCAGCTCGTGCAGCAGTTCATCGCGCAAAGCAACACCGACATTCATGCGGCGCGCGCGCTCGTGCTTCAGACGGCCCGTGCGCGCGACCGCGGAGAGGACGTGACGATGTCCGCGTCGATGTGCAAGCTGTTTGCATCGGAAATGTGCGGGCGCGTGGCTGATCGAGCAGTGCAGGTCTATGGCGGCGGCGGTTTCATCGCCGACAACTCCGTCGAGCGTCTCTATCGCGATGTGCGTTTGTTCCGCCTTTACGAAGGCACGTCGCAGATTCACGAACTGAACATCGCGAAGCTCACGCTGCGCGCGCCGCTGCACGACGCGCGCTGTCACCAGATGCATCAGAGCGCAGAGTGAGCGCGGAGCGAACGCAGAAGCAACCACTGGAGATGCCTCATGGTCCGACTCGGTCCCACCGCCATTTGCTGCGAGCCTCGGCGTGCGTTACCCGATCTTCGGCTTCTCGCATTCGCCCGCCGTGAGCGTCGCGCTCGCCGAGGCCGGCGGCCTAGGTGTGCTCGGGCTTGCGCGCGCGAGATCCCCGCAGACATCCCAGCGATCATCGCCGAGAGCGAAAAACGGCTAGCGGCCAAGCCTTTGGCATCGAACTGACGCTGCCCGCCGGCGTGCCGCAGCATGCCGGGATCAACAGCATGCGTGCGGCGTTGCCTCCGGGGCTCGTTGCGTTCGTCGAGGGATTGCGTGAGCGTTTTTTTAAGCGGGTTATCCCTTAGGCTCGCCTGCGGACCGCGCGAATATGTCGAATTTCGCAGGACACATCCGCTTATTTCGACGAAATCGGCGCCGCACTCGATCCATATAATCGAACCGCAAGAGATTCGTGCAACGCATGGCGTTTAGAAAACGATCGTTCGAATCGATGCGAGAACAACGGCGCGTGAATCGACGGCGGAAAACACCGATAAAACCACCCAAAACGCGCCGCGCACAGCGAGACGCGCGTGAGGCGTGGAACAAAAACGGGCCAAAGCGCTCGTAGTCTCGCTGCGCATTGCCTGGTGCAAAAAGCGATGGGCGCACGGATATGACTCAATGGAGACAGAACAGTATGAAGAGGATCGCTAGCGGCAATCAGCGTCTTTCCCGGTTGTGCATTGCGCGCTGCGCGGTATGCGTGATGGGAGGCACACGATGAGCCAGACATTTGAAAGAGGACGCACTGTCGACGTCCAGGCGTTCATCGACGATCAGCGCTTTACGCTCTTCCACTGCATTTTATTCGTGCTGTGCTTTCTCACGATCGCACTTGATGGTCTCGACACGGGCGCGATGGGCCTTATCGCACCCACACTCGCGCAGGACTGGAACGTGCCGCGCGACTCGCTCGGCCCCGTCTTGAGCGCCACCCTCGTTGGCATTGGCGTGGGAGCGCTGCTGGTGAGTCCGCTCGCCGACCGCATCGGTCGCCGCAGCGTGTTGATCGGCTCGGTGGCGTTCTTCGGCGTATGGAGCACGGCAGCGGCTTTCGCCACTTCGATGGATGCGCTCACCGCCATGCGATTCCTCACCGGCATGGGCCTCGGCGCGGCCATTCCCAACACGGCGACACTGATGGCCGAGTTCGTGCCGGCGCGCATTCGCGGCTTGGCTGTCAATGGGATGCTCGTGGGCTTCGCGGCCGGCAACACCGTGGGCGGCGTGCTTTCCGGGTGGCTCATTCCCGCGTTCGGCTGGCGCAGCGTGTTGCTCGTGGGAGGGGCCGCGCCGCTCGTGCTCGCCTTCCTGCTGCTCGCCTTCCTGCCGGAATCGGTGAAATTCATGGTGTCGAGCGGCAAGCCCGCGGAACGCATCGCACGCGCGCTGCAGCGCCTCGCCCCCAACGCGCGCCTTGACGGGTGCGTGTTCGTTAGCGCGGCACACGCGCCTCGCGAACGCGCGAACCGATCGCCCGTGCTCGAACTGCTCTCCCGCAACTACCTGGTGGGCACGATCATGCTGTGGGTGGCGTATTTCATGTGCCTCGTGGTGCTATACCTGATCAACAACTGGATGCCGACGCTGCTTAAGGGCTCGGGCTTCTCGCTGCCGCAATACGCTGCAACGTCCGCGTATTTCCATCTCGGCGCGTGCGTGGGCATTCTCATGGCGGGCTGGCTGATGGACCGCATGAGCCCGGTGCGCGTGATCGCGCTGTTCTTTGCGCTCACTGCGCTCGTGGTGCTCATCATTGGGCGTAACGTGGCGCACGACGCGGGCCTCACGGTACTGATCGTCGCCACGGGTCTCACGCTTTCGGGCGCGGCTTCTTCGATGTCCACACTCGCCACGCAGTTCTATCCCACCACGAGCCGCGTGACCGGCTGCGCGTGGATGCTGGCGATCGGGCGCCTTGGCGCCGTGGCGGGCACCTTCGGCGGCGCGTTCCTGCTCAGCCTGAACTGGGAGTTCTCGGCCATTTTCGGCCTGCTCGCGGTGCCTTCGCTGATCGCAGCCGGCGCGCTGCTCATGCTCGGGCGTCATGCGCCGGATCTGCGCAGTGCGGAGCGCATGACGGGGACCCCGGCGGCCTCGCAGCACTGAGCCGCGCCCGCACGCGCGGCACGTAGATCCACTCACTGAATGAACGAACGGGCACACGGCGCGCCGCGTGCCGGGGCCCGCTTCGTCTCGCGCAACGCAATGAGGAACGATTCGATGGCTCCAGAAAACAGGGCGCTGCCGCTTGCCGGCGTGCGCGTGCTCGATCTCTCGCGTGTGCTGGCCGGCCCGTGGTGCGCCATGGTGCTCGGCGACCTCGGCGCGGAGGTCATCAAGGTCGAGCATCCTGGTCGCGGCGACGATACGCGCGACTGGGGCTTGCGCATCGGCCGCACGGAAACAGCCTATTTCAATAGCGTGAACCGCAACAAGCGCTCGCTCACGCTCGATCTGCAAACACCTGAAGGGCAGCAGATTGCGCGCGATATTGCAAAGACTTCCGATGTCGTCATTCAGAATTTCAAATATGGCGGCGCGGAAAAACTCGGTCTGGGTTACGAGCAATTGAAGCGTGAAAACAGCAAGCTCGTCTATTGCTCGATTTCCGGTTACGACCGCGCCGGCCCCGAAGCCGAGCGCCCCGGCTACGATCTGCTCGTGCAGGGCGAAGCCGGATTGATGGCGTTGAACGGCGAAGCCGAACGGCCGCCGCTCAAGTTCGGCATCGCGGCCGTCGATCTATTCACTGGCATGTATTCCGCGCAGGCCATTCTCGCGGCGCTATACGAGCGCGAGCGCGGCGGCAGCGGGCGCCATATCGAAATGGCGCTGTTCGACTGCGGGCTTATGATCACCGCCTATTACGGACTTGAAGCGCTCGTAGCAGGCGAGGACCCGCCGCGCTTTGGCAACGAGCATCCGTCCATCGTGCCCTATGGCGTCTTCGAAGCGGCCGACGGACCGCTCGTGGTGGCGGTAGGCAACAACGGCCAGTACGAGCGCTTTTGCCGTGAAGTGCTGCGGCGCCCCGAACTTGCCGATGACGCGCGCTTCAAGACCAATATCCTGCGCTCGCAGAACCGTGCGGCGCTGCTGCCGGAAATTCGCCGTGCAATTGCGAGTGAGAAGCGCGCCGCGCTGCTCGAAAGGCTCGCCCGCGCCGGCATTCCGTGCGGCGAAGTGGCGGGCCTGCGCGAAGCGCTGCTTTCGCCGCGCGCCACCGAGGCTGGACTCTTGACCACCCAGCCACATCCGCATACGGAATCGGGCACGACGCCCGTGCTCGCCCCGCCGTGGCGCTTCGATGGCGAGCGCATGCCCGTGCGCCGTGCGCCGCCGCAACTTGGCGAAGGCACGCGCGACGTGCTGCAAGGCGTGCTGGGCTTTAGCCCCGAGCGTATCGCCGACCTCGCCCGCCGGGGCGTGGTGTGACCTGACACGGTGCGCTCCAGACACGGGAGCACGCCACACTCATTCGAAAATCGCGTGGAGGGATGCAGCCGCACATCAGTTCAATAGAAGATTCGGAGTACAAATAAATATACATAACAGGATCGTGTTCTGGAGACGTCATGAAGAAGAGTCATTTTTGGGTTGGTCCGATCGTCGCGCTCGTAGCGGCGAACGCAAATGCGCAGAGTTCCGTCACGCTGTACGGCCTGATCGATCTCGGCATCAACTATTCGAGCAATGCGCAAACGGGCCGCAACGCCGATGGCTCGCTCAACGGCAAATCGCAAATCAACATGAGCGACGGCGCGACACGCGGCTACGGCGGCAGCCGTTGGGGTATGAAGGGTTCGGAGGATCTGGGCGGCGGGCTCTCTGCGATCTTCACGCTCGAAAACGGCTATAACATCGTGAACGGCGCCATCGCGCAAGGCGGCGCAATGTTCGGCCGCCAGGCTTTCGTCGGGCTGAGCAGCAACACGTTCGGCACGGTCACACTCGGCCGTCAGTACGACACGCAATCGGACTTCGTGTCGAACTATTCGCCGGCCATCATTGCGGGCATCTCGGGCGCCGTGCCCGGCGATGTGGACGGCCTCGGCCACACTCGCCGCGTGAATAACGCCATCAAATATCTGAGCCAGAATTATCGCGGTTTCACCTTCGGCGGGTTGTATTCGCTGGGCGGCCAGGCCGGTAATTTCACGCGCAACCAGGTATGGGCGCTGGGCGCGAACTACGCGATCGGCGGATTCTCCGCGGGCCTCGGCTACTTCAACGCGCGCGACCCGAATCTTTCCTCGTTTGGCAACAGCCCGAATAACGGCGGCCCGGCCACGAACAACATGGGGTCGGCCGGTTCTCTCGCGACGGCGCAATCCAATCCGATCTACGCGGGTTATTCCTCCGCCCGTACGTACGAGATCTATTCGGCAGGCGCAAGCTACAAATACGGGGGAACGACGTTCGCGGCCTCGTTCAGCCATTCCGCGTTCGACAAGCTTGGCGATCTCGACGCCGGTCCCAATCCGTTTCACTATAGCGGCACAGCCATCTTCAACACGGCTACCGCCACCGTCTCGTACCTTGCCACGCCCGCGCTGCTCATCGGCGGCGCTTATACGTACACGCATGGCGGCGGTGCGGGCGGCAATGGTTCGGCCACGTATCATCAGGGCATATTCGCCGTGCAGTACTTTCTCTCGAAGCGCACCGAGCTGTACTTCTTCGGCGTGTATCAAGCCGCTACCGGAACCGACTCGCTCGGCCAACCGGCCGTTGCCAGCATCGAGCTCATGACGCCTTCCAGCACGAATCATCAGTTCGTGGGCCGCGTAGGCATCATTCAACGCTTCTGACCGGAAGCATTTATTGCGTTTGAAACTTTGCATGGCCGCTGTCCGGTTCTCTCCGGGCAGCGGCCAGTTACTTTTGGGTAGCTATCACGCGTGGCTCGAATTCAGCTTTGAGTGCGCGGGAACGGAGCGAGGCAGCAAAAACAAAAACGCCGCTGAAATCAGCGGCGCAAGATGCAACACGGAGATTCCGTTTAGTGCAACGTGAGCTGCACGAGCTTGTGAGTCGAGGCGTTGAAATTCACCATCGGATTGGCTTCGCGATTGGCCGCCTTGCGAATCTTGCCGACGACGAGATCGTGCGTGCCGAGCGGCTGCGTGCAGACAATGTCGCATTCCAGGCTCGCGAGCGCATCTGTGAGCACCGGCAGGCCGTGCTGGCCATCGCTCCAGCAGCCTTCGGTGAAGCGCTGCGGTCCTTGCGGCGCCCCGAGGATCTGGCCCATGACCGACCCATGTTCCTCGCCCAGAATATTGGCGACGAAACGGCCGCTTGCCATGAGCGGCGCGCGTATGGACGACGACTGGTTCACGAAAAATCCCACGAGCGGCGGCTCGGCCGAGATCGACGTGAGGCTCGAGACGATCATGCCCGCCACGGCGTCGCCGCTGCCGGTCGTGATCGCGCTGATACCCGCGGGCAGGGCGCGCATCGCAGCCTTGAAGTCAGCGAGCGAAACGACTTCGTCGCTATCGGTGAGCGTAATGTGCGCGCGCACTTCGCCGCGCTCGTTGACCCAGCCGAAGCGCGCCGCGTAGTCGAGCATGCCCGTGAAGCCCACTTCCCATGCGGCATCGCCGGCGTGCCCAGAGAGAAAGCGCAGCACGGGGGGCGCAAGCAGAATATGATCATCGCCGTCGCGCCGGCCAATGCGCGCAACGGCCTGGTCGAGCCGCTCGCGCGGCTGGGGGTCGACGAGCACGTCGAGCTTCTTGAAGTTCGACGGGTCGAGTAACGTGATCGCTCCCGCGTTCGTCAGGTGCAGACGCATGGCCGCCTCCTCAGACCGTCGTGGTTAACTGGCCCACTTCCTTGCGGATGGCCGGAATGATCTTCTCGCCCCAAAGCTCGATCTGCTTGAGCATGGTCTTCTGGTCGAAGTCGCCGAGCTGGGTTTGCAGCGCAATGTGTTTTGGACGCAGAATGCTGATCTCTTCGAGCATCTTGTCGATCACTTCATTAACCGAACCCACCGGCAAATTCTTGCGCAACTGATCGAAGCTCAGGTCGGTGGGCGACGGCTCTTCCTTCACCATATAGCCGTCTTCGGAATGCGCTCGGCGATATTTAAGGCTTTCGGAAATGCGGCGCTGAAAGCGCGCGCAATCGAGGTACGCGTCGACTTCGGCCTTATTGTCCGAGGCATAGCCACAGCGCAGGAAGCCGAATTTGACGTCGCGGTCGAGGTCCTTGCCGTTTTCTTGCGCAACCTTTTCGAGTCGGCCGCGCAGGCTCGTGATAGCGTCCGTGCCGTTGAGCAGCGAGGTCACGAACAAATTGTGATTTTCGCGTACGCCGCGCCCGAGCGTGACGGGGTTGCCTGAGGTAATCCACAGCGGCGGCATGGGGTCCTGAATGCAGCGCACGGCGATCGAGCTGGGCGGAATCTTCAGATACTTGCCGTCGTGGTCGAAAATCTTTTGCGTGAGGCCCTTGGGGATCACGTCGAGGAATTCATTGAAAATCGCGCCCGATTCGGCAATGTCCACGCCAAAGCGCTCGAATTCGAACTCCTGATAGCCCGAACCGACCCCAAGTTCGAGGCGGCCGTTCGACACCGTATCGACAAAGCCGACTTCGGCGAGAAAACGCGCCGGGTGATAGAGCGGAAGAATGCAGACCGCTGTGCCGAGGCGAATGCGCTTTGTCTTGCCGGCCGCGTGCGCAACCGTCATGAGCGGCGAGGGCGAAAGCGAATAGTTGTTGAAGTGGTGCTCCGCATACCAGGCAGTGTCGAATCCGGCCTGTTCCGCCACAACGGTTTGCTCGATCGAATTGCCGATGACTTGCTGTGAAGTCTGATGATAGCCCCGCTGCTGGGCCAGGATGAAAACGCCGAATTCCATAGTGCTCCTCTCTCTTTATAAAACCCAAAGGGCTTGAGAGGAATTCTAGATTCGCCATGTTATTATCAGGAATAACGTAAAACATGCGTTCTGAACTGCAAGAACTGGAGGAATCATGGATCGGCTTCGTGCGATGGAGCTGTTTCTCTCTATTTCACGAACGGAGAGTTTTTCGGAGACGGCGCGCAAGTTCGGCGTTTCGGCCACCTCGGTCTCACGCATGATCACCGAGTTCGAAGGCGAACTGAATGTCAAGCTGCTGCTGCGCTCCACGCGGCAGGTGGTGCTGACCGAAGCCGGACAGGAATACGCGCGGCATCTGGAGGGCATTCTCTGGAGCATCAGCGAGGCGCAAAGCAGCATTACGGCCATTAGCGCCGCGCCCATGGGAACCTTGCGCGTGCATTCGCGCATGATGTTCGGCCTTGGCGTGCTGCCGCCACTGATCGCGGAATTTCGTCGCCAGTATCCGGACATCCACGTCGAATTGATTCTTGGCGAATCGAAAGCCGACTTGCGTCGCCAGCAGATCGACATTGACTTTCGCATTGCGCCGCCCGTGGAAGCGGGACTCAAGCGGCGCATTCTCTTCAAGAGCGAGCGCTATCTCGTGGCCTCGCCTGGCTATCTCGCCGCGCACACGGCGCCAGAAACGCCGCAAGACATCGCCACGCACGAATGCCTTGCATACACATTGCCCGGCGACAACTACATCTGGCGCTTCAAGCAGGAAGAAGCGGTAGAGGAGGTGGCGTTCAAACCGCGCCACGTGAGTAACAACGGCATTGTGCTGCTGGATTTTGCGCGGCTTGGCGAAGGCATCGCGCTGCTCGACGATTACACCGTGCACCACGATATCGCGAGCGGCAGGCTCGTGCGCCTGATGCCGCGATTTCAGGTGAGCAACACGTCGTTCGAGGATGGCATGTATGCCACCATTCTCGACACGCCCATGATTCCCGCGAAAATACGCCTGTTTTTGGACTTCATCGCGGCGCACGTGTCGGGAAAAGAACTGCGGTTTTCGGCTTATGGTGACGCGTTCGCGCTTTGAGCGTGTCAAAGCGCGCGTCTTTCACGCCGCGCGTATGCGGCACGCAAAGCGCGGCGCGCCGCGATAGCCCGCGCCGCGCACGCGCAGCAGCGCGCCGTCGAGTTCGCCGCTCGCGCGCAGCCGGCCACTATCGGTGATCGAAGTCACGTAAATATCGTCTAGCTGCGTGCCGCCAAAACAGAGCGAAGCAGGATGCGCGAGCGGCAAGGCGATGCGATCGGTCATGCGGCCTTGCTCATCGAAGCGCGCAATGGCGCTTGCGTGCACGAGGGCGGTCCACAAGCCACCTTGTGCGTCGAAGCAGCAGCCGTCGGGCGCGGAGCCCAGCAATTCGGTATTCACGAACGTGCGGCGCTCACCCAGCGTGCCGTCGCCTGCCATGGCGTAAGACCAGATGGTTTTCGCCGCGCTGTCTGCAATATGAAAGCGGCCATTCGACGGATGCACGGCTGGCCCGTTCGCGACGCCAATTCCCCCATCCAGCTTGTTCAGCGCACTGTCGCATTGCAGGCGGTAAATGCCGCCTAGCGGTGCTTCGCCACGCTCGCGATAGATATGCATGGTGCCCACCACAAAGCTGCCGTCGGGCATTGCAGTGCCATCGTTCAGGCGCAGATTCGGATGGCTGGCCTCGATGCGCGCAAGCGGGCGCCACTCGCCGGTATCCGTATCGAGCAAGACGATTTCCTCTTTGAGCGCGACGATCAATTTGCCGTCGTGATTCAACGCAAATGAACCGGCAGGCGGCGGCACGTCGAAATGCATGCTCGCGCCCGTTTGCGGATCGACGCGGTAAATCCGCCCCTTTCTGCTGTCAATGAACCATAGGCGCGTATGCGCGGCGTCCCACACGGGGCACTCGCCAAGTGCTGCCGTAATCGTCGTGATGCGCTCGATCTCGATTGTCATGAAGCGGATCCGTCCATTCGAATCAGGGTAATTGCGGAGTGCATTGTCGCCGTCATGCGTCTGCGCGCGGTCCTTCCCGCCGTGCTCGTGCACCGCTTTGCGCATCGTAAATCACCTCCATTCCTGCGAATAGCATGAGTTTTTGCAGGAGACATCCAACGATTTCGGCGGAAATCGCAGGAGTGGTCCGTCCATATAATCGGTTCGCAGGAGCCCATGCCAATGCCCGGCTCGTTAGCGCGGCAACCGGCATGGAGTCGAGAACACGAGGAGGCAATCATGCAGATGAAATTCGAAGCCCCGCTGCGGGCCGCGCGCGCCGTCGCGCCGATTGAATATTCGAACAAGGGAGCGCGAGCATGAGCGAACGTATGGTGCGGCTCGAAGTGGCCGATGGCGTGGCGCTCGTGACGATGGCGCGCGAGCCGGTCAACGCCCTGAACCGCGAAATGCGCCGCCAGATCATCGCGGCCTTCGACGAAGTGTCCGAGCGCGAAGATATTCGCTGCGCCGTGCTCACCGGCATCGGCAAGGTGTTTTGCGCGGGCGCCGATTTGCGCGATCGTCCGAATAGCGAAGCGGCCGGCGATTTTCTCGAGCACAACCGCTTGACGCGCGAAACCGGCAACGCGATTCGCGAATGCGCGAAGCCCGTCATTGCCGCCGTGAACGGCGTGGCGCTCGGCGCGGGACTGGGTTTGATGGCGTCCTGCGATATCTATTACGCGTCGGAGGAGGCGACCTTCGCCATGCCGGAAATCAACGTGGGGCTTGCGGGCGGCGCGTCGATGCTGCGCACGCTATTCGGTCGTTCCACGGTACGGCGCATGTTTTTCACGGGCCAACGCCTGAGCGCGCACGATCTCCTGCGCCGCAACGTGCTGGAAGACGTGCTCCCTCCGGGCGAACTGCTTCCCGTGACGATGGGGCTCGCGCGTGAGATCGCCTCGAAAGCGCCGCTCGCGATCGTCTACGCGAAGCGCGCCGCCAATATGGTGGAAGTGATGCCGCAGCGCGAAGCGTACCGCCACGAGCAGGATTTCACGATGGCGCTCTCGAAGACCGAGGATGCACGCGAAGCGCGCATGGCATTCCTCGAAAAGCGCGCGCCCGTTTTCAAGGGTCGCTGAGACATGAACGTCAGTGAATTTCAGCGGCCGGGAGCCGGGTTGGACGCGTTTTTCAACGCGCGCGGCATTGCCATCGTTGGTGCGTCGGAAGACATCAACAAGATCGGCGGACGCCCTGTGCATCTGTTGCGCAAATATGGCTACGCGGGGCCGGTCTATCCGATCAATCCGCGTGGCGGTGAGATTCAGGGCCTGAAAGCCTACACTTGCGTGCGCAAAACGCCCACCGCGCCGGATCTCGCCATTCTCGCCGTGCCCGCGAATGCAACCGCCGACGCCTTGCGCGATTGCGCGGCGCGCGGCGTGCGCGGGGCCATCGTGCTTTCCTCGGGTTTTGCCGAGGCGGGTCCCGAAGGCGCGGCGCTTCAGGCGGAACTCGTATCGATCGCACGCGAGGCAGGCATGCGCATACTTGGGCCGAACTGCCTTGGCACCGTGAATGTGCTCGATGGGACCATCGGTTCGTTTTCCATCGCGCTCGAAGAAAGCATGCCGCCCGCGGGCACCGTTGGCATCGTCTCGCAGTCGGGCAACGTGGGCAGCCATACCATGCAATGCGTGGCGCGACGCGGGCTTGGCGTGAGCCGCTTCGTCGCGACCGGGAACGAAGCCGATATCGATGTGGCGGACGGTCTCGCAGCGCTCGCGCACGACGACGAAACGCGCGTGATTCTGTGTTGCATGGAAACGTGCCGCCATGCGGATCGCCTCATCGCCGCGCTCGAAGCGGCGCGCGAGCGCAACAAGCCCGTGATCGTGCTGAAGATCGGCGCGACCGAGCAGGGACAAAGCGCGGCCGCTTCGCATACGGGTGCGCTCGCCGGCTCGGACGCGGTGATCGACGCCGTGTTCCGCCGTCACGGCGCATTGCGCGTACGCTCGATCGAAGAGATGCTCGACGTGGGCCACGCGGCTTCGCTGCTGCTGCCTTCGCGCCTGCCGCAAACCGATACGGCCACGCTGGTTGCCGCGTCGGGCGGCTTCGGCATCATGATGGCGGACGCAATGTCGGAAGCGGGCATTGGCCTGCCGCCGCTCGCGCCATCCACCCGCGCTCGCATCAATGAAGCGGTGCCCACGGCAGGCACGAACAATCCCGTGGATGCGTCCGCGCAGATGTCGAGCCGCCCCGACATTCTGCTCAAGATGCTCACGGCGCTGCTTGATGAACCGAACGGCAGCACGCTCGTCCTCTTCATGTCGCTCTCGTTGTTCAATTCGCGGCTGCGCGGCATCTATCTCGATGCGCTCGCGCAGGTGCGCAAGAGCCATCCCGAGCGCCTGCTCATGATCGTCAGCCACGGGCCCGCCGACGCCGTCGCGCAGATCAACGCGCTCGGTATTCCGGTGTTCGGCAGCATTGACGCCGCCGCGCACGGCCTCGCTTCGCTCGCGCGCCTTCGCAAGCTGCGCGATCAGGCGAGTGCGCCGCGCTACACGGGTCCGCTCGAACGTATCGACCCGGAGGTGTTCCGCAACGAGCGTCGCGCCAAGGCTGCGTTGGCGGCGGCGGGCATCGAGGTGCCGCGGGAAGCCATCGTCGCCGACGCCGAAGAAGCAGTGCGATTTGCCGACTCAATCGGTTACCCAGTCGTCCTGAAGATTGCCTCGGAAGACGTTGCGCACAAAACTGAAATTGGCGGTGTGGCACTGGACCTGCGCGATGGCGACGCCGTGCGCGAGGCCCATGCACGCGTGCTCGCCAACGCAGCGCAGCATGTACCGACTGCGCGTATCGCAGGGGTGCTGGTTGCGCCCATGCTGCGCGGCGGCGTCGAGATGATCGCCGGCGTGTCGCGAGATCCGGTCTTTGGTCCCGTGGTGATGGTGGGCATGGGGGGCATACACGCGGAAATCCTCAAGGACGTATCCGTGCAGCGCGCACCCGTGACGGAAAGCGAGGCGCTGCAGATGATCCGCTCGCTGCGCATGTTCGCGCTGCTCGACGGCGCGCGTGGCCAGCCGAAGGCCGACCTCGAAGCCGCCGCACGCACCGTGGCGCGGCTTTCGGAGTTCGCTTGCCGCCATGCCGCCGACGTGGCCGAAATCGACATGAACCCCATTTTGGTCAGGCCCGCGGGAGAGGGCGCCGTCGTGCTCGACGCGCTCATGATTCCCGCGGGCAACGCACCCGCCAATCAGTGAGGATAACGATGTATATCGACAAGAAGCCTGCGGTGCCCGATCCCGCCGCGGGGCGGGCGGTTTATCGCCAGTATGCGCACGACTGGCTGCGCGCGAACCTGCCCGAGCATATGTGCACGGACAGCCTCGCCTATCGTGCTCCCTCTGTCGAAGAGTGCCGCGACTGGGAAGCGAAGATGTATCACGCGGGCCTTGCAGGCATGACCTGGCCGGTCGCCTATGGCGGCTACGGCCTCACGATGCGCGAACATCTCGCGGTGAACAAGGAGATCGGCGCGCTGGCCATGCCCGAGAGCGTAGGCTCGATCGGCAAGGAGCTGGCCGGTCCGATCATCATGGCCGTGGGCACCGAGGAACAAAAGCGCGCGTTCCTGCCCGCCATTCTCGCCATGCGCGAGTACTGGTGCCAGGGCTTCTCCGAGCCCGATGCCGGCTCCGATCTCGCGCGTCTGCGCACGAAGGCCGTGCAGGAAGGCGACACGTGGCGCATCAACGGGCAGAAGATCTGGACGAGCGGCGCAGCCAAGGCCCATTACTGCCTGCTGCTTACGCGCACGGGCACGGTGGCCGACAAGCATCGCGGTCTGCTGATGTTCGCCGTGCCCATGAGCACGCCGGGCATACGCGTGGTTCCGATCAAGTCGATCGACGGCAAGGAGTCCTTCGCCGAAGTGTTCTTCGACGACGTGGTGGTGCCCGACAGCGCACGCCTTGGCGCGCCCGACGAAGGCTGGAGCGCTGCCATCCGCGTGCTCTCCATCGAGCGCGCGACCAACCGCATGTACCGGCCGTGGCGCTTCGAATGCGAAATGCGCCAGCTTGTAAGTGCGTGCAAGTCAGATACGTTGCTCGCGCAACTTCTTGACGACGGCTACTACCAGCGTCGCATTGGCGACGTGGTGGGCGAGATCGACGCGCTCAAGGGCCTCGTCGAGCGCACTGTGGAGCAGGTGATGCAGGGCGAGTCGCTCGGTGCTCGTGGCTCGCTCACCAAGCTCTACTGGTCAGAATGCCACCAGCAGTTCGCGAGTCTTGCACTTTCGCTGGTCGCGCATGTGAGTCCCGTGTCCAGCCCGCTTGCGCAGCGCGCTCGGAAGACTTTCACGCACGCCTACCTGTTCTCACGCGCGGAGACGATCTACGCCGGCACCTCCGAGGTGCAGATGGACGTGATCGCACAACGCATCCTCAAACTGCCGAAGGATCTCTGATATGACGATGCGAGACGACGGGCTCAAGCCCGAGGAATTCGCACAGGCCGCGGTGGCGCCCATCGACGACGCGAAAGCGCGCCCACTGCGCGAAGCGGCGCGCGTGCTGGCCGAAGCGGGGCTGATGGGCGTGTGCGCGTGTGAGGGCGATGGCGGCCTTGGCCTCGATATCGACTTTGCGGTGCCCATCGTGCATGCGGCGGCCAAGCAGCAACTGCGCTTTCCCTTGCTCGAACAGATCGTGCTGGCGAAGGCGTTTGGCGGCACCGAAATTGCCGCCTCGCTCGCGAGCGGTGAAAAGCTCGCCACCGTGGCGCTTCAGGGCGGCATGGAGCAGGGCGTGGCTGGCCACGCGCGCCAAGCGAACGAATGCGACTGGGTGCTCGTCGCCGACGCCAAAGGCTGCGCGGTGCTCGTGGACATGAGCACGGCAAGCTGCGAAACGGACGGCGCGCTCGATCCCGAATGCCCGCAGGTCTGGCTTACGCTCGTGAGCGCGCGGGTGGTTGCGACACTGGATGCCGACGCCTTTTCCGGGCTTCGCCGCGATCTTCAGGTGCTCGCCGCCGCCTTCGCGAATGGCGCGGCCGATGGCGCGCTGGAAGCCGCAGCCGCGTATATGTCCACGCGGGTCCAGTTCGGCCGCCCGCTCTCCGCGAAACAGGCCGTGCGCCATTTGCTCGCGCGCATGAAGCTCGTGCAGGAAGCGTCCGCTGCTGCGATTCGCCGTTCGGTCGCGACGGACGAATACGAAACTGCGCGCGACGTGCGGCCCGCGCTGGCCGGCACGCTGGCGAACGCGGCATTCGTGATCGAGAAAGCCATTCATCTGCACGGCGGCATGGGCTTCACGTGGGAGGTGCCACTGCATTACTCGCTGCGCGAGGTGCGCAAGCTCGATGCGTCGTTCGGCGCAGGCGGACTCGCTCGCGAAGTGGGCCGCGATTTCATCGCAGCATTGTGAGGAAGACAGACATGCAACAGGACATGAACGCTCGCGTGGCGCTCGTCACCGGCGCTGGCGCCGGCATTGGCCGCGCAACTGCGTGTGCGCTGGCTGCGCGTGGCGCGATCGTCGGCGTGAACGATCTGAAAGAAGAGCTTGTGGACGCAACGGTCGCGCAAATTCGCGCGGAAGGCGGTCAGGCCTTCGCTGTGGTGCGCAACGTCGCCACGCGCGAGGGCATGACCGGGGCCGTGTACGCGGCCCGCGAACATCGCGGACGTTTCGACGTGCTCGTCAACAACGCCGCTTGGGTGCGGTATCAGGGCGTGCCCGAGATCTCGCCGGAGACGGTGGACCGCATGCTCGATATCGGCTTCAAGGCCGTGATCTGGGGCATCCAGGCCGCTACGGAAGTGATGGACGCCGAACGCGGCGGCGCCATCGTCAACGTGGCCTCGACGGCGGCGCTGCGCTCGGCGGCAAGCTCCGTGGTCTATTCCGGCATCAAGGCGGGCATACTCGGCATCACGCGCGCAGCCGCGGCAGAACTCGGCGCGCGCCGTATCCGCGTGAACGCGGTTTGCCCTTCGGCGGTGCCGACGGAAGGCACGCAGCGCAACCGCAACGCTGAGCGCGATGCGGCGCGCGTGGCGCGCACGCCGCTCGGCCGGCTCGGCGTAGTCGAGGATATCGCGCGCGGCATCGCCTTCCTCGCGAGCGATGAGGCGGGTTTCATCACGGCTCAGGCGCTGACGATCGACGGCGGCATTACCTTCACGAATATATAGGATCACCAGGCAATGGGCGAGCACGCCGCAAAGACGGTCCTGATCACCGGCCCGGCCTCTGGCATCGGCTGGGCGGCAGCTCAGCGTTTCGCCGCGGCAGGCTGGCGCTGCGTGCTGGTCGATCGCAACGGCGGGGCGCTCGATCGGCTCGTGTTGGGCTTGCCAGCGACGGCCGGTGCGCCTCATCTGGTGCGCGTGGCCGATCTCACGCAACCCGACCAGATCGCCGCACTCGCGCTGGGCGCGCCGGCGCTCGATGCGATTATCAACAACGCGGGCATGTCGGACAGCAGCAATGTACCGCTCGCCGAGCAGGACGCCGCGCAACTCGCGCGGCTCGTCGCCCTCAATCTCGATGCGCCCGCACGGGTTTATGCAGCGCTTGCGCGCGTGCTGCGTCCCGGCGCGCGCATTGTGAACGTCGCATCGGGCGCGGGGCTCCATGCCATTCCGTGGCGCGGCGCTTACAGTCCGAGCAAGGCAGGTTTGATCGAGCAGACCAAGGCGCTCGCGCGTGTGCGGCCCGAGTTATGCGTGAGTGCGCTATGCCCTGGCTTCGTGCGCACGGAGCTGGTCGAGACGTTAATAGAAGCGGGGCGGCTCGACCCCGCGCGCGCAGTGGAAAAAACGCCGATTGGGCGCATGGCCGACCCCGCCGAACTCGCCGAAGCGCTGTTCTTTCTCGCGGGAGAAGGTGCGCCACTCTCGGGGCAGACACTATGCGTCGATGGTGGATCTTCGGTGTACGGCGGCAGTGCGGCCTGCACGCCAACTCCGTTCGCGCCACTACCGCTCGATACGCCGTTGCGGCTCAATGTGATCGACGACACGGCCGAGCGTTGGGCGGGCATGGGCCGCGATGGCGAACGTGAGTGCTATCCGGCGACGCTGGATGCTTCCGTGCTAGACGCCGATCCGGGCAAGCGCCTCGCCGCCGTGCATGCGGCCGCAGTTCGCTTCGCGAGCCGGCACGCGAAGCAGGCGAGCCTCACGTTGCTGCTTCCACACGAAGCGGACGATGCGGACTGGCACGCGGCCGGCGACAGCGGCGCGGCGCGCATGCTGGTCGCCACGCTCGCCTGCGAATGGGGCGCGCGTGCGCTGCGCATCAATGCGCTCGCTGTCAACCCTCAAGCCAACGCACACACTGTTACGAGGCTAGGGCCGCTCGTGCATTTCGTGGCTGGGGCACAGGCACAGTTCGTCACGGGGCAAACATGGCGCGCGGCCGACTGAGGGGCGCCACGTCGCGCGCGGCAGCGCAGGCCCGCCAAACGGGCAGCACAACAAGGAGACAGCATGAGCGAAAGCGATTCCGCTCGCGCGCGCATCAAGGCGCAATTCATCGAGGCGCGCGGCTACTGGCGCCCATGGACCGAAGCGATCCTGCATGCGCATCCGGCGTTTCTGGAGCAGTACGCGCGTTATGCAGGCTACCCCGCGCGCCACGGTCCACTGTCCGCGCGCATGGTGGAGCTGATCTACGTGGCGCTCGATGCGTCGTCGGCGCATCTGTATACAGCGGGGCTCAAAACGCATCTGGCAGGCGCACTTGCTGCGGGTGCGAGTGAGGCCGATGTTTTCGACGTGCTGCATCTCGTTGCCGCGCAGGGACTCGAATGCGTGTATCAATCAGCGGCGATACTCGCGCAGGAGGCAGCGCAAGTGACCCCATCGTCGATCGATGCGGCGTTGGGCGAACGAATCGAGAGACTATGTCCGCAGGCCGCATGCATGCTGCAAACGCTTGCCACGCTGGACCGCGCCTACGTGGACGTGCTGCTTGATTTTCTTGAGCATGGCGCGACCGGCGGAGGGCTGAACGATGCCGAGCGCAGCATCATTCAGATCGCGTTGCACGCCTGCTTCACAGCGTTCAATCCCGATGCCGTGCGCCGCCTCGTGCGCGTGGCGCTCGAGGCGGGTGTAACAGCGCCGCGAATTCTGCAGGCGATGCAGCTTGGCGCACATCTTTCCGTGCACGGCACGGCGCTGGGCGCGACGGTAATCGGCGAACTGCGCGCGACTGCCTTGTGATGCCAGTAGACACGGCTTTACGGCGAAGCTACCAAAAGGAATCCTGGTCAATGAAATCGAAATCGTGGCTCAGTCTCGAGGAGAGAGTTTGTGTCGTAACGGGTGCAGCCGGCGGAATCGGTGCGCAAATCGCGCTTTCGCTCGCACGTGAGGGAGCGCACGTGGCACTGCTCGACCGCGACCGCTCGGCGTGCGCCGACATTGTCGATCGCATCGGGAACGAAGGCGGCAAGGCGATCGCTATCGGCTGCGACGTCGCCGACAAGGCCAGTGTGGCCGAAGCCGCACACGAGAGCGAACGCGCATTGGGGCGCTGCAACGTGCTCGTGAACAACGCGGCCATCACGTTGCGTGGCGCGTTGCTCGAACTAGATGTCGAGCACTGGGACCGCGTGCTCGCGGTGAACCTCACGGGCGCACTGGTGTGCGCGCAGGCTTTCGGCCAGCAAATGCGCGCCGGGAAGAGCGGCTCGATGGTTCATGTCGCCTCCATTGCAGCGAGCTCGCCGATCCCGGCGGGCGGCGCGTATAGCAGCAGCAAGGCTGCGCTCGCGATGCTCGCCCAGCAGCTTGCCGTTGAACTGGCTGATGACAATATTCGCAGCAATGCAGTGAGTCCCGGACTCGTGCGCACGCCATTGAGCGCGCGCTACTACGAAGACCCCGCCATGCTGCGTGCGCGGACCCGGATGGTGCCGTCACGGCGCATTGCCGAGCCGCAGGACATTGCCGACGTGGTGCTATTTCTCGCGAGCGAACGATCCGGCTACGTGAACGGACAGGAGTTACTTGTGGACGGTGCGCTTGGTCGTAACGTCATGGCGCTCGTGCCCCGGCCCCAATAGCGCGGTATTCGTAGAGGACACGATCGACGCTAAGTCGGAAGTGCTCTTGAAGCGCGAGTCGAAATCGCCTCCGACTCAGGGACTCGTTACTGTGAGAACGGTCGGACTCAAGGCAGGCGAAAGGAATTTCTGAGTTTCGAGCGCACAGTGCTGGTCCCCAAGCGCGGTTCGGGACATTATTGCTGCCGCGTGAAATGCCATATGGCCCGCGCTGTTTATGCTCAATCGCCGGTACGGCTCTAAAGTTTGCGCGCGATGGTAAGTTTTCGCACGCTGCGATGGTCTTCGCTTGCAAACGCATATTGCGACACAACCTCACTTGACGGACTAGACCTCGATAGCAACAAATTTCCTTGCGATAGGAAATACCGCATGAGCTTACCAGGCAGCGCAGAGTGCTGAATCGTGGGGTGGTGCGGCAGATGCATCGAGCCCGCGTTGTCAAACGGATCCCGGCAAACCGGCAGAGCAAACAGTGTGGTCAAGTCGTGTGCAGTGGAGGACTTATGTAATAGACATATCCAACGCTCGCAAGCTTTCACTTGGCGGACCATTACCGCTGGGCGACATGAAGATCTCACTAACACGCTCACACTCTGTCGTATTGCAGCCCAATCCGGCAGCCGCGGGTCTGTTAGCCGAGGATTCCGCAGAAAACGTCCGAATATCCGTCCGCAGGGCTAGTTCGCAACACGATTGCATACATTAACGATCTCGATCTTCTGATGAAGCACGGAAGATTATTTAAAAGGTATAGGACAAAGACCGAGTTTTGGAGAATATCTGACAAAAACTACTAGAGGAAAATGAACGCGTACCTTAACCGGTCCATAGGTTTAAATACCACGGCTAATGTTTCTGGTCCCCGAGAAAACGCTCGCCTCGGTCCACTCAAGCAGATCGTCTAGATCGGTGAGCGGGAGGTTCACGAGTCGCATGAATATGGTGATCGGGAACTTCATCGCGAAGTCTGACATGAATTCGCAACGGCCTCTTTCCTTGAAGCCTTCGATCAGCGAGACGGCCAATTCCCGGATCTCGCCCTCCATGTCGCGTATCACCTTCGGCGCGAAGAAGCGGTTGATCAGCGCGCGATAGTCAGCGTGCTCGGGAGGGTCAGCCGAGAGCGGCAAGATCTGCATCGTCGTGCTTGCGGGCAGCGTGATCTGGTGCATCGAGAACGGGTCATGATTGCGCTGCGCGAATTCAATATCTTCCGCCCGCGTGAGCATCCAGTGACCGCCGTTGTACGGTGTCCAGACTATGTCCGGACCATCGTGAAGGCGCTTCCATGCGCCGACGATGTCGGCCTCGCCGCCGGGAGGCTTGCTGAAGAGGGACAGCGATATGGGACATGTGAGTTCTCCTCGAACAGGTATTCGCCAGCCGCTTCAATCAGATTTGCGAAACGGGTAACCGGACCACTAACCCTTCGAGTTCGTTGGTCAACAGAATCTGGCAACCGAGCCGGCTGTTGCCATTTGCATCGATGGCGCCGCTCAGCATGTCGAGTTCGGGGTGCTTTGCGGGTGGGATGCTCGCGGCCCACCTATCGTCGACATAGCAGTGACATGTCGCGCAATTGCAGTAGCCCCCGCAATCAGCCAGGATGCGAGGCACCGAGTTGTCGATCGCTGCCTGCATCAGTGACTGGCCGGCAAGCGCATTGACGGTGTGCTCTGTGTTGTCATGCTCGATGAAAGCAATTTTCGGCATTTCAGTATCGTGAGTTTTTCCTACCGCATGAACATCGTCGCCGAGTTTGCCTAGCTGACCGTGAAGCCACCGTCCGCGGCGATGATTTGCCCGGTAACATAACTTGAGGCGCGGGTGGCGAGAAAGAACACACTCTGGGCGACCTCAGTCGGGGCCGCCATCCGTCCCATCGGAACGCGGCCTGCGCCGACGATCGGACCGCGAATCCTGAAGGTAGCGCTGATGTTCTTGCCGCCCTCGCTAGCCATACCGCCTGGCAGGATCGAATTGACGCGGATTCCATCGGCCGCAAACTCGCTTGCCAGTGATCGTGTAAGGCTGTCCACGCCGGCCTTCGCGGCGTCGTAGTGGGCGTTGACGCCCCACAACGTGGGTCGAAGTGCGCCAACGGAGGAAACGTTGACAATCGAGCCACCGGCACCCTTTGCTTTCATGCGCGCGATGGCCTCGCGGCAACAGAGGAAAGTGCCTCGTAGCGTCACGTCCTGCATCTGGTCCCATTGCTCGACGGACATTTCAAAAAACTCGGCTTTCGAACGGTGCGCGGCGTTGTTGACCAGAATATCTACGCTGCCGAAATTCGCATCGACAGCCGCGAATAGTGCCTTGATGGAAGCTTCATCAGCCACGTCCACCTTGCAGGGCATCGCAATACCACCGTTCGCATGAATTTCTGCCGCTGTTACGGATGCGGCATCCGGATTAAGGTCGGCGATCACGACGTTGGCACCTGCCTCGGCAAGCAGCCGCGCCGTTTCGCGGCCGAGACCTTGTGCAGAGCCGGTAACGACGGCAGTCTTTCCCGTGAGATTGAAGATCTGCGTGAGGCGTGCGCCGATCTGGATTTCGCTAAACATGGAATGCTCCGTTTGAGTAGTCGATGAAAGTCGTGCTTCTCGGCGCGCGTCAGCTAATCAGAAATCCGCCATCGAGCGTAATCGACTGGCCCGTCATATAGCGGCCCGACGGGCCTGCAAGGTACAAGACCGCTGCGGCGATGTCGGCGGGATCTCCCCATCCAAGTGGCAAGCGTCGCTCTGCGTCTGTACCGGGTCCCGTGAGCTTTCCCGTCTTCAGGCGAGCCTGCGTGTCGGGGTGAAACTGAACCTTGCCAGGCACTGCGCCGGGAAGCACGCAGTTGATGAGAATCTGTTCAGGGGCATAGTCGAGCGCCGCGGAGCGGACCAATCCCGTTACGCCGGCTCGTGCAGCGCCGTAAGCGCCATTCCCGTTGAGGACGGCATGCATGGCTCCCATAGTGGTCACGTTCACAATACGACCACCCCGGCCTGCGACGAGCATGTGCTTGATCGCTTCTCGCATGCAAAAGAACACGGATTTCAGGTCGATCGACATGACTTCGTCCCAGGCTGCCTCGGAAAAATCCGTGAGCGGTCCGTTATTGGTCATCGCCGCGCAATTGACCACGATATCGGGGCTCCCCCAAGTCGCGTGCACTTGTTCGAACAACGCAATGACGGAGGCTTCGCGTTCCACGTCTGCCTCAATGGCGATGACTTCTCCGCCTGCCGAAAGGATTCTGTCGACGACAGGTTGCACGTGCGCCGCACGGTGATCCGCGATCACAACCCTCGCGCCGGCCTCGGCCAATACAGGGGCGATATCGATGCTGGAATTGTGTCCCTTGTCGGTAACGACAGCGACTTTTCCGCTGATGCCGAACAGCCGTTCAAGCACGGTCGTGGTCATCGGGTTGTCTCCTGTGGGGGGTGCTTGTAGGGCTTTTTACGAATTCTAGCGACAACGTTCGGTACCCACTGGTTACCGTAAGGAACAATTAGAGTGACTAATTTTCACTAACTTAGGTCGGGCAGAACGGGCAGGGCTCGAGTCGCGACGCGATTGCGGAGCCAGCAACCGGGCGAAAGCTGTTCACAAAAATACGCACGCCGTTCTAGATTTGTAACAATGATGCCAGCCGGGAGTTCCCTTGTTGCGAGCGTCCGGACGTGCCGCGCAACATGCGCGTGAACTCACATGCACTTCTCAGGAGCGCGTCAACATGTCTATTTCGAGCAATAGTCGGGCGTTGATTGAGTCGAATGGATCGAGCCCAGATGCCGAAAGACTCCCATTGGACGTCGAGGAAATTACGCCGTCGTGGCTGACGTCGGCGCTCGCTCGCGGTCATGAGGGCGTGGCGGTCGAATCACTCGCCATATGCGATGTGATGTACGGAACCGCCACCAAAGTCAGGGTTTATCCTGCCTACAACGCAAGAGGGCGCGAGCTTGGCTTGCCGGAGTCGTTGATCGTGAAGGGCGGTTTCGTTCCCGAGTATCGGAATCTGAACGCCTACATATACGAATACGAGGCCAGGTTCTTCAAGGAAGTCCATCCTCACTTGCACGCGAATGTTCCGGCCAGCTTCTACGCAGAGACGGATGGTCGAAGCGGGCAGTCTATCGTGATCCTCGAAGATCTACGTTCGCGGGACGTTGAATTCTGTCGCGTCCAGAAGCCGCTGACATTTGCGCAGGCCGCGGCGAATCTGGACGCGCAAGCGCGTTGGCACGCGCAGTTCTGGCAATCGCTGGCGCTCGATAACGATGGCGAACTAGCCTGGCTCGCACCGCAGGATCCACTCCCCGACGGCGAGTCAGGCACTTATCACCGGGGTCAGTTAAAACCCGATATTTTCGCGAGTTATACGCAAATGCCGCGCGGCGCTGCCTTGCCGAAGCGGTTTCATGATCGGGACTGGATGGAGCACGCGTTGCTCGATCTGCGCGCATTCGACCGTATCGGGCCAATGACGCTTCTCCACGGCGACGTTCACCTCGGAAATCTGTATTTCGACCGCGATGGCACGCCTGGCTTTCTCGACTGGCAGTCGTATCGACGTGGACCGTGGGCCCATGATGTCACGTATTTCCTGATCTCGGCATTGGACATTGCGGATCGACCACGATGGGAGCGAGCGTTGCTTGAGCACTATCTCGAGCGGCTTGCGTTTCACGGCGTGAACAACCCGCCCTCACTTGAAGGCGCGCTCGACGCGTATCGGCGGCACATCGTCTATGGGCTGTTTTTCTGGCTCGTGAACCCCGTGGAATGGCAAGTGGAAGTCAACAATTGTGCCGTTGCGCCGCGATTCGCGATGGCAGCGCTCGATCACGAGATCTATGACCTGATGGGTCGGTAATCTTCGGTGGCGTTGAGCGGCACAGCCAGGCGTGCCGCTACCAATGCCGCGTTGAGTATGGCGCTTGACGCGGTCTCCTCGTCAGAGTACATTTTTGTGACCATCATTCACAAATATGAATGATGCGATAATAATGAGGAGGCAAGCATGTTGGAGATGGTCGCTCGACGCAGCACGACCTGGCACAGGGTGTATGCGTGGGCTGCGCTCGGCGCGCTTTTCGCATTTGCACAAACCTACGCCTACGTGGCATGGATTCGTTCGGAGGACTTCCGCCCTGTCGATTTGGGCGCGGACCCGATTCCGGAATCCGTAAGGACGACGATCGACCATTACCAGCGGATCAGCGTGCTGACATTGATTCCGGTAGCAATCTGGTTCGTCTACGGAATCGTCAAAAGCCGCCGCATCGACGCGGTGCGGCTCATGATGATCGGCTGGCTCTCGGCATACTGGCTCGATCCGTGGCTGGACTTCCTTAGGCCGATGTTCACGTATAACGCCTATGCACTGAATTTCGGCTGCTGGTGCCGTTTCATTCCGTTCTGGCAATCGCCGCATGCGCGTATTGCTGAGCCCATCCTGATCGACGCGCCAAGCTATTTCTACACGTTCACGGGTACGGCAGTGGTCGCGCTGTGGGCGATGCGTGCAGTCCGCAAGCATTGGCCTCGCGCAGGTAACGTTGGACTCACGCTCGCGGGCTTCGCCGCCATCTGGTTGACGATGGGCTTTCTCGACATCGCTGCTAGCCGCTTCATGGGATTCGACGCGTGGCCGGGCGCGTTTCAGCGTGTTTCCTTCTGGGGCGGCCACTACTACCAGTTTCCGGTGTACGAGTTCCTGCTGTTTCCGACAGCCTTCGTGGCTTCTGCGTTCCTTTTGATGAGCGTCGACAACAACGGATACACCGCGATCGAGCGAGGCGTCGATCGTCTCGAGTGCCATTCAGCGGTTCGCACGGCACTACGCGTGTTGGTATTCGTCGCGTTTTGCAACGTACTGAACCTTGCCTACACGACTGCGATGGGTGTGCACGCGGTATATGCCGATCCGTGGCCGCAGGATATGCCGAGTTGGCTGGCCAATCGATGACGAACCGCGACGCCCAGCGCTTCAACAACGTCGAGTATCGCGTAGAAGACGAGGTGGCCATCGTCACGATGAGCCATCCGCCGGTCAACGGGTTGGGTCTCGGAGTCCGTCGTGGACTTGTCGCTGCGTTCGAAGCGGCGCGGCACGATGTGCAGGTTCGCGCAATCGTGCTCAATGGCAGCGGCCGCGGTTTCTGCGCAGGCGGTGATATCCGCGAATTCGGCACGCCCGCAGCGGCGGCGGCCCCAGCGTTGTCGCTGCACGTTCATCCGGCTATCGAGGCGAGCGAGAAGCCGGTTGTCGCCGCAATCCACGGATTTGCCGTTGGTGGAGGGCTGGAAACCGCGCTGGTCTGCCACTACCGGCTTGTGGCGGACAATGCACAGATAGGTCTGCCGGAGTGCAAGCTTGGTGTGATCCCTTTGTCCGGGACGCAGCGTTTGCCGCGCGTGCTAGGCCTCGCAAAGTCGATCGAATTCATTCTCGGTGCGCAAATCGTGCCCGCGAGTACGTTCGCTGGAACAGCGCTATTCGACCGAATCGTCGAGGGCGATGAGCAACAAGTGTTGCGCCTGGCGATTGAACTGGCGCGAGAGAAGATCGGGAGCGCGACGTTGCCATTGATACGCCGGCTGCTATTGCCGGATCACGATCCGGTTACTGTTGTCGCTGAGGCGCGCGCACGCCTTGCCTGTGGCGATGCCATAGAAAGCAAGTGCCTGGATGCCATCGCTGCCGCCGCCGAATCGGCTGATTTCGAGGCGGGCCTGGCCGCGGCGCGCGGGATCTACGATCAACTCGCTTCGTCCGATGAGGTGTCGAGGCAGCGAGATCGCTTTTTCAAGTCGCGTCAGGACGGCCCTGCGCAATAAGCGCCGAGCGAACTGCCGCTATGTGGAAAGCTGCTTGCGCAGATCGCCCTTTCGTACTTTTCCCGATGGCGTGCGCGGCAGTTCTGCAACGATGCAAAGGTGCTCGGGGGTCTTTTGCTTCGCCACGCCCGCAGCGGCAAAGTGGGTCTGAACTGCGCTCAGGTTGAGCGTCGTGTGTTCGCGCAAGACCACCACGGCACAGACCTTTTCTCCGTATCGGGGGTCGGGTTGCGCCACGACGGCGACATCGCGCACTGCGGGGTGAGTGGCAAGCACGCGCTCGACTTCGAGCGACGAGATGTTTTCTCCACCGCGAATCACGATGTCCTTTTTCCTGTCGGTGATGGTCAGGCAACTGCGTTCGTCGAGATGGCCGATATCGCCAGTCCGGAACCATCCGTCGCGAGTGAAGGCCGCTGCATTAAGCGCTGGATCGGTATAACCGACGAACAACTCCGGTCCCTTGATGAGAATCTCCCCGTCATGTCCCGCAGGCAGGTCGCGATCCAACTCGTCGACAACGCGCACCTGCGAGCCGGGCTGAACGCGCCCGTCAGTATTGGCCCGGACGTCAAATGGCGAATCGGCCCAACCAACGCTCACCGTGGAATGCTCGGTCAACCCATACGCGCGTGTTCCCGTGAATCCCGCGCGATCGGCGAGGGCGACGTGCTCGGGCGTGACGCCCGTGCCGCCCAGACCGTAAGAAACGAGCGAGGCCAGGCTGTGGCCATCGCGGCGGCCGGCATCGAGGAGTCCTTGAAGATGGAACGGCGTGCCACCCGAAAGGCGTACGCGATGCTCTTCGATGAGTCGCGCCGCGAGCGAGGCGTCCCATCGATCCATGAACACCATCTCGGTGCCCGTGACGAACGGGCGCAACAGAAAATTGAAGCCCGCGATATGCCCGGCGGGGAAGGGCGTGAGGTAAGGCCCTGGCCCGTCGATGAACGGAATCTGCCACTCTGCGCCCACAGTGCGATGAGAATGCTGAACGCCTTTGGGTGAAGCCGTCGTCCCCGACGTGTACAGCAGCAGGCAGATGTCTTCCGACTTTGGCGCTTCAGCAGGATGCTGATCATGCGTTGTTGCCGCGAGTCGTTGCAGCGCATCGAACGTGATGCCGTTCGAGGGCGCTCGATTGCCGACTACGATAACGCGTTCCAGGTCGGGTGGGGCGCCCAGCGCTGCGACACGCTCCAGATAGTCTGTGCCGCACCAGAGGTCGGGCACGCAAAGAAGTCGGGCGCGCGATTGCCGAAGGATGAAGCCGACTTCGGCTGGACCGTAGATGTGAACGATCGGCACGAGCACGGCACCAATCTCGAGCGCGGCCAGGTACAGAAGCGCAGTCTCGCGCTGCGTGGGGAGCTGTATCGCGATCACATCGCCTCGATGCAGGCCGATCGCTCGCAGCGCCTTGCCTATTTCTCTCGCGTCGCGCAGCAGGGACTGCGTGGTACACGTGTAGGCGCCGCCTTGGGTATGAAAATGGAGCGGCGTGGCGCCGTGCTGTTCGACGGCGCGCGCGATCAGGGCCGAGAGAGGCAGCTCATTCGACCATGGTGCAGTTGTCGATTCGCGCATGTTGGGTCTCATGCCAGCAATGCTCGCAAGAGGCTGACCAGCGCGAGTGGCTGGTCAAGCATCATGTGATGGCCTGCGCGCGGCATCGTGATGGGTCCCTTCGCGCCGGGAATTGCCCCGACGATGTGGCGCGCGCGATCCGCGCTGACCACGCTGCTGCACTCGGCGTGAACGTAGCTGACGGGGACCGTGACGCGGGTCAGCAGGTCTTCCTCGCCTTCGACCGGCTGGAGATCCCGCAGCTTCGGGTCGAAGCGCCATACCCAGCCGTCGGAGGTTTGGCGAAGCGATGTTTGCGCAAGATGTTCGAGAAGCCACGGCTCGCAATCCTGCTCTGGGATGAGGCGAAACCGGCTGACTGCGGTATGCCAGTCCGGATAGGGGCGCGGAGGCGGACGCCGTTCCACGGCAGGCAAGCTATCGCCGCGTAGCATGAAATACGAATCGAGCACGATGGCGTGCGAGAGACGATCGGGAAAAGTCGCGCAGGCCTGCAGGAGACGCGATCCGCCGAAGCTGTGGCCGACCGCGACGCACGGACCGCGGCCGATTGCATCCACGACGGCTACGAGGTCGCGCACGAAAATGTCTGCGCTGTATTCCTGCCTGTAGCCGCTGTCACCCATCCCGCTGAAATCCAGAGCGAACACGCGGAAGCGATCGGTGAAGAACGGTGCAATGAAGTCCCACCAATGCGTGTGTCCCAGAAAGCCGTGCGCGAAGACGAGTGGAGGCTTGTCCGTGTCTGCGGCGTTCCAGGAGACATAGTGCACTGCAGCCCCGCCGGCTTCCGTGAAATGGGAGCGGCGTGGCTGGCTCATGGCGAGATCGAACCAGGAGGGAACACTGACATTCATTGCGGCTCTTCCATTACGCAAGGATTGTTTCGCAAATCAATTAGACGAGTTTGATGTGCCGTCGATTCGCGTCGATCCAATCCGTCATCGAGGTCAGCTCGATACCACGTTCGGAGAGCGAATCGATGTCGACGCGATACCCGACCGCGTTGATCCATTCCTGCGCATTCACCCAGCCTGGTGCGAGGCCCTTTGCCCGCGCTTCGTCCGGCGAGACGTGCGAAACGCCAATCTGTGTGCCAAGAACCTGGCCGAGGCGAGTTCCCACTTCAGACATCGTGAGTTTCTCCGAAGCCAGCGGCACAGTCTCACCATGCCAGCGTTGCGCATCGTTGAGCGCGCCGGCTGCGAGCGCCCCCACGTCGTCGGCGGCAATCCAGTCGAGCCGGGAGTCGGGCAGCAACGCGCTGAGCAGCAAGCCGTCGCGCAAGTGCGGGAACATCGCGCGTGCTTTCGGCTCAGCGAGATTGTCCATCATGAATGCAGGTTGCAAGACCGTCCACGATTCGAAACCCGCAGAGCGAACGGCTTCTTCGACGTCCCATTTGTCTGTCCAGTATTTTTGATTCCAGCGCTTCTCGTTCCAGCCCGGAAACGTCAAATGATTGCCTGCCTGCGCCACGGAGGTGTGAACGAATTGCTGGACGCCCGCGTTGCGCGCCGCGTCGACGAGCGCGAAACCCTGGCGGCGCTCCCTGTCGCTGCGATCGAAGTCGGGGAGGAGAACGGAAAAGACGGAGCGGACACCTTTCATCGCTTTTTCGAGCGACTCACGGTCGTCCAGATCCCCCCTTACGCCCTGCGCATTCAATTCGACGAGCGCCCGCGCAGCCGACGAGTCTGGATCTCGCGTCAGGAAGCGCACCGTACGTCCGGCCGCAAGGAGGCGGCGAGCCGTGGCACCTCCTTGCGCGCCTGTAGCGCCGATGACGAGTATCACGTCGGATGATTCGGTCATGACTTTTCCGGTGGTCGAACTATAAAGCTAGGCCAGCCGTATCGTGGCTGGGCGCGTAGCGCACGAAGTCACTAACCAGGCAACAGGCCATTGCAGAGACACCTGCAATCGTGCTGATGTTCTAATATTAGCACGATGTTCAGAAAATATGCTGGTGACGAAATCCGGGCGATAAAGCGGAAAGGCGAAGCTTCGTCTTTCCGCGTGGTGGCACGATCAATGCTGCGGCCGCACCGTTTGAACGAGGCCGCCTTCATGTGCGACGATCACCTCGCAGCCTGGCTGATAGACGTCGGCAATTTCGTCGCCGCGCACGCGGTTGCCCTGGAAGCCGCGCAGATAGCTCGTTTCGTCGAGCCGCAAGACATGTTCGCCATCCGCGTCGCGCACGACGATCTGTTCAGGCGCGATCGACGTCAGCGTGCCCACATAGGGCAGCCGCGGCTCGAACGGGAAACTGCCGCCTTGCGGCAGGATGCGCGTGTCGAGCGAAAGGCGGAATCGGTCCGAATGATTGCTGAGCCCAGAGTGTGGCGTGCGTCGGCTCATCAACAGGACGTCGCCCAGGCGGTAGTTCGTGCGGCGCCATGCATCTTCGGGCACGCTCGCGAGGTCGATTGGAATGATCTTGTCGCCATCCTTCTTATGCAGGCACGGAAGCTTGTGCAACCCTTCCGCTACGGCCAGTCCGCCGACTTGCGCATCGATATCGCTGAGTGGAACCCAGCAGATGATGAAATCGAGGCGGTCGCTGTAGATCGCATCTTCGTGAATGAAGTCGAAGCGCGTGCGGTTTTTGTCGATGGCAGGCGGTGAAGTGCGGTATTCGGTAAACGGCACCCAATAAAGCGGTACGTCGAAGAGCCGCTGAAAGAACGCGCGAATTGCAGGGTCTTCCATGACGGTGCGTGCCGCACGCTGCTCATTCATTTCCTTCACGGGAAAGAAGCTGAAATTGTCGCGCTCCTTGCCGGTCCATCGCACGTCTCGATCAGTGCGGTCCACGAAACCGTGGCGGTCGAGGTGGTCGACGAGCAAACCGCGCATGCGCTCCAGCGGCTCGTGGTCCAGTACGTCGCGGAAGAACAGGTAGCCGTCTTCGTCCCACCGCTTTTGCAGTGCGGCGTGATCGCCGAGCAGATCGTTCGAAATGTTGAACTCGCGCATCGTCGGCACGATATCCAGGATTGGTGTGCTCACAAATTGTCTCCTCTTGTTGCAGGGGCGCTCTGACGCCGCCTCACAGCAATCCGCGTTCTTCCGAAGTGCGGGTGGTAGTGTCGATGCCCAGTTCCCTCAGCGTCTCGAGTACGGCCGTGGTGGCAGAGGCGACAGCCGGGAAGCCCGCATACGGCAGCGCCTGGATAAGCACACCTTCCAGCTCGCGAGCACTCAGACCGTTGCGCACGGCAATGCGGACGTGGTTCTTCAGTTCGAGTGTCTGCCGGCTGGCGATCAGGATGCCGAGCGTCACGAGGCTACGCTGCTTGCGCTCGAGCTTGTCGTCGCCCCATACGTCCGCGAACGCGTAATTGACGGCGAGGCGTGAAATATCGGCGCCGAAGCCGGTGGACTCGCTTGCGGTGCGCAAGCCGGCTGCCTTCTCTTCACCCATGATCTCGCCGAATACCTTTAAACCATAGGCGTGCTTTTCTTCGAGGCTCTTCATTTGCGTCTCCTGTTTTGCCGCGGCGGCGCGGCTATTTGTGACGGGTAACGGCTGCGCTCTCCCCGCCATTCTTTTCGCTGGCAATGATGACGATGATGCGTGCTAAGATCGCCGCGAAAGAGGATCAAATTCTGCATATAAGGGGATAGAAATTCGCAAGCCCGCCATGCCGACTGAGCCAGTGAAAGACGTTGCCGCGCTCGTGCTGCCAGGCAGCTACCTGTCGAGCGTGGGCGCGCTGGTAGATGGATTTGCGCTCATTGCGCGACATGTATTTACGCAGTTCGCGCCGCCGTACCGGCACACGATGAAGACGCAGGTGCGCCTGTTGAGCGCCACTGCGGGCGGTCTGGAGTTCGCCGGCGGCCGAAAGATGGATAGCGACGGCGACTTGCTTGGCGATGCCGAGTACAGCATCGTCTACGTCCCGGCCTTTGCGGTGACCAGCGAAGAGGCGCTCGTTACGCTGCTCGACCACGCACAGCCGGTAACGGAGTGGTTGCGTTGGCAACGTGCTCGGGGCGCGGTATTGGCCGCAAGCGGTACGGCGGTGTTGCTGCTCGCGCAGGCAGGCTTTCTCGACGGCGGCCCTGCGGCCGTTCCGCGCGTGCTCAGGGGCTTGCTCCGGTCGCGCTATCCGAAGGTGCGCGTGGACACGGGCGTCACGATCGCCGAGCACGGTGGCGCTCACACCTGCAGCGTGCCAGCAAGCGAATGGCAACTCGTGACGCGCCTCGTCGATCGTGCGATTTCACCGCATACCGCCCAATGGCTCGCTTCGACGACAGGCACGGATGGCGATCGCGAGGAAGGGCGCCTGTCGAGTGATGATCCGCTAGTAAGCAGCGCGCAGTTCTGGCTCGCACAGCGTTTCGCTCAGGACTTCAAGATCAGCGAACTGGCGGACGTGCTGGCCGTCAGTCACGCCACGTTGCTGCGCCGCTTTACGCGAAGCCTCGGCATGACGCCGCGGGCTTATGCAAGCTCACTGCGTATCGAGTCAGCAAAGCGAATGCTGCGCAACACACAGGTCTCCATCGAGCAGATCGCCGTTATGGTTGGGTATTCAGATGTGCGCGCGTTTCGCAACATCTTCCACAAATACGTTGCGATGAGTCCCTCTGCGTATCGACGGCGTGGTGCGGGCCGCGAATGAAACTGGCCAGCATTCAGGCCGCAAACATGTCGAGTTCCGCTTTGCCGGTATCGGTCGAGTGAAACTGTTCGAGCAGGTAATCCACAAAAACCCTGACTTTCGCGGGCAGATACTGGCGGTGGGGATAGTGCACGTAAATGCGCGGCCCCGTACCATCCGCCTCGTCGCCGCGCACCCTGTATTCGGGAAGGACGATTTTGAGTGCTCCGGTGCGCAGATACGGCAGCACCACGGGCACGGATGACGGCGTGATCCCTGCGCCGCTGAGCGCAGCGACGAGGCTGATGTCCGGCTGGCCTGCCACGGTTAGACGCCCGCGGGGATGGTGAACGAACGTTCTGTCCTTCCGGGCGCCGCGCTTTCGCGTGCTTCCTGGCGAGCGTTCGAGATGAAGCGCGGCGAGTCCGAACGACATGCGGATGCCGACGAATTCGTGTTCCGCCAGTTCATCCGGGGATTGAGGCACGCCCTTGCGTTCGAGATAGCCCGGGCTCGCGACCAGTACGATGGGGTATTCGCACAGCGGACGGGAAACGTGATTGGTTCCGCGTCCCCGCGCGTGCTGAATACTGACGTCGATGCCGTCGTTGACCAGGCTGGGTGCAATTTCGTCATAGCTGATGTCGATTTCGACGAGTGGATAGCGTTGCAGAAACTCTGCGATCACCGGAGTCAGGCAATGCCTCCCGAACGTCGGCGTGACGGATACCTTGATCAATCCCTCCGGATGCTCGGGGCTGCGCCGCACATCCGCGACCGCTTCGTCGAGCTGACCCAACAATGGCGCCACTCGTTGATAGAACTGGCGCCCTTCGCTCGTGAGGCTCAGCTTGCGCGTGGTCCGGTTGAAAAGGCGCACGCCCAGTTCACGCTCCAGCGCTGCGATGCTCTTGCTGATGGCAGGCGGCGTGACCTGGAGGCGGGTTGCCGCCGCGATGAAGCTGCCGCAGCGGACGGCCTGGACGAAAGGCTGCAGATTCCGGATTTCTGGCATCGTCGATTAATGAAAAAAAGTCACTCTAAATGTTCCGTTCGATAAGCAGTGTAGAGCATGAGCCGCCGCTAGAATCGAATTTATCTGAGGCGGCCCGCGTCGCGTGCGCGAGGCCAGCTACGAGAATGTTCAGGAGACGACACGACTGACCTCGACGGCGCGTGACCGGCGCCTGTTCCTGCACGCGTCTCCTGCCTGTAGCAGTCAAACGCTCAATGGAACAGTACATGGCACTTTCCCCATCGCACCAGCGCCCGCTCGACGGCACGTTCGTCGAAGGTGACGGCGTGGCCAGCGTCGAGCATGTCAACCCTTCAACAGGCCGGCCGCAGGCCGTCGTGCCCCTCGGCAGCGCGAGCGACATCGACCGCGCCGTGAAGGCCGCCAAGGCGGCGCAGCGTATATGGATGGAGATGGGGCCCCGCGCGAGGACGCGAAGCTTTCGGCGCCTCGGTGAGTTGCTGGAGGCGCATCGGGAGCAGCTGGCATTTCTCGGTGCCCGAGAGTCAGGGATCCCGGTAGCACTCCCGATGATGGACATGGCGCTCGGCTGGGTCGACCACTATATGGGCTGGATCGACAAGATCGCGGGTTCGTACGCAGAGTCTTATCCGGCACCGGGGTTCAACTATACGCGCCGGGAGCCCTATGGCGTCGTGGGCGTCATCATCCCGTGGAACGGTCCGCTCATGGCGACCTGTATGAGGGCGCTTCCGGCCATCGCCGCTGGCAATGGCGTCGTTCTGAAGCCGCCCCGCACTCGCGCCGTTCGTCGCACTGCGAATCGCCGAACTCGCTCACGAAGCCGGCTTTCCGGCGGGCCTTCTCAACGTCGTGCCCGGCGAGGCCGAAGCGGGCGAGGCGCTCGTGGCGCACCCCGACGTCGGCAAGGTCACGTTCACGGGCGGCAAAGGCGTCGCGCGGCGGGTGATGGCGACGGCGGCGGCGTGTCTCAAGCCGGTCGCGCTGGGGCTGGGCGGCAAGTCCGCCAATCTTGTCTTCGAAGACGCTGATCTCGAAGCAGCAGCGGTACAGGCTGTCTATGGCGCGTTGGGTCTGAGCGGTCAGGGCTGCGTGAACCCGACTCGGCTGCTCTTGCACCGAAAGCGCTACGACGAAATGGTGGCGCGCGCCGCGGCAGTGGCTGCGAACATGAAGGTAGGCGACCCCTTCGATCAGGATACGGTCGCTGGCCCGGTGATCTGCCAGGCGGCTTGCGACCGTATCCTCGGCATCATCGAGCAAGCGCGACGCGAAGCAAGGCTCATTGCGGGCGGCGAGCGATTGCAGGGCGAACTGGGTGATGGCTTCTTCATCCAGCCGAACGTGTTCGCTGATGTTCAGCCAGGAAGTGCGCTGGAACAGAACGAAGTGTTCGGTCCCGTGCTCTCGATCACCCCGTTCGCCGACGACGCGCAAGCGCTCGCGATCGCCAACGGCACGCGCTACGGCCTCGGCGCATATCTGCATACAAACGGGGAGGTCGTCCTGAGTGGCGGAGCGATCGCATCACCTGGCGTGTTGTTGCGATCCGGCATCGGCGCAGGCGCGGATCTGTCCGCGTTGGGGATCGATGTCGTTGCCGATCTGCCCGGCGTCGGCAGCAATGTTCAGGAGCACTGCGGGGTTTCGCAGAGCCGCCAGATCGACGTGCCGACGTACAACACCATGGTGGGTCCGCTGCGTCTCGCGGGACACCTCTTGCAGCATGCGACCGTCAAGAAGGGCATTCTGACGTCAATCGCCGTCCATGCGATGGCCTACGCGCGCAGTTCGCCCGAGTTGAGCGAACCGGACATCGCCATGAGCTTTTTGCCGCTGGCGATTGGCTTCGTGGGCGGACATCCCGCGATGGCGAAGCAGGCGGGCATCACGATCGGATCGCAGGTTTTGCGGCCGCACGGACGCGGCCGCATCAGTCTGAAGGATCGCGATCCGCTTTCGAAGCCGGTCATCAAGCACGCGTTGCTTGGCGATCCTCGCGATCTCGAACTGACCATCAAGGGCAGTCGTCTCGTGACCAGGGTGTTTGCGGCGGCGCCGCTGGCGAAACACGTCATCGGCGATCACGAGCCCGCATCGCTTCCTGAGAGCGAAAGCGCATGGGAAGCATACGTGCGCCAACGCGTAGGTATCGGCTACCACCCCGTAGGCAGTTGCCGGATGGGGACGGACGACATGGCCGTTGTCGATCCGCAATTACGGGTTCGCGGTGTCGAGCGGCTGCGCGTGGTTGACGCCTCCGTCATGCCGAACATCATTTCGGGCAATACTAACGCAGCAACCATCGCCCTTGCTGAGAAGGCTGCGGAACTGATAGTGGCGGGATGATCGAACGCTGGCGGGCGTATTCGGGTAGATCGAAACGAACGCCAGGATTCTCCTGAACCGCGTTTAGCGCGGAGGGATCACGCGCCGGCTCCTGTTAGCAGCACGTTCCGTTCATCGCGCGATAGCGTGAAAACGCAAAGCATTTCGGCGAGCCGCTCGGTTTGCTGCTTCATGCTATCGGCGGCGCTCGTGTGTTGTTGAACGAGCGTTGCGTTCACTTGCGTCATGCGGTCCAACTGTTCCACCGCCTGGCTCACCTGACCGACGCCAGCCGACTGTTCTCGCGATGCCTCGGCAATCTGGCACACCAAAGTGGTGACATCACGAACCTGTGCAACGATGTCGGCAATCGTCTTGCCTGCGGAATCGACCAGCTTCGAACCGTTCTCCACCGTTTCGACACTCTGCGTGATCAGCGCGTTGATTTCCTTCGCCGCTTGCGCGCTGCGTTGAGCGAGATTGCGGACCTCGGCCGCCACGACGGCAAATCCGCGTCCCTGCTCGCCGGCTCGCGCGGCTTCAACCGCCGCGTTCAGGGCGAGAATATTGGTCTGGAAGGCGATGCCGTCGATCACGGAAATGATGTCGGATATCTTGCGGCTCGATTGCGTGATGTGCCCCATCGTCGAGATGACCTGGTCCACCACGCGGCCGCCTTCTTCCGCGGCCTGGCTCGCACTTTCTGCCAGATCGCTGGCTTGCCTCGCGGCGTCGGCATTGTTGCCGACCGTCGAGTTGATCTGCTCCATTGAAGCCGCGGCCTCTTCGAGACTGCTGGCCTGCGCTTCCGTCCGGCCGGAAAGTTCCAGCGTGCCCGACGCGATATGCGTCGTCGCTTGCCGCATGGCACGTACGCCGTTGCGCACGTCGAGCACCGTGGCGCGCATGTTGATGCTGACCTGATTCAAGGTGCGCAGCACATCGCCGATCTCATCGCTTCGAGCGCTGTGGCACGTGGTGCTCAGATCGCCCGCGGCGATCTTCATCGCGGCTCGCGCAGCGTCCTGCAACGGGTGCACGATCGTGCGAGAAAGGAAAACACCTGCCGCAGCTGTCAACAGAAGGAGGGCGGCGACTTCGGCCCAGAACGAGAGCGATGCAAGGCCGTCGCTCCGGCTGGCCAGTCCGAGCGCGTCCACGAGGGCGAGCGCGAAGAGCGCGCCCCAGATATAGCGTTTGAGACCGAACGAGCGGATCCGGCCGGCGGCCCGGCCAATGAGGCCGCCGCGAACGACGCGCCCTTGCTCCCAACCGAGCTTCCCGTCACGGTCGGCGTGCAGGCGGCGATAAAGTGCCTCGGTTTGGTCGATTTCCCCATGAGCCGGCTTGCTGAGAACCATCAGCGAACCGATGTATCGCCCGTTCGAAACGAGCGGGGCCATGTTGAGCCGGCACCACACCAGCGTGCCGCTCTTGCAGGCGAGCTTGATGAGGCCGCTCCACGGCTTGCCTCGCCTGACGGCCGCCCCGAGGTCGGCCAGCACCGGCTGAGGTACGTCGCGAATGCGGTTCGAACCCTGCATGGCTTGAAGCTCCTGCAGAGAATATCCCGTCACACGCTGATAAACCGGGTTCGAATAGACGACCTGAGATTGGACGCCTACGCAGCAAACCATCAGTTCATGGTCCTGCAGTTCGTATTCACGCTTCGAATTGTTCTCTTGCCCCATGCCTCTTCCAGATCGACCGGGCGGCCCCGTCTATTATTCATAATTTAGAACGACATTCAAAAATGTATGTCGAACCCTGGTCGACGTCAAGTCCGGATACGCCCGATGCGGCCTACGTTCAACAATGTGACCAGGGTTCATCCGCAGTGCACCGCGACGGAACAAAGGCGATATGCTGGCGGCACGCCAATATCGAAGTCATATCAAGCCATGGAATTGCGGCATCTCAGACACTTTGTTGCGGTTGCGGAGACCCAGCACTTCGGGCGTGCGGCAGCACGCCTCGGCATGGCGCAGCCGCCGCTCAGCCAGTCGATCATGCGGCTGGAAGAGCAGCTTGGCATCAAGCTCCTCGAACGCACGCCGCGCGGCGTATCCCTCACGCCCGCCGGATCCGCGTTGCTCGCGGAAGCCAAGCCGCTGATCGCGCAAGCGGAATTAGCCGAGCGGCGGGTACGCCAGGCAGCCGACGAACTGGCGAGCCTGAGCGTAGCGTTCGTGCCGATGTGCGCGCTACGCATCATGCCGCTGGCCATTCAGGGGCTGCGCAAGCAATGGCCGGGTGTGGATGTCCGGTTGATCGAACGTGGTAGTGCCCTAACAGTCGCAGGTGTGAAAAACGGTAGCATCGACCTCGGTGTGGTGGTCACCAGCGCCGCGGACGTCTCTGGTCTGGAGAGCGTAGTCATCGAGCGTCTGCGGGTGGTGGCCGCGGTTCCGGCGAAGTGGCCCGTGGCGACGCAGCGTTCGATTCGCATCGCGGATCTCGCGCGATATCCGCTCATCATGTTCCCTCAGCAGATGTCGCAACCGCTATTCGCTGCGTTTGAAGCAGCGCGGCGCGAGGAGGGCTTGTCGCCCCGCGTTACCCAACAAGCTCGCCACCCCTATACGATGCTCAACCTCGTTGCTCACGAACTGGGCGTCGGTTTGATGCTGGACTCGGCGCGATATTTGCCCGTGGAAGGTGTTGCTTACGTCGACATTGAGGATGTTCCGGCTCCGGGCGAAACAGAGGTTTCGCTGGTGTGGGCGGATAGACCTCACAAGCCGTATCACCGCTCGATGCTCGACATCATGCGCGAAATCGCGGCGCCGGCCGAGACGTGATGCGCACAGTCGCGCCGATGAACTGATTCGTTCCAGCTGCTCCTCGCGTCATTCGGTTCCGCGTTCACCTTGACACCTCAAGGTGGCGTGTTTATGTTTACGAATGACGTTCACAAAACAACCCGCTCGCATGGCGAGCCAAAGGAGGAGCAGTGAGCACGAATGTGGCGAGTCTCTTCAGTCTCGATCAGAAGGTTGCGGTGGTAACAGGGGCCGGTTCCGGTATCGGCCGCGAGACGGCGCTGCTGCTGGCGTCGGCCGGCGCAGCTGTGGTCGCGGCGGATCTGAACGACGAAGCGGCGCAGGAGACGGTCAAACAAATCGAAAGCGTGTCCGGTAAGGCAATCGCCGTCAAGGTGGACATCGGCAATGAATCTTCGATTCTTGCGATGTACGATACCGTGCAGGCGAAGCTCGGGCGTCTCGACATTCTCGTCAACAATGCGGGTATCTACCCGAAGACGCCCTTCGTCGAAACGACGGCCGAGAAGTGGGACAAGGTTCTCGGCGTGAACCTGCGCGGCACCTTTCTCTGCATGCGCGAAGCGATCAAGCGCATGCAGGCGGCCAGGAACGGTGGCTCCATCATCAATATTTCGTCGGTGGCATCGCTGCAGCCCGTGATTTTCGACAACGGCGATTACGGCGCATCGAAGGCGGGCGTCAACAATCTCACCAAAGTAGCCGCTCTCGAATTCGCACCCGACGGAATTCGCGTGAACGCCGTACTACCCGGCGGCGTGGCAACCGAGGGCGCGGCTGCATCGACCAAGGTCCATCAGGCAAGCGGGCCAATTACACAGCCCGGCCGTATGCCCTTGGGCCGCATAGGCGTCGCCTCCGATATCGCGCGTGCCGTGCTGTTCTTCGCATCGCCCGCATCGGATTATGTGACCGGCCAGCTTCTGGCCGTCGATGGCGGCTTCCAGGTTTCCTGATCGCTCGCCAGCGGCTCGTTAGTTCGCGTTGCTAAGCCGCGTCGGCGACGCGGCTTAGGGCTGCATTTCGCTTCCCCCGATTGAATACGATCCGTTGCGCACGCTTAGCTGCGTGCGTAGCGTGCGCACGCGCATGCATTGCACACTACGCCCCGGCGGCTAGTGAAAACACCGACGCATTTAATTGAACGAGTTGTTGCATAACGGGACTCTGTCACCTAGGATGTCCGCATAGAGGCGCCGCGAAAGCGCCCGAGAGGCATAGGCCTGATCGGAGACATGCGATGTACCTTCTCGACAGCGATTTACGTGGTCCTCTCGCGGACTACACGTTCCACTATCGGCGCCAGCCTGCTGGCAACAATCCTCCCTCGTCGGACGAATCCGATCGCGCAGAACAATCGAACTGGGCGGCGCGTGCGTTGGGTGCGATGGCGCCCCGTATCTTCGGCAAGGTACGCATGGAGGAAGCAGCACGATGAAAACGATGCCTGGCGAGCGCGCTCGAGAAGCGCGTAGGGTATGGCTTCCGCTCATTCTCTTATCGATTTCCGCAGCCGCGGTCTGGCTGCTGCAACGCGATCTGCGGATGGAAGAGCTGGGTCGTTCGGCGCTCTTCGACGTCGTGATGACGTTTGCCGTGCTCGGTGCGACGGCATTCGCGGGCATCGTTGGATGTGCGATTGCGAGCCGCGCGCAACACCACGAAACTGACTTGTCGACAGGCGAAGGTTATTGCTTCGTCGGCGCGGTGATCGGCGCAGTGGTGTTTTTTGTCGCCATGACTTACTAACGGTTGAAACCATGAACGAAGAGTTGAGCGCACGCGTGGAAGCGCTGTTGGACAAGCAGGCCATACTCGAATGCGTGCACCGGTATTGCCGCGGAGTCGACCGCATGGACCGGGAGTTGACGCTGTCGGCGTACCACCCGGATGCAATCGACGACCACGGCGCATTCGTTGGGAATGCAGAGGAATTCGTCAACTGGGCCTTTGCGTACCATACCGGGCATCAACTCTCGCACCATCATATGGTGTTCAATCACAGTGTCGAGTTGAAGGGCGACGTAGCGCACGGGGAAACATACTGGCTCTTCTTCGGCGAGAACCGCGTCAAGCCGGACACGCTTGCGGTGGGGCGCTATATCGACCGCTTCGAAAAGCGCAATGGCGTGTGGGCGATTGCCGCCCGCGTTTGCATTTCGGAGGCGATCAACGAGCTCGCGCCGGCCGAAGTGCCTGCTGCCTGGCGGGAAATCCTGATGAGCAATGGCGTCAGTTCACGAAACCGTGAAGACGTCTCTTACGAGCGGCCTCTCACGACACGTCAGCCCAGCGAGGTCTAGTCCATTGCGTCATTGAAAAAGCACCTTATTTGGTATTCAATGAAACACATGGAAAAGATGAACTTAACCACGCTTGAGCGCAAACAATTGCTGTCGGCGGCTCGTAGTCAAACGGTGCGCGCAGCAGACACGCGGCGTGCCCGGTTGATCCTGATGCTTGACGACGGAGAGACACGTGAGGCGATCATGCAGCGGCTGCGCTGTGACTCCCGCTTCATTAGCCGTTGGTCGAGCCGGTTTCTGG
>NZ_JAMBPR010000081.1 GCF_024206475.1 Paraburkholderia sp. CNPSo 3274
GTCATAAAAAAATGTTTGCATCAAAGCGATACCTGGTAGTATTGAATAATACAGACTTCGGGCGACCGTGATGAGAGAAGACGTCGACGAATTTGACGCGTATCTGAATCATCTGGCGCAGGCGTTGGGGCACGCCGATCGCCATGCCGGCCTCAAGGGCTACTGTTCGGGCTTGGTAATGCCGTTGTCACGCAAGAGCGTCGAGCCGATGGCTGCGCATATTGATCCCCTTCACGCGAGTGCGAAACACCAGTCACTCCACCATTTTGTGGCCAAGGCAGAATGGTCTGACCGGGCGGTTCTGCAGCGGGTACGCGAATGGGTGATGCCCGCGTTCTGCCTGCACGCTGCCGACGAGGCTGGCTATTACTGGATTATTGACGACACGGGCTTCCCGAAGAAAGGCAAGCATTCGGTCGGCGTAGCGCGGCAATACTGTGGGCAACTGGGCAAACAGGATAACTGCCAGATCGCCGTGAGCCTGTCGATCGCGACACAACGCGGCAGCTTGCCGATTGCCTGGCAGCTGTATGTCCCCAAGGAATGGATTGACGACCGGGAACGAGCGCGTCGCGCCGGCATTCCTGATGACCTCAACTTCGAGACCAAGCCACAGATTGCGCTGGGCCAACTTCGCGAGGCTATAGCATCCGGCATTGCACCGGGCATTGTGCTTGCCGATGCCGGGTACGGCGACGAAACCGCTTTCCGGGAAAGCATAACTGAACTGGGTTTGTTGTATGCGGTAGGGATCCGGCCGGGCACCTCTGTGTGGGCGCCCGGTACGGCGCCGCTGCCGCCCAAACCCTGGAGTGGGCGCGGTCAGCCACCGAAATTGTTGCGCCGTGCGCCTGGCCATAAACCGCTCGTGGTGAAGGAACTGGCCATGCAATTACCCATGAACGCCTGGCAAACCGTAACCTGGCGGGAAGGCAGCAACGCAGCCCTTTCCTCACGCTTTGCCGCCGTGCGGGTTCGTCCCGCACATCACGACTATTGGCGAAGTACCGTTCGCGACGAAGAATGGCTGCTTATTGAATGGCCTGATGGCGATACGGAGCCGCTCAAATATTTTCTCACTACCGCCCCCGAGGAGGCGACCCTCGAGCAGCTTGTGTTCGTGACCAAAATGCGCTGGCGCATCGAGCGCGACTATCAGGACCTGAAGGCAGGAGTTCGGGCTCGGTCATTATGAAGGGCGAGGCTGGCGTGGCTTTCACCATCACGCCACACTGAGTATCGCTGCGTACGGGTTTGTGATGGCTCAGCGACTCGGAATGCAATCAGATGGACGTGGTAAAAAAAACTTCCTTGAACGCGCGCTGCCTGCCCTTCCCCCGGATTACATCCCCCGGGGCAGTCCAGCGCGCTCAACGCCACATTCCTGATTCCATTACTACGTTGCGCATCCTGCTTGGACAAAGGCTCATGCAACGATGGCACTCTTCCTGTACAACAATAGAGCGCGCAACTGATTTTGTGACACAGTAGTACTAACGCTTGACGAATTACATAGGCCCCCCCCGTTACTGACTACTTGAGAGATCCAGAAAGGAACTGTTTGAGCCTATCGCTCTTTGGCGATGCAAACACTTCCTTCGGACAACCCTCTTCCTCGATCCTTCCTTTGTGGAAAAACACCACGCGATTCGCTACTTCTCGAGCGAATCCCATTTCGTGAGTCACCACGACCATCGTTCGCTTTTCATTCGCGAGTTCGCGCATCACGCGTAGTACCTCTCCGACCAGTTCCGGGTCCAATGCCGAGGTGGGTTCGTCAAACAAAAGGACTTCCGGCTCCATAGCAAGCGCCCTCGCGATCGCAACTCGTTGTTGCTGACCACCAGAGAGACGAGAAGGGTATGCATCGATCTTTTCTAGCATCCCTACCTTGCTCAGATAGTGGCGCGCTCTTGTTTCCGCTTGACTCCGTGGGACCTTCAACACGCGTCGCGGCCCCTCGACTACGTTCTGAAGCACGGTCATATGAGGCCAAAGATTAAACCCCTGAAACACCATACAAAGCTTCGCGCGCACGTGTTGCAGCTGCTTCCTGTCTCTTGCCTCCAGTTCCCCCTGCTTCCCAGCACGGAGACGTAGCTCCTCACCGCCGACAACGATGGTGCCCTGGTTCGGTCCCTCAAGAAGATTGATGCAGCGAAGAAACGTGCTCTTCCCGGATCCACTCGATCCAATCACGGCAATGACGTCCCCCTTTTCCGCGCGCAGGTCCACACCCTTCAGGACTTCGTTGGTACCGAAACGTTTGTGCAGATTCGTAACCTGCAATTGGGGGGCGACGTCATTGCCATTTACCCCAGTTCGATTGTCAAAGTGGGAGGTCGACCTTCCTTCCACTGCAAAACGTTCCTCTGCATTGGTACCTGACTCCGCGCGAAGGGACAACGACTCCGCAGGCTTAGAAGCTTGCTCGGGCCAGGCTTCCCTCGTCGATACATCGACCGCTAGACCGTCGGCGTTCACCGAGCGAACGTTGGTGCCATCTCTGATTTCGTTCTTTGCAAGGCCCGCATGAATATTGCTCAGCAGCGATTGATTCATGACTCTTCGTCTCCCTTGAGGTTATTTGATCAGATATGCGAGCCAGCGGCGTTCGGCGAACTTGAATCCTCTCATCAGGATCGCCGTCAGCACGAAGTAGATTGCAGCTGCGCAAAGATAAGGTTCAAGCATGATGTAGTGCTCCATGCTGATCCTCTGTGCGGCCCCAGTCAGATCTAGGAGAGTCACGGCGCTCGCAAGTGCAGTCGCATGAAGTAACAGCACAATTTCATTGTTGTACTGCGGTAGTGCTTTCCGGAGCATGAGCGGTATCTGGACGGACAGTGCGAGGCGCAAAGGTGACATGCCTATACTGACTCCGGCTTCGAGTTCCCCTCGTGGAATTTCGCGAAGTGCGCCTCCGAGAATCTCGCCTGTATAGGCTACTGTGTTGAGTGTGAAAACGAATAACGTGCAGAACAATGCGCTTGAGAAGAAGCGCCACATCCAGCTGTCCCTGATCATGTCAAACTGTGACAAGCCGTAATACACCATGAAAAGTTGTATAAGCGCAGGAAAACCACGGATCGTCATCGTGTAGGCTTTTGCGGGGATGCGAAAAACCGCGTGGTTGCTGTTCAAAGCGAATGCAAATGGAATCGATAAAAGAATGCTAAAAAACGCTGAACACGCCAATAGCAGTACCGTAGTGAAAAATCCCCGAACAAACAGATCACTATTCGCTATGATCACGTGCCAGCCGTTCATCGCATCCCCTTTGAGAGATGTTGGTGTAACAATCTCAGCGCGAACACTGACGTCCAAGTTCCTGCCAGATAGAGAATGCCGGCAGCTGCATAGAATGTGAAAGGAAGACTTGTAGATTCTGATGCGCCACGAGCGCTGAACATGAGGTCACGCAATCCAATGAGGGATGCCAACGCAGTTCCCTTGAGCAAGACCAGCCAGTTATTGGTAAGCCCCGGCAGTGCGATCCGGAACATCTGCGGAAGCAGAATTCGACGGGCAACGTTGAATCCATTCATGCCCATAGAAAGTCCAGATTCGTACTGACCCCTCGGAACACCCAAGTAGGCTGCGCGAAATGTCTGACTCATGTAGGCACCGGAGATCGCACCTAGTGTAACCACCGCAGACATGAACGGATCGAAGTCGAAACGTAGATCGACGTTTACCGTGGCGAGGAGTCGATTTAAAGCATCCGGAAGACTGTAGTACACGAGCAGGAGGAGAACAAGATCCGGTACGCCCCGATTGAGCAACGTGTACGCGTCCGCCAAACCCACAAGGAATCGCTTACCCGAAAGTCCACAAAAAGCCGCAGCCAGCCCCGCTGGAAGTCCGATTGTCAAAGCCAAAAAGGCAAGCGCTAGCGTCACGGAGGCGCCATGAACGAGAGAAGGGAAGTATGCGGCTAGCATATCGGTCACTTTTTGGGCAAGGCCGAGACGTCGTACGTGAAGTACTTGTCGTTAATTGCCTTGAATGATCCGTCCTGCTTCATTTTTGCCAGTGCGTCGTTAAGCTTCGCAAGCAACTCTGTATTCTGCTTCCCAACTGCGATTGCAACACCCTCACCCAATTCCGGCGCCTGACCACTTGCAAAGACCGGTCCGACGAATCCGTACCGTTGGGCATTTTCCGGTTTGTTTAGAAAGGTCTGCTGAATCTGAATCACGAGGTTGAAAACCAGATCAACCCGCCCGTTTGTGAGATCCAAAAATGGCGCGCTGCCGGAAGAGTACCGCTTGATCGTCGCTTCCTTTCCAAAATGCGCGGTAACGAACGCATCCTGAGGAGTGCCCAGCTGCACACCAATCACTTTGCCTTTCAGCCCGTCGGGAGTGATCTGAATGGTGTCGCCCTTTTTGCCTACGAATGCAAATCGCGGGTACATATACGGCGTCGTAAAACTGAATGCTTTCTTGCGCTCTTCCGTGATGTTGAGCGCTGAGATCAGAACGTCGTACTTCCCGCTAATTAACCCGGGAATCATCCCGTTCCACTCCGCGGCAATAAGGTTACAGGGCTCATCGATGCGCTTGCAGAGCGCATTCATAAGGTCAATATCAAATCCCTGTAATTTCCCGTCCGGAGCAATTGATTCAAACGGCGGCGAAGTGGCGTCGATGGCAACACGAATATCTTTACCGAACGCAGTCGAGCTGATCGCCACGAGCGTGGCGAATAGCGCGGCACAGAGCTTTTTCATGGTCGTCAACTTTTAGATTAGAAGGTCAAACGGTATGGCGTTCCGCAACGCCACGGAGGAAATGCAGAACCAGAATCGCCGCCGTGAGCGCTGTCGTGTTATTCAAGTCGAAAGGCGGAGAGATTTCGACGATATCGAACCCTGCCACCCTTGGACAACGCCCAAGGTCATACAATGCGATTGCGAGATCTCGTGCATCGAGCCCGTTGGGATTAGGAGAAGCAGTTCCTGGAGCCTGAGTCTGGTCGATCGCATCGATGTCTAGCGATACATAAACTGCATCCGTCTGATCGCATGCTCGATCCAGAGCTTCTTTCACATATCCGAGTAGTCCGTTGCGCCTCACCGCTGTGTTGGTGACGACCGTGACCCCTTCTTCGATTGCATAATCGTGATGTTCGGGGTTGTTGCAAAACTCGGCGATGCCGATCTGCGTCATATTCCAGCCCTTGATTGGCGAGCCTTCAAAGTTCAGCGCCTTACGGAACGGGACACCACTGGATTCGAAACCGAAGTGTGCTTCGCGAAGATCATGGTGTGCGTCAAAATGGACGATGCCGACCCGTTGACCACCTTTTGCAGTACATAATCCCTCTAAAATCGGCCAGCTAACCGAATGGTCGCCTCCAATGGTCACCGGAACGATGTTGCGCTCAAACAATGTCCGCATGACTGTGGTGACATTGCTGAAGCTTCCCTTCATGTCTGTCAAGACGGTCTTGATGTCGCCAATGTCGGCGGTTCGAAGGCGATCGCCGAAGCGCTTTCGGGATTCGCCCGAATACGTCGTAAAATAGCCAAGGGCCGCCCGAACCGCATCGGGCCCATGCCGCGAGCCGGTCCGCACAGAGGATGCCCCGTCGAAAGGCACCCCTACTAGACATGCATCGAGGTCAAGCGTTGCCCGGTATGCCAACGCTGCGTGCGCTCGCTGTTCTGCGGGATCGCCCTTAAGACGGTTCACGATGATTCCGGGAGGGTCCATTAGCTCGAAAAGGCCCCCAGCACCAGCTTTTTCCATTGTCTCGCTCGCTCCAGTGGGTCGAAGGCACGAAGCCTTCAGATCAGCGCTTCGCGGCGCACCGTGAAGCACAGTTTTCGCGCACAAAAAGCTATTGTCAAGTCACTTTCTTAACAAGATCGATGCTTTCCATGAGCGCTCACGCAAGCAATGTTGTATGTAAGCGATCCATTATCGACGTCTACCCAACAGTACTCTGAGCGGGGAGCATAGGTGTCCACCTACTATTGAAGGTGGACACCTATGGCCGACAAAGACTCGGAGTTAAAAGTAGTTCGCAAGAGTGCCGACGGTCGTCGGCGCTACAACGAGAAGAGCAAGCGGGTACTGATCGAGGCGGCGTTGCAGCCGGGCGTATCGGTGGCTCGGTTGGCGCAGGAGCACGGAGTCAATGCCAACCTGTTGCGCAAGTGGATCACGAAGTTCTTGATGGAGCGCGAGCAAGGCATCTTGCCAATACAGCACGCCAGTGATGACGCCGCCTCGCCGGATGAGGTTGATGGCGTGGCCATCGACCAGCCGGATTCGCGTGAGCTCGTCGCTACCACTGCTGCACTTCCCGCGTTCGTGCCGGTCGTTTCGATACCGACTGCGCCGGTGCCGACACCGCCGCATTCGTCCATGGCGCTCGCGCTGCATGTGCGACTGGCCAACGGTGTCGAGCTCGAGATGGGCAAAGCCATCGCGACCATCGACGAACTGACCTCGCTGGTCCAGATTCTGGGGAGGATGCCGTGTTCCGGTTCGACGAAAACCTGAAAGTGTACCTGCACCGCGATCCTGTCGATTTCCGCTACGGCATGAACAGCCTCTCGATTCTCGTCGAGCAGGCCATGCATCTGAACCCGATGGACGTAAGCACCCGGTGAAGTCATCTTGATTGCGTAAGGCTCGAAGGCGAGGATCGTGTCCATCTAAATTTTTAATGGACAGATGTACATGATGGACGAGATCGAGGTGACGCAGGAGGTCGTGCAACCGACACGACGTCGGCGGCATAGCAAGGAGTTCAAGGCGCAAGTCATCCGGGCGGCGATGCAGCCCAACGTATCGATCGCGGCGGTAGCACTGCACTATCGCTTGAATGCCAACATGCTCCGAAGCTGGGTGGCGGCGCAGGAGGAGCTGGATGCGGCCGAGCTCGCCCGCAAGTCAATGAGCGTGCCATCGGCAGAATTTGTGCCGTTGCAGCTGGAAGCGTCCGGAGCTGCATCTGGCGCGACAGAGATCATGATCGAGGTACGTCGGGGTGCGGCAACGGTGACTGTACGTTGGCCGTTATCCGCAGCCAGCGATTGTGCGGTGTGGTTGCAGGGGTGGCTGCGGTGATCCGCATCGACGCGATCTGGCTGGCGACCGAACCGCTGGATATGCGCGCCGGCACAGATACGATTCTGGCGCGCGTGGTGAAGGTGTTCGGCGCAGCGCGGCCACATCACGCCTATCTGTTCGCCAACAGGCATTCGACGCGCATGAAGGTGCTCGTCTATGACGGGTTCGGAATCTGGCTGGCCGCGCGTCGCCTGAACAAGGGCCGGTTCGTCTGGACGAACGGTGAGCAGACGATCGCGACCGCGCTCAATCCCGAGCAGTTGCGTGCGTTGGTGACCGGACTGCCCTGGCAGACGTTGGTTCACGATCACGCGATCACGGTCGTGTAATACCCCCAGAGCCGTAAGCTTGCTTCCGTCGCGGGTGAGGTTCTGGCAGACTGCCTGCATGGACCTGCCCGCCGACCTCGACACCCTGAGCCACGACGAACTGCGCACGCTGGCCGCGCGGTTAATGTCGCAGGTTGGTGAGAACGAACGGGAGCTGCATTACCGGCAGACACGTATCGAGCAGCTCGCGCATGAGATTGCTGTACTGAAGCGCATGCAGTTCGGCCGGCGTAGCGAACAGACCAACAGCGAGCAGATGAGCCTGCTCAATGAGGCGATTGACGCCGATCTGGCGTAGAACAAAACAAAGATGTCAATTCGAAATCCCGGAAGCGTGGGGATTCCGCACGCCGAATTGACGACTTTATTTGCAGTCTCAACGAAATAAAGTCGTCAATTCGCATAAGTCCGCATTAAATTCGTCAATTCGCGTTCTAGACTTCGAATCCCGCTCCTAAGGTCTTGATCCTATGGACGTTCCTGCACACCTGACGCAGCCGGTCGCGTTCGCGCGAGCGCGCGGCGCACACCGCTTCGAAGTCTTCAGCCCGAAACTCAAACGCCGGCTGACGCTCGACCGACGCTGCGCGGTCGATCAATGGTTCGTGCTCGAATCCGATCCGACCGTGCGCGTCTTTTGCGAGCGTCCAGGCTTTGCCCAGTTCGATGGCCGGCGATATCTCATCGATTTCCACGTCCGCTACGCTGACCGTCAAGAACTGCTGCTCCTACCCGATCCGGTCATCGTGGAAGACGGCAATCCTCGTTCGGTCGTTGATGCCACCGCGATGACTGTGCGCCACGTCGAGCACGCAGAGCTGGGGGCCTCGCGTATCTGGATCGACAACTGGCAGCGCATGCTGCCGTGTCTGATCGCCACACGCGGTCTCGTGCCGGCTTCGCTATTCAACTCGATCGAGCGCTTCGTCGCAACGTCTCAGTCATTGCTCGACATCGAGCGAGAATTCTCAACGGGTGACCCCATCGTCGTGCGCGCGGCCTTGTTCGGCCTGTTGCATACAGGCCGCGTGACAGCACCCGAGTTGCGCACCGAGCCACTTTCGTGGTCCACGCGCTTTGCTGCTGCCGAGGTCCGCTCATGAGTCGCCGCAAACCCGAATTGCAGGCACTTGACCTGACGACCTGGCCGACCGTGGCGTGGACCGAGTTCGATGCGCCTACGCGCAAGCGCATCCGGCTTCGGATGCAGGCAATCGAGCGTTACGCGCGCGGCGAGCCTGTCAAGGACATCGAACATGCGACCGGTGTGAATCGCCGGCAGCTCTATCGCTTGCTCGAGCGGGCGCTCGAACTGCATCACGACGGGCGCATCTATGGGTTTCGCGCGCTGATTGCGCATGTCCGCGTAGCGGAGTACGTCCGTGTGCGCCCCGTCACCGTACAAGGCGAGCGGGGCAGCCGTGGCGCCGTAGGCGCCCTCTCACAACTGTTTGAGCGTTACCCTGCCCTCACCGGCTGGCTCCGGCTGCAGCTCAAGCAGCGCCGCGTCAAGCTCGATCAGCGCCATACAGACGGCGCTCTGCATACGCGCCTGCGCGGCCTGCAAGCATTGCACACTGAATTCCTGCAGCAATGCCGTCAAGTGGGCGCAACTGCCGCGGACTATCCGTTCAATACGGCAGGCCAGACGATTCGCTCCCTCTCGGCGTGCGTAAAGGCGGAGCTGCTACGCAGCTTCGGTACTGCTGCGCGCGCGGCCGGTGCCTCGCACCTCAAAGGCCTGCATCGCCCTGATGATGAGGCAGGCGCGCCAGCGGCAAGCCGCCCCTATCAGGTTGTCGAATTCGATGGTCACAAGCTCGACATCCGGCTCAAGGTAGTCGTGTCCGATCCGCTGGGCTTGAAGCACGAGTTCGAAATCGAGCGGGTTTGGCTGCTTGTCATCATCGACGTCTGCACGCGCGCGGTGCTCGGCTACCACCTTGTGCTCGCTCGCGAGTACAGCCGCTACGACGTCATCAAGACCATCGAGAAAGCGCTTGAACCCCACCCCGCGCGCATCTTCAGCATTCCCGGTCTCGCATACGGAACACATGACGGGTATCCCTCCCAGCGTCTGCCCGAGCTGGCCTACGTGGCGTGGGAGTGGATGAAGCTCGATAACGCGAAGGCGAATCTCGCGAGCGACACGCTGGCCGCGCTGTGCGAATTCGTCGGCTGCAGCGTTGACGCCGGTCCCCACTATAGCCCGGACGAGCGACCTTATATCGAGCGCTTCTTTGGCACGGTCGCGTCCCGCCTGTCTTCGCGATTGCCCGGCTACACCGGTTCGCATCCGCGCGATCTGCGCCGGGCGCTGGCCGATCCCAAGGGCAATCTGCGACTCTACGTGTCGCTCGACGAGCTGGAGGAACTGATCGAATATGCGATCGCCAGCTATCACGGCACTCCGCATGCAGGCCTGAATAGCGTCACGCCGCTCGAAGCGATGACGTATTTCGTGCGCGGCAAACAGCAGCTGCTCACCTGGCTTCCTGAGCGGCACCGCCGAACGCTGTGCCTGATGCAAACGGCCAGGCGCTGCCGCGTGCGGGCTTATCTCGAGCAGGGGGGTGCGCCCGCACATCAACCTGTATCGGGTTCGCTACACCAACCCCGTGCTCGCCTGCAGCACGCATCTGATCGGGCAGCAGCTGCTTGTCTACATGAATGCGGACGATCTGCGCTGTGTGCGCGCCTTTCTCGCCGACGGCACGGAGCTCGGCGTACTCGAGGCGCAAGGGGCGTGGCGCGTCGTGCCGCATAATCTCAAGCTGCGTCAGGAAATTCTGAAGCTACATGGCGACAAGCGCGCCCGTCCGCTCGACTCCAATCCCATCGAAGCATACATACAAGCCAAGCTTGCCGAGGCCAGAAAGACGCGCAAGGCCGCCTCCGACCTCGCTCAGGCGATGCGCATGCTCACTGCGGCACCCATGGTACGCGTGCCGCCAGGTCCCGTCACATCGACCGGGATCGCCGCGCCGGTGGCGTCGCTGGCCGCCGCGCCGAACGCCGAAGCGACTCCGCCAGCGAGCGTGCGCCCGCGCAAGCTCACCATCGGCACCGGACAGGTTTTCTAACGCTGTCGTTTGCAACGGAGGCCCCATGTCACTGCAAATCCCACGTCCGATCGACCCGTCGCTGCACCCGCTCGTCACCGGCAATTACCGCATCGCCACACCCGCGATCGAGGCGTTCCACGAGCTCGTCACGCGCTGCCTGCGCTACCGGATCATGGGTGCGCTCATTTACGGCCCCTCGCGCATTGGTAAAACCCGCGCAATCGAGTACATCCGGCTCCTGCTCGCGCGTCATCACCCGAAGATGACGACCTTCCACGCGCAGTGCGAGCACAAGCCGCGGCACGCCGAAGGTCCATTCTTCGTGAACTTGCTGGAGGCCGTTGGCGATCACACGCCGAACGCCGGCACCAATCCGGCCAAACGCATGCGCCTGACGCTGCGCATTCGCGAGGCGGCCGCCCGCGCCGGCAGCAGCACGGTGCTGCTCTTTTGTGACGAGGCGCAACGCTACAACGAGAACGAATACGAATGGCTGCGTGATGTGCACGACGCCCTTGATCGTCAGCATATCAAACTATTTACCTTTCTCGTCGGCCAGGAGGATCTGCTTGCTCAGAAGACGGCGCTGCAGGTCGCCGGCAAGACACAGATTGTCGCGCGTCTCATGGTCGAGGAATTCGCCTTCTGCGGCATACGCAACGCCGAAGATATCGCCACGTGCCTGGACGGCTACGATCAAACAGCCTACCCAGAGGGCAGCCAGTGGAGCTTTACCCGCTTTTACGTGCCGCAGGCGTTTGACGCCGGCTACCGCCTGATCGACGACGCCGGTGTGCTGTGGCAGGCGTTCGAGGCAGCACACCACAAGGCGAGCTTGCCGGGACGGCTCGAAATCCCGATGATCAGGATAGTTAAAGATGTTAATGACAAAAGTCTTGTTTGATATATGCTGATTTCCAGAGGTACGTGCTCTTGACGTTGAGTAGCAAAGTCTGTTTTACAGACGAGTAGCGGGGTTGGGTTTTCAGCGAGATGGAGGCGAAAAATGGGAGTGGCGCGAGGGCGAGTCGACGCTGTTGAGCTGGAAAAATATCGGTCGGTGGACTGCGAGGCGTTGCTTCCGCTCCTGGCCGATCACGTCAAAGCGGACGCGAGCTTCATTCCGATACGTGATGGTCACACGCACCGCTGGCACCTACGCGTTGGGAACCGAGAATTTGAACTCCTCACCACTGGCCCAAAATGGTTCGACACACGGCTCCAGCGTGGTGGCGGCGGCGGTATTGATCTTGCAATGTACTTACTGGCATTAGACTTCAGGCAGGCCATCACAAAGCTTAGGCAAGTGCTGTGAGATACGTCCTGGCAAACGAGAAATTAGACGTCGCAGGACGAATCTGGAAGGGCTTTCCGCTGCTGCTCAACACGGGCGGCCACCCGATGGAACCCGCGCAGTCATTTCTCTGGGACTTGATCGCATCGAATGGCCGAGTGAGCAGTCCAAAGTCGTGGGATTCATATGGCCGGGCGCTGTACGACTTCTTTGCCTTTGTTTTTGCCAACGGTCTGGACTGGCAGCAACCAGGCTCGGCCGGCATGCCGAGTGCACTTGAAGCATATCGGGACTGGTCGAAGGGCACGGTCGGGCTGGCGAATACGACCATCAACAATCGGCTGCGTGTCATTGTCCGCTTTTATCAATGGGCGGAGAAGAAGGCCCACATTGATCGCTTGCCCTTTGAGTTAGTCTCGATCCAGACCAGTCGGCAGCCGGGTTTCCTGGCGCACGTCGATGCCACAAGAGGCAAGGTAAAGTCGCCAAGCATCCTGCTGAAACAGCAAGCGCAGTCCATCAAAATCCTGACCAAGGAGCAAGTCAAAGTTTGCTATGACGCCCTTCCGAACCTTACCCATCGGCTCATGTTCTCGCTGATGCTTCGTACGGGCTTGCGCCAGATTGAATGTCGGACTTGGCCGGAGAAGCCTGGGTATGTCTTCGACCCCAGCCGCCGGAGAGATCTCCGCTTAAACCAAAAAATTCGTTTGAGCCTTGACCCGCGCGACATGGAAATCAAGAACAACAAGCCTCGCAGCATCGATATGCCCTATGAACTGATGGAGGAATTGGACACGTACAGTGTTCGGCACCGCCAGATGCGCGAGAGGAATCATCGCAATGGAGGGAAATTTCCCGCCCTGTTTCTCACCGAGCACGGCGTGCCTTACACCAAAGCAGCCTTGACCGCCATCTTCGCAGCGCTTTCCAGGCGAGTGGGATTCCATGTAACTGCACACATGTTGCGCCACACCTATGCCACGTTTTTGCTTTGGAGCCTGCGCAAGAGCAGGACCTTCGAAGGCGAGCCGCTCTTGTACGTGCGCGACCGGATGGGTCATTCCGATGTCACTACCACGGCGATCTACCTTCATCTGATCAACTCGCTGGAAGGCCACCTTTTGCTCGCCCACGAGGATGAGATTGACCAACTGTTCGCGGGAGCGGGACCGTGAAAACAAGTCGCAAGAGCCACGTCGCGGCTCCGCTCCGAGTATCGATCACCCCCATTTGCGTGGAGAATGGCGGCGCCACCGTCATGCTGCCGGTCAGGGGCAATGCCACGTCACAACGCACACTCGACCTGTCCGCCTACCTTGGCCGCGGCATCGACGCTTGGGTATGGGCATGCACCACGCAGCTGCGGGCATTCCTCGCGGGCGGCGGCGCCACCCCGGCGACGGTGCGTGGCTACTGGGTCCATGGCTTGGTCCATTTCTTTAATTTCCTGATCACGGCCGGGGTGCCATGTCAGCCGGGGACGTTGGAACGAAAGCACATCGCTGCTTTCATCGCATGGCTCAGGGACCACACGGACTGGGCCTACACCTCGCAAAGGAGCTTTTATACCAGAACCAAAGCCGTGCTCATCGGTCTCCAGCATCGCGACGTGGTGCCAGGCTGCACGGAGCTGTTCCCCGCCAATCCATTCCCGCACAGCAATGCGCGACAAAAGGGAGTGACACCGCTCTCGACTAGTGAGCGCGCCCGGCTGGCCACGGCATTGCGCGACGACATCATCGCCATTCACAAGCAACAGTTCGACGGCTCCGCCTCGGCGGCGCTGGTTGTGTACCTGCTGGCATTAGCTGTGCGCACCGGCGCCAATACCACGCCGCTCCTGGAAATGAAGCGGAATTGCCTAAAGCCGCATCCGTTTATGCCTAACATGATGCTCCTGGAGACGTTCAAGCGGCGCGGGAATGCAACCCAGCTCAAGAGCCTGCGCTTCTCGAAAGAGGAAGACCGCCCGCTACCGGTCGCCATGGACGGCGTCGCACTCGTGCGGAAGGTATTGGCGATGACCCAGCCTCTCGCCGATTCTGCGCGCGACGACCTCAAACATTTCGTCTGGCTGTATATCAGAGCAGGAGTTGGCGACAAATCGCGCGAACTCACCAGGTTGAGCGGATGTGCGCTTTGTCTTGGCATCCAGGCCTTGATCAATCGACATCAACTCAAGGCGGACGACGGCGCGCCCCTGCAGATCAATGCATCGCGTCTACGCAAAACCATGGAAGACCGCCTCTGGCAACTCAGTGGCGGCGATCTCATCGTCACTGCTGCGCTGATGGGCCACACACCGCAGGTTGCGGACAATCATTATCTCGCCTGCACGCGCTCGATGCGCGAGGATGCAACCTTTGTCGGGGAGGCGCTGCCCGACATCTACCGCAACGGCGAGCACGGCGATGATAACGGTAAGGTAATCCCCATTGCACCGATCACCACGACACGCGTGGGTCGGTGCAAAGATCCGTATTACGGCGACAAAGCCCCGCGCGACGGCACTCCCTGTGACGACTTTTTTGCCTGCTTCTCCTGTCGCAGCTATGCCATCGTCGGTGCGCCGGAAGACCTGCATCGGCTCTTCAGTTTCTACTGGTTTCTCGAACGGGAGAAAGATCACGCCCGCAGCAGTGACTGGTGCGCGCAATTTCATCACACGATGCGTCTGATCGACGCCTTCACAATGGACAATTTTGATTCGGCGTTGGTGCAAGCCGCTAAAGAGCGCGCCCGCGTCGATCCGCATATCTTCTGGAAATCGTATGTGATTGACCCGAATTTGACGGACCTCGAACATGGCTAAAGCCAGCCGGTTCACAGTCCTCAGACCGTATCTCCAGCGCGCAGCCGTGGGGGCGCTGACCAACGCCTACGGGCTGTTGATCGAGCAGCCCCTGAGTGTCGCCGGGCTCGATGAGACGACCCGCCGCAATGTCGTAATCTCGGCCGTCATCGATAGCGGACAAGAGCGTGTGCTTTCGCGCTATGGCGATTTGGTATGGGAAATGTGGCCATTCGTGAGTACACCGAATACTCCCGACAGCAACACGCGCCTGAACTGGTCACGCATCCCCGAACCGTTCCGCGAGGTGAGCAAGGCGACCGTGTTTCGATACTGGCGGGTGGGAACCGAGGGCAGCACTCCGCCCGGCGTGGCGCGACTGCAGCATTTCCTGGATCATCTCGCCATGTTCTTCCGATATTTGGAATCGACGGGCGTTGCCTCGTTCGCTGACGTCCATCCGATCCACATCACCAACTACGTTCAAGCCCAGAAGGATGGTGGTCATGTGACGGGTACGCTAGCGAGTAAATTCTGCGCCCTGGAAAGACTCTACGCGTTTCGCGACCAGCATCCCGATGGATTGCGTTTCCATCCATGGCCCAATTCGTCCGCTGGCGAGATGGCGGGACGCGTCGGGCAGGCAAGGAAGGACGGCGAAAAGGACAGCAAGACGGCCTTGATTCCCATAGCGGTGGCACAAGCCCTCTTCACTCATGCGGAGAAAATCCTCAAGAACGCCGACGACATTTTGGACGAGCGGGATGCGGGCAGACGCCCGGCATGGCGAGATGCGGAGGTCACCGCGATCCGCAATGCCTGCTTCTACCTTCTCGGTGTGCTGACCGGTATGCGAAGCTCCGAACTGTCTGGCATCGAAGTTGGTGCCGGGCGCACTGAGATCAGGAATGGCTATACCTTTCACTGGATCAAGTCGGTCGAACACAAGACCAAGAAAGGTGTCGTCGAATTTCTGATGCCAAGCATGGGCCACGATATCCTGCGTGTGCTCGAACGCTGGTCCGAACCGCATCGAATGAAGCTGGCCGAACGGTTGCAGGAGTGGGAAGCGAATCAAGGGATAAGGACACACCTGCGCCTGCACCAGATCGCCGTCGCCCGCGCCAATCTCAGCAAGCTGTTTCTTGGATACAGCCTTCGGGGCATCGTGCCGGTGTCCAGCACCGGGTGGGGCGACGCGCTTCGAAAGTTTGCTGAGGACGCCGGAGTGGACTGGGCTCTGGCGCCGCACCAGATGCGGCGGCTATATGCCTATTCCTTCGCGCGGCATCGGCTGGGTGGCCTGTTGTTCCTCAAGGAGCAGTTCAAGCACTCATCGATCAACATGACCCAGCTTTACGCTGCCAACCCGCGCCAGGACGCCGCCCTCTACGACGAAATTCTGGAGGAAACGCGGCAGCACAAAATCCAGACTATCACCGGATGGTTGGAAGGTGAGGAGTTGTTGGCCGGGGGCGCTGGCAAGAAAATCATGGCGCTGCGCGCGCAAGACTTTCCGGACCGGAAGGCGATAATCGAGGAAACATCCGAGCGCATCACCATTCGCAGCACGGGTCATGCGTGGTGCCTGGCCCAGGATGCGGGCTGCGGCGGCTCCGGCATCTACGAGAAGGGGCGCTGCGGAACCTGTCGCAACGGAATCATTGATGGCCATTTCAAGCCCTTCTGGCAGGAGACCTACCGGCACCAAAGGGAACTGCTCGAAGAGGCCAAGAAGTTCGGCCCTGGCGACGTTAAGCGGGTCCAGCGCGATCTTGAAGAAGCGGCCCGGGTGCTCAGCAATCTGGGCGTTGAACTACCCGCGGAGGAGCCAAATGGCAGCGAAGCGAACGGTTAGCGCCACCGGCGCGCTCGAAGCGGTCAAACCGCCTCGCCGGCGTGATCGGGAGCGAACGCTGACTGAGTTGCAACTGGCCTTGAGCCGTCTGCAGCGCGCCGGCACGAAAGTGTCGATTGCAGCGGTCGCCAGAGAGGTCAAAGTGACCCCAGCCCTGATCCATAACACCTACCCAGACTTCGCCGAACAGGTCCGCGCCCTGGTCCACAAATCGACACGGATACAGCGCGATCACAAGCACCAGGCATTGCAGGTACAACGGGCGACTACCACCCGGCTCTACAAGGTGATCGCCGATCAAAATAAGGAAATTGTTGACCTGGCATCGGTCAATGAAGCGCTGAGAGGGGAAATCCGGGTACTCAAAGGCATCGTCGAGGGCAAGGTGTTGACCGCTCCGTTTGGGCGGAAGACCGAGCAAAAGTCATCGTGAACGGGGGTGCAAGGTGCCGCGAAAATTGTTAGTCAAAAATTGACCTTCAAATTCACTCACTCACGCGTAACTAACTGTTAGTACGATTCTGTTCCGATGGAATCGTTCGCACGCGCCGTCGAAATCGTGCTCAAGGACAGCGAACTCAAAGATGCACCCGGTTACTGTCCCACGGCAGCGTTGTGGGCTTACGCCGTGCAGCATTGCGGCTACGTCCAATCCCGCCATGCCACCGGACGCGTGCTTGTCACGGCGTGATGCCGCAGTGCTCAAGCCGCCACACTTTCCGATTCTGACCTTTGACGAGCGGCAACTCTCGCTCGCGTTCGGCAGCGTGATTAACCTCAAGTGGCTGATGCCCGGGGAATCCCTCCTCTCGATCCTGTGGAAATTCGCATGTGCCAATTCGCTGCCCAGCCACGTGCTCGTTCAGTTGTTGAGCCCCGAGGTTGACGCGTCTGAAGGCGTGGCGCCGGTGCGCGACGACATCGACCTCATGCGCCTGCGCTGCATCCTCCGCCTGCCCGAGCACATCTTGCGCGTCTCGTTGCTCGAAGCGGCACGCTCAGGTCGGTATCACGCGACGTTCCGGTATTGCCGACAGTGCGTAGCGCACGGTTACCACAGTGTGCTGCATCAGCTCGAGGATGAAGATCGCTGCCCGGCGCATCATCAATCGCTCGAAACGCGCTGTCCGCACTGCCGAGGCGAGACGCCTTACCTCGTCAACACCAGCGTGATCGAGGCACCGTTTCGATGCGTCTGGTGCCGTTCACACTTCAGTTATGGGCGTCTTTCGCTCCTCTCGACCACGCCTGCGATGCGCAGGCAAGACCGCATCGCCCTGACTCGCCGATTGCGTCTGCGCTTGGGCAACGGCATCGACGCAGCGGTCGCTCAAGGGCCGATCGCTGCCCCCCTTTGTTGACACCTGTACGACGCCAAGCCGGTGACAACTTTAATTCGCTTTCCGTAAACGTTTGAATTTACGGCGATTTTTCGGTCAGCCTTCGCGATGAATCCGCGAAGTGACATCTTTATTAGCGAAGTTGTGACATCTTTAATTTGGTCTACGGCAATTGCGAAAGAAATAAAGCAATACTCAATATGTGTTGCCTGTTACGCAACTCGGAAGCAGCCGTTACCTGTCAATATTGCCCATGCAATGCGCGCCGTCTTGTTCGCCAGGGCGATCGCAGCAATGCTCACGTGGCGGCGTTGCATCACAGCCTTGATCCAGCGACTGTGCCGATCGTCGCGACGGTTCACGAAGTGCATGACCGCGCGGGCGCCCTGTACAAGCAGGGTTCAGAGATAAGTGTCGCCGCGCTTGGTAATACCGCCTAACCTGGTTTTGCCTCCGCTGGATTTTTGCCTCGGCGTCAGCACCAGCCAGGCCGCAAACTGCCGGCCGTTCCTGAACTGAGACGGATCACCGACACTGCTGACGAGCGCGGTCGCGATCACGGGCCCGATTCCTGGAACGGTAGCGAGCCGCTGGCAAGCTTCATTGCTCTTGAAGATCTCCGCTATCTCGGCAGCAAGTTCGTCGAGCCATTGCTGCAGTGCCTGCAGTTGCTCAAGGTACATCGAGCCAAGCCGTCTGAGCAAAACGGTAATGGGGGAATCGGGATTGTTGACGAGCGCAACCACTCCCTTTCTCAATTGCGGAAGCCCGACCGGGAAGATCACACCCTCTTCAGCAAACATGCTCCGGATCTGATTCGATTTCGCTGTCCGCTCCTGGATGAGCCGTTGGCGCATGCGATGAACCGACTGCAGCGACTGCTGTTCAGCGCTCTTGATCGCAACGAAGTGAATGCCTGAGCGCGTCACTGCCGCGCAAATCGCCGCCGCGTCATTCGCGTCGTTCTTGCCACCGACCAGAAACGGCTTCACATATTGTGTCGGCAGCAGACGGACCGTGTGTCCCAACGCCGTTAGCTCACGGGCCCAGAAATGGGAGCCGTGACAGGCCTCGATACCAACCAGACTCGAGTCCAGTTTTGCGAAGAACTTCAACACCTCAGCTCGGCGAAGTTTCCGTTGTACTACCGTTTTTCCATGGCGATCGACGCCATGAATCTGAAACACGTTTTTCGCGATATCCAGTCCAATGGTAAGTGCAGGCATTGACGTTCTCCCGGGAATTGGTGAGGTAAGTGTCGCCCCGAAGGGGGCGGAGTCCATGCCATCAGCCTTGTCGCAGCTGATACTGCCGCTGCGGGCCCCGATGAAATCCGCTGACTCACACCTCATTGCGGGTACGAGCTCGAAGCGGCTCTGGTGCAAATAGGGCCGGCGAATGGGTTAGAGTTGTCGGAACAAAACGAACCGACGAGCCGCGATGAGCAAGCTGAAGAGTCCGGAGAAGTTGTTCGACGGACGCCATTTTGATCGGGAGATCATCATTCTGTGCGTTCGCTGGTACCTGCGCTACAAGCTCAGCTTTCGCGATCTGGTCGAGATGATGGCCGAACGGGGATTGTCGCTGGCTCACACGATTCTGCGGCTCAACCCCTATCCACCCCATTACCTGGTGGCATTCGCTTTTTCGACCATCCTCTACCCGCATCCCCGTCAGCGTTCCTTGCGGTTCGCCTGCCACGGGGGCGAAGATTCGGGCTTACCGTGTTCCACGCCAGTTACACGAACAGCTTAGGTCCCGCCTTTCTTCCGGTGACTGTCTGTCCCTGTTGCTCGCAGCGCGTATCGAGCAACCCGTCACATACCTTTTGGTCCAAGCCTGCCAGCATCTTGGGCTTGTCAAATTTAACGAAAGTTACGGCGGTTCACTTACGTTGACCATCCTGTCCAGCCTAGCGTCCCTGCCGCCTGATGCTGGCAGCAGTTGAGCTTGCCTCGCGGCCCGCTCTTCTCTTGCGAAGGACTTCATTGTCCCGAGGGCTTCGAACCCAGCCGTTACCAGCCACGCTCGCCCCGGTAGGCTATTGCTGAGGGAACAACAAGTCTCACTGTCCCTTACGGGCCGAGACCATAACTGGCGCGACCTCACGTCGCACACGTGCTTTATTTTCCGTTTTCTCAAGCGACCCCAGGAAGACCCAGCCGTCGAGCGCCGCGCCCGAAACCTATTCGCTCGCGAACGCGGCTTACGCATTCGGTGATGACGCGGCGATTCCATTTGGCAACGCATGGCGAATTTCGGACGATGTAGGCCGCCAGCAGCCGTTTTTCCAGCGGCAGTACTGGAGCGGCGGCGACTGGCGCAGGATCGACTCCGACTATCTCGGCGCCGCGACCGCGCTCGCCATCGCCCTCGACAACATGACGAACAACACGAGCCTCGTGCTCGCAATTGAGCTCGACGGCGGCGACGTGCTGCTGTTTGCCGCCGATGCGCAGGTCGGCAACTGGCTGACATGGTCCGGGTGCAACTGGAACGTCGGCGCAGGCACGGTTTCGGGAACCGATCTGCTGCGCCGGTCCATTTTCTACAAGGTCGGGCATCACGGCAGTCCCAATGCGACGCTCAAGGAGCAAAGGCGTGCAGCTGATGTCCAATCTGCGCTACGCCATGATTCCGGTCGATCACGACATGGCGGTCAAGAAAGGCTGGGGCAAGCTCCCGCTTCCGTCGCTGGTCGAGGCACTCGAAGCCGCGATTCAGGGACGCGGCAGCGTGTTGAGAACCGACCAGGACCCGGCTCCGGCGGCGGCGACCGACAACGTGAAGACGACACTGTTGTATTTCGAGGTTTCGCTTTGAGCGATGAGCGGGCGTTCGATTCGGGCCTGTGTCGCTGGCGGGTCGCCGCGTGAAACTTACTGAGGCGCCGTCGCGAGACCTGCGCCGGTATCGGTCGGGTCGAAGCCGGGGGCGAAGCCGTTCGACGTACCCGATGACAGCACTCTTGCATTGAAGATCTGCCAACCCAGCGGCGAGGACTGGATCAGCTTCTGCGCCCAGAGCGCGGCGACGCCCGCGACGTGCGGCGTGGCCATGCTGGTTCCGCTCATCGTGCGCAAGCCGCCGCCCACGGCCGCCGAGATGACGCTTACGCCCGGTCCTGATATGAGTGCACCGGTGTTCGAGAACTCCGCGACTGACAATCCAGCCGCGTCCTGGCCCAGTGCTGCAACGGAGACAATCCCTTCCGACACGGCAGGTGGCGACACCGCGATCTCGAATCGGGGATCGACCTTGCGCCGACTCTCATTGCCCGCCGCGGCGACGATCAAGGTTGCCTGAGCGCGAGCGCGCAGCGCCGAGGCGAGCCGCTCGAACAGCAACACGTTCATCCGATATCCAACCAGCGCGCGCGAGATCGCGAGTTCGGGCGGAAATCCCCGCTCCTGCAGTCCCGCCGAGTATCCGGGAAAGTCAATGCCGAGCGACATCGAAATGACATGAGCGCCGTTGTTGACCGCCCACTGCATCGCGTCGGCGATGCGCTCGCTCGAGCCGCCCTTGTCGCTCAGCACCTTGCCGATCAGCGCCTTCGCGACGCCCCGCGCGACGCCGATGCGGAACCCGTCCACATCGCGCCCAAAGATCGTACCGGCGCAATGTGTTCCGTGACCGACCGTGTCTCCGCCATTCGGGTCGTCCGTGAAGTTCTCCTGTACGAACGTCACGCCGCTGAAGGCGGGATGAGTCGCATCGATGCCGGTATCGAGCATCGCAACGACGATGCCCTCGCCGTCAAAGGGAGAGGTGTCGGCCTTGACCGCATGAACGCCCCATGCGGTGCCCGGCCCTTGCGCGGGCGCCGCGACCGGCAGCATTTCGACGGGCTGGGTCAGTCGCATCGGCATGGCGGGCGCGACCATCTGGATGTCTGCTCGTGCGCTCAACTGCGCTGCCTTGCGATAGTCGAGCTCATCGACCTCGAAAGCAGGCGCCGGCTCGGCAGCAACTTCGAACGGCGTGGCCCCGAGCCCTGCGGCGAACCCGCGGCCGCGGAGAATGATGTACTTTTCCTTCACGAGAAGCTCCTGTAAAGTTCAATTGGCCGCGGCTGATCGCCGTGACCGCGTCACAAACTCCCCGGAATCCATAACGGGGTTCTACGCCGGAATCCCAGAAAATTCCGTCATCACGACATTGAGAGCGTCAATCGGCTTGTTTGCTTGGGGCGTGACGCGCGACAAAAGCCTGCCGCATCTGTCTGGCGCTGGATTTCATCGCCGTGCAGGTACATCGGACGGGCTTTGTCCGGATGGGTACGAGTTCCCGTGCTATGGACGCGACTATGCATTTTTGACGCAAACCGGTTTGCCGAAGGCGTTCCACCGGTTCAGCAGGTTGGCGATGATTACGCCTTCGCCTTCCTGCGACGCAAGCCTTTGCCCATTCGCGACCAAACACGCTATACGAGTTTTCGCTCTTGAAGTTGAGGGAAAAATTCCCTTGATGCTCGTTGCTTCCAGGCATAGTAGCACTCCTTACCAATTGTGGACGTATTCGAATAACTGTGCGAACGTCGTCCAGACGCGATACGTCGAGCGGTCGCCGCGTCGACGGCGACCGCCTGACAAGAAGACGCATCGGTTCGACGTTAGATTTTGTCAGCCAGCTTATACCGGAGTAAAGGAAAACTTAAATTGCGAATTACTGTAGTCGAGCGTAACGTTCACAGCGGGCGTTGCGGCGGGCAGCACATATTTCGTCTGCGGCGTGACCTGGTTGTATGTGTAATTGGGCCCGGTGACTGTGTTGCCGACGGCCCAATACAGCGTGGTATTCAATTCGAATGCCGACAATACATTGCCGGCACTGACCGGAGCAATCGATTGGCATGTCAAATTTCCGTTGATATACCAGAGCGCATTCATCTCGACGGCCGGCTGGTCCGTTGCATTCTGCACGCCCGATTGCTGGGCAGTGACGTGAGGTAGCCGTGCGCTCGATCCCAAAATGGGCGTGCTCAACGTCGGTTGCAGCTGAGACCCATTGACCAGTTCGGAGACATATCCGGGCGGGATTGCAACCACATTGGTCGAATAGGTTCCGTCAGTGGCCTCCATTTGGCCGCTGACTTCCTCGCACAGGACAAATTTGCTCGTACCCCCCTTTCCCGGATGCAGCTGCTGCCATGCAGCGTAGAGCCACTGATGAGCATCGTTCGCCGGTGTGAGAAAGACCAGGATAGATCGATTTCCGAGCTTGTCGGTATTGTTCGTAACACGGAATTCAGTCGAATTCACGTTGGAAGCGAATGCATTTGCCATGGTGATTCCTTCGATAGGTTTCTGATTAATCAGGGTAGACGAAGCGGAATCAAAATTCTGTCGAAACCATATTCGTCTGGTGAATATATTCGTCCGTTCGTACGGCTGCTGCCTATCGACCAAAAGGCGGAAAATGGATTGAGAAAAGATTGAGAACCGCTCGATCGGCTTGCGGCGTTGGATTCGCCGGTGGTTATTTGACAATCGTGTCTTACGTGAATAGCCAGCGAGATGTCGACGCCCAAAAGGCCAATTGCGCACGGCGTTGAAGTTTCAGCTTCACGAGGACGTTGTGCACGTGCGTCTTGACGGTCGCAACACTGACGCCGAGTGTCCGAGCAATTTCCTTGTTGCTCAAGCCTGAGGCCACCAGCCGTACAACGTTGCACTCGCGCGCGGTTAAGGGCACCGGGGCGGCACCTTCGGTAGCGACGCGGTTCGGCACGACAAGTTCCGCTGCTGCTGGAGTGGGTGACGCGCGGACCGCATCGATTTCCTGCAATGCATAGATCAACTGCGTCAGCGACAGGATGGCTTCGACGCTGGCGGCCCCGACGCTCGCCGTATAGTCCACTTCATGCGGAGGTTTTTCCGCCCGTTTGAAAACGAGGACACGTGCGGTCGTCCCCGCGCTCAGTGTCGGCACGCGGTCCTCGTATTCGGCTAACGCAGCGTCAACAAGCACGAGATGCGGCTGCAGGTTCGTCGTGGCCGCCGCGCCTTGAGCAGTGCTGGTACTCCATCCCGCCAGCTGGATCTGCGGCACCGTGGCAAGGACTGCCGCCAGCATCTGGTTCGGCCAGCATGGGGGAGCGATCAAGAGTACCCGCGTCGTCGATGGAGGCATGTTCACTGGGCGTTCCTATTGGGTAGCGGCTACGCAAATTGGTTCGGTATCCATTGGTTGTCCCCCCATCCTGTTCCCCGCGTTATGCCGGTAAGCTCAATGCGTCCGGTTTGTTCTGGCTATCGTGCTTATATTGGCCGAGGTCTTCAATACTCCCGATGTCGTATCGGGTAAGACGCACGCTGTTCAGACATCGCCAAAACCCGGGTTGGATAGCCGTGAGACGAGTTCGGCCGTGCTGCGCAAGTCCAGCTTCCGCAGAACATTCTCGCGGTGCTTGCGCACAGTGAGGTCAGTGATGCCGAGCAGGCGTCCAATCTCTTTACTGGTTCGCCCTTCAACGACGAGCGCTGTTACTTCATGTTCACGTGCCGATAGGGAGCAGTCTTTTTTCGAGTAAGGTGGGTGGCATTAACCATCCCTGTCGCCGTGCATGAGTGACGAGTTCGGCAACATTGCGTAAGCAGAGCCTAGTGAGCATGTTGCTTCGGTGCTTGCGTACGGTGAACTCGCTGATCGACAGTTCCCGAGCAATGCTCCGGCATGAGAGACCGCGGCCGAGGGCGCCGAGAATCTGGTTTTGTCGAGCAGTGAACGGCGGCAATCCGCAGGTCACCCCGTTGTGTGCCCGCACGACGAGGTCGGTCACAGCAGGATAGGCGCGAAGCTGGGCCCACGAGTTCGGGCGAGCATGGCGACGTAACCGACAGGTGCGATAGGCTCTGGCTTCAACGCGTAGCGCGCAAGCTGCCGATTAGGGTTGCAGTCCTGCCGGGTGAGCCAATAGTCAGCACCGCGTCGCGTGCCACATCGAATGACCACGTGACCGCCGGCGTCTGGCCGGGCCGCGCGGAGTGTTGGTACCAATGGGTGCCGATGTCGTTCAGTTGTGCGGGCTCGTCGGTAATATGTCCATCGTTGGCAATTTCCGCGTCGGCTGGCGGGGTGGCGTTGGCCGGGCATTGTCAACTCAGCGAAATGAGACGAGTTGATGGCCTGCAGGCCGGGTAATCAGAAAGCGAAGGACGGATTTTGGGTGGCATCGGTGAATTCGCGCCAAGCCACAAATCGTGCGGCAAGCTGTTTGCGATAAAGCGAAGCACGCACCAGATGTCGCTTGAGCGGGAAATGTTGGCGGATTGGCCCGAAGCAAGAAAGGAATTTCTGCGTTTCGGCTCACGAAAGCCGCGCATGCGCCGCTCGCGTTCACGCGTGGGTTGATGGCTATTCTCGGCGCGGTTGTTCACCCGGGCCGCCGCTTTAACGAACACATGCTTCACGCTCGCCAGCTCCGGGATTTCGGCTTTGGCCGCCGGGTAGCTGCGCAACTGGTCGGTAACGATCTTGCGGGGTACCGGGTTTGAGCGCAGCACCCGCTTGAAAAAGCGCTTGGCCGCGGCCGTGTCGCGCCGCTTCTGCACCAGGATGTCGAGTTCGGCGCCATGCTCGTGCACCGCTCGCCATAGCAGATACGGTTCACCGCGCAGCGTGACGTACATCTCGTCAAGGTGCCAGGTTGAACCGGGCTTGCGCCGCGCGGCTTTCACCCGGTGCGCCACGCTCTTGCCGAATTTGTCTCATCAGCATCGGATCGTCTCGTAGCTCACGATCACCCCGCGCTCAAAGAGCAACTCCTCGATATCGCGCAAGCTCAACTGAAAGCGGAAATTATCGATGACGTCATCACGAATGGGCACGTAGAGGGAGTCGATGAGCTTTGGCCATTTCCAATGTTGCCCGCACCGGGCCGAAATCCTCGGAACTGGGGTGTGATTATGAATGCATCGACATGACTCCCTCCGCAGTGTGATCAAGAGCAGTCGCCTTTGGCCGGCAGAATTGAACCATACTTGTCTCGGCGGTCCAAGTGCAATTGGCGGCCGAGCGCCATCCACCATTTCCTCCTCGCGAAGTCTCGACATCTGCCAACGCATTCAGGTTTGCGATGTCAAGTGCGTTATTGAAGACTCCTGCGTGGCACGATGCCGTACGCGGATAGTCGCCGCTTGCGCGTACTGCCTCAGCGGCGCTTTCGCTTCGTGCATCGCGCCTTCGACAGCCGCAATCTTGTCTCGCAGGCGAGGGGGTAGTGAAACGGGCGGACGCGAGGAAGTTCCAACAATCGACGACATTTCCAGTCCCCGGTGCCCAAGCACTGGACCGAGCGTCGCCAGCGCTTTTGTGTGACTCATGCCCAATTGTCGCGTCAACGCCGGCACCGCAGTTCGCGCCTCGGCTGCTTCCAATGACGCGGCAACCAAGTTGCGTCCGTGTGACGCAGCGCCTGTCGTTCTCCAGCTTGGCCGGCCACACACCAACCGCGCTAGTGGGAGAAGTATGGTGCTGCACGATGGTTGCGGTGGGTCGGAGGCAACGGGAGCGCTAAGGACATCGCCAGCGGGCGCAGAACTGATGCTACATCTAGCGCCTCCGTACGGGATCCTGCATCGATTTTCGGCATGGCTACATATTCCTCACGGAATGCCCTATTGCTGCACGATACAGGGTGCGTGTGTCAAGGAGGACGAAATGAAGACGCTCCTTGCTGAAGATCAAGGGCTGCGGTGCCAATAGCGCGTGGGCAAATCGGTTAAGGTGTTGGGCTGAACGAATTGAGAACCGATGATGAGCAGGCTGAAGAGCCTGGACGAACTGACTCGCTTCAGGTTTTCTGAGGACTGTCCAAACCTTTTGAGGCGGCTTCGGGTCATTTCGACGAGCATCTTGTCGCCCCTTTCTTCAGACCGCCCCAAGTACAACCACCTCGCCGCGAACATGGTGATCCTGTACAAAGTGCGCATGGACGAACTGCCGGAGGACGTGTGCCGGCTAGCTGGGTGGGGACTGTTAAAAGGCGTGGGGTTCCGCTTCTCTTCCGCCTGCAGTATGAACTCGAGGACGCGGGTTTTGGCTGCCCACGGGGATCGGGAATCACTTTCGTTCTCAGTTATTGCGGGGCACAGGGTTAGCCGGCGTCGCGTCCAAAGAGACGTTAAACTGCGAACGCCTGCCGATCCAACATTGAGGCCATTGAGGCCGCATCATGCGAATTTTATTTCACGACATCGTCCGGGCAGGCGAGAGCCCGGAGGAAAGCGCGCTGCGCAAGACTGCGTTCAGCGTCGACAGAACGCCCGGTGCAGATGACCTCAGGCCCGATCGCGATCAGGTCTGAATGTACCGCGGAAGTCGCACTGGAAGACCCAGCCGCGCTTAGCTGAAGACCCACCCTATGAAGGTGTTCTTCCTTCATGGCCCGAAGGACATCCGGGGTGTACGTCACCTCATCCCGATCAATGAGGATGCTGTGATTGCTGCACAGCCAGATACCATTGCTAATATGCCGCCGCTCATCTGAGGTCATCTCTTTCAGGTATCGCCGGCTCCCTGGCCCCTCGGCGGCGCCATGAATATGTGCGGCCACGCCTATGCTTGCGACCCCCATGTCCGATTCATCGCTAGTGGCCCGATGTTGGACAATCGCATCCTCGAAACGAGCACCGATAGTTCGCCCGAGCAGCGAGTGCGTTCCTTGTCTTTGAATCGAAGTCGTCGCGCATCTTATAGGCCGTAGGGTCAGGTTTCCAGTCAGGCTATTTCCGGAGTTGTGGCGGTCATTCGCCCTTTCGCTTCTTCAAGCTGCATCATCTGTGTTGCTGAATTTTACCGGTCATTTCGAAGGCTCGTCGAACGCCCGAGCCAAGATGTCAAACTTCGCAGCAAGCCCATCTTCACTGTGCGCAGTACTCGGTGAATTGCCTCTCCCGTACGCCTTCGCGAAGGTGCGGTATCCCACCACCGGAGCCACCGCTTGATGGAGCCGTACAGCCAACGGCTCAACTATCGACCACAGCGGAAATCGCTTCATTCCAGTTCGAATATAGCGAAGGCCGTGCAGCTCATTCAATCTGACGAGCATCTGCATTGCGTTCAAATCGTCTGATGTCTCTTTAAAGATCTGGAGCAGGCCCAGTTCCTTCGCCTTGCGATAGCATGCATGCACATCATGACCGTACTTCTTAGATCCCAGTTCGCGTACAGTCACACCAGAATGGCGGAGATAGGCCTTGAGCGTGAGTTCGACGCCGTGATGCACGAGAAAGTAGGCGGGTATCGGCGAAATTTGACTACCAGGATGCTTCTCCGCATGGGCTTGGTCGACAACCGAAGCCGCCTCAATGTACTCATAGGCATATCGAGCCAGGCCAATCGAAGTTGTGCGATCGTCGTCGTCCATGTCGGTGTTTTCCAGCGCCGGCCGGGCCAGCGAACTTTCCGTTGTCTAGTCTTGTAGGGTCGAGAACTGGCGCGCGCACGTTAGACTCCGGTGGCAGTTCCACTGCTTTCGCAGTGGGCCTCAGTCCGGCTGCCGTGGCCGCGTTTCCAGCTCCCGCCTCATCGAACGCAGCGGGCCGCTCGGTGAGATAGATATTGCTGAGTAGCGGCGAAATCCCCCCGCCTTGCGGAACGCCTTGTTTGCCCGATGCCGTCAGCATCAGTTTCAGCAGATGCATGACATCCCGATCATTGATCCGCCGCGCCACCTTGTCGAGCAGCAGATGATGCCGCACTGTGTCAGGATCTGGTGCAAATAGATGGCGTGTGCGCGATATCGCTAATAGATATGGATACCTTATCGGTTGAAAAGGACAGCATCCCAGACAGAGAAAGCAGTGATGTCTTCAAGCGCGAGAGCGGATAGGTCGAACTGTCCCTTGCGAATGCGATGCATCAACTCGATGCCTGAAATCGTGGTCGCGGCACTTCTGAACCGTTTGAAACCGAGCATTACGTTCGTTCTGGACTTGATGTTTCGATGGTCCTGTTCGATCAGGTTGTTGAGGTACTTCGAGGAGCGCACCTTCGTGTCCTCGGGAAGCAGGCCATCTATTTTCATCTCACGCACGGCCCGATGCGACGCGGCATACCCATCGAGTGTGACCGTCTTCGGTGGCCGGCCCTGATGCCTGGTTGCCTTGCTGAAAAAGGCCTTCGCTGCAGCCACATCGCGCTTTGCCCTGAGTACGAAGTCTACCGTCTGGCGGCTTCTATCCACCGCCCGATACAGATAAGCCCACTTTCCCCGGATCTTGAGATACGTCTCGTCAACCCGCCAGGACCGTCCCGCAGGCGCTGCGAAGTGGTTCCAGCGCTTGACGAACTCGGGGGTATAGCGCCGAACCCAACGCAGGATCGTCGTGTGAGCAAGCGACAACCCTCGCTCAGCCATCATCTCGACGAGATCGCGCAGGCTGAGTTTATAGCGCAGATATCCCTGTGAGAAACATCACCACCTCGCGCATGTCATCCATCACCATGCATTGCAGCTCATTGCCGTACATGCCGCGCCACGGTAATTGTGTGCCCGCTTGCATGGCGCGCAGAACGGCACTCCGCGCTGCATCCGTTGTCGGCAGCTCGAACTGACGCTTCAGCAGACCCAGCGCTTTAGTCCTGATCGCCCGGAGAAGTTCGGACGCGGCCACCGCGCCATGCTGCAGGGTCACGGCGGACGAACTTGCTGTCATTCCCTCGACCTGCGTGCCGAGGATTTCCTTGAGCATCGCCATCAAAAGCGGCGCCAGGGCGGTGCGCCGCTCCTCGTCCAGCATTTCCATGCGCTCGAGGAGCATGGTCTGCACAACGGGGCCGTGTTGACGCCAGATCGCGAGTTCATGCCGGGCGAGTCGCTTGCCCAGTGCGATCAACCGCCTGTCCTCGTCGCTGGATGGTGCCTGGCAGTAGAGTCGGCACAGCGCGTCGAACGTCACATCCACGCCGAGGTAACGGTAACTCGTCAGGATATCGACGACTGCCCGGACGATATCGCCCGATGTCTTGCCCTCCAGAATTCCGAAGGGCGTCTCGATCGACACGGGCCCTGTTTCGCGTGCACGGTCCACAGCCGCGAGCAGACGCTCGACGACTTCCGGGTAGAAGCTCTGCAGATCGTCATGCAGCGGTAAGACGCGCTCTGCGAAAGATGCGATCGCATCGGCGCGCGCGTTGTTGTCGGCCGCCTCGACGATTACCTCGAGTGCATTGCCGTCGAAAAGCGCCTTCCCTTCGATGAGTCGCTGGAAATCGCTCGCGATCTTCTGAAATTCAAAGCCGGCCGGAACAAGATACCGTTTGGCGACTTTCCCCAAGCGTGACTTGATGTCGTTGAATGCCCTGCCACCGAAGCGGGCGAGCTCAGGCGCCTTGTAGATCGTGTCGTGCGCCATCTCTGCCCACGCGTGATGAAGAATCGTCTGGATCTGGATCTCGCAACGCATTCCTGCAAAATGTGCGTATTCCGGCAACGCGAGACGTTCGGTCTTCAGACTCACGACATAGTGATTGGACGTATATAGTTCTGCAGCGTCGTCCACTTCACGTCGCGGGTGGTGGATCCTGACCTCCAGTACCTCAAAGTTCCCGTCAACAATGCCAGACTGGATGAAGCGGTTGACGTCACTGTCCGTATAAAAGATGACGCGGCAGCCTGCAAGGTCCTTGATCTGTGCCTCGAGTGCCTCCGTCCCCTGCTTCCCCCTCTTTTCCAGCTTTACACGCAGGGAAGCCAGCTCCTTCGCGCGGGCTTTCACCTGCTGCAGTCGAAGCACGTTACGATCGGCGTTGATTGCGGCTGTCAGTATGGCGGCAACGGTTGATGCGAACGCGGCGTAGGCGCCCTGACCATGCCGTTCGTAGTCTTCGAGATTCATCTGCCTGCTCCGCGCGTGGCACTGTATCCGGCATCCCGGGTTGATCAGGGATGATACTTCGCCACCCCGCTGACCTTGCCCTCGAAAAACGTATCCCTTGCTGAGAGTGTGTAAAACTCTGTGAAGGAGGAAGAAACGATGGGTAACCCGAGGGCGCGTTACACGCTGGAATTCAAGATGGAGGCCGTGCGCATGGTGCGCAACGGCCAGAGCCAGTCGGCGACGGCGAAGATTCTGGGCATCAGTACGCAGTCGCTGAACAGCTGGATCAAGGCCGACGATGCCGGCAAGCTTAACGGAGCGGGCAAACAGGTTACGCCCGAACAGATGGAAATAGCCCGGCTGCGTGCTGAACTGGCCCGCGTGAAGATGGAGCGCGATATCCTGGGAAAAGCGACGGCGTACTTCGCGAAGGAGTCGGTGTGAAGTACGCGTGGATCGAACGACACAGCCGCCAATGGCCGGTTTCCGTAGCCTGCCAGGCGCTGGGCGTGAGCCCAAGCGGCTATCACCGTCGCAAGGCTCTCGATGTCGATCCCGAGCGGCCGCGCCGATACGTCAGCAACGACGCACTGCTGGTCCACATCCGTGCCGTGTACGCCGAAGCCAAAGGCGAATACGGCTGGCCGCGCGTCTGGAAGAAACTGCTGGCTCAAGGCATCCGTGTGAGCAAGGACCGGGTTCAACGGCTCATGAAACTGCATGGCATCAAGGCGCGCACCAAGCGCCGGTTCAAGGCCACGACCGACAGCAGGCACAACCTGCCGGTCGCACCGAACCTGCTGCAGCGTGAGTTCTCGCCGGACAGGCCCGATCGGGTCTGGACGACAGACATCACGTACCTCTGGACCGACGAAGGCTGGCTGTACCTGACCGTCATCCTGGACCTGTTTAGCCGTCAGGTCGTGGGCTGGTCGCTCAAGCCGCACATGCGCACGGAGCTGGTTTCTGATGCGTTGCGTATGGCGTGGTTCCGCCGTCGCCCCGAGGCCGGCCTGATCCTGCACAGCGATCGTGGGAGTCAATATTGCAGCGCCGAGTTCCAGGCACTGCTCAAGAGTTACGGCATGCAAAGCTCGATGAGCCGCAAGGGAAATTGTTGGGACAATGCGCCGACCGAGAGCCTGTGGGGCTCGCTCAAGCGAGCCCGCATCCTTGGTCAACGCTTTGCGACGCGCCGCGAAGCGATGGACGAGGTAATTGATTGGTTGAGCTTCTACAATCATGGGTCTGTCATAGATTTTGTGTTCAAGGCATAACATGTAGCTCAAGGAGCATGTATGCCACGCAAACCCAAGACAACTACCGAAGCGCAGACAGCGTTACCGTCCATTCCGAAGGAGCTGATCGACCAGTTCGTGAAGGGACCCATGACCGCCGAAGCGGTGCACGCCGCTTCAGCCGCGTTCAAGAAGGCGCTGATCGAGCGGGCGCTGGGTGCCGAACTTGGACACCATCTGGGTTATCCGGCGGG
>NZ_JAMBPR010000082.1 GCF_024206475.1 Paraburkholderia sp. CNPSo 3274
CTCGTCGCCGGTGAGATCGACGCTCGGAAAGCCGTGATCGACGAAGGTCTTCGCGATCAGCTGCGACTCGCCGCGGTTGCGGATCTGCACGCCCACGAAGATGTGCGCGCGTTCGGCGTCGTCGATGCGGTAGTTGAACTCGGTCACGCTGCGCGTGCCGACCAGCTCGCAGAAGCGCTTGAAGCTGCCGCGTTCCTCGGGGATCGTCACGGCGAACACCGCTTCGCGCGCCTCGCCCACCTCGGCGCGCTCGGCCACAAAGCGCATGCGGTCGAAGTTCATGTTCGCGCCCGAGGTGATCGCCACCAGCGTCTGGCCTTCGATGCCCTCGCGTTCCGCGTACTGCTTCACGCCCGCCACCGCCAGTGCGCCTGCGGGTTCGAGCACGCTGCGTGTGTCCTGGAAGACGTCCTTGATCGCGGCGCAAAGCGCGTCCGTATCGACGGTGAGCACTTCGTCGAGATACTGCTGGCACAGGCGGAAGGTTTCCTCGCCCACGAGCTTCACGGCGGTGCCGTCCGAGAACAGGCCGACTTCGGTGAGTTCCACGCGCTGGCCCGCCTGGATCGACTGCGCCATCGCGCAGGAATCATCGGTCTGCACGCCGATCACCTTGATCTCCGGGCGCACGGCCTTCACGTACGCCGCCACGCCTGCAGCCAGACCGCCGCCGCCAATCGGCACGAAGATCGCGTGAATCGGGGCCTGATGCTGGCTCAGCACCTCCATCGCCACGGTGCCCTGGCCGGCGATCACGTGGGGATCGTCAAACGGATGCACGAAGGTCAGGCCGCGTTCTTCCTGCAGGCGCACGGCGTGGGTGTAGGCGTCGCTGTATGACTCGCCGGCCTGCACGACCTCGACGGTCGCGCCGCCGTGGGCGCGCACCGCATCGACCTTCACCTGCGGCGTGGTAACCGGCACGCAGATCACGGCCTTCACGCCGAGCTTCGCCGCCGAAAGCGCCACGCCCTGCGCGTGATTGCCCGCCGAGGCGGTGATCACGCCGCGCTCGAGCTGCGCGGGCGTGAGATGCGCCATCTTGTTGTACGCGCCGCGCAGCTTGAAGGAGAACACCGGCTGGTTGTCCTCGCGCTTGAGGAACACGGCGTTGCGCAGGCGCGCCGAGAGATTCGGGGCGCGCTCGAGTTCGGTCTCGCGGGCGTGCTGCCAGACGTACGCTAACCCACCATTCGTTGAATGGTGCTAATAATCAGCGCAATCGTGAAAAGGCGGCAGTTCATCTTATTAAGCATGACCTGGGGGGCAGGCGTTGTCAATTGCTCACAATCTTGTCGTTTGTAATGCACTACAAATTACGTCTCATTTGCTACGCTTTCCGCCTGACGTGGGTGTCTCCATGGCTAGAAGCGCAAAAAACGCGATTTAACTCCGCCCCAGCTAACATGTTTCGTGAAACATTCTAGAAAACAATATTTAACTCATTGATTTCAAACGATTAAATTTGATCCGGTATTTTTTATCGCCTGTTTCACGGATTCGACCCCGGTCGTGGTTCGCGTATGGCCCGCATCGCCGCTACAACGAAAAAGGGCGTCTGACGACGCCCTCCCCTGCTACCGTTAGCCGATGCTCGCGATGCTCAGGTCGTCTCGGTCGTGTCCATTTCCGAAGCCCACTGCTCGATGACCACCTTCACGCGCTCGGCTAGACGTTGCTGATCGGAAGGCGCGATACCCTTCAGGCTCAACTCTGCGCGCCCGTCACCGAACAGCTTCAGTTCGCCCAACGCGACACCGTCCGGTCGATTGAACTGGACGCGCGACTGGTAGTGCGTACGGCGCGGCCCAACGCTGCGCGCGCCCGCTTCAGCCGAAGCGGCCGCCTCGAGCTTGCGTACGCTCGCCTTCCCTTCAATCACCTGCTGAAGCCAATGCTCGGCGACCGTTGCTCCGGCCCGGTCGAAGATCAGCTTGATGTTGTAGGCGTGTCCGAGTCCGACATCCTTGCGATTCTGCGCCATTCTCTGCAGCAGATAGGGCGGCAGCGACGTGAGCGCGATCACTTTGCTGATGTGCTTCGGATCTTCGCCTACGGCCACCCCCAACTCGACCTGGTCGACATAGACACGATCGTCGAGCAGTTTCTTCCACGCAAGCGCATCGTCGAATACCGTCTGTTCTTCGCGCTCCTTGTTGGCGTGATAGGCGCGCAGGTACAGGTTCTGGTTGTTGAGACCCTCGCGGACATCGGCGTCGATAAACTTGTCGCCGCGCGAACGCGCAGCGCGAATACGCCGCTCGCCGTCGACGATTACATATTGACCGGGAAACGCTGCGAGTTTCGTGACCAGGATCGGCGTAATCTGCCCTTGCGTCGCAAAGCTTTCGGCCAGTTCGTCGATCGTCTCGGCGCTGTAGAACGCGCGTGGATTGTACGGATTGGAAACGACATCTTCGACCGAAATCTTCCGGACCGCATGCAGCGAAAGCGGTGCCTCGATGACTTCGGCAGACTGGGCGGCCGGCGTGTCCGCGACGTTGGGTGCGCCCGCGTCGCGCTGCGCGATATTGACGACATCGGCTTCGGCGAGACGCTCGCCAGCCGAAACGCGCTCGGCAGCCATGCCCGCGCGGACCTTGCTGGTGAAATTCAGCTTAGCGGCCATCGACCACCTCCTCTTCTTCTTCCTGGACCAGCGCAATAATCTCGTTGTAGACGGCGCTAATTTCGTCCTTTGCGACTTTCGTCCCGCGCACGCCGCGCACATCGAAGACGGTGCGGCCAAGCGCTGCCGTCTGACGATAGAGCTCGCGCTGCTTGATGGTTGCCGAAAATACGCGGACGTTGCTCTCGGCAAGAATGGCGCTCATCTGCGTGTGCAGCAGCGTCTTCGAATTAGATTTATTCAGCAAAATTGCGAACTTTCCGTCCGGATTGGCAACGCGGGTTCGCTCGACCAACTCAATCATCCCTTCGCTACTCCAGATGTCGATCGGCGACGCATCTGTCGGAATGACGGTAACGTCGGCTACGGCAAGAACTCGCGCGGTAGTGAGGTCGTTGATATTGGGCGGGCAGTCGACGATGACGACGTCGTAGTCGTTCGCCAGCGCCGCGACCTCCGGCCCAATCATCTTCTCCAGCTTGTGAATGCTGCCGACGCGGAACGGCAGGGGCGTTTCGGGACCTGCCGCCGCACACCAACTCATGCAAGATTGCTGACCATCGGCATCGGCTACATAGACCTTATAGCCTTCAGCCTGAAATGCCCCAGCCAGATTCATGCTGGTGGTGGTTTTACCAACCCCACCTTTTTGGTTCGCTACGGCTATCACGAGACCCATTCGTTTCTCCATGCAATTGTTCAACAGCGGACGAGCCTCCCAAGCACACTCTCCACGTGGAGACTCCAGCAAGTCACTCGAGAGTCTAATGGCAACTTAAAGTAAATTCTAGGATTTCCGTCTCAGACGTTGCCAGTTCACAACCAATTGGCTGAACGGACAAGGATTAGACGCAACGCAGAAGATTGACGGGCGGCCAGATTGGCCGGATTGCGATGCTTCAACGACGGTGGAAGTCGATCTCCACGTGGAGATCGCAGAATGCCACCGAAGGTGCCGAGCTTGTCCGCTCGCAGATCGATGAGTCGCAACATCTTTGCACAGCCGTGTAATACGCGCGTGACGTTGGGTAGAAGGATCGAGTTGGGCGAAAGTACTGGAGAGGGTAGCTCCGCGGAGGGAGTTGAAGAGCATCACGCAAATCTCCACGTGGAGATTCATTAATCGGCATTCGCGAAGAATGCTTACGCGTGTGCAAGTGGTATCCAGGAGGGCTGTAGCAATCGGGCACTGACCGTTACAAGCATGCCGCCGAGCCCACAAATTCTTGATCGTTTGAAGCAGCGACTCTCCACGTGGAGATCAGCACGAACAGCTACGAACTAACAAAGCGGCATCAGCACTCACAGCACCTCGAGGCGAAGCACGAACATCACTCCGAGGCATTCAAGCAGTCAAAACCTGGTGGGCCACGAAAAAAGTGAGCTCCTCTAACGCGCAGGAGCTTGGAAATATATATTTAGCTACGATTTCTACGTCGCTATATTTCACAAAATTTCCTTGCACGCAACCCACGTGTACACGCAGCGAATCGCGCCAAAAAAACGGCGGCCGAAGCCGCCGTCCCGTTTCTTCCATCGCTTTTAATCGTCTCGCGCTTTCAACGCAAAATCGATTTCCGCACCCTGCAGGCCTTCGCCCCCAGCCGGCGCCTGCTGTCCGCTCAACAGGAATTCAAGCAGATCGGCAGCAGTCGGTTGGCCCCAAGTGTCCAGCACCACCCAACGGAAGAAGTTCGTCGAGGCCATCTTGCTTGGCACCTTCGCCGTCGACACCTTGAGCTTGTCCATGCCGACCGTCTCGTTGTAGCGCTTGATCAGCGCAGTCTGGTCGTCGTACTCGAGCTCATTGAAGTAGGCACGCGCCTCATTGATCTTCGCGGCGATATAGCGGTCCTTCACCTGATCCTGACTCTCTCGCGCGCGGCCAGCGTCGGCGGCGGGCGCGGCGGCATTCGCACCGGGCAACTCGTAGCCCTCCGCCAACGCCTTGCGGAAATACGCCGCAACGTTTGCGAGCGGCGCGGCATTTTTCTGTGCCACCCGCGCCGCGGTATAAGCCACCGCTGTGCGAATCTTCTCCTCGCCGTACTGCTTGAGCAGGCGCCGCGCCTCGGAAACCGGAATACTGAACTTCGACATCTCGCCAATCAGCAGCGTTTCGTTTGCACGCAGTTCCTGGGACGGATCGGTCTCCGGCTTGCGGGTCACACGGAACTGCAGGGCGACGACCGAGCGTCCCACCTTGTGCTCGATGAGCTCGAACATGTGATCCGAAATCTCGTTGACTTCCTTGATGCAGGGCACCAGCACACGGCTCTTGAACTGCTTGTAGAGCTTGTACGATTGCGCCGAAGTATCTTGCCCAAGGATCAGATCGCGCAATGTCTCGAGCGGAAAGCGCGCCGTCACACCCACGGCCTCGTAGCGAACGACGTTCTCCCACAGCGCGAGCGAATGCGCCTTCCTGAACTGACGCGTGATGCGCATGTCGATCATCGCGTAGATTTCAGGATTGAGCAGTTCGCCGCGAATCTGCTCGGAGAAGGTGTAGCGCAATACCGACCGCTCAAGCTCGGCGCCGGCGAGCAAACCGGACGCCTTCCAGATGCTGCGCTTGTCCTGCGTGAGGTAGTCCCAGTTCACGACCGTGCTGATGAGCGAGTTGATCGTTTCCTTGACGTACTCGGTGTTGTTACTGTTCAGATCGACGTCCTGCGAGAGGGCGGAGATCGTGATCTCGAACGACGAGCGGCCGCGGTCGAGGGAATCCTGGCGAATGGCGTTCTTGATCAGCGAGCTGAACATCTTGCGCTGCTGCAGGCTGATCGACCCGGACTTCGGTGCGATATGAATCGCCGGAACGGCCTTGCGAAACAGATCAGGCGGCTGGCCTTGCTGGAATACGAGTGCACCTTGTTTGTCGGCGTCGCCGGCTTCGGCCTTTTTTCTTGCCATATGACCCACGTTGAAAGGGAACCTGGTCGGTTGGTAACTGTATACCAACCGACCAGGTGACTCAAGGCCGCAAACGCAATCGTGACGCAGCACGACACGCAAGGGCGGAGACCATTGACAGCCGGAGATTCTCTGCCTCGATGGCCACCGGGAACCCCTCCCGGGCACTCAGAGCAGACCCCGCGCATGAACCCATAACTGGTGACCTTTGCATCGCTGCACCCTGAAAACCATCCCATAACTGGTGACCTTTAGGCCGAATGTGAGTACTTACTCTGTCAATGCAGCCCCGACAGGTAGCCGTCCATGGGATTTTTCGCGTTGCTATCCGGGTTGTCGCTCGGAACGGGTCCGCCAAGCCTCGGCATGCTTATGACGCCCATAAATGGTGACCTGAACCGGCTCCCACAAATGGCTACCCATGCGCAGGCGCATTGCGGCTTCGGCGATCTGCGAATCCGCCCTTGCCCCCATAACCGGTGACCCAAACCGGATCCCATAGGCGGTTACCTCGGACCAGCTCGCTTCTTCTTATGCAAGGATTCATGCGGGGGAGCCGATTCAGCGCTCTATGACGCCGGTATATCTCTCCACAAAAGCCACCATATCTGGTTACCCAAGCTGATTCCCAAAGACGGTTACCTGAACCCAGGCGAGTGTGCCTCTCAAGCGCCGTCAGGAAGGGCGCCCCATCCCATACGCGGCGACCTTCCCTGACTCCCATAAACGGCGACCTGAAGGCAAAACCGCTCCTTTTCCCATAGCGGGCAACCTTCTCCCCATATCCACAACCCGTAAACCCCATGCCCGGCTACCGAAGTCCCATATCCACAACCCGAAACTCCCATACCCGGGACCGCGAATCCCATAACACGCCACCAAATCGGCCGCAAAGCCACGCCTGGTAAGGGTTTGCGGCGCCTAAAGGTTTACTAAAGTTCTTAAAGCGTAAAAGGTAAACACTAAAACACGCGTCCGATGAGAAAGACGTCTCCCAAAACCGGGGACCTTAATGCATGTGAGTGGTCACCAACCTCCGTGGCCCCATTCCCGGTTACCTAGCCCGTCTATCAAGGCATTGCGGGCACCATAGGCCTCTACCTAAGCCACGCACTCCTCAGACATGACATTCAGATGTTGAGTTAGATCCATGATTTCCTGAGAAAAATCCTTGAATGGTCTCCGGATATGGTGCGGTACTTCGTTCAAGGTAACTGCCTATGGGACCGATCGAATAGCTGGCAAGCCCTACGCAGCGCGACTGCTGAGCTAACTGGCCGTCGCCCAGGACTCGCCACCAATCCCGGTCTCAAGAACAAGCGACCGGGAAAACTACCCGTGCACCAATGCCTCCTCCCATTTCCGGTTACCCAGTTCAGGTCACCAAATATGGGAGCAGCTGAAGGACCACATGGGCCGCTAGCCCAGGAGATTACGGAAAGCCCGGCAGAAACCGGACAAGGTGCACTGCACAAAGTCCATCGGGGACCTACGGGCCGCCGGGCGGCCGATCTCAGTCTGAATTCGCAGGAAAGGTCACCGCGGCCGCGGTGTGCTGCGGCAGGCAATCGCTGCGATACACGTCCGTGAGACGCTGCTGGGCGGCTTCGATATTGGCGGGATAGGTATTGTCGTCAGAGTTAGGCTCGTAGCCCACCGCCTCGAGTTCCTTGAGTCCCCGTATCAGATCCGAATGCGTGACCTCGTGTGCCGGTTTGACGAACGGGTAGCTGTGGCATTCCTGCTGAGTCAGATGCGGCGCGGCGACCGCGCTTACGCTCACCGCTCCCACAAACGGCACCCATACGAACTTCAGCCATGACTTCATGTTGAATCCTCCTTTTGATGAACCCGCAACGAAATGACAAAGCGCGAATGCGCGAACAAGCGGATTCGAGGATAAGGAACTGCTGACGCTGGATCGGGCTCAGCCGGATGACAAAAGGTTCATCTGCCGTTGCCCCACCCTCCGTGACGCGAGACCTCGCGTACGCACGAAATGACAGAATGACAGGTGCGCGTCACGCACCAGCAAGAAAATGACGCGCTCTTCATTGCCGTGATGCCGTTGTGTCGAGGGCGCGCCACTATGATTGCCAGGCACGAGCGTATCCGCGTTCGTTGGTTCGCCAGTGAGTCGTCGAGACGACCCTTCATTGCCAACGGGGGTAGCCATGTCAGTCAGCGAGAAAGCGCCGCGCGCCCGGCGCGCGGCCGCCCGTGTGCCGCCCGTGCGCGACGCGGGGCCCCGCATGCGAGGCGCGCGATGAAACTGCCTGCCTGGGTTGCGCTCGGGCGTGGCCTGTTCGTTCCAGCGTCGTCGCGGGCGGCGCCGAACGTGCGGGACAGTGGCCACGAGCACTGGCAGACGACCACGTTCCGCTGGTTCACCGCTTACGCAACGATCTTCTCGCTCGCGTTCATGGCGCTGCTTGGCGTCATCGAATATTCCGTAACACGCGCGATGATGCGCGAGACCGACAGCGGCCTGCGCTGGCAACTGCGCTACTTCGATTCGCGCATCGACAACGCGATCAAGTTCGCGCCGCAAGGCGGCGTGGTGAGCGTGACGCTGCGCTCGACGCCGCTCGGCCCCCTGCTCGAAGTGGCGGACAACGGTCCCGGCATCGCGCCTGGCGAGCGCGCGGCGGTCCTGCAGCGCTTCTATCGCGGCGAGGCGGTGCGTCATATCGCCGGCTCGGGCCTGGGGCTTTGCGTCGTGGCCGCGGTGGTGCGCGTCCACGATTTCACGCTGCGCATCAACGATGCCCGCGAACTGGCGGGCGAGAAGCCAGGCGGCCCGGGTACGCGCATGAGCGTGGAATGCTGGCCGCGCTCCCTCGCCTGACATCTCCCGTCCAGCCGTCGGGCACTCGCAGTCATGCGCATACTCCTCATCTCCCCGAATCACGCCGAAGGTGCCTGGCTCCAGAAGGCGCTGCACGAAAGCGCGCATAGCCTGCAGCGCGCGGAAGACCTGCGCGACGGCCTTTTCGTCGCTGGAGAGGAGCCATTCGATGCGGTGATCGTGATGGCGCTAGACGGCGCGCTGCTGCCTGCGCTGCACGGCATCCTTCCCGGGCTCTCCAGGGTCACGGCTGGCGCGACGATCATCGCCGTGCTCGGCATCGAAGCGAGCGCGAGCGAGCGCTCGAAGGTGCTGCGCGCGGGCGCCGACGCGTGTTTTCGCTATCCGTTCTCGTTCATCGAGATGCACGAGCGCATGCACGCGCTATTGCGCACCACGGCGGCGTGCGGCGGCGGCGTGCAGGGTGGACTGCCCGCGCAGGCCGCAAACGGCGCCCAGCCCGTCCAGAACGCGCCGCAGCTCGATGCAGGGACGCGCGAGTTCGTGGAGGGCGCGCGCCGCGCGGAACTCACGCGCCGCGAGTACCTGCTCGTCGAATGCCTGCTGCGTCAAACCAACGTGCCCGTGCCGCGCGACCAGATGATCCGCTACGCGTGGCCCGAGAAGGACGACATCGACGCTTCGACCGTCAACCTCGTCGTTTCGCGGCTGCGGCGCAAGCTCGCGCGCCAGGGTATCGATGTGCGCATCGATACCATCAGCCGCTGCGGTTACCAACTGACCTTGCCGACGTCCGACTGATTCGCGCTTCGAGGTAACCGTTTGTGGGATCCGGTTACCTATCCGAACGCGGGTGCATGGGTTTGTTAACATCAAAAAGCAAACGGCACGCTGAGAGCGTGCCGTTCACCCGTGCCTGAAAAACCCCGCCTGCCGTGCTCAGTGCGCGTAGAGCGTGGAGTTCAGGTACGCAAGCTGACCGTCCTGCTCCGCCTGAACGAGCTCGTGGTACACCCTCGGCGCGCGTCTTTTCATGGACCGCTTGCCCATAAGGCGGTACCCATCCGCCGGGCGCAACCGTGGAGGCCGTGTCGTTCGCAGCGACCTGGGTGGCTGCCGCGGGCTGGCTGGCCTGTGCGCCGGCCGCAGGTGCCGAGGTTTGCGCAAAAGCGGACGTGGTGGCGACGACACCGGTGAGCGCAGCGATGATCATGAGAGCCTTCATGTGACTATTCCTCCAGGAGTGAGATCGGTTAGCCGGTTAGCGAATGCGATAAATCGCATCCCGGTGTGAGTAGAATAGTTAGGTCACCCTATCGAACCCGATGCAGCACCATGAAGAAATGTTTATCGACGTGACAGGATTCGCTGAAAAGAAAAACCCCGCGCAGAGGCGGGGTTCGAATGGCGATAAAGGCGGCTACCGTCGCTTCAGGGGGCGTTCAGGAAGCCGCCTTGTCCTCCTGCAGATCCTGCGTGCTCCAGCCGCCGCCTATCGCCTGTATGAGGCCCACGGTGGCGTCCAGGCGCCGTGTGTCCAGTTCCAGCGAGGCGATTTGCGTGGAGAGTTCCGTCGTTTGCGCCGTCACGACGTCGAGGTAGCTCACCACGCCGTCGCGGTAGCGCGACATCGAGAGCGTGAGGGTGCGTTGCGCCGCTGTGAGCGCCTCGTCTTCGCGCTGTGCTTCGTCGCCGAGATGATGCAGCAGCGCGAGGTTGTCCTCGACCTGCTGGAACGCGCCCAGCACCGTGGCCTTGTACTGCGCGCCGTTTTCGGCGAGCTTCGCCTGCGCGCCGCGCATGACCGCCGCGCGGCGCCCGCCATCGAAGATCGTCATCACGAGCGTGGGACCGATTGACCACATCTCGTTGGGCGCGACGTTGAACTGCGAGGCCGGCACGCCGATGAGCGTGGCGATGGCGTGCTCGTAGAGCGCACGGCGCGCGCTCACGTCATCGGCTGCGGCCTGCGCCGAGGCGAGCTGCGTTTTCGCGCGCGAGACATCGAGCGAAGAAGCGATGCCGGCGCGATGGCGGCTCTCGGTCAGCTCCAGCGCGTGACGATAGGCGGCGATGGTGTCGCCGAGCAGCTTCGCCTGCTGGTCGAGTCCGAGCAGGTCGAACCACGTCGTGGCGAGCTTCGCCTGCAGGCTCAGTTGGCTGGGCTCGAGGCCTCGCCTGCCTTCACCTCGTTGCGCACCTTGCCCCACAGGTCGTGGTCGTAGCCGATCCCCACGTCGAGCGTGTTCGAGTTGTACACGTTCGGCTGATCCGAGCCGGGCAGCGGACGTAGCGCCGACTGGCGCTCGCGCGAGACGTTCGCCTCTGCGCCGACCGTCGGCGGCAGCGCGGAACGCGCCTGCGCGACGAGCGCATCGGCTTCGTCGTGACGCGCGAGCGCTGCCGCGACATTCGGATTCGCTTTCGCAACCTGCGGCTCGAGCTGATTCAACACGGGGTCGTCGAACGCGCGCCACCACCCGTCGCGCGGGGGCTGGTCTGCGGGGCGTGCCGTCTGCCAGTCGCCCGCTTCCTTGAAGCGAGTCGGGATGGCCGTGGCGGGCCCGTGATACGTGGGCGCGAATGAGCACGCCGAGAGCAGCAGGGCCGCTGCAAGCGCAACGGCGCGCAACGTGTGCGCAGGCACGGACCGCTTAGCCATGCGCACGCTCCGGGTCGTGCATGGCTGCAGTTTGCGTCGATTGCGCGCCAGGCGCGTTGGCGGACGCCAGGCGCACGAGGTCGCCGCTCGCGAGCGAATCCGGTGGATTGTCGATCACGCGCTCACTCGCGTGCAGGCCAGAAGTGATCTCCACGCGCGTACCGAGATCCGTGCCGATCGTCACGTCGCGCAACTGCACGTGCTGATGCACGTCCGCGACGGCGACTTGCATGCCATGCGCGCGGAAGATCAGCGCGCTTGCGGGCACGAAGAGCGCGTGCGCGTCGCCCGGCATCGCAAGGTGGACTTCGGTGTACTCGCCGGGGAAGAGCAGGCCTTGCTTGTTGTCCACGGCGAGTTGCACGAGCATCGTGCCCGAAGCGGGCGAGATCGACTGGTCGGTGTCCACGAGCTTCGCGTCGAACTTCACGCCGGGGCGCTCGGGCACGGTGAGCGTGGCGTGCATGCCCGGCTTGATCGAGGCGGCGTCGCTTTGCGGCACGACTCCAGATGAAAACAAATTTAGAAAGCGACGATTCGCTTTCCCGTCATGGCGGCATGGCGCACAGGCCGTGCTAATAACGCGGCCCGACGGATGGCCATCGTTTCATGCAGCGCGCGCTGGGAGGACTTATTCTCATACGTGCTGTTTGCGCAATTGCGGCACGTGATTATTGCGGCCGCCGGCGAGAAACGCTGCAGCGAAAAGCAGAATGCCAATAATCGCAACGGTCGTCGCAAACGCGCGAGCCACGTGCGCGCTGTTCGAATCCGGCCCGGCAAGCGCGAAGAACAAGCCACCGAGCAGCGCCACGGCGAGCGCGGCACTCACCTGCAAAACCGAGCTGACGAGCCCAGCGGCAAGACCGGACCAGCGTCGATCGACACATTCGACATTGCGCCTGACGAGTGCGGGCAGCGCCACGCCCTGGCCGAAGCCGATTAGAAAGAGCGATGCGCTCAGCGCGTGCAGTTGAGCATCGTGAACAAGCATGGCAGTCCAAATTAATCCGCAGCCCTCGATTGCCATGCCTGCCGCCGCCGCACGATGGCCGAACTGGCGCACGATCAGCGGATTGAGCAGCGGCCCGATCAGAAAGCCGATGCCCACGGGCAGAATACGCAGCCCGACTTCGAGTGGCGCGAGCCCGAGCGCACGCTGCACGTAAATCGCGAACATCATGAAGAACGGTGCGAGCGAATAGAAGAAGAGTGTGGCGACGAGCCCGCGCACGAGACCAGGCGCGGCGAAGATGATGGGCGGCACGAGTGCATCGCGCCCGGCGTTCGCGACGCGCGCCTCATAGCGCCAGAAGATCGCGAACAGGGGCGCGGCGCCAATGAGCAACGCCCACGTCCAGAATGGCCAGCCGCGCTCGCGGCCTTCGATCAACGGAACGACGAGCGCAGCCAGCGCCACGGCGAGCAAGACCATGCCGCCGGGATCGAGCTTCGCGGGGTGGTCCGAGCGGCTCTCACGCACGAGCCAGTACGCCGTGGGCGCGGCCACGATCACGACTGGCAGGTTGATGAGAAAAATGCTGCGCCAGCCGAGTCCGAATACGTTGGCCGAAACGAGCACGCCGCCGAGCGCCTGGCCGGCGACCGCAGCGATCCCATAAGCCGTGCCGAAAAGGCTGAGCGCGAGCCCCTTCTGATGCGCCGGAAAGAGCGCGTGGATCGACGCGAGCGCCTGGGGCGCCATGACGGCCGCGGCACCGCCCTGGAGAATGCGTCCCGTCACCAGCGCAGCGGGCGAACTGGCGAGCCCGCATACGGCCGAAGCGGCCGCGAACGCGAGTATCCCCACGAGGAAGATACGCCGCCGGCCGTACAGGTCGCCGAGCCGGCCGCCTGTGATGAGAAAGATGGCGTAGGTCGCCGCATAAGCGGAAATCACCAGTTGGGCGATGCCGCCGCTGGCATGCAGGTCGGCCTGCATGGACGGCAGCGCAACGTTGACGATGAAGAAGTCGAGTGGCGGCAACAGCGTGCCCATCAGTAACACGGTCAAGGCCCACCAGGTGCGCGCGCCCGCTCGCGTAGGCGGCAATTCCACAGTCGAAAGGTTTGTCATGCGGCCTCCATATGGGACTGTTCGGTTCCTAATTAGCCAAAAAAAACTAGGGGATGGCGCTCAGCGCGATTTCAGCAATCGCATTCATTGCCTTTTCACCGGCGTCGGTTTTGCCCAGCACGCGCATGCCTTCGATCGTGCAGAGCAGGAAGCGGGCGAGATCGTCGGCATGTTGGTCGGCGGCCAGTTCGCCCGCTGCCTGGCCACGCCGGATCGCGCCGGCGAGCAGTGCCTGCATGCGCGTGAACATGTCCGTGACGCGGGCTTTCACTTCGGCGTCGAAGGGCAGGCACTCGGTCGCGGCGGCTGTAACCGGGCAGCCCGCAAGCCCTTCGAGGCCGGCGGAAAGGCGCACGTAATGACGCAGCGCTTCGCGCAGCGCGGTGCGCGCCGAGGCGTGCCGCAAGTTGCGCGTGAGCCGGGCGATACCACGCTCGGTATAGAAGTCGAGCGCCGCGAGAAAGAGCTGATGCTTGTCGCCAAACGCCTTGTAGAGGCTGCCGCGCGAGAGTTGCGTACCTTCGATCAGGTCAGGCAGCGACGTTGCGGCATAACCACGCGCGCGAAATACCTCGAGCGCGTTCTGCACGGCTTCCTGCTCGTCGAATTCGCGTGGACGGCCGGGGCCAGAACGGGTATCGGATTTCATGTCGTTATTCTAGACCAAACGATTCCGAATTGGCGGGGAAAATGCGTGCGGCGAATCCAAACATGCATACAGGATGAATTATATGTACGCACAGAAATATCAATTGTTGATATTCGCCGCACGTCGGTAATCTGGCCGACATACCGACCAGCAAACCCAGCTATGTCTCGCACCGCGCTCATCGAATGGTTGACGAGTTTCGTGCCCAACCCGGCCGCGCCGCAATGGCGCGAGCGGGGACGGCGCTGTGCCGGAGCGTTGATCGGCATCGCGTTGACTGGATTCGCAACCCACTTGATGTTCGGCGCGGCGGGCGATATCCCGCTGCTCGTGGCGCCCATGGGCGCTTCTGCGGTGCTGCTGTTCGGCGCGTCGGACAGTCCGCTTGCGCAGCCGTGGTCAATTCTTGGCGGCAACTTCGTCTCTGCGCTGGTGGGCGTGGTGTGCGCGCAATGGATCGCGTCGCCGGTCGCGGCGGCTTCCGTGGCGGTAGCGCTCGCGATCTGCGCGATGTTTCTGTGCCGCTGCGTGCATCCGCCTTCAGGCGCGGTCGCGTTGACCGCCGTGCTCGGCGGCCCCGCTGTTCATGCGCTCGGCTTTCACTTCGTGCTCGCGCCGATCGCGTTCCAGTCCGTTGCATTGCTCAGTGCGGCGCTCGCCTTCCACGCGCTGACCGGGCACCGCTATCCGCGCGCCGCGTTTCGTCCCACACCGGCGGCCGCTGCCGCGCCGCTTGCCGCGCTCTCGCAACATCTACTGGAGCCGTTGGATTTTCCGCAAAAATCGTTCGAACAACTAACTTGCGAGGAAATCATGTCGATTGGCTGTCCCGCCGTGCCCGCGACAATGGGTGCGCGGGCGGCGCGTGAGATGTTCCGCCGCCACGGTGCTTCGACGCTGCCCGTGGTCGACGCGATGGACCGCGTGGTCGGCGTCGTCACGCATCACGCGCTCGGCGACCTTGCTCCGGCGGCTGGCCTCAAGCGCTTCTGGACCGTGCTGCGCCGCGCGGCGCTGCGCGAGTCGGCGCGCGTGGAAGAAACGGTGGAAGCCGTGATGGCGGCCGGCGTGCACGCGGTTCATCGCGCCACGCCGCTCGCGCATCTGGTGCCGATCTTCATCGAGCACGCGTACCACGACATTCCGGTGATGGACGATGCGCGGCGGCTCGTCGGCGTGGTCAGGCATTCGGACATGATCCGTTGGCTCCATCACCACGCAGGCGCCGCCGCGGCAGCCTGAGCTTGCCCGGAACCGCGTCACACCACGAACAGCAGCGCAGCGAACACCGCATAGAGCCAGCCGACATGCGTGAGCTGACGGCTGCGCACCTTCGGCGCGCGAAACGCCCATTGCAGGAACAGGATGGCGACCATGGTCGTCACGGCCGCGAGAATCGAAGGCGTGCCGAGATGCCACGGCGTAAAGAAGAGGCCGAACGCCGTGGGAATGGTGGCCTGAATCATCATCGCGCCGCTGATGTTCGCCAGTGCCAGCCGCTCCTTGCCCTGACGCACCCAGATGATCGCGTTCATGATCTCGGGCAACTCAGTGGCGATCGGGCTGAACAACACGGCGGTCAACTGCGGGCTCAGGCCGAGCCACGGCCCCACGGCGCCGATCTGCTGCACGAACAGATGCGAGGCCGCGAAGATCACCGCGAGCGCACCCAGCGTCTGCAGCAAAATCCACATCATGGCCGGATTTTCGTCATGCGGGCGCAGCTTCAGCGGCTCGAGATCGCCTTCCACCTCGCCGCCATCTTCGGCGGAAAGCTCCTTCCAGCAGTAGAACCCGTAGGCCGCGAGAAACGCGATCCCCAGTACCGGCTTGAGGCTGAACACCACGAGCCCGAGCGCGATCTTCGCGACGAAGATCGCGAGGAACCATAGCTGGTCGCGGCGCAGACGGCGCGTATTCACGTCGACGTGGGCCGCGCGCTCGCGGCCCACGCGTTTCGCTGTCGCGAGCAACGCGAAGCCCACTACGGCATAGGCGATCGTGCTGAGCGCGAGCGGCCCGCCAATCGCGGCGCCGATGCCAATTTCCTTGTGCGCGGGATCGCCGCCGAAAGCGACGGCAACGAGCGTAACCACGCTCTCGGGCAGCGCCGTGCCGAATGCGGCGAGGATCGTGCCGGTGGCGGTTTGCGTGACCTTGAGCTTATAGCCGAGCCACTCGACGCTATTGACGAAGGTCTCGCAGGACAAATAGATGATGCCGGCCGCGGCAATGAGCAGGGCGAACGTCAAAATCATGACGAACGCTCCGCGGCGCAAATGAGGAGGTGATGCGGGGCGAGACGAGTCATTGTTTTTGCCGTGATGTGCGAGCCGGGCACCGAAACCATGACGCTTCCCTTCGCCCGGCTCGGGTGAAAGGGAAAACGTCATAGGTCTCGTCAGGCCGCGCAATTGCAGCAATTCGCTGCAATGATCCGCAATACGGCTGCCGGCGCCATGGTGCGGGGGGCACCAATTATGTTGACGGCGGCGCAACGCCAAAGCAGGCGTTGCAGACTACTCCCCTAAGACAGGGGGCGATTATAGCCGAAGTTCATGGCGGCGAGCGATTTCCGGCGCGCTCGCCGCGCGCGCCTCCTGCGATGCGAATCAGAACTTGTGACGCAGCCCGGCGCCGCGCAGGCCCCAGAGGTTCGGCGAGAGGTTGCCGGACATCATCTGGAACGTACCGCCCGAGCCGTTCTTGCCTTGCTGGTTGCCGAACCAGGCAACGGAGGTGTCGAGCGAGCCGTAGAGCGTCACGCTGCTTTGCGCGTGTGCGATGGAGGCAAACGATGCCAGCGTGAAGGCGGCGGCGAGAGCGGTTCTTTTCATTGAATGGTCTTCGTTGATGAGTGGCATGTGTGAGAGTGAAATCGCGGCGCGGGAAGGCACGCTAAGGCACGGTTTTGCCGACGCCCCGAAATTCAGCGGCGATTATGCGTAACGCCTTCCATGGACGAATCTGAAAAACGGAAAGACTGAGTTTCAGAAATCGCACGAGCGCGAATGTGCCGCCAGTGCGGCTTCACAAGGTTGCGACATGCGCTGGCGTTGTTTTTTTGCGGCCCATTTTCGTTATTGATAAGAATGTCTAAATAAATATCGTGGCCGCTATCTGCTCGACGCCGCTTACGCCGCCGCGCTCGCGCACGGCGGCGCCGACGAGGGCGCGCCCGGCCTGCGGCCGCACTATCACCCGAACTACTACGGCGCGTACTTTCGCGACCCCGAAGGCAACAAGCTCTGCGTCTGTTGCCACGATCCCGTGGACCATTGACACGCCGCGGCACGAGCCATCACACGGGCGTCCCATTCGCTGTGCTACCCTTGCTCTGCCTTGGGCCGAGGGTGCCGTGCGCACGTGCAAGCGACCGCTGGCGGGCGGCCCGATGTATCGAAGTCGAAAATCGAAGTCCTGAACCAAAGTCCCGAGCCACGCCTCTTCGCGCGCATGCGCCGGGACAACGATCAATAACAGGAAGAAGACCCAGATGAAAAAGCACGAGATGCAACGCGCAGGTTCGCGCGGCCGCTTGCGCGCGCTGATCGCCGCCGTGGTGCTGGCGGGCGGGGCGCAAGCCGCGCATGCCGCCACGGAGATCCAGTTCTGGCATGCCATGGAGTCCCAACTCGGCGAGCGCGTGAACGCGATCGCGCAGCAATTCAACGCGTCGCAGAGCGAATACAAGATCGTGCCCGTCTTCAAGGGCACCTACGACCAGACGCTCGCCGCCGGCATCGCGGCCTATCGCAGCGGCGACGCGCCCGCCATCCTGCAGGTGTACGAAGTTGGCACCGCCACGATGATGAACGCGAAGAAGGCCGTGCTGCCCGTGTACGACGTGATGAAGACCGCCGGCGTGCCGCTCGACGAAAAGGGCTTCGTACCGACCATCGCGAGCTACTACAGCGACGCGAAGACGGGCCATCTGGTGTCGATGCCGTTCAACAGCTCGACCCCGGTGCTCTACTACAATCGCGACGCCTTCAAGAAGGCCGGCTTGCCCGACGCGCCGCCGAAAACCTGGCCCGAAGTCGCCGAAGCCGCCGCGAAGCTCAAGGCCTCGGGCATGAGCTGCGGCTTCACTACCGGCTGGCAGGGCTGGATCCAGATCGAGAACTACAGCGCGTGGCATGGCGCACCGATCGCGACGCGCAACAACGGCTTTGACGGGCTCGACGCGCAACTCGAAATCAACAAGCCGCTGCAGGTCGCGCACATCGCCTTCCTGCAGAACATGGCGAAGCAGGGCACCTTCACCTATGTGGGCCGCAAGGACGAAGCCACGGCCAAGTTTTATAGCGGCGATTGCGGCATCATGATGGGCTCGTCGGGCGCGCTGGCGAACGTGCAGCAATATGCGAAGTTCAAGTTCGGCACCGGCATGATGCCGTACGACCCGAGCGTGAAGGGCGCGCCGCAGAACGCCATCATCGGCGGGGCGAGCCTGTGGGTGCTGGGCGGCAAGAACCCCGAGGTCTACAAGGGCGTGGCGAAGTTCCTCGCGTACCTGAGCTCGCCGGCCGTCGCCGCGAAGTGGCATCAGGACACGGGCTATCTGCCGGTGACGAAGGCCGCGTACGAACTCACGCAGCAACAGGGTTTCTACGCGTCGCATCCGGGCGCCGACACGGCCACGAAGCAGATGCTCAACAAGCCGCCGCTGCCGTGGACCAAGGGCCTGCGCCTTGGCAACATGCCGCAGATCCGCACGATCGTGGACGAGGAACTCGAACAGGTGTGGACGGGCGCCAAGACGCCGCAGCAGGCGCTCGACTCGGCCAACTCGCGCGGCAACGACCTGCTCAGGCGTTTCGAGCAGCAGGCGGCGAACTGACGCTCCAACGCTAGTGAACTGATCCGATGCCTCGGGTGAGGCATCGGGCTGCGCCCCAAAAGGCCGACGCCAGTCCGGTCTTTTGGGGCGCTTTGCTTACGCTCAGGGCACTCGCCAGGGAACCGGCGCGTCGTGGTCGCGGCTCTAGAACCACGCGTCCTGCATGTCGAGCGTGGTGCGGTCGAGCGAGGCGAGCAGATCGAACTGCGCGCCTGTTTTCGGCAACTCCCAAGCGAAGAAGTAAGCGGCCGCCGCGAGCTTGCCGCGATAGAAGTCCACCTCGTCGCCGCTTGCTTTAGCAGGCGCGGCGAGCGCAGCGCCTGCCACGAGCGCTTGTTCGAGCCACACCCAGGCCATGACCACGTGGCCGAATGCTTCCAGGTACACCGAAGCGTTGGCGAGTGTCACCGCCGGGTCGCCTGCTGCCCATAACTGCCGCGTGACTTTCGTGAGCCGCCCGAGTGCGGCTGCGAGCGCGCTTGCGTGGGTGCCTCGTCCGCCGCGCCCGAAGCTTGTGCACGATCGAGCGTAGCCTGCACGCGCTCCGCGAAGATCTTGAGCGCCGCACCGTCCTTGATGACGACCTTGCGGCCGAGCAGGTCGAGCCCCTGAATGCCGTGCGTGCCTTCGTGGATCGGATTGAGCCGGTTGTCGCGATAGAATTGTTCGACGTTGTACTCGCGCGTGTAGCCATAGCCGCCGTGCACCTGGATGGCGAGATCGTTGGCGGCGAGACACCATTGCGAAGGCCAGCTCTTCGCGATGGGCGTGAGCAGGTCCAGCAGCAGCGAGAGCGGCTCGCGCTCCGTGCCGCTGGCGGCGCTCGCTTCGTCCACGAGTTTGGCGCACCAGAGGTTGAGCGCGAGCGCGCCTTCCACATAGCTCTTTTGTGCGAGCAGCATGCGGCGCACGTCGGCGTGCTCCACAAGCCTCACCTGCGGCGAAGCCGGATCCTTTCCCGCCGCGCCCAAAGGACGCCCTTGCGGACGGTTGCGCGCGTAATCGAGCGCATGCAGATAACCGGTATAGCCGAGCATCGTCGCGCCGAGCCCCACGCCAATGCGCGCCTCGTTCATCATGTGAAACATGGACGCGAGCCCGTGATGCGGCTCGCCCACGAGATAGCCGATCGCGCCCGCGCGTCCGCCTGGCGTGTGCTGCGTGCCTTCGCCGAAATTCAGCAGGCAGTTCGTCGTGCCGCGATACCCCATCTTGTGATTGAGGCCCGCGAGCACGACGTCGTTGCGCTCGCCGCGCAAGCCGTCCTCGTTCACGAGGTACTTGGGCACGACGAACAGCGAGATGCCTTTGACACCCGGAATGAGCTTGCCGTCGGGACCGGGAATCTTGGCGAGCACGAGGTGCACGATGTTCTCGGCAAGCTCGTGCTCGCCACCTGAGATCCACATCTTGTTGCCACGCAGACGATATTGCGCGCCGAGCGGGGAATCGCATTCGAAGTCGGCGCGCGTGGCGATATCCGAAAGCGACGAACCCGCTTGCGGCTCCGAAAGGCACATCGTGCCGAAGTAGCGGCCTTCCAGTTCGGGGCGCACGAAGGTGTCGATCTGCTTTGCGCTGCCATGCGCGAGCAGCAGGTTCGCGTTGCCGATGGTGAGGAACGGATAGGCGCTCGTGCCGACATTCGCCCCCTTGAACCACGCGAAGCCCGCCTTCTCGACGACGAGCGGCAACTGCATGCCGCCGTATTCGTAGTCCTGGCCCGCGGCCATCAAGCCTGCATCGCTGAATGCCTTCAACGCCGTCTTCACCTCGGGGATGATCGTGACCGTCTCGCCGTCGAAGTGCGGCTCGTGCTGATCGTTCTTCTTGTTGTGCGGCGCGAAGAGGTCAGTGGCGATCTTCTCGCAGGTGTCGAGCGCGGCGTCGAAGGTCTCGCGCGAGTGGTCCGCGTAGCGCCGAATGCGCGTGAGGCTTTCGACATCGAGCCATTCGTAGAGCAGGAAGTTCAGATCGCGGCGGGAAAGAATCAGCGACATGGCGGAACGGTCTCGCATCATGAGAGGAGAAGGTGCCTAGCGTACCTAAAATAGAACGAGCGTGCTATTGGTAATTTCTCCTGCCGCGAGTGGCGGAAGTCGGGGGCAACTGTCTTTCGACAAAAGTAAATCAATGCATTTACATCCCTTGCAAAAATTAAAATAGGACCAAAACGCTGCAAACGTTTGCAAATACTTGTCCTGTAAAGGGTTTCCTGAAGTTTCCCCATTTGCTGCCGTAAACTCGTGCGCGGGTCCCGATTATCTTGCCGGGCCCGCCAACGAGTCGCGCCGACGCCATTACGGCGGCTCTTTTTGCAGCCGAATTCAATCAGGTGCATCAAGGTCCACCAGCCGCCGCCGCATTTACGCCTACCGCAACTTTTTTTCCTGATCCAAGTGTCGTTCATGCTGGCAGATTCGCCGGGTCGCGCGCAGTCGCTTCGACCGTCCGGCTCGCAACCGCGCGTGGCCATTCGCGCGCTCGACGACGTCGCGCGCGCCGCCGACGCGGTGATGTATTCCACGCTCGTTCTCTCCGCTATCGCGGCGGTGCTGATCGGCTTCAGCTATTACGAACCGCAGCTCGCGCTCGTAGGCGCCGCGCTGTTCCTCGGCGCCGGCAGCTTGGTGTTTTTCTGCGCGCGCGGCACGGCGCTTTCCCGCGTCGTGCTCACGCTCGCCAATGCCGCGCTCGTCGCGCTGCATATCCAGGCGGCGCATGGTGTCACCGAATTCCATTTCGGCGTGTTCGTCCTGCTGGGCCTGTTGCTCGTCTATCGCGACTGGCGCCCGATCGTGCTCGCCGCGGGATTCTTCGCGGTGCATCACCTCGCGTTCGACCGGCTGCAGGCGCTCAACTTCGCCGTGTACTGCACGCGCGAGGCTAACCTGCCGCGCGTGCTGCTGCATGCCGCCTACGTGGTCGCGCAAACAGCCGTCGAGATCGTGCTCGCGCATCGTCTGCGCGTGGCGGCCATCGAGGCGGCGGAGCTGTCGGACATCGTGCGCAGCGTGGTGCGCGAGCGCGAGGTGTGCCTCGCCGTGGACGGCATTCCCGCAAGCGCGCCCACGGCGGTCGCGCTCAAGGGGGCGATCGGCCAGATGGCGCGCGCCATGCACGAGGTGAGCACGAGCACGGCGCACGTCGAGCAGGCCGCGCTCGAAATCGCGGAAGGCAACGCGAACCTGAGCGCGCGCACCGAACACCAGGCGGGCAGCCTGGAAGAGACGGTCGCCTCGATGGACGTCTTCACGCGCACGGTCAAGGCGAGCGCGTTCGCCCGCGAAGCGTCGACGGTCGCGCAGGCAGGCGACGACGTCGTCGCGCGCATGACCACGACGATGGGCGCTATCGAAGCCTCGGCCAAGCGCATCTTCGAGATCGTCGATGTGATCGAGGGCATCGCGTTCCAGACCAACATTCTGGCGCTCAACGCGGCCGTGGAAGCCGCGCGCGCAGGCGAACAGGGACGCGGCTTCGCCGTGGTCGCCGGCGAAGTGCGCAGCCTCGCGCAGCGCGCCTCGGCCGCCGCGCGCGAGATCCAGCAGCTCGTGGAGAACTCGGCGAACGAAGTCGGCGCGGGCACGCAGCTCGCCGGCGAGGCGCGCGCCGCGATGGAAAGTGTGGTGCGCAGCATTGGCCGCGCGGCCGACATCATGGGCGAAATCACGGCGTCGAGCCACGAGCAGGCGCAGGGTATCGAGCAGGTCAACGCCATGGTCGCGCAGATGGACGACACCACGCGCCGCAACGCCGCATTGGTCAACGAAGCGGCCGCCGCGTCGTCGTCGCTGCACGCGACGAGCGCGAAGCTGCGAGAGGTGCTCGGCCTCGTCGCATTGTCGTGATAATGTCGTGCGACGCCCTGGGTGAACGAGTGGTGAACAAGGAGATCTTCCCATGATGAGCGTGGTGGGCTGCATCGTCTACAAGCACAACCTGTGGCTCGTCGTCGTCGCGCTGCTGATCTGCGCCGCGGGCTCGTGGGTCACCGCACGGCTCGTCCTGCGCGCGTTCGCTACGCGTTCGCTGCAGCGCATGGGCTGGTCGTTCATCGCGGCCGTCGTTGCAGCCGCCGATATCTGGTGCACACACTTCGTCGCCATGCTCGGCTTCGAACCGGGTGTGCCGATCGCATTCGATCCCGTGTTGACCATCACGTCGCTGCTCATCGCGCTCGTGGGCAGTTTCGCGGGATTTCTGCTCGCGACGAGTCAGGCCGCGAACCGTCTCACGCGCGCGGCGCCCGCGCTGGGCGGCGCGGTCGTCGGGCTGGCGGTCGCGCTCATGCATTACGCGGGCATGCTCGCGTATCGTGTGGAAGGCATCGTGATCTGGAATCGCGTCGGGATCGCCTTGTCGATCGCATTGGCGGTCGCGATCAGCGCGCTTGCGTTGCATCTCGCCGGCGCGGCCGCGAGGCGCCTGCAGGAGAACGCGGCCAGCGCGCGGGCAAGCGCCGACGCCTCCGCTCGCGTCGTGGCGGGCGTGCTCGCACTCGCCATCGCCGCGCTGCACTTCACCGGCATGTCCGCATTCCAGGTCGTGCCGATGCCGATCGACGGACACTTTTCGAATCCCGCCGCGCTGCATGCGCTCGCGCTCGCCGTGGCGTGCATGGCGCTCGTGATCGCGGGTGCGGGCTGCGTGAGCTTTCTGCTCGACGACAGCGTGCGCGCCGAATCCGTCGAGCATCTGCGCACGATGGCGATGAGCGACATGCTCACCGGGCTGCCCAATCGCGCGAGCTTCAACGTCCGCATCGACGCCGAACTGGCGCGCACGCAGGACACGCGCAAGCTCGCGCTCATTGGCATCGACCTGAACCGCTTCAAGGAAATCAACGACCTGCACGGCCATCATGCCGGCGACGAAGTGCTGCGCATTCTTGCGCGGCGTCTTTCGAGCCTGATGCGCGAAGGCGAGTTCGTAGCGCGTGTGGGCGGCGACGAGTTCGTGGCGCTCACCCGCTTCGCCTCGCGCGAGGAACTCGGCGATCTGCTCTCGCGCCTCGAAACCGCGCTGTACCGGCCGGTGCGCTACGACGACGCCGAAGTGCTCTCGGGCGCGAGCCTTGGCGTCGCCATCTATCCCGACGACGCCACCACCAAGACCGTGCTCATCAACAACGCCGACCTCGCCATGTACCGCGCGAAGGCGGACCTGGCGCAGTCCGTGTGCTTCTACGAGCCGGCGATGGACGAGATCGCGCGGGCGCGCCGTTCGCTCACGCACGACTTGCGCGAGGCGCTCTCGCGCGGGCAGCTGAGCGTGCACTACCAGGTGCAGACGTCGATCGCGAGCGGTGAAATTTGCGGCTATGAAGCGCTGCTGCGCTGGGAGCATCCGCGGCTTGGCTTCATCTCGCCCGCCGAATTTATTCCGCTCGCCGAAGAGAATGGCCTCATTCTCGGCATTGGCGCCTGGGTGCTGCGCGAGGCGTGCACGCGTGCCGTTTCGTGGTTGCCGCCTTACAAGGTGGCCGTGAATCTTTCGCCCGTGCAGTTCTCGCATGCGGACCTGCCGAAGCTCGTCGAGACCGTGCTGGTCGAGACCGGCCTCGCGCCCGAGCGGCTGGAGCTGGAACTCACCGAGACGACCATTTTCGCGGACCGCGAGCGCTCGCTCGACGTGCTGCAGCGAATCAAGGCCATTGGCGTGAATATCGCGCTGGATGACTTCGGCACCGGCTATTCGTCGCTCGACACGCTGCGCTCGTTCCCGTTCGACAAGATCAAGCTCGACCAGTCTTTCATCAGCGAGGCCGAGTCGAGCCGCCAGGCCACCGCGATCATTCGCGCGGTGCTCGCGCTCGGCAAGAGCCTCGGCATTCCGGTGCTGGCCGAAGGCATCGAAACCGAGGCGCAGCTCACGCTGCTCGCCGACGAAGGCTGCGACGAAGTGCAGGGCTATCTGCTCGGCCGCCCGGCGCCGCTCAGCCATATCGTGGCGAGCGGGCAGCTCTCGCTGCTCGCCGACGATAAAGAAGCGCTGGGTGCGGTGCGAGGTTAAACGCCCTCGCCACCGTAGTCCACGAAGCGCGGCGCGCACTGCGGCTGCCACGCGCCGCCGCTCTGTGCGAACGCGCCGCGCGCCGTGTTGTGCGCATCGAGCGGTGCTTCCGCAAGACTCAGTACGGGCGTGACGCACGCATCGCTGCCCTCGAACACAGTGGTCCATTCGTCGCGCGTGCGCATGGCGACCGCCTGGGCGATGCGTTCCTGCACGCGCGGCCAATGCGCACGGTCGCGCTGTGGCAGTTCGAGCAGGTCTTCGGCGCCAATCCCTTTCATGAACGCCGCGTAGAACTGCGGCTCGATGCAGCCCACGGCGATATAGCGGTTGTCCGCGCAACGATACGTGCGATAGAAAGGCGCGCCGCCGTCGAGCAGATTCGTGCCGCGCTCGTCCTGCCAGTGCCCCGCCGCGTAGAAGCCGTACATCATGCTCATCAGCATGGCCGCGCCGTCGGTCATCGCGGCGTCGACCACGCAGCCTTCGCCTGTCGAACGCGCGCGCAGAATTGCGGCCACCACGCCGAACGCGAGCAGCATGCCGCCGCCGCCGAAGTCGCCGACCAGATTGAGCGGCACTACAGGCTCGCCGCCCGCGAGACCCACCGCATGCAACGCACCCGAGATCGCGATGTAGTTGATATCGTGGCCCGCCGTGTGCGCGAGCGGCCCCGTTTGCCCCCAGCCGGTCATGCGTCCGTAGACGAGCGAGGCGCGCCGCGCGCGGCACACTTGCGGGCCGAGGCCGAGCCGCTCCATCACGCCTGGGCGAAAGCCTTCGATCAACGCATCGGCGCTCGCGATCAGATCGAGTGCGCGTGCAAGGTCGTCGCGGCTCTTGAGGTCGAGCGCAACGTATTCGCGCCCGCGCGCAAGCGGTCCGGACGGCGCGCCCGCGCCCTCGCGGCCGATGCAGATCACGCGTGCGCCCATTTGCGCGAGCAGCATGCCGCAGAACGGCGCCGGGCCAAGCCCCGCGAATTCCACGACGGTAACGCCTTCCAAAGGCTTGATCATGTGTGCTTTCCTGCCTGCTTCCTGGTGAGTCGATTAACGCGCCTTCACAGCGTGCGCGCGATGATTTCCTTCATGATCTCGTCGGTGCCGCCGTAGATGCGCATCACACGCGCGTCCACCCACGCGGTGCCCACCACATACTCGGACATGTAGCCGTAACCGCCGTGCAACTGCAGGAATTCGTCGAGCAACTGGTTTTGCAGTTCGGTGGCGTTGAGCTTCGCCATGGCGGCGTCAAGGGGCGAAAGCTCGCGCCGCAGATGCCGCGCAATGCAGTGATCGACGTAGGTGCGCACCATCTCCGCCTTCGCGCGCGCATGCGCGAGCTTGAAGCGCGCATTCTGGAAATCGAAGATGGCCTGTCCGAACACCTTGCGATCGCGCGTATAGCGGATCGTGCGCTCGAGCATGCCCTCGATCGACGCGGCAGCGCGCACCGCGATCACGAGCCGCTCTTGCGCCAGTTCGCGCATGAGATACGAGAAGCCCTGGTTCTCTTCGCCAAGCCGCTGCGTGACGGGCACGCGCACGTCCTCGAAGAAAAGCTCGGATGTGTCTTGCGCGCGCAGGCCGATCTTGTCGAGCTTGCGGCCCTTGCTGAAGCCAGGCGTGCCTTGTTCGACCACGATCAGCGAAACGCCCTTGCCGCCCAGTTCGGGCGCGGTCTTGCACACCACCACCACGAGGCTCGCATTCTGTCCGTTCGTGATGAAGGTCTTCTGGCCGTTGATGACGTAGTGGTCTGCGTCTTTGCGCGCGGTCGTGCGCACCGATTTGAGATCGCTGCCGGTGCCCGGCTCGGTCATGGCGATGGCGCCGATATGCTCGCCGCGCGCGAGCTTCGGCAGCCACTCGCGCTTTTGCGCCTCGCTGCCGTACGCGAAGATATAAGGCGCGACGATATCCGAATGCAGCGGAAAGCCGATGCCGCTCGCATTCACGCGTGCCAGCTCCTCGATCATGATGGCAGCGTGCCCGAAGTCGCCGCCGCCACCGCCGTACTCTTCCGGAATCGTGCAGCAAAGCAGCCCTTCCTCGCCCGCTCGCCGCCATATCGACTTCGGCACGATGCCGTCTTGTTCCCACTGATGATGGAACGGCACGATTTCGCGCTCGATAAAGCGCCGGGCCTGTTCGCGGAAAATCTCGTGATCGTCACGGAATACAGTGCGCATCGGGGGTGTCTCCAGATTCACTTGCTATTTCGTTATCCATATCAAACTGCGGGCTGGCGGTAGCGTTCCTTGAGAATGCGCCGTAGCAGCTTGCCGTTGTCGTGGCGCGGCAACGCCTCCTCGAATTCGATCGAGCGCGGCACCTTGATAGGCGAAAGGCGCTCGCGGCAAAACGCCATCAGCTCCTCGGCGAGCTGCGGGCTCGCGCCGTCGCGCTCGCGCGGCTGCACGATTGCTTTCACGGCCTCGCCGAACTCGGCGTGCGGCACGCCGATTACGGCGGCGTCGGCCACGGCGGGATGCTCGGCGAGCACGTTCTCGATCTCCTGCGGATACACGTTCACGCCGCCGCTGATGATGAGGTCCACGCGCCGGTCGCTCAGGTACAGATAGCCTTCGGCATCGACATGGCCGATGTCGCCGTAGGTCGCCCAGCCGTGGCGGTTGTAGACGCTGCGCGTCTTCGCCGGATCGTTGTGGTACTCGAAAGCGGGACCGCCTTCAAAAAACACGCGGCCAATCTCGCCCACGGGCAATTCGTGATCCTCGTCATCGATGATATGGATCTGTCCGTATTTCGAGCGACCCACCGAGCCGCGATGCGCGAGCCATTCGTCGGAGTCGATTGCCGTGAGGCCCACGCTTTCCGAGCCCGCGTAGTACTCGTAGATCACCGGGCCGAACCACGCGATCATCTGCTCCTTGATGTGCGGCGGGCAGGGCGCGGCGGCGTGGATCGCCACGCGCAAGCTGCGCACGTCGTATTGCGCGCGCGTGGTCTCGGGCAGATTCAGGAGGCGGATGAACATCGTCGGCACCCACTGGCTGTGCGTGACGCGGTAGCGCGCGATGGCGTCGAGCGCAGCCTCGGCATCGAACTTCTGCAGCACGATGGCGCGCCCACCCGTGTGCAGCATGCGCATGAGGTAGCGCAGCGGCGCGGCGTGATAGAGCGGTGCGGTGCTCAAGTAGACGGAATCGGCGTTGAAGCCGAAAGTCTTTCGCCATGCCGCGGTTTCGGTGTCGTCGGCATCGCGCTGCTCGAACGGCACGAGCGGCTTGCGGATGCCTTTGGGCAGGCCGGTCGTGCCCGAAGAATAGAGGAAGTCGCGTCCGCGCGGAAGAGGTGGCAACGGCGCGCTCGCATCGACCCCGGCGAGCGCCGCTTCGAACGAAGCGAAGCCGGGCAGCGTTTGCGCCGCACCAGCAACGAAGCAGGCGACGCCCTGCGCGGCGCCTTCAGCCACGAGTGTTGCGGCGAGTTCGTGCATGGCCTGCGAAACGATCAGCACGCGCGCGCCGCAGTCCTTCAAGACGTGCGCAGCCTCGCGTGTTTTCAACTGGATGCTGATTGGGGTGTAGTAGAGGCCGGCGCGCTCGGCGCCGATGGCGATGACGGCGAGCGCGGGGTGATTCTCGAACAGCAGTGCGATGCCGTCGCCGGGTTGCAGGCCAAGGCCGAGGAGCCAGTGCGCGATGCGGTCCGCGCGTTCGTCCAGCTCCTTGTAGGTGATGATCTGATTGAGTGCGGGGAAGCACAGGGCTTCCCGCGTGGGTGCTGCTACAGCTAGTTCGCGGACACGCTCCACGGTCTCGTCTCCATGTCATGCGCGGCCCCAGTCATGCTGCCGAGCGCTGCCTCCACGCGCCTGACGAGCGACATCAGCCGAGGGGCGATGTCGTCGGTCAGCTGGTTGCCGCTGATGTTGAAAACTGCAATCGAACAGCTAAAAACCCAATACTCATCGTCGATCGGGGCGGACAACGGAATCGCCACCGAATGGATCTCGCGCTGCATGTCGCCGTGCGAGAGCGTGCAGCCATGCGCGCGCAACTCCTGCTGCGCAAGCGCCAGGCGCTGCGCGAGCAACTCGCCCTTGGCGGGGTCGCGCGCCAGCGTTTCCTGCAAGTACTGCTCGCGCTCGGCGCCCGGCACGGTCCACAGATACGCGCGGCCCGACGCCGTGCGCGAAAGCGAGAGCCGCGTGCCCGTTTCCGAGCGGTACACCGCGCTGCCTTCGCCCTGAATCACTTCGGCGTACGCCATGTTCAGGCGGTAGCCCACCGCGAGCGTCACCTGGCCGTGGCAGTAGTCGGCCAGCTCCTGCATCATCGGCCGCGCGATCTGCCGGATCGTCATGCGGCCGAGCGCCGGGGCGGCGAGACTCAGCATCTCTGTGCCGAGCACATACTTCGAAATGCGCTCCGAATAGCGCAGCAGGCCGAACTCCGCGAGCGTGTTGATGAGCCGCAGCGCCGTGGGCTTGGGCAGCCCCGTGCGCTCGACCAGATCGCGCGCCGAAAGCTCCGCGTCTCCCATCGAAAAGCACTGCAGGATCCGGATGCCGCGCGCAAGCGCGCTCACGAGCTGCGAGTCGGCGGCGGCGTCGGTGCGGGAGTTGGCCTGATCGTTCATTTCGGGTCCTTCGTCGGGCTAAGGGCGCGCCGCGCCAGTGCGGCGCGCGGCAAACCCCGGATTCTAGCTTTCTGCTGCACGCCGCAACAATTTTTTAAGACGCCTGGCTCATTTTTTCGCCTTCGCGACTCCGCCGCTCGTCGCCGCGTGTTTCTGTCTCCTTTTTCGAACTCTCGGGCTCAAACTGTACAAACAGTGTTGCGGATTGCGAGCGAGAAATCAATAAAAATGATCCTGATGTACCAAAATATGTTAACCACTATTGAAATAGTCAGTTCGCGTGGTGTATTTTGATCCAAGCGAATCATTTTTCACGTCACTTCCAACCGTTGAGAGAGCCATGACCAACAGCGCGGTAATCGTCGACGCAGTGCGCAGCCCGATGGGCCGGACCAAGGCGGGCGGCGCTTTCGTCGACCTGCATCCTGTGGATCTGCTCTCGCAGGTTCTTCAGCAACTGATCGTGCGCAACGACCTCGACCCCGGCAGCGTGGACGACGTGATGATCGGCTGCGTGAGCCAGGTGGGCGAGCAGGCTTCCACGCCGGGCCGCCTCGCGTGGCTCGCGGCGGGCTTTCCGCAGCACGTGCCTTCCACCACCATCGAGCGCAAGTGCGGGTCGAGCCAGCAAGCGATCCATTTCGCGGCGCAGGCGATCATGGCGGGCGTGAACGAGATCGTCGTGGCCGGTGGCGTCGAGTCGATGAGCCGCGTGCCGATGGGCTCATCGCGCATCGGCCGCGATCCGTATGGCGCGCTGTACCACGCGCGCTATCCCGAAGGCATGGTCGGGCAGGGCGTGAGCGCCGATCTCGTGGCGCAGAAGTGGGCGCTCACGCGCGAGGCGCTCGACGCCTACTCGGCGCAGTCGCACCGTCGCGCCGATGCCGCGCGCGCCGCGGGCCAGTTCGCGCGCGAGATCGTGCCGATCGATGTGCCAGGCCCCGAAGGTGTGCGTCGCGTGGAACTCGACGAAACCATCCGCGCCGGCACGACCGTCGAACGACTCGCGGGCCTCGCGCCCTCGTTCGAGAGCGCCGAACTCGCGGCGCGCTTTCCTGGCATCCGCTGGAACGTGACGGCGGGCAACGCCTCGCAAATCGCCGATGGCGCCTCGGCGTTGCTCATCATGAGCGAGCAGAAAGCGGCGCAGTTGGGATTGAAGCCGCGTGCGCGCATTGTGTCGTTCGACGTCTGCGGCGACGATCCGCTGATGATGCTGACCGCACCCATTCCCGCCACGCAACGTCTGCTCAAGAAACGCGGCCTCACCATCGACGATATTTCGCATTTCGAAGTGAACGAAGCATTTGCCGCCGTGCCGCTCGCCTGGCAGAAGTCGCTGGGCGCGGACGCGGCGCGGCTGAACCCGGCGGGCGGCGCGATTGCGCTTGGGCATCCGCTCGGCGCCTCGGGTGCGCGCCTCATGACCACGATGCTCAACGCGCTCGAAGTAAGCGGCGGCCGCTACGGCCTGCAGACGATGTGCGAGGCGGGCGGCATGGCGAACGCGACGCTCATCGAACGCCTCTAAAGCGCCACCACGAACAACGAAGGAGAAACGACACATGGACGAACAGAACAAATTTGCCGGCACGGTGGCCGTGGTGACGGGCGGTGCTTCGGGGCTGGGCCTCGCGAGCGCAAAGCGACTGCTGGCAAAAGGCGCACAGGTCGTGATCGCCGACCTTGCCAGCTCGCGCGGCGCGGCCGTGGCCGATGAACTCGGCGCGCACGCGAGCTTCGTGCCCGCCGACGTGACGAGCGCCGACGACATGAACGCCGTGTTCGAGGCGGCCACGAAGCGCGGCACGCTGCGCTCGCTCGTGCATTGCGCGGGGCGTGGCGGCGCGGTGCGCCTGATCGAGAAGGACGGCTCGCCGGGCTCGCTCGAAGCCTATGAGAACGTGGTGCGGGTGAATCTCTTCGGCACCTTCAACGCGCTGCGCCTCGCGGCGGCGGCGATGGCGCGCAACGAGCCCGATGCGGGCGGCGAGCGCGGCGCTTGCGTGCTCACGGCTTCGGTCGCGGCGTACGAAGGGCAGATCGGGCAGGTGCCGTATGCGTCGTCGAAAGCGGGCGTGGTGGGCATGACGCTCGTGGCCGCGCGCGACCTGGCGAGCAAGGGCATACGTGTGTGTACGATCGCGCCGGGCCTGTTCGACACGCCGCTGCTCGCGCGGCTGCCCGAGGAGATTCGCGAATCGCTTGGCCGCATGGTGCCTTTTCCGCCGCGACTCGGTGAAGCCGATGAATTCGCCGCGCTCGCGCTGCACATTCTCGAGAATCCGATGCTCAACGGCGAGACCATCCGCCTTGACGGCGCGATTCGCATGCAGCCGCGCTGAGTGAGGCCGACCATGAGCGACGAATTGCTGATCGAGTCCCGCGACGGCATCCAGATCCTCACGATCAACCGTCCCGAGGCGCGCAATGCCTGCACGAAGGCGGTGGCCGAAGCGATCGCCGCCGCGCTGGACGAGCTGGAGCAGCGCGACGACCTGCGGCTCGCCATCATCACCGGCGCGGGCGGAACGTTTTGCGCGGGCATGGACCTGAAGGGCTTTCTCAAAGGCGAACGGCCGAGCCTGCCGGGCCGCGGCTTTGCCGGGCTCACTGAAGCGCCGCCGCGCAAGCCGCTCATTGCGGCGGTCGAAGGCTACGCGCTCGCTGGCGGATTCGAAGTCGTGCTGGCGAGCGATCTCGTCGTGGCCGCGAACAACGCGCAGTTCGGTCTGCCCGAAGTGAAGCGCGGGCTATGCGCTGCGGCTGGCGGATTGTTGCGTCTGCAACAGCAGTTGCCGGAGCGCATCGCCATGGAACTCGTGCTGACGGGCGACATGTTCGGCGCGCAACGGGCGTTCGAGTTCGGCCTCGTCAACCGTCTCACCGCGCCGGGCGAAGCGCTGGCGGGCGCGCTCGAACTCGCGCAGAAGATCGTGGCAAACGGGCCGCTCGCCGTGGCCGCGAGCAAGCGCGTGATGCGCGAGTCGCGCGACTGGTCCAGCGCGGAAATGTTCGCGCGTCAGCGCGAGATCACCGACCCCGTGTTCGCTTCCGCCGACGCGCGAGAGGGCTCGGCGGCGTTTGCGGAGAAGCGCCGGGTGGTGTGGCAGGGGAAGTAGTGCGCCCCTTTCGTCAAGCGTGTGTGAGTGTTCTTCGCAGGGCCGCGAAGAACAGCTCCGACTGCAATCGCTCGCCCTGAATCTGGTCGGCCACGCGCTGCGCGAGATCGGTCGCCACCGGTCGCAACGCTCGCCCGGTAGAACCCGCGAGCACCTGGGCGGCGCATGCGCGCTCCAGGTAATAGAGGTCGTCGAACGCGTAGTCGATGCGCTGGCCGCACACCACCACGCCGTGGTTCAGGACCGAGAACGCATGGGCCACGGAGCGCACGCTGAGACCCCGCGCGAATGGCCGCCAGGCAGGCGAGGTGCGCGGGCAGGGCGGGCGGGTCCAGCGTGCCGCCGGCGCCGGGCGGCGCAGGAA
>NZ_JAMBPR010000083.1 GCF_024206475.1 Paraburkholderia sp. CNPSo 3274
AGCCCCTCGCCTCCGGAAAAATCCTTCGACCTGGTCGTAACATGCAGGCAACGTCTGTGCGACAAAGCGCAAGGCGAGACGGCTTCCGAGATCAAGCTCGTTCCTGTGCGGTATCGCGAGGTAGCGATCGGAAGTCTCAAGGTCGTCAGGGATCTCCTCGTCGAACGCGTCACTGGAATCGGAAGTCCACCAGATCTTGCCCGTATCGAGCGAGACATACGCGTTATGCTCCGCTGGCGCCGCGCAGCTGACAAAGTCGAACGCCATGGAAAGATCGTCGTGCCTGACTGCGACCATGGCTCTCCTCCGCCTGGGTTACAACCATTCGAGGCGCCGGTTCGCAAACCGGCTCGAGGCCAGGGATGGCCGCCCGTTTGCCGCGTCGGCACCGCGACTCAAAGCTCGTCGCTCGGGTCAGCGATCTCGAGCCGGAACTGCCATCCTTCCATGCTCGTGAGCATTCGCCCAAGATCGTCCCATGAGACCTCCTTGCCGTCGACGACCACCAGTGGCAGGTGGCCCGGCTGGGATTCGTCCCATTCGATACGCCCGCGCACCGTGCTGTCAATGATCCGGCGCTCATGAAAATCGACGTGCCTGACCGACAGCGCGCGACGAACCTTCTCGACGAGGCGCCCGAGCAGCACGAATACATCGTCGTCAGCTTCGCCGATCAGCTGGAACCGGTAACCGGCGGGAAGCTCACCTCGAAGCTCGAAGCCATCCAGCGCAATCCGGGCGCCCAGGAGCCGGAGCTGGAAATGGAACTGGTGGGCTTCCCCCTCGCAGTCAATCAGCTGGATGGGGTCAAGCCGGACGTTCTCGAAATCGGTGAATCCGGCGGACTCGGCAATCCTGGCATTGAAGCACGAAGTGCAGAGTAACTCGTAGCGGCCATCGCCGGAGCCGCAGTGGATGGTGTCCCAGGGCGGCGTCTGGCTGCCGCATTGTTCGCATCGCTTGTGTGCCATGTCGTGCCTGCTGTAACGTTTTCCCTGCGATCGCCAGGATGTTGATTTCCGGTTGCCGTTTTCGACACTATTGATCGGACGTTGGCGGCAACACGCGGCCCGCGAAGGCGTATTGGGGTGCGCAGTAGCTGGCGAACGGATACCGCTATTTTGACAGACACGACGAGCTGCGCCTAACTGATGCCAGGTGTCTGGTGCCATGTGACCAGCAAGGCGGGCAAGCGAACGCGGTTTGCGCGAAGAGGTTCAGGCGGCCGAGGCGCGTGCCTGGGCGGAAAAGAACGCGGACTTCATCGCTGAAATGAATGCACGTATCGAGCGTGACGGCTTGCCCCTGGAAGAATATCGGATGTTTTGATGGCGCGTTTTGATCTTTACGACAACCCTTCGGAAAGATCCAGGGCCAAGTCACCTTTTCTGCTCGACGTGCAAAGCGATCATCTCGGCAATCTCATATCGCGCGTAGTCATTCCCTTGACGCGAGTAGCCGGCAATTACACCGCGAGCAAGGTTGCGCAGGATCTCTCGCCCATCATTGAGATCGAGGGAGAACAGTTCGTGCTGGAAACGCCGTTGCTCGGCGCATTCAGGACAACCGATCTCGGCCCCGCGATTGGCACGCTCAAAGATGAACGGGACCGGATCAGTGCCGCGCTAGACCGTCTATTCGGCGCTTACTGAGCCATCCTGAATATCTCACAGAGTCTTCCAATCTCTCGAGTACGATGTGTATGAAATGGGGCGAACCATTGTCGGCGGCCGCCATCCCACGATCTCTGTTATTGACCTGTAACGTGCGTGAGTTCACGAGCATGACGATCGTCTGAACCTTGACGCCGGCGGCGATCATGGTGCGCCTCATATCGCGGCAGTCACCGAAGTGGCAGCGGTCAATCCATTGGCTCATGCGACGATTCCATAAAAAGGGAATGGGAGATCGTGGTGGAAGACGAGATCTACGCAACTCACACGCACATCGCACGAGTTCGCGTGATGAAGACGGTTGCCGGCTCTTATCGCGGAATCGTTCATCTGCGAGAAGTGGGAGCCGAACCTGACTCGGACGATCCGCACGAAACCGAAATCGAATTTCCAAGCGAGGATCGGGCGCGAGAGGCAGCGCGCGCCCTCGCTAACAAGCTGCTTAAAGAACAAGTACCCTGAATCTCCACTCCGACCATCAGAAAGCCGGCAACCGCCAAAAGCGACGAAAGTGGCAACGGCGATAGCCATGTGGACTTGTCGAAACTGCAATGCGAGATTTGCCGTCGATGAAGTCGAAACCCAAACCGACGAAAGTAAATTTATTCCCGACTGTGACTACCGAAACAGGCTGGTGAATGTAGGTCTAGACGCGACGGGACGCCCGCAGCTTATCCAGCGCGATAAGGGGTATTCGTACCTTTCGTGCAATCTCTGGCGGTCAGTTTCAAAAAATCCTTATTTATCAGCGGCTTGAATAATCATCGTTTCGATGAGCCGCTCAGGGGCGGGAGAGACTTGCTGGACGGGGCTCGGCGGGCAATGGGCGCCAGAAATTGCACGAAAGGTACGAATACCCCGGATAGCTTCGATTAGCAGAAGTGTTGCGCCGGCGTCTTCGACGGCTTTCGCATCAGCCTTCATGCGGCCAACCCGTCCTGCGTCTTACCTTGCACCTTGAAGCCGCGCAGTTCGTGCTTTCTTGCAAATAGCTAGATATTTCAATTATCGAAAAAATCACGTGATCGCCTGGAAGACTGCGAGCACAAGATAGCATTGCACGCCTCTGCCAGTGCCCGACTCTCTATGGAGAAACGACTGGATTCGACGACACCCGGCGTCCACGGGCAGCATTGTACTCAGCAATGGGCCGAGGGCTTGCCTGTTCCGGGGTAACAGACCTATGCCGTCAGATAACTGCGTTAGGGAGATCTTTCCATCAGAACCAGAAGGCGATTAAGCGCGCTCGCCGGCCTTCTTGCCATTCAGGAATGCCGCGCTTGTCGTCGAACTTGGCGTCGTTCCTGCTCGTGTCGGCAAGGCACGTTAGGCGATCAGCTGACACGCGGGCCGCCATTGTACGGACCTCCTGCCTGGACGCAGAAATGGCGGCGAACTATGCTGAAAGCGTTCACGCCCCGGGATGCCGCTGCCGATACGCGACGACCGGTGCTGCCAGGAAATTCCGCTGCTGGCTGACACATGAACTGCATCACGCTGTTTCTATGCGGGGATGTGATGTTGGGGCGCGGCATCGATCAGATACTGAAGCATCCCAGCCGGCCCCGTCTCTTCGAGCACTATGTCCGATCGGCGAAAGACTATGTGAGCCTCGCCGAGGCGAATGCCGGCCCGTTGCCGGAACGTGTCCCGCTCGACTACGTTTGGGGCGATGCGCGGCGCGAACTTGATCGCATAAGTCCCGACGCGCGCATCATCAATCTGGAGACCGCCGTCACGTCCAGCGAGGACGCATGGCCCGGGAAGGGCATCCACTATCGCATCCATCCCGCCAATTCGCCTGTCCTGAGCGCAGCAAAAATCGACTGCTGCTCGCTCGCGAATAATCACGTGCTTGACTGGGGCTACCGCGGTCTGACGGAAACCCTAAGTACCTTGCGTGCCGCCGGCATTCATACAGCCGGCGCGGGACAGGACGCCGTCGAGGCGGCCACGCCGGCCCTGATCGAACTCGCGGGCCAAGGCCGGGTGGTGGTCTTCGCCTTCGCGACGGAATGCAGCGGTGTGGGCGAGGACTGGGCTGCCGGCCGGGGCCGTCCCGGCGTGAATCGGCTTGAAGATTTTTCCGCCGAATCCGTGCGCGCAATCGCGACGCAGGTGCGTAGGGTCAAGCAGCCCGCCGATGTCGTTGTCGTCTCGATCCATTGGGGCGCGAACTTCGATTTCGACATACCGGCGTCGCACCGGCGCTTCGCACACGATCTCGTCGATTCGGCTGCGGTGGACGTGGTGCACGGTCATTCGTCGCACCACGTGAAGGGCATTGAGGTGTATCAGGACAAGCTCATCCTGTACGGCGCCGGGGACTTCATCAACGACTATGAAGGTATTCGCAGTCAGAAAGCGTATCGCGGCGATCTCTCGCTGATGTATTTCCCCGTCGTCGAGGTCGCTACGGGCAAGCTGGTCGAACTGTCGATGACGCCCACGCAGACACGCCGCTTCCGCGTCAACCGGGCGCCTGAAGAAGGCATACGATGGCTGGAAGGAACGCTCAATCGAGAAAGCAGGCCGTTAGGTGCCGCGGTTGAGCGGCGCGCAGACGACACACTTGTGCTGCGTGCATTCGCTTAGGCGCTGTGCATCCGCAGCAGCTCGTGTGCCTCGCCAGCCCGGCCGGCTAACGCCGGTGGGTGCAGCATCACGCGTTGCCACGCGAGTTGCCAAGGTAGCGCTCGAACCACTGCACAGCGAGCCGCGCGACGGCTTCCAGCGTGCCGGGCTCCTCAAACAGGTGCGTCGCGCCGGGAACGATTACCAGATCCTTCGGGCCTTCGAGCACGGCGAACGCCGCGCGATTGAGTTCGATGATGTGAGCATCGAGCCCGCCGACCACCAGCAACGTGGGCGCGTGCACTGACGAGAGCACGCCGCGTCCGGCGAGATCGGGCCTCCCGCCTCGCGAAACGATGGCCTGGATCGGAACAGACGATACCCGCGCCGCGCGGATCGCCGCAGCGGCGCCCGTGCTCGCGCCGAAGTAGCCAATGGATAGCGGTGGTGTCTCCCGCGCCGCGATCGATTCCGTCGCTTGCGCGAGACGCGTTGCTAGCAGATCGATGTCGAAGCGGGCAGCCGGGCCGGTGTCTTCCTGCTCGGAGAGCAGGTCCATCAGCATCGTTCCGATGCTGGCCCGATTGAGTTCGGCGGCCACATACCGGTTGCGTGGGCTGAACCGCGAGCTGCCACTGCCGTGCGCGAACAGAACCAGTGAGCGAGCGTTCTGCGGCAGCGTAAGCGTGCCCATCAGACGCGCGCCCTCCACGCGAATCGTGACCTCCTGCATAGTTAGCCGAGATTCCATGGCATCCTCCCTTCGCCAGTCAGCGCATGCCGTCCCGCCCCAATATCTGGGCGCCTCGCAAGGCTTCGCTCACGACGGGTCGATCCTGCTGCTTTGTAAAACCTATACTTGACACATGCCCGTCGAACTCGAATCGCGCGCGAGTTAAATTCTTAATCGGCGGGCATGTAATCAGACGGAAGGCCTTCGCGATTCCACCGTTGTGTGTGGCGTTCAGAACACATCAACCTTGTCCATGATCACCCTCACCTCTTCCGAACTCATGCTGTTACGGCAAAGGCTCTGCGAGCGCCGTCGTGAGTTGCTGGCGACGCTGCACGGCGAATACGGAGATCTCGCCGGAGCCCGACCGCCCGAAGCGCTGGGCCCCGAGTCGCATCCCGACGAGACCGCATCGCGCAAGGCGGACGACGAGTTGCGCGCTGCCCTCGCGCGGCACGATTTCCATGAACTGCAGCAGATCGACGGAGCGCTGGCACGCATCGGCGCCGGCCTCTACGGCGCATGCGTCGAATGCGGGGAGCCGATCGGTTATGAGCGACTTGCCGCCGCGCCCTACACGGCCCGATGCGTTTCGTGCCAGACCGCGTTTGAACGACACCGCGCGACCCGCTACTAAGAGGCCGATCAGCTACGAAATGACTTCCTGGTGCGCAGACGCAGTAGCCCCCGCCCATAGACAGTTCAATGGTATCCGGAACACCTATCGGCGGGTGCCGCCGTCGGAAATGTCGAAGCAAGTCGCGTTTTCACACATGCGGGCATTGGCATTCAACGATGGCCAGTAAAGTATGGGCAATCGGCAAAGGCACGTGTTTGCGCAGAACGTCGCCGTTCCTGAGCAAGACAACACCCGCGCAAGCAATCGGATTGTCCTCGGGTGGGTCACGCAAATTCAGGGAAACAGTATCGCGGAGTAGTTGCGCGCGCTGTGCAGGACGTGAATAACGTCGATGCGCTCGGGAGGCTCGCCAACGACACGATAGAAAATCTGGTGACCGCCGTGAACCTGGTGACGCACGCCGAGGTCTTCGTAGCGCGGCACAATCGGGAACGCAAGGTACACGTCGACAAGCCGCCGGCACTTGTCACGCAGCTCGCGCACGAAACTCAGCGCACGACGGGGATTGTCGCGGGCCAGGTAATCGCCGATCGCCTCAAGGTCGGCCTCCGCGTCAGGAAGAATCTGGACAATCATTGCCTCGTGCTCGCCATCGAATGGTACTTTGCTTCAAGTCGGTCTAACACGTCCCTGGCAGGCTTGCCCCTTCCGGCCTCCGAATCGACAATGCCGCGATCGATGATCGCATCCAGCGCCTTGAGTTGCAGTTCGCGATCCTGAATGAGCTTCACGCCTTCGCGTAATACCTCGCTTTCAGAGCCGTAGCGACCCGACTCAACCAACTTCGCGACATAGCCCTCAACCCGTTGCCCAAGATCGGCGTTGATCATAGCTATACCCCGGAAAATTCATTCGCCAGACCATCCCCTATGTATTATAGGGCGATGCGGCGCAGCCGGTCCGCGCACCGACGCGGCCGGATTGTCCGGGAGTACGCGGTGTCGATATCGGAGGCTACTTCGGATCATCGGGCATTCGGCAAGTTCCGAAGAACACTGGCCATTGGAATGACGTCTTTCGGTGTTGTGCGAACGCGACCGCTCGCGAAAGCAACCTCGTTGTGAACAGCATTCAACCGTCTTGCGGGTGCGAACGGCGATAGGCCTTTCGCAATATTTGCGGCATTAAAGGCTACGCAGATTGGTGCGCCGTTGGATGACCGCGTCAGCCGCACGGCAAACAAGCAGCGCACGCGACGCACAACATAGCCGGACTCGCATGCCCGCCGACAGGCTTACTGATGGCCACCACGTATATTGCCGGCCACGGCGCCTGCCGCGCCGCCGACGATCGCGCCGGTCCACGCATTCCCGCCCGCGATCGCCGCGATCCCTGCACCGCCGGCCGCACCTATCGCCGCGCCACTCCCCGTTCCCTGCTGCCGTGGAGTCATATCCGTGCAGCCGATCACGACAATCAGGGCGCTGATGCTTCCGATCCATCCAGGTCGCTTCATGTTCGCATTCCTTACTGCTTCTGCTTCAGGCTAGGGACGACCATCTGAAACCAGAGGGTCTCAATCACCGGATGCTGGACCGTCATGGGATTGGCCGCGTAATAGTCATCCAGCCCCTGACGTACGCTGTCGAGCGTCTTGCCTTGCATGCCCTTGCTGAAACGCCGTGTGATATCGCTTTTGTTCGCCGCAGCGCCAGCGTAAGCGCGCTCGATGTCCAGCAGATTGGCGATGCCGATGAGATACGCTTTCTTCTCTGCCTCTGACGACGCCATCCATTGCTGGCCTGTGACAATCGGAATGCCTTCCGCGCGCGCAACGGCGCAATCTTCAGGATAGCCTCACCGGATAAGGAAACAATCATGGAATGAAAGGAATTGATGCAGCACGCTTAAATGTGCGGCACCTTTCTTATAAAACCTTCGTGAATTAATTGAATTAAATGCAATTTCACATATGCTGTTTCGATAGTCGTGCGATGGTCCAAACCAGCAGTCCTCTCGCCGGAGGTCACGGCCAATGAGTTCCGTCATCATCACCCTGCTCGTGCTCCTGGGCATCGGGCTGCTGCTTGCGCTCTGGCTCATGGGCATCTACAACGGGCTGGTAGTCGCCCGGAACCGCTTCGCGAACGCCTTCGCCCAGATCGACGTGCAGCTCAAACGCCGCTACGAGCTGATTCCGAATCTGGTCGAAGCCGTCAAGGGCTACATGGTTCACGAGAGGGAGACGCTCGACGCCGTCGTCAAGGCCCGGAACAGCGCGATCGCGGCCGAGCAGAAGGTCGCCGCCAACCCCAGCGACGGGGCGGCCATGAGGGAGCTTAACCAGGCCGAGACCCAGCTTGGCGGCATCCTGGGCCGTCTATTTGCTCTGTCCGAGGCGTACCCGGACCTCAAGGCCAACCAGAACATGCTCGCCCTGCAGGAGGAGCTGACCTCGACAGAGAACAAGATCGGCTTCGCCCGGCAAGCGTTCAACGACGCCGCCACCTTGTACAACATCCGGCGCGAGGTCTTCCCGGCTGTCACGGTGGCCGGGATGGTCGGCTTCAAGGAGGCGGCGCTGCTCGAAACCGCAGAGACCGAGCGCGCCGCGCCCAAGGTGTCGTTCCGCTAACCCGGATCCGCCACGGCTCTGTACGATTCATGCTCCCAAAGTCGCGCCGAACATGGCCACCGATTTCTTTCAGCAGCAGGATTCCGCCCGACGCAAGACCTTCCAGCTGGTGGTCTATTTCGTCCTGGCGATCCTGATTTTGATCGCCCTCGTGTACGTGCTGTTGGTGGCGCTCAGCATGTATGGCACCCACGAGCCAGTGTCCTGGTGGCAGCCGGAACTGCTCTTGCTCGCGGCGCCCGGTGTGGGCATTGTGGTCGGCGGTGCCAGTGCGTTCAAGGTGGCCCAGCTCGGTTCTGGCGGGCAGGCCGTCGCCCTGATGTTGGGCGGCAAGGAGGTGCCCGGCACGACCACCGACGCGCGGCAGAAGCGGCTGCTCAACGTCGTCGAGGAAATGGCCCTTGCCGCGGGCGTGCCGGTGCCCCCCGTTTATCTTCTGGAGGAGCCCGGCATCAATGCCTTCGCGGCCGGCTATGCCCCGGGCGATGCCGTGGTCGCTGTCTCCCAGGGCTGCCTCAACTACCTGACCCGCGACGAACTGCAGGGCGTGGTGGCCCACGAGTTCAGCCACATCCTCAATGGCGACATGCGGCTCAATATCCGGCTGATCGGCCTGATCTTCGGGATCATGGCGTTGTCCATCATCGGCCGCAGCCTCATGTTCGCGTCCCGCGGACGTTCGTCGGGAAGGCAGGATTCCCATGGCGGCCTGGTCCTGGTGGGTCTGGGCGTGTTTGTGCTGGGGCTGGTGGGAGCGTTCTTCGGCCGCCTGATCATGGCGGCGGTGTCCCGGCAGCGCGAGTACCTGGCTGACACCAGTGCCGTCCAGTTCACGCGCAACCCCGACGGCATCGGCGGGGCGCTCAAGAAGATCGGCGGGCTGGCCGAGGGGTCACGCATCGAGAACCCCCAGGCCGCCGAGGCGGGTCACATGTTTTTCGCCAACGCCTTCGCCGGCAAGGGGCTCGCCGGACTGCTTGCCACCCATCCGCCCCTGGTCGATCGCATCCGCCGGCTCAATCCCCAATTCGACGGCCAGTTCCCGGAGGTGCGGCCGGTCGGTGTCGATCAGGAAGAACTCGAAGGCCCCCGCCCCAGCCGCGTCCCGCCGTTCGCCGGGGCTCCGACGTTGCCGGCGCTGCCGCAGGTGCCGGTGCCCGTCTTGGGGTTCGCCGACGAAGCGGCGTCCCGGGTCGGCCACGTCGATCCGGAAGTGATGAGTTACGCCCAGTCGCTGCACGACGCCATGCCCGACGCGCTCCGGGTTGCGGCCCAGGAGCCGTTCAGTGCTCGCGCCCTGGTCTACGCCCTTCTCCTGGACCCGCGGGCGGACCTGCGGGAACTTCAGCTGACCCGGCTGAAGGCCGGCGTCGAGCCGCGAGACTTCGCCGAAACCTTGCGGCTGGTCGCCCCTGCCCAGGCTCTGCCGGACACGCATCGGCTGCCCCTCCTCGACCTGGCCCTGCCAGCCCTGCGGCAGATGTCGCCCCAACAGCACCGGGCTTTCCGCGCCCAGGTCGAGGTGCTCATGGTCGCCGACCAGCGGCTGAGCCTGTTCGAGTACACGCTCCGCTGTGTGCTGCATCGCCATCTCGACGCCCAGTTCCTGCTTCATCGGCAGACGCGTCCAGTGCACCGCTCGCCGCAAAAACTGGCGCACCCGGTGGCGACGGTGTTGGCGCTATTGGCCTGGGAAGGCCAGCCGGAACCCGATCAAGCCTCCCGGGCTTTCGATACGGGCATGCGCAGCCACATCGGCGGCGACCACACCCACCGCTTGCCGCCCCGCGAGGAATGCTCCCTCGCCGAGTTCGACGCGGCCCTGCAAACGCTCAATCAATCCGTCCCTGCCATCAAGCGCCGGATCGTCGCCGCCTGCGCGGGCTGCATCCTGGCGAACCAGCAGCTCACCGTGCGCGAAGCGGAGCTGCTGCGCGCCATTTGCGATACGCTCGACTGCCCGCTCCCGCCGCTCGGCGTGGTGGAAGCGGAAGGACGAACAACGGCATTGCAGCCACGCGGTCTATGAGCGATGGTATGCGGTCCTTTAAGGACGCCCTGGCAATGAACGAGTGATTCTCTGATGCTAGCGGCTCGCGCAGCCCCCGATCGTTGGATGACTGACGTGCCCTGCCCGGCCCTCCACCGCGCGGCGGACCTCAGGCCAATTGCCTGCCGCGCACAGCGCCACTCCGTCGTTCAACTCATCGATGCTGACTTCGCTTCTGCTGGCCGCGTTCCCCGGCGCGGTACCTGGCCCCGCGTCGATGGCGGCTACATCATCGTACGGATGTTGGGCTAGCCCACACGCGTCTCGCCAGACGACATTGTGGCCACTTCGTCGATGGCGATCGCGTGCGTCGGTACAGGCAGCGTCGGATCGGGCCGCAACGCACGCTACCCCCGTCGTGCCCGACCATCTCGTTCAGCTTCGCGACGGCGGCATGCTCGGGTCGCATCAATTGTTGACTCGACACGTGCAGGTCGGTTTCCCAGTCCTGCTGTTCGCTTTCGCGCCTGGTCCGATCGCGAAAAGCGCTCTCCATGTGTAGCACGCGGGCTCGCAACAAGCGTTGGAGCAACCGCCAGGCATGCGGGTGCGACCGCGTCGCTCAACAGTCGCACCGATAGCAGGCCGGTTGCGCAACCTGGCTCGGGACTAGAAAAATCTTCCACCAAACGATCGCTATACGCATGCTTTTGGAAACACTTTCCATTCTGACAAAACTAAGCTTGCCATCAGTCGAGCCGAATTCGTAACCGTGAACGGTGCGCCCCGATCTCTGTGCGAAACCTGAGCTTCGCGCGCGTCAATCGTCGTTCAAACCTGAAAGCACAACATCGATTCTTATTCTTACCAACGGAGACAAAGATGAAGCCGTGCAAACCGCTGTTTATGTCAGCACTGGTTGCTACGCTGTTCGGCATCGCGACCGCAACCGTGCATGCAGGCGATCTGCTCGACACGGTGAAACAGGCCGGCGTGCTGAAGGTCGCGCTCGAAGGCACCTACCCGCCGTTCGATTACCGCAACAGCGACGGGCAGCTCGAAGGATTCGACGTCGACGTCGCGAAGGCTGTCGCCGCGCGGCTCGGGGTCAAGCCTCAGTTCGTCACGACCGAATGGAGCGGTATTCTCGCCGGCCTTCAGGCCGGCAAGTTCGACGTGATCGTCAACCAGGTTGCAATCACGCCGGCACGCCAGCAGGCGCTCAACTTCAGCCAGCCCTACGTGTACTCGGCCGCGCAACTGCTGCAGCGCGAGAACGATACTCGCGCGTTCAAGTCGCTGGACGACCTGAAGAACCTCAAGATGGGCGTCGTGCTCGGCAGCAACTATGCGGAGCTCGTGAAAACGGTGCCCGCGATTAACGCGCAGATTTATCCCGGAGAGTCTGAGATTCTGCGCGACCTCGCGACGGGCCGGCTCGATGCCGCAGTGAACGATCGCCTGATGGTTCCTTACCTGATCAAGACCACGCATCTGCCGCTGCGTGCGAGCGGCGTAATCCCGGGCGCGGACACGAAGATGGGCATCCCGTTCCGCAAGGGCAATCCGAAGTTCGAGAAAGCCATCGACGACGCACTCGCTTCGATGCGCGAGGACGGCACGCTCAAGAAGATCTCGATGCAATGGTTCGGCGCCGACGTCTCTGCCGCAAATACCCACTAACCAACGCTACGCGCGCACCGGCATGCACCGCACCGCCGGCGCGCCCGACAACGATCTGGAGTCGAGTTCATGGACGCATTTGATCTGGTCGTGCGCACCCTTCCCGTCCTCGCAGCGGGCGCCGTGCTCACAATGAAATTCGCAATCGCATCGATGGTGCTGGGGCTGATCGTCGGCCTTTTGGTCGCGATCGTACGAATTGGCAACAACCGGTTCCTGTCCTCGATCGCGCAAGGCTATGTCAGCCTGATGCGCGGCACGCCGCTCCTCGTGCAGATGTTCGTCGTGTATTACGGGCTGCCCGACGTCGGTATCTCGCTCGATCCAACCTCAGCCGGCATTCTCACGCTGACGCTGAACGCCGGCGCGTACCTGTCCGAGAGCATGCGCGGCGCGATCCTTGGCATCGGCCGCGGCCAGTGGGCCGCATCGCACAGCCTGGGTCTCACGCACGTTCAGACACTGCGCTACGTTGTCTGCCCGCAGGCGCTGCGCCTGGCGGTCCCGAGCCTTTCTAACACCCTGATCAGCCTGGTCAAGGATACCTCGCTCGTCTCCGTCATCACTGTCACTGAACTGTTGCGCTCGGCGCAGGAAGTCATCGCCTCGACCTTCCAGCCGCTGCCACTGTATCTCGCCGCCGCGGCGATCTACTGGGTGCTCAGCACGTTGCTCGCGTGGCTCCAGGGCCGCATCGAAACACGCTGTGCACTGCCGTCGACGCATTGATCGCCCGCCGGCCGTCCGGGTCGCGGACAGCTGAGCGTTCCCCTACTCACGAAGAATCCGAACATGATTACTCTCGACAACGTCTCGAAGTGGTACGGCAAGCATCAGGTTCTCACTGACTGCAGCGCAGCGGTCACGAAAGGCGAAGTGGTCGTTGTCTGCGGCCCGTCCGGGTCCGGCAAGTCGACGCTGATCAAGACGATCAACGGTCTCGAACCGTTCCAGAAAGGCTGCATCACGGTGGACGGCGCCCGGCTTGACGATCCGTCGGTCAAGCTCGCGCAGCTGCGTTCGCGCGTCGGCATGGTGTTCCAGCACTTCGAGCTGTTTCCTCACCTGACCGTGCTGGCCAACCTGACACTGGCCCAGACGAAAGTGCTGCACCGACCCATGGACGAGGCGCGCGACATCGGGCTACGTCTTCTCGAACGCGTTGGGCTGAAGGCGCACGCCCAGAAGTTTCCCGGGCAGTTGTCCGGCGGGCAGCAACAGCGCGTCGCGATCGCCCGTGCGCTCTCGATGAATCCGATCGCGATGCTGTTCGACGAGCCGACGTCAGCACTCGATCCGGAAATGATCAACGAAGTGCTCGACGTCATGGTCGAACTCGCGCGCGACGGGATGACCATGGTTTGCGTCACGCACGAGATGGGCTTCGCACGCAAGGTCGCGCATCGCGTGCTGTTCATGGATCGTGGCGTGATCGTCGAAGACGCGGCCAGCGGCGCATTTTTTCATGCGCCGCGTTCCGACCGAGCACGCGATTTTCTCGACAAGATCCTGCACTGACCTGCCGCGCACCGCCGTCCGACCAACAGTGCCCCCCAAACCCGACACCTGTGCCACCGCATGAGAACGACTACGCTTTCCACAAGACTCAATAACGTTGCACGCCTGAATCTCATCGACGCGCCAACGCACCTGCAGCGGCTGCCGCGGCTGTCCGCGTACGTCGGCCGCGACGTCTATGTGAAACGCGACGACTTCACTTCATTCGCCATGGGCGGCAACAAGCTGCGCAACCTCGAGTATCCCGGCGCTCACGCGCTTCGCCAGGACGCCGACGTGCTCGTGACCGCGGGCGCGGTGCAGTCGAATCACGTCCGGCAGACCGCACGCTCGCGTCCCAACTCGGACTCGACTGCGTCGCGCTGCTGGAAAATCCGATCGGCGGCACGCGCGATGATTATCTGCACAACGCCAACCGGTTGCTGCTCGATCTGTTCCGTGTACGGGTCCATGAGGTCGCCCATCTCGACGATGCGGACCAGCAGCTCGCGGTCGTCGCGCAGCAACTGCGCGACGAAGGGCGATGTCCGTATGTGATTCCGGTCGGCAGATCGAATGCGCTCAGCGCGCTCGGCTACGTGCGCGCGGACCTCGAGCTGGATCAGCAGACTCGCGCAGCAAGGCTCGACTTTTCCGCCGTCGTGCTCGCGTCCGGACGCGCTGGCACGCATGCGGGTCTCGCGCTCGCTCACGAGATGCCGGCGACGCCGGTGACTGGCGTGACCGTGTCGCGTAGCGCGGCAGCGCAGCGTCCGAAGGTGCGGAACCTCGTCGACCGTAGAGCGAGCTACTCGACATCGGAACGCCTCCGGACATGTGCGTCGAGCTAGGGGACGCCTGGTTCGCGCCACGCTATGGAGAGCCCAATACCGCCGGACTTGACGCGATTCGCCTGCTTGCGCGGACCGAAGGATTGCTGCTCGATCCCGTCTACACGGGCAAGGCGATGGCCGGCTTGCTCAACGGCATTGCGGGCGGCCGCTTCGACGGGAAGTGGCCGGTGCTGTTCGTGCATACCGGCGGCGCACCTGCCCTGTTCGCTTATCACGAGGTGTCCCGCAACGGTTGAAGCACTGCGGATCCTCATCGACCAGGCACGTAAAGCGCGCGCGCCACCTGCCGAAGGTTGTCGGCGGTGGCGCGTTTGCGTTATTCGCTCACCACGTAGTCGAGTGGAAGCGCTGTTGTCCGCTTGATCACCTCCATCGCGAACGCCGAGCTTACATCCATCAGTTCGACGCTTTTGATCAGCCGCTTGTAGACCCTGTCGTATCCGGCGATATCCGGCACGACGACCTTGAGCAGGTAATCGACATCGCCGCTCAGCCGGTGAATCTCGATGATCTCCGGAATCTCCCGTACGGCGTCAATGAAACGCTTCGTCCATGCATCGCCGTGCTGATTCGAGCGCACTGTCACGAACGCAGTGAGCCCGAGGTTCAGCTTGTTAGGATCACAGAGCACGACCTGCCGGCAAATCACACCCTCGTCCCGCAGTTTTTGCAGTCTTCGCCAGCACGGCGTCGGCGACAGGTTGACCGCCTTGGCGAGTTCGTTCAGTCCGATCGTGGCATCCGCCTGAAGCAGCGTGAGCATCTGAGCATCGCGTTTATCCATATCTCCTCCGGCTTAGAAACTTTTCCCAATCTTAGCGGGATCCGCGCGATTCTTTAAAAACATTTTTCGCGATCGCGAAATTAATATGTCTTCACGCACAGCACATGTCGTGATATTGCGGCGGTGCTCGATACACCTCGATTGACCCGACGACAGAGAGGACCACGCCTTGAACACAACGCATTCGACCGACACCGTCCTGGCCCATGAGGGCCGCAAGCACAACCAGCTCGGCGCGCCGGTGAATCCGCCGGTTTATCGTCAATCGACGCTGCTGTTTGAAAACCTCGAAACACTGAGGACCGCGAGCGGCACGCCGAACGCGTACGGGCGTGGCGGCAGCCCGACTACGCGTGCGCTCGAAACCGCACTCGCGCGACTCGAAGGCGCACATCGCGCAATGCTCACACCAAGCGGGCTTAGCGCGATCACGATATCGCTGCTGGCCGTGCTGAATCCCGGCGATCATCTGCTGATGACGGATTCCGTCTACGACCCGACGCACACGTTCTGCAATGAAACGCTCATGCGTCTCGGCATCGAGACTACCTACTACGATCCGGCCATCGGCGCCGGCATCGCGTCGCTGATGCGGTCGAACACGCGCGCGGTGTTCGTCGAGTCGCCCGGATCGCTGACGTTCGAAGTGCAGGACATCCCGGCGATCAGCCGGATTGCACATCGTCACAGTGCAATCGTGCTGATGGATAACACCTGGGCCACGCCGCTCTATTTCCGGTCGTTCGAGCATGGCGTCGACGTGTCGATTCACGCCGCAACGAAGTACATCTCGGGGCACTCCGACCTGCTGATGGGCGTGATCCTCACGACCGAATCGCTCCATCCGAAGATCAACCGGTTCTATCGGCAACTCGGCATGACCGTGAGCGGCGACGACGCCTACCTCGCGCTGCGCGGCCTGCGAACGTTGTCGGTGCGGCTCGAGCGACACCAGCGCAATGCGCACGCCTTGACGGAATGGTTCGCGATGCAGCCGGAAGTTGCCGAAGTCCTCTATCCGGCGCTGCCAGGCTCGCCGGGCCATGCGTTGTGGCAGCGCGACTTCACGGGCTCAAGCGGTCTGTTCGGCGTCGTGTTGCACCCGCAATCCGACGAGGCAATGCGTGCGTTGCTCGACGGAATGACCTGCTTCGGGATGGGCTATAGCTGGGGCGGCTTCGAAAGTCTCATTCTCCGATCCAGCCCGGCTCGCTACCGCACGGTGAAGCAATGGCCATGGGACGGCCCACTGTTGCGGGTTCACGCGGGCCTCGAACATCCCGACGACATGATCGCAGACCTCGAAGCCGGTTTCTCGCGCCTGCGGGCAGCGGCCCTCGTCCAAATGGAATCCTGAATCGGCGTACGCAGCACCTCAATTCTTAATTCCCAACCACAGCGAGACAATCATGAAAGACAAACTGTTCATCCTCCGGCCTGGCTTCTTTAGCGGCGATGAGGGCCCGCTCTACTGCGGCGACTCAGTTGCCGTCGAAGGGCTTTTGAGCTTTTTCCCGCAGTTGCGCAACGATGTCGACGTCGAATACATCGACGCGCCGCGTCCGCGCAACGCAATCGTCGAACTGATCGGCGAAATCAACCAGTCCGCGCCGGTGATCGTGCTCGATGATCGTCAGAGGGTGAAGGACGCGTCCGTTGACGTTCGGGAGCACAACGGCATGCGCTTCATCAACGCACCTGACGATATCCGACGCTATCTGTCGTCACAGTATGGTGTTGCGCAAGCATCCTGACCGGACGGGGAGAACGCGCTTGCGTTGTGCGTTCGTTGAACGGCCCACACCGCGCACATGCGGTGCGGGCCTGAAACCGACAGGTCATTGACGTTACTACTCCGTCATTTCAGCACATTTGCTCGGGGCAAAAGCGATACGCCGGCGAGGATCCCTAACCTCGTGACCGGCTCCAGTGCCACCACTCATGGTGGTCCAGATTGCGCAGAAGATCCGCCCGGCGCCGCTCGCGACGGTAGTGGGCGGCGACACCAACTGCAGCAATGACGAGCACAATTGTGTCGGCAGCCATACCCAACCAGGATGGGTCCACGTCGGCCTCATCAGGTACACCCGGATCGCCGTCTGCTACCGCGGACGGCACGCACCTGGAATATAGTCTGTCCGGATGACAGACCATGCAGCGCTCGCCTGCGGTCAGCTAGCCCGTGCTAAAGCCCAGAACTGCGTCCCCGCGCAGGGTAACGCGAGGCAAGGGCAAGCCAGCTTCGGGTGGCTCGATCACGATCAGCTGGAGCTCGCAAAGCGCTCCGAGCTCCACACGGTTTGACTCGATCCGCCCTGGCGCATCCTTCACGGGCATCAACGTGGCAAGTTCGTGCGGACTCAACATGACATCTTCCCCCGACAGGGCGCTGCAAAAAAGAACGCTCAGTTCACGAAATAGCGACACATACGGGTGATTCACGATGGCTGCGCAATGGACGAAAGGCCGGATCGTACCAAAGCGCAGGCGCGTTTCTCGCGGCAAAACCGGGCTTGATGCCTGCCGCTAACAGATCATTACACTTGTTTCGAGTCTGCGGCGCCGCCGCGCTCGAAGCGAGGCATAGGCGGCGCGGAAAGAATGTCGCGCGGAATGGAACCCGGCAATCCACACACGTTGTCGAGTTCCTTCATGCTGAGCGCGTCACGGCACGGGGAGCCCGATCAGCACTCGCCTTTCTTGGCGTGTCCCGGTGGGCAGTGCCAACCCTTGTCATGATGATGGTGCTTTTCCCAGTCGTCGCGGTCCCAGTAGCGGTGGCCATCCCAATAGCGGTCGCCATGCCAACCCGGCGTAACGACGATGGCGGCAGGAGGCTGCGGCGCGATCACGACAGGGGTGCCCACGGTGATGCCTACGTTGACGTCAGTCGCGTGTACCGCGCTGGCCAGGCCGATTGCACCGACAGCGAGTGCCAACTGTGCGAGTGCTTGTTTCTTCATGGAACGGACCCCCAAATTTCAACGCGTGTTCGGATCGGATTTCGCTGGGCAACAAAAAACCCACTCGAAGGCGGGTTCATTGGTACGACGGATTCTTGCCGGATTCGCGTGGGGTCTGCCCACTTGTTGCCCAAAATCGGGAAAAAAAAGACATTACCCCAAAACTTCTGAAATCGCGCAAAGCCTTACTGGGCTTTGGTTGCGGGGGTAGGATTTGAACCTACGACCTTCGGGTTATGAGCCCGACGAGCTGCCAGACTGCTCCACCCCGCGGCGCGGAGTGTACTCGCTCGAATGCGGTGCGTCAATGTGCAGTCAGGTCGAAGCGGACCTCGTGCAACGCGCTTTCCACTGTAGCGCGCGTCGCCTGTGATGGAGAGCCGCACCTTGTCTTGCCAATACCTTGTTTTCCATTGCTTGCTCCTGAGTCAGGAACGCATCGGTATCATAGAATGGGCGCTTGCCGCTCTCCGAATGTCAGCCAACACGATTTTCCCTATCGTCCTTCGGGAAAAGCGCGCGCTCCAACGGCGATGTATTGCACTTTATTTCGGCACCCAAATAAATTGGATTCCTAATTTAACAGCGATAAATTTCTTTTATGTAAAATGACGGCGCGCCCGGCGGTTCTGTCACAATAAGGAAGGTGGCCGGCGAGAGCGCCGAAATACAGAGGATTGCTTGTGCAGAGAGAGAATAGAATTTCTGAGCGGGAGAGAGTGCCTTACGGCCGTCGTTCATCTGACCTTTTCGAATCATATGCATGGTCTCAATTCCGCCAAGAATAATGCGTGCGCAACGAAAATTCTTGAAACCCATCATTGGGCACGTTCGACGCTTGATCGCCCGGTGATACGGACAACCTGATGTCGCAGCCCGGAGATTTTCCGGGACGCACTCGCCTCCGTCGAGAAAGGTCAGCACGAGGCCTGCAAGGCGCTCAGCATGAGCGATGTCCCTTGCAGCCGATATTCGACGCTTTTTCAAGCGCTTTCGAAAGTGAAGGTTTCAACGTCGGCCACCAGCCTGATTCGTGCAAACTATTCGTGTTCCGTTCTGGAACTATGCAGCGTCAGCAGTAGATTGGCGAGTTCGATCGGCATATCAACCATCACGTCGTGACCGCACGGTACCCGGGAGACGCGCCAACCTGGTTTTCCGGCGACCTGCTCGGCGTAATACGAAAAGGGGCTTGGATCCCATCTTTCGGCAAGAATGAACAACCGGTCTTTGATCGCTGATCCGCGTCCCGTGAGAAGGACTTGCGTCTCGAACGTGGCTAGTGCCTGAGGCGAGCAATGGCGATCAACCCATGCGCGATTCTTCGGTTCTACCTTGAAGCCCTCTGCCGGGATTGGCAGCATCAGGCCACTGTTGCCGGTCATCGCGCTTGTTCGAAAAGCCGTTAGAAACGCAGCGGCGTTCTCTTCGGACAGCGCCGCGTAAAGGCAGTCGATGAGCGACTGCGCATGCTCGGGAACGAAGGCGTCCAGATAGACCAGCGTCTTGATGCGATCGCTCATGCGGTCGGCCACACCGGTGATGACCATGCCACCATAGGAGTGGCCCAGGAGAATAACGTCGGAGAGCTCCTCTGCCTCCAGGACGCCGCACACGTCGCGGATGTGCGTTTCCAACGTGATGTTCTGGTTGTTCAGATGCGCCCGCTCGCCGAGGCCCGTGAGGGTCGGGGTGTAAACATTGTGACCGGCGGCGCGCAACACCTGTGCGGTGTCGCGATAGCACCAGCCGCCATGCCAGGCGCCGTGCAAAAGCACGAAAGTTGCAGACGGCTTTTTGTGTGCTCCCTGATTCCTGTGTTCCATTTCCATGTTGACCCCTGCTGATTTTGCAGATACCCGGTTGGCCCCGCACGACGCTTGCCCTCGTCAGTACTTCTGCAAGATTGCCCCATTCCAGTCAAACGAAGCGGGCAAGCCAAAGAACGATGCCGCTATCGGCATGGCGTGATTCATCATGTTTCGTCCATGATGAACCTTGAGTCCGCGCGAGTGTGCCGATTGGAGCAAAGCAGTCATGAGCGGCTCCATGATGACGTCGGCGACAACAGCATGCGGAGGCAGTGCATCGACGGAAAACGGCAGCCCATCGCCGGCGTTCAGTCCGACCGGTGATGCGTTGATGGCGATATCGATATCCGTCATAGACGGTATGCCCGCTGCTATACGCGCACTGGACACCCTGGCAATGGACCGCGCCAGTTCACGTTCGCGCTCTTCATCGGCGTCGTGAACGGTGAGGCTCGCGATGTCTTCCATTCCGAGCGTCCACCCGATGCATCGGCCCACGCCGCCGCAGCCATGCAGATAGACGTTGGCGCCCTTCAGGGTGACGCCATCCGCATGCAAGCCTGCGAGAAAACCGGCGCCATCGACGTTGTCGCCTTCCCACGCTCCATCCGGAAGCCGCCGCAGCAGGTTGATCGAACCGATGCGCTGCGCGCGCTGCGTCAGCATCTCAGCGTGGTCCATCGCTGCGAACTTGTGCGGCATGGTGAAGATTGCACCATCGACGTTTTCAATCGCCTTCAGCCCTGTCATCGCCGCACCGAAGTTTGAAACGGTGACGTCGGCAGGCAGCATCAACGCGTTGACACCGTAGCGTTTGAAGAGCGCGCTCCAGACGACCGGCGCGCGAACATGCGCGACAGGCGAACCGAGGATAAAAAAGAGGCGCGTCAGCGCATCGACCGGTGAATCGAGCGAATGTCTTTCATCTGTCATGCTATTACCCTATCGGTGTTGGCGGCGAATTGTGCGACGTGACAGACCCTGCTTATCGCGAAGGCGCGTTCCGTAGCATCGGCATCATCGTATCGTTCCGATGACCGCTGATATAAGCCGCGACGATCGCAATGCCAATCGGTATCGTCAGGAACATGAAGAGCTGACCGAAATCCCATTTCAGATTGAGCAGGATCGCGCCGGCATACGCCCCCGAGATGGCGCCGAAACGCCCGATGCCCGTCATCCAACTCGTGCCCGTGGCACGCATCTCAGTTGGGTAATAGCTGGCGGCCATCGCGGTCCATCCCGTGGTGCTCGAGTTGGTGCAGTAGCCAAGCAGGAAAACCATCGCTGTCAGACCGGCGAGCGTGAAGGACATTTTGGCCAGAATCACCGTGAAAACGCCTGCGCCAAGCAATGTGCCGATCATCACCTTTTGAGCTTTGATGCGATCCATCTTCCAGCCAATGGCGATATTCCCAAGCGTGCCGCCGACCTGCATCGTGGCCGCGACCAGCGCCGCCTCGGTGAGCGAGAAGTGCTTGCCACTCAGCATGATCGGCAGCCAGCTATTGAGAAAATAGACGATCATCAGGTTCATGAACATACCGACCCAGAGCGCGAGCGTGACGGTCGTATGAGGATTGCGCACGATGAGGCGGATGGCGGCCTGCCCCGTGTGCGAGCGCTCGGTGGTGATGAACGCGGTGGAGGTATCGGCCACGAAGGGCTCGATCTGATTGAGCACGCGCATGAGCGCCTGGCGTCCACCATGCTTCACTGCCAGAAACTTTGCAGACTCGGGCATCGCGAACATCAGGACGAAGCTGAAGAGAATCGGCACGACCCCACCGATCAGCAGTATCGATTGCCATCCATGGCGGCCGATTAGATAGGTCGATAGGAACCCGCCACCGGCGGCACCGAACGTGAAACCGCAATAGATCACGGTGACTATAGTCGAGCGATACTTGCGGGGCGCATACTCGGACGCGAGCGTGGCCATATTCGGCTGCGAAGCACCCAGCCCAAGACCGGTCAGAAAACGCATGGCCGATAGCACGGCCAGGTTGGGCGACCACGCCGAAAGCAGGCTCATCAGACCGAAGAAGCCAACGGCACCGATCACGACCTTGCGTCTGCCGAAGCGGTCAGCCAGCGGTCCGCCGGTCATGGCGCCGATCGCAAGTCCCAAAAGACCCATGCTCAGGAGTGGGCCCAGCTCGGCGTGACTGACGTGCCAGTCTTCGATGATCGCCGGTGCAATGAAGCCCATCGCGACAACATCGAATCCGTCGAGAATCAGCACGCTCAATCCCAGCAGCAGAATCTTCCAATGAAAGGCGCCGAAGGGACGCGTATCGAGAAAGTCTTGAACATTGATTTGCTCAACAGCGGACATCTGCGTCTCCTCGTTGCTTTCGCTTGCGCGGACCACTTCATGCAGTGGCGTCGCCTCTGCTGAACCGTGTATCCGTCCTCATATCGATCTTCAGCCCTGTTCTCGCCGCCTCCACGACAGCGAGGGTTACCGCGAGCGTCTGCGAGGCATCGTGCGCATCGATCAGCGGTTCGGTCGCACCGTTCACCACGTCGAGGAAATGGCGCAGTTGATTCGCGTAGACATTCTCTTCTTCCACTGGAATGCGCTCGTCTTGGATTGGGCGATGACGGCCTTTCTCGCCGTCATATGACCAGAGCGTTTTGTCCGGCAATGAAAGCGCGCCGTTGGTGCCCGCGAAGAAATGGGTCGGCACTGGACGGTAGTCGAAGAGCGCGCGGTCTTCTCCCGCTGCGGTATCCCAACTCCACGGCGTCGCGGCGGTGTCGGAGAGACTGATGTTCGCGATCGCTCCGTTTTCGAGTTCGAGCGTGCACGCAGCCGAGTCCTCGACCTCATACGCCCGGGTTCTGTTCGACGAAACCGCCTGCACGGAAATGATTTCGCCGCACAGATGCCGGATCAGATCGATCTCGTGGATCATGTTGATGAGAATCGGTCCGCCCCCGATACGGCGACGCCAGGGCACCGCATAGTAAGCTTCGGGCTTGTAGTGCAGGCACATGATGTTCGCGGCCACCAGCTTACCGATGCGCCCTTCGGCGATTGCCTTCCTGGCAGTCCGCACCATTGGATTGTGCCGGCGGTGATGTCCGACGAGCACTGGTACACGCGCAATGCGTGACGCCTCGGCAAGCGCGCGTGCGGATGCAAGGTCGTCGGCGATGGGCTTTTCGACAAGTACTGGAATTCCACGCTCGATACACGCCAGACCGATTTCCCCATGCGTGCTGTTAGGCGTGCAGACGATGACCGCGTCGACGCGCTCGGTCTCGAGCAGCTTGCGATAGTCCTGATGAAGCGCGACGCCTAACGCAGCGGCTTGCTGCCCGGCTTCGGGAGATGGATCGGCGATTGCTGCGAGTTTGCATTGATCACTATTCGCAATCTCCTGCACATGGCGTTTGCCGATGACGCCCGCTCCGATTACCGCGATGTTGATGTCTGACATTTGCGTGCAGCCCCTTCAATGAAATGCCAATATGGGAACTAGTTCTCATATATGCATGAATTCAGTCTAGGAGTCCCCGAACCGCGATGTCAACGACTTTTTCCTTCAACTTCCCGTATAGGAACAAACCAGGGTTTCTCCCGAAATTGTCAAAACTCGCTTGACTCCATACCTCATTGAAATCACCATGTGAACTGGTTCCTATATAGAAACTAAGGATATCCATGAACGCTGTGATGCTTGACCGTCTGGCCATTCGTGAAGCAATCGAAAACTGGGCCGTGTGGCGGGATGCCGGAGACTGGGAGCGCTTTGCGAGACTGTGGCATCCGGAGGGCGTGATGATGGCAACCTGGTTCCAGGGCAGCGGACCTGAGTTCATTCGCGTGACGCGAGAGGGGTGGGCGCGCGGCGTCAGCATCCTGCATTTTCTCGGCGGCACGTCCGTCGATCTCGCGGGTACGCGTGCGATCGCGCAAACCAAGATGACCATCTCCCAACGCGGCGACGTGGACGGTCATCTCTGCGATGTGGTGTGCACCGGGCGCTCCTACGACTTCTATGAAAAGATGGGCGGCGAATGGCTGCTGCGTCTGCGTCAACCGATCTATGAGAAGGACCGCCTGGATCCTGTCGAGAGCGGTATGAAGCTGGATCTCGATGCCGAGGTGCTCGGGCGCTTTCCCGAGGGTTATCGCCACCTCGCCTATATTCAGACGAAGATCGGCTACGACGTCAAACGCGACATGCCCGGACTCGCCGGCCCCGCCGTCGAGGCGCTCTACGCGCGCGGCCGCGCGTGGCTCGATACGGGAACGCTGTCATGAGAGGACAGATCGACGCTTTCACCTACGACGCGCTGCCGGCCCGCGTGGTGATGGGTGCGGGAAAGTGCAATGAAGCCGCCGCTGAAGCTGCAAGAATGGGCTGCACGCGTCCTTTTGTCGTGACGACGCGCGACCAGGCTGCGCTGGGTGAAGAGATCGCGAACCTGTTCGATAGGACATCGGACAGCCGCTTCGCCGAGGCTGCCATGCACACGCCTTGGGGCGTAACCCAGCGGGCGCTCGGCGCCGCGCAAAGATCAGGCGCGGATTGCGTCATCGCGATCGGCGGCGGATCGTCGACCGGTCTCTCGAAAGCGATTGCATTGCGCACGAAACTGCCGCAAATCGTGCTGCCTACCACGTATGCCGGCTCCGAGATGACCCCTATCATCGGCGAGACACGCGATGAGCAAAAGCACACGCAGCGAACGCTCGAAGTGCTGCCCGAGGTCGTCATCTACGATGGCGAGCTCACGCTGAGTCTGCCCGTCGCGCTGAGTGTCGCAAGCGGGCTCAATGCGATCGCGCATGCAGTCGAGGCGCTCTACGCGGCAGACGCCAATCCGGTGACCTCGCTGATGGCGGAAGAAGGCATCGCGGCGCTCGCGGAGTCGTTGCCGCGCATCGTCCAGTCACCGCGGTCCGTCGAGGCGCGGCGTCTCGCCCAGTACGGCGCATGGCTGTGCGAAACGTGTCTTGGAGCGGTCGGAATGGGCCTGCATCACAAGATATGCCACGTGCTCGGCGGAACGTTCGACCTCGCGCACGCGCAAACGCATGCGGTCATGATCCCGCATGTCGTTGCCTATAACGCGCACGCCGCGTCATCCGCGATGACGCGCATTGCTCGCGCGTTGGGGGCGCGACACGCATGGACCGGGCTATACGAGCTCGGCGTTGAACTCGATGCGCCGCGCTCGCTCCGCGCGCTCGGCATGCCCGAAGCGGGCATCGATCGTGCGATGGAACTGATCATGAAGAACACCTGCTCGAACCCCCGTGCGCCCGACGTTCGCGCGCTTGGCCACATGCCCCGGCAGGCGTTGGAAGGCCTGCCGCCCGAGCCGATGGATTGAGGAAGCCCCATGCGAAACTTCGACGAAGACAACATCACACAGGCCGTGCTCGACCGGCTGACCGGTTGCGCGAGCCCCCGCACGCGCCAGATCAGCGAGGCGCTCGTGCGTCATCTGCATGCATTCGTGAAAGAGATCGAACCCAGCGAAGCGGAATGGGCGGACGCCATCGCGTTTCTCACCAGGACCGGTCAGATGTGCTCGGATACGCGGCAGGAGTTCATCCTGCTGTCGGACACGCTTGGCGTCTCGATGCTCGTGGATGCGATCAATCATCGCTTCGATGAAGGCGCCACGCAAACCACGGTGCTCGGTCCGTTCTATATGGAGGAAGCGCGCGACTTTCCGCTCGGCGCGCATATCTCGCGCGAGTCAGATGGGTCGGCGCTGATTGTCGAAGGTACGATCGAAGACGCGCGCGGCAATCCGATAGCGGGCGCGCTGATCGAGACATGGCATGCCGACCATCGCGGCTTCTACGATGTCCAGCGCGACACCGGCAAGTCGGCGCTCGATATGCGCGCGCGCTTTCATACCGACAGGAACGGACGCTTCTGGTATCGATCCATCGTGCCCGCTGCCTACCCGATCCCGAACGACGGCCCCGTGGGCAGGATGCTGGACGCTCAAGGACGTCACCCGTTTCGTCCCGCGCATGTCCATTTCAAACTGAGCGCGCCTGGGTTCGAGACCATCGTGACGCATGTCTTCATCGATGGCGACCCGTATCTGGAGTCGGATGTCGTCTTCGGCGTGAAGGATGCCCTGATCACGAAGCTCTTAAGGATAGATGGACAGGTGATCCCCGGCGGACACGAAGTCGCATCAGGCACCTCGTTGATCACCTACAAGTTCGTGCTTCCCGACGAACCCCGAAGCTAGCGGAAGGTCGCCATGCACAAGCTCTCCTTGCATCACCTGACCATGCTCGACGCGCACCCGCTGCAGCTTGTCGACGCCGCGCATGCCGGCGGCTTCGACTACTACGGATTGCGCGTTGTCGCGCCGAGCACGGCGGATACCATCATCGATGTGGCACACAACGACGTTCTCATGCGGGAACTCGCAGCACGAATGGAGGCGACCGGTGTGCGTCTGCTCGATATCGAAGCGATCTGGTTATACGCTGGCACGCGGATCGAAGACTTGCTGCCGGCGCTGGAAGCGGGGTATCGCCTTGGCGCGAAGCACGTGCTGGCCGTCGGCAACGACGACGATCGCGCTCGCCTCATCGACAACTTCAGCGCACTGTGCGAAGCCGCTGCACGCTTCGAGATGACCGTCGGCCTCGAACTGATCACGTATTGTCCTGTCGGCACGCTAGACGACGCGCTCGCGCTGATCAGCGCGAGCCGTCAGCCGAACGCGCGCATCCTGATAGACACGCTGCAAGTGTTTCGCTCCGGCGCCAGCGTGGAGGACATCGGCAATGTTGAAGCGCGTTTCATCGAATACATCCAGATATGCGATGGGCCGCGCGCTTCGCCTGCTTCGGTGGAGGGGCGGCGAACGGAAGCGCGCACTGCGCGCCTGCTGCCCGGCGAAGGCGAGCTACCCTTACGCGAACTATTGGCAAAACTGCCCGCCGATCTGACGCTTGCCGTCGAAGCCCCCACGCGAGAGCTACGCGACCTGCCATTCGATCAACAGGCGCGCACGATCATGGAAAGAATGCGGCACTTTCTCGCCTGAGTGCGCCACTGAGCGCATCACTCGGCGAAATACTGACGCTGGATGCGTGCCGCCGATGCCGTGAGAATTCCGATAGCCCGTTCCTCGACCTCCTTCGAATAACGCACAGCCGGGATTGCGAGATTCAACGAGCCGAGCGGAAAGCCGCTTGCCGACAGGATGGGTACGCCGACACCCACGATGCCTGGCGTGTACTCTTCCATGGAACGCGCGAAGCCTTTCTTGCGAACCTCTTCCAGCGTGGCGAGCAACGCCTTCCTGGTGGAGATTGTGTTCTTTGTGATGGGCTCGAATGTGACCGCGCGCATGTAATCCTCGCGCATCGCGTCAGGCAGATAGGCAAGAATCGCCTTGCCGCCGGACACGGCATAGAGCGGCGCAAGATCGCCGAGCCGCATGTGCGATTGCAGGCGCTGCTGACTGATGACCGTGGCAACGACTTCGACCTGGTCGCCCTTCAATTGGTTAAGTGCACACGATTCCGCAGTCTGCTGCGTAATGTCGCGCAAAACGGGTTCCGCGCAGGCGACCAGGCTGCGCATCTGGTTCGACTGCTGGGCGAGCTTAAGAATGGTGTCGCCGAGCCGGTAGCCTTTGGTCTCGGCCACGAAGCGCAAGTAGCCACGGTCCGTGAGATTACGAATCAGCTTCGTCAAACTGCTCTTCGGGATGTCGAGCGCCTCGGCTATTTCCGTGTGCGACATCTCACGGCCCCATTGAGCCAGAAGCTCAAGCAGGTCGAGGGTACGGTCAGCCGACTTCACGGTACTCATCATCTCAACTTCATTCGTACGCATACCATTGGGTCCTTGTTCATATATGGGAACATGGTATATCGCGTCCGGGAAATGTCAAGAAGACAAGCTTTGCGCTTAGCCCTTCTTTCAGGACCGGAAACGCCAAAAAATACTTGTTCCCATGAAAGAACACGTTCACACTTAGATCCGTCCTTCTAAATTCAACCGCACAACAGGCGAGGAGAAATTGGAAACAATCACACAAGGCTTTGGCGGCAGCACCTTCTCATTCATGTGGCAAGACACCGCGCTCGCCGCGATGCGGAAGATGCAAACGCTAGGATTGAACGACTTCGACGTGCTGGTCGTCCCCGGGCATCTTTGGCCGGATCAGCTTTCGGCAGCGGATCGATCCGTCCTCGCAGGCAACTTGAGAAGCGAAGGCATTCGCATCGAGTCGCTCAATCTTCCGGCGCTCGATCTCAATCTCGTCAGCCGTGTCGAGGAATTCCGGCGCTATTCCATCGACCTGTATATCCGCACGATGCAACTCGCCGCCGATCTGGGCGCCGGTGCCGTAGTCGTGGTACCTGGCAGGGTTTCATCGTTGTTTCCGCCGCCTGGTTCGGATACAGAGCACTTGCTTCGAGACAGCCTGGAGCAGCTTCTACGGGTTGCCGAGCGGCTCGATCAGAAGATCTTCGTCGAGCTCCATCCACAGACGCCCATTCCGACCAGCGACGCAATGCTGACCTTTCTCGACGGTCTGGCGCATGAAAAGCTTCTGATTGCCTACGACGTCTCGAACGCCGAATTCGTTGGAGAAGGTCAGCCTGACGCCATCAGGCGACTGGGCAATCGCATCGGGCAGCTCCATTTTTCCGATGGCACACGCAGTCAGTGGCGGCATGACCGGGTCGGCCATGGAACGGTGTGCTTCGATGAGATCCTGAAGGCCGTGAATGAGACCCGATTTTCTGGAGTCTGCGTTCTGGAGATCATCTCCTCATCGCCACTGGAAGATCTTGGCGCGTCTGCCGCGGCGCTCAAGCGTATCGCGATCGATTAACCGCATCAGAGGAATAGTCCACCATGCGTCCTTCTCAAGATATCGTCCAACTGCCCTCGTCGTTCGAGCATCGGTCCGCAATCGTGAACGACGTCAACCTGCACTATGTGATCGGCGGCAGGGCGCCGGGCTCCGCACCGCTGATGCTTCTTGTCCACGGCTTCCCGCAAAACTGGTGGTGCTGGAATGGCGTTATTGCCGAACTGGGGGAGCGATATACCGTCGTGGCGCCGGACCTCAAGGGCGTGGGCTTGTCGGACAAGCCTGCGGGCGGATATACGAAGCGCGAGATGGCCGCCGACCTCCACGCTCTCGTCGAGAGCCTGCATGGAGCACCCGCGCATATCGTCGGCCACGACATCGGCGGGATGACTGCTTACGCTTACGCAAGCCGCTACCCGGCGCGCTCGCTCACCATCATCGATGTGACCCTTCCCGGTATCGGCGATTGGGATCAGGCGATCGTGGACCCCCATGTCTGGCATTTCGCCTTTCATCAAAGGCGCGATCTACCGGAGGCTTTGATCGTAGGCGGGCGGGAGCACGTGTATATCAAGTCGTTCATCAATCGGCAATCATTCCGTCGCGGCTCGATCTCCCATTCGGACATCAACGAGTATGTCGAGGCTTACACCCATCCGGGAGCGTTTCGATCGGCCATGGAGATGTACCGCCAGTTCCCTCAGGACGCAATCGATAACCGCAGCGCGGGACGGCTTCCCGACGAGCTCCCGGTGCTCGCCATTGGCGGCGAAAGAAGCTGGGCTGGCCGCGTCGGCGAGCGCCTCGGCACCGTCTCATCGAACGTGACGAGCGTAACGATTGCGGACGCTGGCCATTTCGTCGCCGAAGAGCAGCCGGAGCGCCTGGTCGACGCGATTTTCAAGTTCTGCGGGTAACGGAACAAAATTCGCAGGAGAATGAAGATGACCCACGAAAACATTCCGTTTCGCTCTCATCGTCTGCATGACGGACGACTAGCTTATCGTCGCAGCACAGCAGAGAGCGCGAAACAAACCGTGCTGCTTCTGCATGGGTGGCCGCAAACATCCTGGGCGTGGCGGCGTGTCATTCCTTTGCTGAGTCGGCAGTTCGACGTGATTGCGCCCGATCTCCCCGGCTTCGGCGATCCATCGAAACCCGAGTCGGGCTTCGACAAGAAGACCATCGCGCGCAGGCTTCATGATCTGGTCGAAGCACTGGGGATAGAGCGGGTGGCGATCGTCGGCCACGATTTGGGCGGTCACGTCGCGTATGCGTACGCCGCCCAGTGGCCGGAAGCGGTCAGCCACTTCGTTTTTGTCGAAAGCAGTCTTCCCGCATTCGGACAGGAAGAAGCGATGGACGTATCGCGCGGTGGAAGCTGGCACTTCGGCTTCAACATGGCCGGCGACATATCGGAGTCGCTCGTTGAAGGTCGCGAGTTTCTCTTCGTGAACCATTTTGTGCGCCGCGAGACCGTTGGCGTATTCGATCCCGATTCGATCAGCAACGACGACGTCCGAGTCTATGCTCAAGCCCTCGCGCGTCCAGGCGCTTTGCGTTGCTCCTTTAGTTACTACAGGGCCTTGCCGCTCGACCGTGAAGACAACCTCATCTGGGGCAAGACACCGCTTTCGATGCCTTCGTTGAGTATCGGCGCGCAATGGGGTTATGGGCCAGCCTCGGCTCAAACGCTTAGGCATGTTGCGGCGAACGTCTCCGAGATCATCATCGACGACTGCGGTCATTACGTTCCCGAAGAGCGGCCTGTCGAATTCGCCGAGGCGGTGAGCGGGTTCATATCTAACGAGACGGCATAGTTATATGGAAACAGGTCATATCGAAGGATTCGAATCACGCCGGCTTCCTGGTCACGGCGTCACGATCGATGCGCTCGTGGGCGGTTCAGGTCCGCCGCTTCTTTTACTGCATGGCGCGCCACAGACGCGGGTCTGCTGGAGCGCAGTCGCGCCGGCGCTGGCGGAACACTTCACGGTGGTCGTGCCCGACCTTCGGGGCTATGGACGAAGTGACAAACCGCGCGGCGGCGGCGATCACCTGACCTACTCGAAGCGCGAACTGGCACTGGACCAGATAGCGACGATGAACGCCCTCGGATTCGGGCGCTTCAGCGTGGCTGGACACGACCGCGGAGGACGTGTCGCCTATCGTCTAGCCCTTGACCATCCAGGCCGTATCGATCGTCTTGCCGTGCTGGATATCGTACCGACAAGCGATGCAATGGAGGCATTCGACCGGCATTTGGCACTGCGCTTCTGGCACTGGGCCTTCCAGGCACTCGACGAGCCGATTCCGGAGCGCATGATCGGCAACGATCCCGCCTTCTACGTCGAGACCATGTTGAGCGCACATGCATCCAAAGGCTTTCGGTTCGATCCGTCTAACGTCGCCGACTATCTGAAGAGCATCGGCGATCCAGCCGCGATACACGCTATGTGCGAAGACTATCGGGCGGCATGGACCTTTGACCGCGAGTTGGATGAATCGGAGCAAGGCATCCGGACTATTGAGGCGCCTGTCCTCGTGCTTTGGGGGCAAGAAACGCCAGCGGCGAATTCACCATTGGAAAAATGGCGCCGCTGGGCGGGGGAAGTGGATGGTCACGCCATCCGGTGCGGACATTTTCTGCCGGAGGAAGCGCCCGGCGAAACTGCAACGGCTCTTCTACAGTTTTTCTCGTGACAAGGAGACCGCGCCAAAGCCGGGGCTCTATGCCGCGATTTGTGTGGAGTTCAGCAACCGATGTCGCGTTTGACAACCAATTCTTGTCGTTTTGGGCCACAAAGCCGGGATCCCGGGGAGTGTCTGAATTTTTGTGTGCAAGGCAGATAAAAGCCTGCCGTCTGGCAGGCTCATCAATTGCATTCTACAAATGATTTCTGGTGAAGCGATCCTCGTAGAGGATCGCGAACTGGTTCATCGCGGCTTTCCAGTCATGCGCGGCACGGCTCCAGTCAGCCGTGATATTGCGCAAGGCCAGCCAGAGCAGTTTGGTCGCGGCCTCGTCCGTCGGGAAGTGCCCACGCGTCTTGACGATCTTGCGT
>NZ_JAMBPR010000084.1 GCF_024206475.1 Paraburkholderia sp. CNPSo 3274
AGGTACAGGACGCGCGAACGAATACGCGTGCTGCGCGAACGCTTCCCGAACGCGCGGGTTGCCGTCGCGATCGCGGTCGACCACGCTGAGCACCCAGTAAGGGGGCTGCGTCAGTCGCTGATCGCGGCCTCCGGCGCGGATACCCTTTTCAGGGCACACCACACACTCGCCCATGCTTGTTTTCTTTATTGCAACGCCTGCACGAATCTCGTCGGCGACGAACAGCAGGAGCGCGCTGCGTGCCTTCCTCTCCGGCCATACGAGAGCGTCGATCTCCGTCATCTTCTTGTTGAGAGGAGTCCATGGCTTGAAATAGAGCATCTGCGCGAGTGATAGGAGCGGGCTCAGCGCCTGCTCTGCTGCATATGCCTCGAGCCGCTCCCACGATCTGGACTTGTCATTTAACGCGTCGACGTAAGCCCTGTACTACCGGCACCGGTACGCGAACAAGATTGCTCACGGTTCGACTGTCATGGTCGCGCGAGAGTTGCTCCTGCCACGCGAACACGACACGTAAGGTCCCTTCCAGCATCGTCGCTGTTGCCCGAATTCGATAGTCGATCACCTCTCGATCAGTCGATATTTCGGGTTCGCAGCACATGTCCGGTTGTGCGTACCACGATGCGCCACAGAACGACGCGAGTTCGACGTACTGCTCGTAACTCCACGGGTACACCCCGGCGATCCCGGCCTGATCGCCGCGCGCCTTCCACAGTTGCATGGCCGTGAAGCCAGCGCTATCGAGGGCGAAGTCCAGTTCCGTAAGGTCCGTCGCCTCGGGAATGTGAAACGCCCGCCGTACGGGGTTCCAGAAGGCATTCGCCGACACCATCGCGGCGTATCCTTCGTTGAACGCATGTAAAGCGAGCTTGCCGCCCCGATGCGGTATGCCGGCGCGAACAACAAGGCTGTCGCCTAGATGCGCGTTCGTTTGAAGGACGGGCATGCCCGGGGCGATGCCATCAATCTGTTCGTTGCTCACGCGAGTTGCTCCTGGAAAAAGACAGGGCAACTCCCTCGCGGGGCGTTGCCCTATGAGGGAAAAATGGCGCGGGTCAGGCCGCGAGTTAAAGAAGTGCGATCGGTACCGCGACAACGGTGGGCGCGGCGATGACGCTCAGACCGCAGCGGACCCAACGGAAACGATCGAACCGCGACGAGTACGACTTTCGATAAGGCCGCGGCGTGCCACTTCACGGAACGCGGCGTTGATGGTGTTCAGATGAAAGCCCAGATCGTCAGCAATGCTCCGCTGCGTGGGGAGTGCGTCGCCCGGCTGGAAGAGGCCGGAGCGTATAGCCTGTTCAATCTGGTCTGCGACAGCGACGTAGATCTTTCCGCGAATCCGCGTAAAGTCCGGTCGCCATTTCAGTTGATCGCGCCGATGGGCCGTGGGCGGCGGGGCCGCGCTGGGGTAAGAGTTGCTCGCCGAAAACATGGTGACGCGCATCCTACACCGAACGCAGGCGAATCTGCTTCGCCCACTCGCCGCCGTGAGGCAGCGCTTCAACGAACGCAGCAAAGTTTGCGCGCGCCGACGGGAGTTCAAGCACGCGCTGGGACGCAATAGCGTCCGCCAGGCTAAGCGCGTCGGCGAAGGCGCCATCGCCGGTGGCGGCGAGCGCGGCGCGCGATTCGTCGCTCGAGAGAACGAGCGAGATGAAGCGTGCAGCACGCGTTGCCTGTCCGGCAGCGACGATCCCGGCGATCGCAGCGTCGGCCTGTCTACCCATGTCGGGGTCCGACAAGGCGACGGCGTCAACCACTTCGGCATCGATGAGGCAGCGCACGATGTCTTCAGAGAATTGGTTGCAGGAGTAAGTCATCTTCAGGTTCCAGAAGGCGGAGCGTGTCCCCCAGCGGGGTGTTGACGCCCCGCTGGGTTCGAGTGGAATTCAGTTCGCTCGTCCGACGCTAGCCAGTGATGGGCGCGGCCCGGCATACACCGATACCGCGCACAGGCACACCGCAGCGACGAGCGAAGCCGCGACGGTTGCGATAACAATCTGTCGTTTCATAGGGCCTCCGTTCAGAAGGACGAAGGCCCCGGCCCCTGAAAGGGACTGGGGCCTTATCGGAAAGAGCGCGAGAGCGCGTCAGGTACAGGACTTCGGGTGGCTCGCCGGATAGACCAGCACGCGCCCGTCGTCACAGATGCGGAAATCGCCCTGCTCGCCCTTCGGCGAATGCACAACGATCACCGGCGTTTCTGCCTGGGGCCGGAGTTGCGCGTGCGTGCACGCGCCGAGGGTCGAGGTGCCGGCTGCTGCGACGAGCAGCATCAAAAAATTCATCATGAGTTTGACTCCAGAAAAGAAAGATGCGCCGCCCCCGTTAGGGGCGGCGAAAGAGATCACGCGGCTGCGCGTTGAACTGCGGGATCGGATATGGAAACCGTGATCCACTGCCCGTCCACGAAGACGTCGCGCAGGCGCGAGCCGTTGAGCGTGTAGACGTGCTCGCGACCCGCGCGCGGAGATGCCGCACGGGCCGAGCGCGTGATGCAGCTAACAACGGAAGATTGCTTCTTCAACATGGTTGCTCCTCGGGATTGAGACGAGGAGCGCCCCTTGCGGGGATTCGCTCCCCACAAGGGTTAAAAGAAAAGTCATGCGGCCAGCGCTTCTACATCGATGACGCCATCGGCCTCGAGAACAAGATCAGGTGTCTGCGAGATAAAGAATTCCCGCTCGTATCCGCCTTGCCGGAGGACCTCGCGTTTCATCTTCATGAACTGCACCTTTCGCACGGGGTCCAGCGGGCCGTCTGATTCGTCGCTGAACAACGTCTGGCACGGTTGCCCCGCATTGCGCGCGAGATACAGCGCAATGCCACGAGTCAGGCTCTCGTTGATCCATACCTTCTGCCCACCCGACATCACCGATACGGCCTTGGTGCTGTCGTTGTCGGCGTCATGGACAAGAATCTCGAAGCCTTCACGCAGATCGCCCGACGCGAGCTCGCGTTGCGTGCGAATCGCGACGGTGAAGCGCGGGCCATAGCACGCAAGCAGCAGGTCATTGACCGTCTGCGTGAGCGCGGGGCCAGCATCGTCGATCGTCAGTGCTATGACGCCGTCATTGCCGAGCCCCTTTGCCAGCAGCTTCCAGTTCGCGATTTCGTCGGACAGGCGTACCGCCCTCTCCTGCGTCGCACCAAAGCCATCCAGTTCCGCCTTCATTGCCTCGCGCTGTGTTTCACGCGTTGCGTGCTGACGGATGAGCGCCTCGATACGCGCATCGAGAGCCGTGCTGGCCTCCCGGTTTGCGAGCAGTTGCCGGTCGAGTTCCCCGATTGCGGCCGTGACATCGAAAGCTGAGAGCCTTGAAGTTTCGGCATCGATATCGCGCAGCACCGCCTGCAGGCGCGTCGTTTCGGCCTCCCGGCGTTCAGCGACCTGCACCAGTTGCACATCGACGTCGGAAAGATCCGCCTTTGCCTGTGCCATGCCGTTCGCGGCTGCTTCGAGAAGCGGCTTGCGTGCGGCGAGAGCAGTGGCTGACTCGAAAGCGCGCCGGGCCGACGTGAGTGCCACGTTGGCCAAACGAAGCTGTTCGCGTAGGGGCGCAAGGCGTGCCACGACGGGAGTCAGATCATCAGCAAGCGCCTTCTTCTCGCGATAGCTCCTGCGAAGTGCTTCGACTGCGATGCGCTGTTCACCAGCCCGCCCCGACGCATCACGCGCCTGGGCTAGCAGCGGACAGGTCGCATGCATGGCATGGCCAGCGCACGGAACCTGGTCTACAACGGCGGCTTGCTGTTGCAGCGTCGTGAGCAGCGCAGCCTTCGTTGACCCTTGCGCCTGCAGCCCTTCGAGGGCCGCATTTGCTTCGGTCAACGCCGTCTGCTTCGGCTCGAGGCCGGCGATCTCGGATTGAAGCGCTTGAAGCTGCGCCTCCAGCCTTCCGATCTCCAGCTGCGCCTGATCACATTGCGCCTGCGCGCCTTCGATCGAAGCACGCTGAGCTAGTGTCGTCTCATGTGCGGCGATGCCCTTCACGAGCGTCGTGCGTCGATCGTTGAGGCGCCGCGTCAGTTCTGTCGCATCCGACTGGATGGATGCGAGAGACTTTTGCGTGTCACCGCGCTGCTTCGCCAGTTCGCGCAGGCGTGCCTCTGCCGTTGCCGACTCGGCCTGCTTTGCCGCGAGCGTGGCGCGCTGCTGCCCGAGCGTCTGCGCGGTGGCCAGAAGGCCCTCGCGCTCGCGCCGTGCAGTTGCGATCGACTCTGCGTCCGTTGTGATCGCCCGTTCCATCTGCGCGAGCGAATCGCGCTTCAGGGACAGGGACGCGAGTTCGCGCTGGATGCCATCGAGCTTGCCACCAAGGATCTTCGCGACGTCCGCAGCTTTCGCCGAAAGTGTGCGTAGATGGTCGATGTGCAGCAGTTCGGCCAGCAGCGACTTGATCTCGCCTGCGTTGTAGGACGCAAGCGGTCGCCGGTTTTGCGCGGAGAACACGCTCGTAAAAAACGATTCGAGCGAGCCGCACACGGATTCGACACAGCGGTCATAGGTGTCCGCCTTGCCGTCAGAACGTGTGCCATCGGTCGCCACAAACGGCTGCCAGAATCCGGCCCTGTCGAGCCATGCGAGGAAGTACTCCGCCTTGCCGGTCTTGCCTGGCTTGCGGAAGGCGAACGTTGAGCGGTAGCGCACGTTGGCGTGCTCCCATTCGAAGATCTTCTGCGCCTGGACGCCACAGAGGTGGTCCCAGTACGAGAAGGCGTCGACGGAGAGCTTCGCGGCGTGCGAAGGCATGATGCGGTACGGGTGCAGGTTGTCCATGAGGGTGGATTTCCCTGCGCCGTTTGCGCCCTTGAGCGCAATCAGCCCCGTTGGCAACGCCTGCAGGTCGAGAGTCACGCTGTCGCGCTTCATCCCGTCGCGCACACCGATAAACCCTTCGAGCGTGAGGATCAGCGGTCGCATGGCATACCCTCCCCGACCGGCGAGTCGTGCAGGTAGTCGGACGGCAGCCAGGGCACATCGTCATCGTCAGGGAACGGCGCGGCGATCACCGGATCGATCGGCTCAGGTGCCGGCACGATCGTGCCGTCAATGGCGCGTTCGAGCGCCGTGCAGGCCGCGCGAAACCGGGTACCTGCCAGTTTCAGCAGTTGTTCCCAGCTGTCACACGCCGTGAGCGCTTTCAGTTCGCGAGGTGACCACTGGCTCGCATAGCCGTGGCTATGCGACCAGAGCAGATTCGTCATCTCGACGTCAGGCGCCACGACGAGCTCAAGCTCGGCGGCGTCATCTTCATGGACCATCACGACAAAGCCGTGGCGGACCGCAATCACGGCACCGCGCGCGGGACCGTAGGGTTGATGGAAAAGCCCCGCAGTAAATCCGGCGTGCTTCACGAGAAGCTGCTGGATCTCGCGTGCGGGAGACGTTGCATTGAAATGCTGGACCCAGTCGGGACCAGCGGGATAAAGACCAAACATGGGGAACACTCCAGAGTAAAAGGACGGAGTGCACCCCCTTCGGGAGATCGCTCCCCGTCAGGGTCAAAAAAGAAAATGGATGCAGCAGTTGCTGCGATCGATGCGCCGGTGGCGCGGGTGAACCTTGTTCCGGCAGTGCGCTCATCGAGAAACCGCGAGCGCACTGGCGGGACACAGCTGTGTCCACGAGTGAGCGGGCCGTACGGGCCCCGCCCACTGGTTGGCGACTAATGTTGCCTGCTTAAGCCGCAAAGAGATCGCCTTCCAGCCAGTCGAGAGCCTCGCCTGTGTTCCCGCTCACGCTGGACGCGGGCGAGACAACGACACGAGAACCGTCCGGCCGGACCGCATCGGACGGCGTGCCCGCGACAAGTGCCAGCGGTGTGGCCGCTGGCGACTGGTCGAGTTGCGCCATCACGGCGTCGGCGATCGCGTTCGCATCGCCGGTATCGAGCAGTTGCAGACGCTCGAGAACCGGTGCCGCGTTCACGTCGGCGACTTCACACCACCTGCCGAGCTTTGCGTCGACCGATGTCTCCAGGCTGATGCCCTGTGCGCGACTGCGCACGACCGGGAGAATGCGGGGTTCGAGCTTCACGCCCTGCGCGTTCGCGAACATTGCTTCAATTGCAGCACGGTCGACCGACTGCCGGTGCTCCTCATCGACCTGCCAGCGAACGCGCACAAACGCGTCGCCAGCATCGCTCGCAAACTGCGCGAGTCGTTCCATGTCGGGCGGACCATCAAAGTCGATGCAAAGCATGCGGCGCGCGGGCGTTGGGACCAGTTCAGCCGAGGCCGAATGGGTATCCACTTCCCATAGCAGGTAACCCTTCTCGCCCTGCTCGCCGAAGTGAAAGCGACCGATCGATCCCGCATACGCGATCAACGACCCACCGCGCTCCCATGACTGGAACTTGTGGATATGACCGAGCATGAACGCCGAGCACTGCGCGTCGAAGAGCGCCGAGAGCGAGAACTCGTGATCGAGCCCCGCCATCGTGACACCGTGCTCCGTTTCGCAGCCGACTATCGTACCGTGCGAGATGCCCACAGTCGCGATGCCTGCTTCACGCAGACGCGCATTCACCTGCCCCGACGCTGCCAGATACGTCGAGAGTACGTCGCCGAGATCCGTCGCCGCGACGAGTGCGCCAACACTCGCTGCGAACTGCCCTTTATTGACGGTCGGCAGACAGGTGAAAACGGCGTCGGGTTGCATCGCCACTACCTGCGCGAATTCGCGTTCGTTGAACAACGGCCCCGCCGATGCGAGGAAGCGTCCATTCGCAAACGCAACCTGCTGGATGCGGCTTGCGATGAACACCTCGTTGGTCGAGCCCATGAGCGCAAAAATGTCCAGCGTACCGGGTGGCTCATGCGAGAACGTGCCCTGCAGCATGATCACGGGCATCGAGGCCGCGAGACGGTGAATCCGACGCGCGAGCGTGACGAGCGCCGGTGAATGAGCGTCGAGTCGATGGTCAGTCGAATCACCGGACACGACAGCTACGCGCGCACCTCGCATGATCGCGTCGTGAGTAGCGGAACTGAAACAGCGGTCCGCTTCGTCGAGTCGCTCAGGCGAGTAATGCAGGTCAGAAAAATGTGCGATCTTCAAGACGCACCTCCGTAAACGAAAAGTGGCCGCCGGATGGCAGCCTCAATGGGATGAACGCCGTCGTACGGCGAAGGAAGAGTCAGTCAGCCCTGCGAGGGGCCGGCCATGGTCAGTCACGCATCGCCGCACGAACCGCACTCTCGATTTCGCGATCAAGCTTTTCGCGATTCTCGAGTGCGCCTTCGAGACGAGCGTTCATGCCGTCGACGTCGGCGAGGCGTTGTACCCAGCCTCTGCCGTAAGTTGCGTGAGCGAAGACCCGGAAGTCGCGCTGCCGGTCCTCCACGCTCAGTCCGAGGCGGCTGAGCAAGTCCGACATGCGGTCGCGCTTTTCTTCAAGCGTTTCCGCTGTCGGCGACCCGGATGGCTGCAAGCCGAGTCCCTCGACAACCTCATGAGCATCGCTCGCGGCACCTGCTGGCCCTCCTGCTGGCGTGAGCGGGTACACGTTGGTCGCACCCTCAAGCAGCGCCGCAGCCTCCGACGCAACAGCGATCGCCGGCGGATGATCTTCCGCGCCGTCGAGCAACGCACTGATGTCGATATCCGCGTCGAGCACGGTGAGCATCTGCATCTGACGCACTGGCTCGCTTTGCTCGTTGATTCGCGTGATCTCAAATTCGCGCTTCGAGATCCAGAACCGCGTGCCGGTGAGCTTGCCCCGCGCTAGCGCCACGGTTTGCATCGCCGAATACGCTTTCTGGAGCACGTAGATCGAGTTCGTCGGTAGCTCGATGAGGCCGAGCCCCTTGATCTCGGGGACCGCGAAGATGAAGCGCGCCGAGAGGTTGCATTGCCGCGCCTGATACTGCGGGCACCCCTGCGGATTGCACACGCCGTCGGGTATCGCGTTGTCCTGCCGCAGCATGATCGAACGGGGTCCGAAATTGCGTTGCGCCCGCTGGGCCCGTACGTCGCGTTCCGGCTTTTCGTACTGCTTGCAGAAGCGTGTGCCATCGGCGCCGTACTCGGAGAAGAACTTCCGCCCGGTCGTGCCCCACGTCGCCATCTCGTTCGGGATGTTGGCCATCCAGTCGTTGAAGGCGAAGACAACGGGGAAACGATAGAGCTTCCGACCGTCGCCGCGATCCTCGCCATAGAGGCGCAGGATTTCGTCGGCCACATCCGGGTTGGTGAAGTCGGATCGACGGCAGGTGAAGTACGGGACGTTGCGCGGTGCGAGCGCGTTTCTGAGCTTGCAGCGCCGCTCGATCTCGTCGCCGATTTTCTCGAATGACTCGCCAGCAGCGACGAGTTGCTCGTAGAGCTTGACTGCCTGTTCGTTTTGCCTCGCGGCAGACGTCAGGACCTTGATGCCGGGACGAATCCGGCCGATGACGGGGGCGCGTGGGGCACGCTCCTCGACGATGCTGCGCACGGGCGCAGCGCCCAACGGAACAACAGCGTTCATGAGGGTTTCCTCGCAAGAAAGAAGATCGCCGAGGTGCGCATCTCGCTGGCCGACTGCTCCAGGTTCGATGCCGCCGCCTCTCCGCGGCGTGTGGCGATATGGGACAGGAAAACGCGGCGCTCGCCGTCGGCAAGCATCGCGATCTGGGCGACCTCACAGCGCGCGCGCCAGGCGCCCGTTGTGGTGTCGGTAGTCGCGCGTTCGCTTTCGATCGTGCTGCTGATCGTGTCGGCGATGCGCTGGTCAAGGCCATTGGGAAGAAGCATGGGAGCGTCTCCAGACAGGGAATGTAAAAACACAGGACGAAAAAAAACGCGCTCCCCTGGCAAGAGGAACGCGTTCTGGATTCGGATAAAGATGACCCATGCGCCACGTCCCTTTCGGGGACGTGGCGCACAGGGAGCCGTGAGGCTCATAGCAGGGAACGTTAGGTCGTTCCCGGCGCGACATGATCACGTCGCGCGAACAGCCCTTTTCCGAAAACATGAGTTTTCGCCGCAGGTTCACGGGTCAGTCCACTTCGATCGTTCTACCCAGATGGGTCTGGAGAGAGACACCCGAATATCCGGGCTCGAACGATGTCGCGGCGCAAATGAATGCGGCCGGCGACGAGTATCACGACTGACGAGAGGGGAGCAGGTGGCGAGCCGCTCAGCACGAGAGATATTCCACACCAGCAGCCAGCTGGTCGGAGCATGCCGTAAAGGCACGACTTGAGGCAGAAGATGGACTCCGGGCTACGGAGTCGAGGTCGATGCGTCAGGAGACGCGAGCAATGGAGTCAGTATCGCCAAAAAAACGTGGGTGTGTGCCTGGAATGGTGGCCAATATCGTGCAGCTTTTGCCGGAAATCTGCAGACGAATCAGGAACACAATGACAGGTGAGAGAGACCACACCCGAACAACATCATGGCCGCCGTTCTTGAAACTGCGCCGCAACCGGAGGAAACCCCCGGCAACGCGGCACAGGGCGGGGCGCCCGACGCACCCGCCCCGCTCACCGCTGTTCCTTCAGGCACCGGGCTCAAACCCATCGAGCGCCTGACGAGCGATACACGCTACGCGAAGATCATCCCGGATTCCGCCCAGGTGACGACGCTGAAGTACAGCTCCATTTTCGTCCGGACATTTCTCCGTTCGGACTACAACTTTTGCGCCTCAAAGATTTCGGTCGCTCGAGACGGCAAGCTGCGCGCGCTCGACCACGCTATCCGGGAGACGACCGAGTGGTTCACGAAGGCGATCGTATGGACCGAGCAGCTCGGCGCTCGCCATCTCCCGCGACGGTACGAGACGATTGAACTCGAAGTCAAACGTCCGCTCGCCGGCCAGCTTGTCCGGTGCCTGACCCAGTACGAGCGCCTGTTCGCCCGCGCATGGTCGGCCCACGCATCGCACCTGCTTAGCCAGGAGCGATGCACGGCCACACTGGCAAACGCCGAGAAGAAACTCAATCGCATCACGCTGCTGTGCGTGCCCGACAACGAAGAGTACGACTTCGACGGCACGCGCCGCGAAGGCTGACCCCCGCAAGACGGCTGATTGTTCCGGCTTGACTTCCACGCCGGACGGCTACGCTCGACAGTACCCCAGTGAGGAGAACGTCCATGGAAATCGACCTTCGCGAGGTTCACGCGCTGCATGCGCGCTTTGCCCGCGAACACTTTGTCATCGACCTGGAAAATCAGGTCAAGGCCCTGCCCGCGCCGCTGCTGCTTGCGCACGAACCTGCGGCCAGCACGTCGGCCGTGCGGCGGGCGTGGAATGCGCGTTGGCGGCTTGGCCGCACGGCGCTTATGGTTGCGGGCGGCGCTGCCGTCTGTGGCTTACTGGGCATGGGCGTGGCCCGCCTCATTCCGTTAGTCCACGGCGATCGCTCTCACGTTGCAGCTTCAACGGACCTGCACGCCACTTCCTCGGCGAGAGTGGATATTCCGACCGAGGCTTCCGTGCCGGCCGCATCGGCGCCAGCCCTAACATCGCAGGACCTGCTCACGGGGCCTGGTCGTGCTAACTGGAGCGCCGCCGTTGATCCGGCCACCGTGCTCCGGCAGGCGCCCCAAACCCGTGAAAGCGTGCCGACGAGTCCCATGATGTCGGCGAGCGCACCGGACGAACAGAAGGCGCTTGCCTCCCCGCTGCGCCAGCACGTCGTGCAGGTGCCGCAACCTCAAACGAGCGCGCCGGCAGCAGTCAAACCGGTGCCGGCTGCCGCGCCGAATGCTGCTGTAACTCCTGCCCAGCCCAAGGAAGATCAACCGGCGCCGCGACCAGTCGTGCGTCACGTGGGCCGCCCTCACACCTCACCGGCGCGAACGGAGCAGCAACCGAGCGTCGAAACCGCGAAGTCTCCGGCAGCACCGGGGCAGCGCAACGGCGACGTACAACTCTTCTGAAGGACACCGGACCATGAAATCGCAACACACGCTCAATGTCACGCTTCTCGCGCCCGGTTCCACGATCGAGGGAAATTTGATCCTCGACCACGGCGTTAGCCTATTCGGGATCGTCGACGGAAACCTGATCAGCAACGAAGGGCTGCTCCATGTCGGCGCAGGCGGGCTGGTGAAAGGTCAGATCGAGGGCGAGCACGTGCGCATCGACGGCACGGTCGAGGGCGACCTGCGCGCACGCGGTTCGCTGGAGATCAACGGCCGCGTGAGAGGGAACATTTTCTACTGCGGGACCATCAGGCTTGGCGAGCGCGCCTCGCTCGAAGGTCAGCTGAAACGCGTCGCGCGCGAACTCACAATAGACGGCGCGGTCGCGCCCGAGAACTCGAACGTCCAGCACCTCCCGCGAGCATCAACCGGCTCAGCGTAATCTCGTCGTCGTATTAACCGTTAGGCGCAGTCATTGTCTCCAATGTGAAACACATGACAGGCCCACCTATGTGTTCAGACGACGGGAGTCTGGGGGACGGATTCGGCGCCGGGTCGTGAGTGCGGGGGGGTAAACTCCAACCGATAAAGTCGACACGACGAGCGCCTTATTCGTGATCAAGCCGTGGCAGGTCCGTTAGCCTTCGGCCCCCATCGGAATCAGTGGCCACCGTCTCGATGCTTTGGCGTCCGGCGTCGTCGACGACAGAGCGGACTTCCGGACCTGCGACGCGCTGCCCATCCAGCGGAAAGACCGTTACGACGGTGTCGCCCTTAGCCAGTGCGTCTACCACTTCGATTACAGGCGATGCGTGCGGTGTGACCTCAAATTGGTCTCCGCTCACGGACACCTGCCCCCAAAGCACGTGTGTAACCCTTTCCGGATTCCCACCCACCCGAACCGCCGTTATAGCGTGCACAGCCATCGCTTTCCCTCCAGTGTTGGGGGAAATCCTAGCACGAGCGAAATCATCAGCCAGCTTCCGGCTTCTCATCCCTGTGGAGCCGGCGCCTCCTCAAAATCCAGCAGGCAAATACACGAGTCGAGATCAGAAAACCACGCATCGACCTGAGCGTAGTCAAACTTGTCGACGGCAAACACACGGCCATCACGGGCGCGAAGAATAAAAATCGCTTCGAACGCTGTCGTACCGATCATGCAGACGCCTTTGTCTTGCAGATCGCGCTCTTCGGTCGCGTCGACGATCTCGTCCGCTTTCCACAGCGAGCCTGCTTGCGAGCAGAGGCCGTTCGGATGCTTAGCGAGATAGGCGGCGAACGCCTCAGGCACCGCCACATTGAATTTCGAAGTGAACCAGCTTGCAAACCACTCAGGCGCCTGCCCGATCCCGGCTTCTGTCACGCTTTCCCCCTTACCCTGCGTCGAACGGCAGGCGAAGTAATACACATAACATTCAGACCTCGGGCACCTGCGATTCGTGGATGAAACGTGTGGGTGGATTCTTGCGGATCGAAGTGATCGTGAGTGTTTCGCGGGCGCGTGTCATCGCGACGTAGAACAGTCGCCGCTCCTCCGATTCAGGGCTTTTCTGGTCGGGCACCACGTTCTCCTCCGACCGCGTGATCCACACATGGTCCCACTCGAGACCCTTGGAGCTGTGCATCGTGGTTAAGACCAGCGCATCCGGCGCCGGCTCGTTGTTCGCCCGCTTCAGGAACTCGATGCGTTCGCTGAAAGAGCCATTCAGGCGGGAAATCACGTCGTAGGTCGCGAGGATCGCGCGCTCCGCGGCTTCCTTGCGCACGTACAGCATCATCCACTCCCGCACGCCCTCAAGCGCGAGTGAATAGAACTGCCTCTCGCATAGCGCCTGCCATTCTGCAAGGCGCTTCATGAAACCACGATAGGCCGTTGCGGTGTCCTCGGACAGGCCAAACGCGATCAGATCCTTTTTCTGCTTCTGCGCGAGCGTCGCACCCATGGCGTTGTGCAGGGCCGTCAGGTCGCGCGTGCTCATGCCCGCATAGCCAAGTACCGCGTCCAGACCGTTGAGCTTTATCCGCTGGACGATTTGCAGCAGATTGCGCATGAGCGCGCCCTCGGGCTGGTCGAGCACGGAGCGGCCTGACGCGCGGTAATACTTCACGCCATACGAGCGGCACACTGCCTCTATCGGGTCCAGCACCCGGTTGGTGCGGGAGAGAATCGCGCACGACTGCCCGGCGGCGAGCAGCGGCTTCAGCGCCTCGACGGCGGCCGCGGCGTCATCGTATTCGTCGTTGAACCGGCGAGCCACGACGGTACCGCCCGCACCCTTTTCCGCATGCAGCACCTTCGCGATCCGGTCTGTGTTGTGCTGGATGAGCCGGTCGGCAGCGGCGAGGATCTCGGACCGGCAACGATAGTTGCTGCCGAGGACGACGCGTTGGGCGTCGAATTTCGTGGCGAAGCCCTCCATGCCACGAAACCCCATCGCTGCGCGGAACCCATAGATGCTCTGATCGTCGTCGCCCACGACGGTCACGCGCGCGCCGGCGGCAGCATGTAATTCCACCCAGCGGTATTGCAGTGGGTCAGTGTCCTGGAACTCGTCGACCAGCAGATCGGTGAATGCGTAGGGTTCGATATCGCCCGACTCCATGCCAGCGATCGCGAGACGCAGCATGTCCTGGAAGTCGATCTTGCCGTTTCGCGCGAGTGCGTCCTCATATGCTCCGTACAGGATAGCCTCGGGCGACCCCTCGATCGCGTGCGTGATGCCCGTTTTGAGTTGCTCGATGACGGGTACCGCTTCCTCGACCTTCCAGTTCAGACCGGTCTCTGCAAGCACGCGCATCAGCAGGCCGGTGCGGTCGCCGTCCGACGCGATGTCGCGACGCTTACCACCCGGGCGTCCGATCTGCCTGAATCCCAACGAGTGGAACGTACCGGCGATCAGCCGGGCCTTCGCGCTTGCGCCGGCAAGCGTGAGAATGCGATCTCGCAACTCCATCGCCGCATCCTTGCTGAATGTGACAGCCCCAACCCTGCTGCCGGGCGCGGCGAGCAGTGATGCGGCCTTGGACGCGATCGTTTTCGTTTTGCCGGCGCCCGGGCACGCCACGGCCAGGCAATGCCGCTGTGCCTGTGCGACTTCGAGCTGCCGGGGGTTAAGGCCGTCGAGCATGGCGCGTCACTCAGAGGCCGCGAACGGAGGTCATCAGGCGCAGATGGGTCATGTAGCCGCGCACGCCAACCGGATGGAACTTGCGTAGAAAACGCGCGGTTTCCTCATCGACGTCGGACTGGTCGCGCACGCCGTTCCAGACCAGAAAATCGAATTGATCCATCACCTTGTCGAAACGCGTGATGACGGACAGCAGGCGCATGGCGAAGCGCGAGAACGCCTCGACCTCGATCTCGAGCGACGGCTTCGTGACGGCAGGACGGAACACGATATCGCCGCGCAGGGTCATTTCGCGTTCGGTCCGCTCGCGAAAACCGTCCGCGACCTGCAACTGCTCATCCACGTATGCTTCAAGCGCTTCCACCTGCTTTTCAAACCAGGCGTTCACGCTTCCCTTGTCGCGCTCGCCAAAGGTCGCGTCGCCGAAACGTTGCATATTGATGCTCATACGGTTGAGGTACGGCCACCACTGCTCGAAAAGCGGCCGCAGGCGCGTGTGGTTCAGTCGAACCGCAGCAGGCACGATCGCGGCGCCCGAGAGCTGCCTTTCCAGCAGCTGACGGCCGATTTCGCGGCGGCGGCGGACGATCACTGCACGCTCAGCGGGCGGCAGATCGCGAAAGAAGCGACGCGTGCGTTCGACCTGCTGACGCTTGTCGTCGGCCTCCGCGTCGCTGATCATGCCTTCGCGCTGCAGCGTTGCCGCGTCGCTTTCCATCTGCTGCAGTTCGGTCTCCAGCTCGCCGTCGTCGGCGCCGTCCGTTGCAGCCGTCACGCCCGGCGCGCCAACCACGGCGGTGCCATCGGAGCGCGAGTTTTCAGCCTCGGACGTCGTCGCGAGAGGGATACCGGTGCCGGATGCCGCCGCTTCGACAAGGACAGCGTCTTCGTTGTTGGTGCTCATGGTTTCGAATTCCTGTGAAAGTTGCACGCGCACCAGCGCGCGGCATTTGCTTATTGTTGCGGCGGACAGGCGGGGCTCGCGGGCAAAACGCGTGGAAATAAAGCGGCTTTCGCGCGATAGACCGCAGCAGGACTGGCGACGACGTGCCCTCGTTTAGGCGCCTAAACGCTTAAATGCAAAAAGCTCACGTTTTTCGTGAGCTTTTCTGGAGTGGAAAGTGTTAAGCCGGACGCGTCAGGCCGACGAACTGACAATCCAGAGAAGCAACGGAAGGAAGATTGCCAGTATGGTCCACCACTGCGCGATGAGCGGCACCGGCAGCACAAGGACGACAAACGCACAGCCCAGTACGACAAGCATGCCGTGCATCGCGAGATGGAAAGACAGCGGGCTGGCGAAGCCCGCGGCGGCCGCGCGTATGCGGCGGCGCATTGTGCCGTCCACCCACCCGGCCATGCACAGCACAACTGTTCCCGCGAGCCACGCCTTCATCACTATGGCGCGATAGAGCGCGCGGTACGTCTGCATCCAGAAATGCCGTGCCCAGCCACGCGCAAAGTCCCGGGTGCCATCCGCGTCAAATCCGTCGCCACCGCCGCTCAGTGTCGCCTGGACCGCGCCGGTGGTCACGAAGAGCCGCCGAAACAGTACGTTTGTCGCGTCAACTGAACTCGACGCGCGCTCATCACCCAAGGCCAGGACTGCCGACTGCGACTCCTCATCGCTGATCGCGAACAGGCTATCTGCCGGGATGATGGGTAGAAGGACGCTGGCCAGCAGCGGAACAACAAAGAACCACCACTTCACATGTCGAACGAATCGGCTGCTAGCCATAGAGCCACGCTCCGACGCGGAAAAAGAGATACGCGGGGAACGCGATGAGGCCTGCAATACCGCACCAGAAGCGGACTGGATTGCGGACGATCACGATGGCGAGGCCATACGCCCGGGCGCCCCGTCCGCGCGCAAACTCACGCGGTGCGGGTGCGGCGGGGTCATCCTGCGCTGCGGCTGTCGTGAGCGCGCGTTGCGCGTCGTCTGGGTCAAGCCCCGACAGCAGCGCTATCAGGGTAGCTGTGAGCGACATCGTAGTCCTCAAAGTAGAGCCGGAAACCTTCGCCTGTGAGCGCGCGCGCGGCAAGCTGGAAGGCGGCGGTCTTATGCGTGATGCGTTCGGGACACGCTTCGTCGACCATCTCCGTGGTGCAATCGGGAAAGCGCGCCTCAAACACAGTTACAGGTTCAAACATTGGCGACCAGACATAAAGTCGTTCGCCCTGACGCGCCACGTATCGACGCGCGTACAGGAGGTGCGACCGACTAAAGAGGCCCTGCATGAATGCAACGTGTGGCTCGCCGGTCTTGCGTACGCGCTTGTACGCAGCCAGTCCGTCCTCAAGCATTTCGCGCATGAGCGGTTCACTCTCGCCGACAAACCGCTCGCCAATGAAGTCGGCCAGACGCGAGCATGCGAGTTCCAGTTCGGGTGCAAGCGTGAACACCGGGACGAGATGACCCGAGAGCTTGTAGTCGCGAATGATTTTCTTAAACACGGTGGAAGTCATGCCTTTTTTATTTAGCCTTGCAAGATTGGAATACGGCCCTGATACACAGCGCCACCGGAGATGCGCATGAAGTACTGCAGGTTGGGCAGCCGCTGGATGAGCGCAGTCGGTATGAGCGGAGCCTTTTCCAGTTGAAGCGAACGTGTGATGCCACCGTTGAATTCACCGATGTGGCCTTCACTCCCACGGCTCGTGGACCCGGAAATCTGGATGTTCCGAATCGCGGTCTCGCCGACCTTGTCCGAGAACCACTGTGCCGTGTCGCTGTCCTCCAGTCTAAGGATGACCTGGTTGTTGAGGTTACCCAAAACCTGCAGCATCTTCGCGGCGTTTCCGAGTTTGGCTTCCAGATCCGAGCGTGTCTGGAACGCGACGAACGCCTTGAAGCCCGCGCCGCGGCCCTTGTTCAGAATCTGGATAACCTGTTCGTTGATCGCTTCGGCAACTTCGTCAATAACCAGAACGACATCGGGATTGGTTTTATAGAAGTTGTAGATTGCGCCGCACACTGCGGCGACATCGGCAAGAACCAGCGACGCTATTGCCTTCTGCACGATGCTGTTTGAGAGCGAGTCGAAGCCCATGTAGAGGACCGCTTTCTGCTTGATGATGCGATCGATGTCCCATATTTCCCGTTCGTCTTCGAAGTCCTCGACCTTCGGCGCGAGCATGAGACCCGTCTCGCCAGTAGCGAGCATCTGCAGCAGAGGCATCACCGAAGCGATCACCCGAGTGTAGTGGTCGCGATCGTGCGTGTGAGTCGCGATGAGGCCGTCGATTGCCTCGTGACCGTGGTCCTCGTGGGCATATCGTTCGTTGTAGAGCAGCACCATCGCATCGACTTTCGACACGCTGCCGGGCTTGCCACCGATCTGGGTCAACGTCGTCGCGACGAGTTCCTCCCAATTTGCGAGACCCGCGTCGCGGAAGAAGCGCTCAAGACTGCGCTCCAGGAGCTTGGCGACGCCCGCCTGCGCGTATTTCAGGATCGAGCGCAGGTTCGGTTTGTCGCCGACGTACAGTTCCCCCTTGACCGCGCGGTCGATGAACAGGAACGCGAAATCGCGGAACGGCCCCTCCTCCATAAGCTGCGCGATGCGCCCGGGGATTTCGGACGGCTGGGACCAGTTCTCGAGGGGGTTCAGGCGAATCGACTCGGAAGGCTTCGCCTGGCTGAAGTAAAGGAACTTGCGCCCGGTGCGCGCGCATTCGCGCTCCACCCGCGCCTTCCAGTCCTTGTCGTTCTTTGGGTCGATGATGATGAGCACGTCGCCCAGATGGATGACCTGCGTGGACAACACCTCATAAGTGCGGGTCTTGCCGGAGCCAGTCGTTCCACCCACTGCCGTATGGCCGCCCATAGCCTTGTAGTGGAATGGAACGAACCCCTTGTCGGGCTCCATGCCATGGATCCACGACGCGCCCTGCGGCATGCGATCCCGGATACTGTCAGCGGGCGCAAAGATCTTCTCGATCGCCTCCTCGATCTGGCGGCCGTGCCGAGTCTTGCCCAGCCATTTCGGGAGCCCCGGAATGTCCGTCGTCGGCATACGCAGGATGTCGTGCGCGATCTGGCAGTGCTTCTGCGTCCACTCGAAACCCATGCCGAGGTACATCGAATCGCTCTCCTCGCGCATGCGCTTCTGGATGCGCAGGAGACGCGGTACGTCAAGCGTGGTGAGCCACTTGGTCGAGATCGCCATGCGAAAGCGCAGCGCTTTCCACACCTGCCGACCCCGAAGCAGCAACGGCAGAAGCGCAGCGAGTCCGAATGCCCACCCGTACGGCATACCCGTGAATGGAAGCACGACGAACGCGGCCAGCCAGAAGATCGTCGCGCGAAATTCGTAGATCGGCCGGAAGTGATTGATGTAATTTGTGGTCGCGTTCATTCGGCGCCCCGCTGAAGGATCAGTTCGCCCGCGCGTGGCGCGAACACTATCTCTGCCTGCACATTTGCGACGAGCAGGCCTCGCTTGCGAAGGTGTTCAACGAGCGTGTCACTCGGCACGCCGTAACTTCCAACGAGACGCTTGGGCACCGCGAGCCCCTTCTCAGTCCAGTTCACCTTCGCTTGACCTGCGGCAACGTCCTCCCGGAGCGCACGGAAGAACTCGCGGATCATGTTCGGTTGACCCTCCAGCACCTGGTCGAACCCTTCGGGCACCGCCGCGGGCGCTGGGCGTCCAGCCGGACGAAAAGAAGCAGCATCGACGGACGGCTGCGGCTGCTTCTCGCCTGAAAACGGCAGGCCAAGCTGCGATTCGTCTTTCGGGCGCGGCTGTGGCGACGCGGCTGGCGAGCGCGACGGCTCACCGGCCTCCTCGCGATCAGGAGCGGGCGCCGCCGTTGCTGCGGGGGTTGCGGCTGGAGCGCGAGCGGGCACGTCAGCGGCACTAGGTTCCGCTTCGGCAGGTGCCCCGGCACTGGATTCCGCAGTAACCGGCCGCACAACCGCGGCCGGCGCGGGAGGCGCAGATGCAATGGGTGCGGTGCCGGCGGCTGCCGTTGGCGCAGGCGTCGGCGTGACTACCGGCTGAACGGCCGCCGCCACGTTGATTGCGGGTGGTACAGGGTATTGAACCGCCTCGAAGACTGCGTGTTGCGCTTTTTTGTCAAAGTCTGCAGCGACCGCGACGGCCTGGCGCACGACTTTGTGTACGAGCGACTCGCCAGGTGGCGCGGTGACCGTTGGATTGATCGCGCCAAAGAGATGAGCAAGCACCCCTGCCTCGTACCCGGCAAGCAGTTCGTGGCCAATGAGATTCTGCGCAAACAGCGCCGTGCGCATCCGCTCGACCGGGAGCGGCGTTGGCCTGCGCTGGAGCGCGTATGTGTCGCCACCGAGCCAGGGTCCCAGTGCCCCATGCCCAGCCGGACTCCACTCCGCCTGGTCGCGGCTTCGAAGCACGACAAAATGGCGGTAGGGTTCATCGAGCCCCGAGCAAAGAGCCGCGATAAATACGGCGTGGTTGTACTGTGGCTCGACGTGCCGCCGCTTTTCCGATGACAGGTTCGTGCCGAACTTCTGGCCACCGGCGAGCCGCATCGCGTAGAACGCCGTTTCCACCGTGCAGCGAAACGCCCCACCGGGCTCACGGTACAGATCCGGAGAATACGGAAGGCTCGAAAACCACGTGGCACAACGCGCGAGCAGGTCGCCCCAGCGCGACCGGTACTCGCCGTCACTTGCCTCGTTGGCAGCCTGCCGGATAAGCGCGACGCGGCGATCGTGCGCGGCGAGCAGCGCCGGGGCGTCCATCGGTTGATGCATGGCCGCGGCGCTCACAGGATACCTCCCGTGGCTACGCTCGCCGCCTTCTTCATCATCGAACCAGATGCGTTGGCGCCGCCGCCAAACATCCCTGCCATCTTGGGAATTTCGAACGAGAGCAGGAAGACGAAGAGTGAAAGGTCAAAGACGTATGAAGCACCTTCGGCCGTCGAGAGACCCATTGCGGTTGCTTCGTCGATAGCCTGGTTGAGCGACGTCGCAACGAGCTTGAGCAGGATCGCCGAGACCACGCAGTACATGCCCGCGCTGACCATGTAGTCAAGCCAGGACTTAAAGTAGCCACGCGTGTATGACGAAAATCCAAGCGCCACCGCAATCTGGCCCATCACAATCCCGACCGCGGCCTGGATGAGACCGAGGTTGTTCATGAAGGCAAAAACGATACTGGTAATCACCAGAACGATGTAGGCGAGCAGCAGCGGAAACATCGAGATGGTGAGCGCGACGTAGTTCGTCCACGACGTGCCGTTGTACGCCTTGACGACAGCCTCCATGACCGCGCCGCCTGCTGCGGCCATGGACGACGAAACGCCCTGCCCTGCGCCCGACTGGATCATGTTCGCGAGCGTCTGGAACCAGTTGTAAAAGCCCGGCGCGAAGGTTTGGTAGCTCACGTAGATCGACGCAAAGATGCCGAGTGTCCCGATCTCCTCGAACACCGTCACCCACGCAGACACGGGATCCCGGGTCGCGGAGTACCGGATAAACGTCAGGACCAGCGTGATAACGCCCAGGCCTGCGGCGAACTTGTCGGCTTCGCTCTTGATACTCTGGCTCACGGTGACCGCCGCCGGGATCGCCGCCGCAAAGAGCGATGCTGCCTTTGCCGCCGCCTTGGTAGCGCCGGCGGCGATCTCGCCCTTGGTCATCGTTGAGCCGAAGGTGTCGTTGCCCGACGACGATTGTGTGACCGTGGTGCCTGTTGACTCGGTGATCTGTTGCCCGAGCGCCGGGGAGTCGTCGGCCCATGCGGACGATGCAAGAAGCCCAAGACTCACGAGTGCGAGGCAGGCCCAGAACTGTCGAAAGCGCATCTTGCCCCTCAATTTCCGTTGGGCAGTGCGTCGAATGCTGCACGCTCGGCGGCCTGCTGTGCGGTGTAGGACTGCGCGGCCGACAGCCTGTCCTTCGCCGCGGCATTGGTCGAAGCCTGCTGCTGGGCGTCGTTCTGGGTTTTCGCCGCCATCATCTGAAGCATGTCGGAATTCTGGCTGCTGACGATGTCCAGGTAGTGGGTCGTGATTTCCGCCGTCGCCTGCTGGGTCGGCGTGAGTGACAGTTGCGACTGCAGGTCCGAACGGCGCTGGGCGAGGGTCTGCGTGTGCTGCATCACGTCGTTGCCCATCTGGAACAGGTTGGTCGCCGTCGCATCGCCCTGCTTGTAAAGCTCGCTCATGTCCGAGAGCCATTGGGTAGGCGACTTGCCCGACGTCGAGATGAGGTTCTGCACATGAGTGACGTAGGACGAGCCCTGCTGCAGGCTCCCGTATAGTTGCGTAAGCGTTGACGTGAGACTGCTTACTTTCGAAATATCGCCGGTGATCTGGTCGTACTGTGCCTTCATGGCCGTCGGGTTCAGATTCGTGGCCTGCAGCAGCTGGTTGGCCATCATCTGGTACTGATAGGCGATGTTGGTGTCCTGATAGATCTCACCCTTCACAGCCTTCGCAGCAGTAATGAAGTTCTGTGCAAAGTTGGTCGGGTCGAACACCACGAGTTGGGCGCGCGCCGCCGAGGACACGCAAAGGAGCGTTGCCGTAGCGACGACGGCACGAAAAAGGGTCTTTTTCATTCTTGGTTCCTCAATCAGAAAGAAGCATTTCGCGCATGTAGTTGTCGGCCCAGTTCTCATCGCCCGACGTGAAGTGGCGGTCGAGTACGCTCTGCGCGCGTCCATCTGCGCGCAGAGCCGCGAGCGTCTCCTTGTCGAAGCTCGCCTGAAGCATGCGGGTTTGCGTGGGCGTCACCCACAGGTAGTCGCGATTTGGAATCGCATTGACGATCATGTCGATCTGTCCTTCGCTGAGGCCAAACACGTCGCCGTAGAGCTTCATGTTGCTTCGCGCGTCCGGGTTGGCCAGATAGAAGATGTTCTGCAACTGCTCCTTGAGCACCTCGAAGTTCGCGACCCGCTCGAGCTGCTTGAGCGACTGCGTGGCCAGCGCGAGCGTGCCGTTCAGACGCCGGATCGTCACAGCCCACAGTTCGAGGCGTGCATAGAAGCGTGGGTACAGGAAGAAGAAGCCGCATTCCTCGACCTCGATGACGGTGAAGCGCGTGCCGTCCAGCCACTGCGAGATGCGGTAGAACGCGTAATCGGTAAAGAGGAGCGCCGCTTCCGGGTTGTTCTGGAACAGATCGCCGCATTCGATCGAAAGGTTGTCCGAGAGCGCGAACGCATCGTCCACATGGTCGAAGAAGTTTCCGTTCTTCTCCCCCTTCGTCCAGATCCGCAGCCGCTCGCGCAACTCGGCCGACAGCAGTGTGGTCAGGAACGACAGGGTCCAGTACTCAGGGGCGTAGCCAGTCGCGAGCATCGCGACCCGCTCGAAGATTTCGCGTTCCTGCGTCGGAGTGCATTTGAATGCGTCGTCCTCGATCGCCATCTGGACCCACGTCGCGACATACGCGTAGTGTCGTTCGTCCGACAGCAACGAAAGAGGGTTGATCGGCGTCGCCGCCTCGTAACGTCCCGTTACGTCGATAAATTTGCCGCCCGAGAGCACCGTCGGGATGCGCGTGGATCGTTCCTTGTCGAAGCGGATACGGCGCGCGTCGTGACGTGCCATCTGCGAGAGCAGGAAGTTCAGCAGCATCGTCTTGCCCGCGCCATTGGGGCCCACGACCAGCAAATGTGAGCGGCCGCCCGGGTGATGGAGAACGACCCGCTGCAGCGTCCGGTGGCGCGTAGGCAGGATCGTCGTGGCGCCAGTCTTGCGGCCGAACTGTTGCGTCAGCCACTCATTAACTTCAGGCCCCTCCGGTACCCCACGCACCGGCGCGACGTCCGACACAGCGGCCGTTTCCACAAACTGCAGTCGCTTTTGTTGGTCCCAGCGTCCTGGCAGCGTCGAAGCCCAGGCGGCGCCGAGGTTGTCCTTTTCCAGCACGAGGCCGAAGCCCGCGTTGCTCAGTCGCCCGACTACGTCGGAGGTTGCCTGGTCGCATTCCTCCATCGTGTCGCCGTAGACGAGGACGGAAATGTTCGCGAAACCGTATTGGGCGCCCTCGACGGTCAGCCTCTTGAGCGCATCTTCGGCTTCGTCGGCAAGAGTCTCGCGTCCCTTATCGTTCTTCTGTTCTTCCTTCGCGAAGAATTGCTTCAGGATTGCCCACGGGTTGATTGCCGCCGCCTTGAAGAACTTGCGCACGGACTTGATGAAGGCTTCCGCGCGGCTTGCACTCAGGAACCGGTACATCACGCAGATGTCGAGCTCCGCATCCACGTCGCAGAGCACATCAAGCGCGGCTTCCTGGAACCCAAGCCATTCCTTGACAGCAATGATCTTCGCAAAGCGCTTGCCATGTGCAGACTCGAACAGCAGGTGTTCAGCGCCGTAGGTGACAAACGATTCGGTCAGATGCGTGTCGAGCATCGTGACCGGATACCGCACGCGCCGCGGCGGCACCGAAGGATTGGCTGTCTGGTGCAGATGGGCAAGTGCGTTCTGCAGTTCAAGACGCTTCATCTTGAGCCGACCCATGCCGCCACGGAACGCATCGAGCAGGCCCTCGAACCGGCGTATGTCGGCGGTCAACTGGTCGATGTCGAAAGCGAACGCGTTGCGCGTGAGGACCTGATCACGGATCGCCTCGAAGGCAGCAAGGGGCATGGACTTGCCACCGATCTTCAGGTGGTAGCCGACTTTCTCGAAGAACTTGTTGAAGCCGGTCTCGGGCGTGAAGGCAAGCGACAACGAGTGCGAGTTGCGAAAGAACTTCCCGCTCCCGATGTTCTGCCGGTTGATCGCGTCCAGTCGAGTATCGAGCGGCGAAGCGAATTCGCCGTCGATCGCCCCTTTCACCCTGCGGTGCGAAAGCCGCCACCACGCCGTGACCCGGTGGTCGAAGTTCTTGGAGGCATTGTCGAGGTTGTTTCGCGCCGCTGTGATGTCGCTCGTGTTCGGGGTATCGGCGTCAACACCTTCGAATGTGAACGAGGTCAGCAGAGACCCATCCTTGTCGAGGACCAGGTCCGGCGTGACCATGGTGATCCATGGGGCGATTTCCTGGATGGGCCGGCGCGCAAGTGCACGCCGTTTTCCGGGCTTCAGCATGACAGATCCTGATCGAAACCATAGGGACGCCGAAAGCGGGCAGACGACTTGCCGCCCGGTGTCGGCTCATGGACGTCGGGGTAGCGGTTGTAGACGAGCATGACCAGGCGCCACCAGGGGTCGCGCGAGCTCATCCACCGCAGGAAGAAGTGCATCCCCATGCCGAGGCCAATGAAGCCGATCGAGCTTACGAGGTCGAACCCGCACGCGTAGCAGAGCAAGAGCGTGATGAAGGCATTCGCCTGCGCGAGCAACCGGTCTGCCCCGCCAATCTGGCGAGGCAGGGACAGGCCACGGCTGACCTTGACACGGTTACGTACAGACATAGGAAATTTTGAAGTGGTCCTTGAGAACCGGAATCGCACAGGCAGCGAGACCAACACCCACGAACACGCTGCCGAGGACCTTGCCGAGCGTGCTTTCCGAGTTCGCGATCGCGATGAAAGCGATGATCATGACGACCAGACCGATACAGAAGAGCCAGGGACCGCTGATGTAGTTCGAGATCAGGCAGATCGCGTCTGTCGCAGGGCCTAGATCGCTCAGATCGGTGGAGGTGGCGGACGCGACGGGGGCGATCGCGCTGAGCGCGGCCGCAATCAGCGTTGTGCGCAGTTCGCGGCGGCTGAACAGACGCGAGCACGCCGTGCGCACCCGGCTGGTGGCGTTTTGAAGGAAAGAGACAAGGTACTGCTTCATCGTTGGTCCACTCCAGTGGTTTAGAAAACGCGTTTGAGGATGTAGTCCCCGTTGTCATAGCCCCGGACTTCGAGGATTTCGGAGAGGTGCCGCATTTCGCCCGTGCGCTTCAAATGCACGACGTAGTTGAAGCAGCTGGCGATGTTCTGACGCAGGTCGGAGATGTCCCAGCGCGTCCCGGAAGGCACGCCGAGCATCGCGAGACTCTCAAACCGTCGCAGGCCACCGCGCGCCGTGCTCGAGTGAATGGAGCCCAGTCCGCCGTCGTGGCCCGTGTTCAGCGCCTGGATGAAGTCATAGGCCTCGCCACTGCGAACTTCGCCGACGAGGATCCGGTCGGGACGAAAGCGCAGACAGAGTGCAACGAGCATCTGGGTCGTCACCCCGGTATCGGTATTCGAGAGCAGCCGCAGCTTGTTCGGCACTGGCAGCTTGAGTTCCATCGTGTCCTCGATGGTGATCACCCGATCTTCATCGGGAATCTCGGCGCCCATAGCATTGAGCAGGGTCGTTTTGCCCGATGACGTGCCGCCTGCAACGAGGATGTTTTTCTTCGCGCGTACGATCTCGCGCAATGCCTGACGCAGATCGTGGTTCTCGATGCCCGGTCGGAAGAACTCCTGGTCCACGTCTTCGCGCGCGCGCGCGCGTGAAAACGCGCCGGCCTGAACGTAGTCGTCTAGCGAGAGGTGTTTGTCGCGGTGTTTTCGGATACTCAGAGCGTCGCCGTCGATCGCGGTCGGACGCATGACGGCCGCGATACGGAGGTTGCCGTGCCCCGCGTTCAGGATCCCCTGGGCCGTGCCCGCCTTCGCCGACTTCTCCACCGAGGAAGCGAGCGAGTGAATCGCGCCTGAGAGCGTTGACGGATTCAGCTCGATCGGCACGCGCGTGAGTACCCCGCGACGCTCGATCCAGACGTCTTTCGGGTTGTTGACCATCACTTCCGCGATGTCCGGCGCGTCGAGAAACTCGCGCAACGGCGCAAGCGAGGCGAAGAACATCCGGACCGCACTCTCTTCGAGGCGGTTGAATTTGAGCAGTGGGTTTTCGGCGGCTTCGGACATGCTGGTATTGTTCCGGGCCGGCCGCGTGGCTAACCGGGCAAAAGGGTAGCGATATTCGGCAGCTTTCCCGAACGCCTGCGCGCTGGACTTGGCAGCCAAATGTCGCCCCGCACCCGTTTAGGCGCCTAAACGCTTAAACCCGGAATGGTGCACTTTTTGTGCAGCTTTTCGGCGGTCGCGACCGGGCTGGGCAATGCGTGCAACGGCGTATGGGCGAAAAAAAACCCGGCTCGATGTGAGCCGGGTCGGGTTGAAGAAAACGGGCAATCAGATGATCACCTCCACCACTTCGCCAAACGGCGCCTGACGTGCCCGACGCAGCGGCGTCGTCGACGCCCACAACACCGGGTACGACGGAGGCACGTCGGGGAAGTCGCCATCCATGTCCGTCAGATAGACGAGGAATGCCGGATTGAGGCCCTCCACTTCCAGACGACGGAACGGATCGGTGAAGGCCGTGCCGCCCCCACCCTTAACCGGCGCAAGCTCGATCGGGTCACCCCGTTCGAAGACCTGCACCTGCGTGACGCGCTTGTCGCAGTCCATCACAATCAGACGCGCGGGGCGAACGACTTCGGCCACGTGAATGATCTCGGCCGCGAACTGCGCCTGCGTCTCGTCGAAGACCGAGCCGCTGCTGTCGCGTACAAACACCGCGTCACCCACCGCCGGCGAATGCAGCGACGGCAGGTAGAACCCGAGATGCAGGTAACGGCGGTTGGGCATCGCGAAGCTGTAGTCGTCGTTTGTCACCTGCTGCGCAAAGCGCATCAGGATCGAACGCCAGTCCACAGATGGCTCCGCTGCTGCCTCCACCATCGCCTGCATGCCGCCGGGAAGCTTGCCGCGCATCCTGGCCGCTTTCGCGGCCTGGAGCGTGGCGACCTTCCACTCGGCTTCCTTCACGGGTTTGTCCGGCCCCGGATAAGGGCGGACCTCGCCGCAGGAAGGCGGTGCATCGGGATCGGGAGCCGCTGACGGTGTGTTCGCGCCGTTCGCGGGTGCCTGTTGAGCGCCCGGTGCTTGCGCACCAGGTTTGCCGCCAGACTTCTCCTTTTCCTTTTGCCTCGCCTCCTGCGTGAGGACCGCGTAAATCTCCTCGGCCGACTTGCCATGAAAGCGCGCGTCGTCGAGGTGTCCTGCTGGCAGAACCATCCCTGCCTGCTTCACGATCGGATTGATTGCGTAGTCGCACGCATCGTTCCACCGCTTCGCGTCGCGCGGCCCCTGCCGGAAGCAGTGGCCGTTGGCGACGTGCAGGATCTCGTGCGCGAGCACGCCCCGGCATTCCAGATCGTTCAGGGTGTCAAGATACGCCGGGTTGTAGCCCAGCGCCTCTCCGTCCACCCAGAACGTCTTGCAAGCCGGATCCTCGACTACCTTCAGACGCAGCGCCAGCGCGCCAAAAAACGGCTGGTCCATCACCAACGCCGAACGCTGTTTCGAGATGCGAGTATCCATGCGCACCTCACGCCGCGATGCGCAGCTGCGGCGCGAGGCCGGGTTTGGGCATCGCTGCCTGCGGCTTGCCGCCCATGAAGGCCTCCATCAGTTCCTCGATCTCGGTTGCCTTGGCGGCCACCTGGGAACGAAGCACCTCGGATTCCTTCAGGTCGACGCCGTTGTGCACGGCAAGGTGACGGTTGGCCTGCTCGAGGATGTGGTTCAGCTGCGGATCGTTGCTGAAATTCAGCTTCGGCAGCAGCCCGCACAGCTCACGCACGTTGTCGGCAACGTCGATACGTACGCCACCGGCCGCATACAGCCGGTTGGCCATCGCGGACACGGCATCGTACAGACGGCGCACGATGTCCTGGTTCGCATGGTCGATCGAGCGCTCGACGTGCTGATCGATTTCAGAGCGCAGGCTCGTGAGCACGTCCTCGGGCAGATCGACACCGAACTGGCTGGCGTCCGGGAACGGCAGGACCGCCATGCGTACGCCGAACTTCTCGCCAAGCTGCGCGAGCGTCGGGTAGTCCGCCTCGTTGAAGAGGCCGTTCATCTCCTGACGGGCCTGTTCCTTGAGGTCCAGGTAGTCGGTGAGGAAAACCTGCACGGCGAGATCGAACTCGTCCTTCATCCTGCGCATCTGTGTCGAGAATTCCATGTAGATGGAAGTGGGCAGCAGACGCACCGAAAGCTGGTTGTACTCCAGCGTGTGGTCATAGAAGTAGCGGCGGATGCGCCCGGCGAGCGACAGGACCTCCTTGAAGCTGGAGGCGTTCTCGGGCAGCAGCCGCTTGTTGAAGCGCCCGATGCCCTTGGTGTCGTGGCGGGTTTCAACCTCCTCAGTGACCTTCTCATCGAAGCGTCGTGCGACCCACGACGAGATGGTGACCGAGCAGAGCATGACGCGCGATTGAATATCGGTAATGTTCATGGAGAGACTCCTGAAGAGACAGAAAGTGGAATGAATCGGGAAAGGGAAAAGCGACGCGGGCGCGCACGTCGTGCGCGGCCCGGAACAACGAGGAGAGGGAATGAAGCGAAACGTCACCCGTGAATCAGCTTGCCGATCGGACCGCCCTGCGCCTTGATGAAGGCGTGGGTGTTCGCGAGATCCGGCGTCTTGCGCAGCGCGTCTGTTACCAGCAACGCGGCGAACTCGCCCAGCCCCGCCGCGATCAAACGCTCGGTGTAGATGACGACACGTTCGAAATTGCTCTCGTTCGCGTACATCGCCAACGCCGCACTGATGGCGTAAAGCGCCGACGGCGCCTCGGGAATCGGAGCAACATCGGGCGTGGCGAGAACCGCTGCCGGCGACGGCAACTGCCGGTAGATCTGGATGAACGCCAGCAACTCGGTTGCCGGACCCTCGCCCACAGAACCGGCGTGGGAGATCAGTTCCAGTTCCTTCGGCACGACTCCCATCGTTTTCGCGACGAAACCCCAACTGCGCGGGCTTGGCGTCGCTTCAATGTCGCGCGAGGTCTTCTGGACCGACAGCAGGTCCGGCCGGAAGCGCAGAAACGCAAACAGTTCCGGCGCGATATCGTTCGCGACGGCCCAGGCGCTCCACTCCTCGATCGTCGCCTCGAGCTCCACCACGGTGGCAAAGCGCGAGATCAACGGGTCGAGAATGCCGCTCACGCCCGCGTTGTCGTTACGTCGGTTGGTAGCCGCGAGGAACGTGACGTTCTCGGGCAGCTTGTGCTCGCCGATCCGGCGCGCGAGCAGCAGCTGCATTTTCGCGGCCTGCACGGCCGGCGAGGCCTGCCCGAGATCGTCGAGAAACCAGATCAACGGGCGCTTGCGAGGCTGCAGCGCGCGTTCCAGATCGCCAAAAGGCAGGAAGCGTGCGGACTGGCCGTCGGCCGCCGCGAACGGCAAGCCCTTCGAGTCGGTCGGATCTTCGACGACGGGATGGCTGATCATCAGATCGTGGTCGACCTGGTCGGCGACCTGGGCCACGATATCGCTCTTGCCGATGCCTGGGCGCCCCGTAATGAGCACCGGAAGGCGCTTCGGAACGTAGGCGGTGAGCAGTGCATTGAGCTGGGAAGCGTTGACTTGCATTTGGGTTCCTTGAAAGAAGAAAACCCTGTGCAGACAACTTCCCCGTCGGGAACGTTGTCCTGACAGGGTGATTTGGTTTGCCGCGTGCGCGGCGGTCGATACGCCTAAGGCGCGAGAAAGCTGTTAGCGCAGAGTGGCCGCAAGGGCATCGCGCTGCCCGGCGTTGAGCGTCGAATACTCCACGCTTGTGGCGCCGCTATAGATGAGAAGACCGTAGACGTCTGCCAGTGCGCGAGCTTCCGCGCAAAGTACCGGCTGGTCCTCAGCGGCTGCCGGTCGACGCTCACGCCAGTGATTAATCGCCGACTCAATCTGGGCGATCGTCACTGCAAAAGGTTGCGGATACATGGGCTGTTCCTTTGACGGAAGGCCCGGGAGACGCCGCGCCCAAGCCGGGACGGGGTCCCTACCAGGCGGGTTGCATTGCCGGCGGCGCCGGCGGGTTCGATGCGTCAGGGACGCGGGTGATAGAGGCCAGTTTAGGCTCGCGCACGCATCAGCTACGGGCCAATGCTGGGCAATTCGAGGTAGCTTTCGCGCGCGACGTGCCGCGCGCGGACGTAAAAAAAACCGGCGCAAGCGCCGGTTCGGTCAAGGTTTCAGGCAAGCGAGAGCCGGGCCTGAGAATTCTCACGCTCCCGGATACGGACGACAATTGCGGCTTCCTCCTGGCGAAGTCGACGCGTTCGCTCTTCGCCGACGCCGTTGTGCTTCTCGACGACGTAGGTAAAGTAGAGCGGCCTTGCAGGTCCGCGCCACTGGTCCCACTCGGCCATGATCGCCGCGCGCATGTCAGGAACGCACGCAAAATACGCGCGTCGCGCCTGACGCCAGAAGCGCGCCTGCAGGTCACGCCAGCGCTGCTCGCTTTCCAGCAGCATGCGTTCCCGCCGCTTGCGCTCGTCATCAACTGGCAGCGTTGGTCGCGGTTGGAACTGCCCGACGAACAGCGGATAGTCGCGCGCGATCTTCTCTGCCTCACGCGCTTCCCGGCGCACGAACAGTGCCTCCTTGCGGGCGGTCCAGTTGTACCCCTCCGTTCGCGGCTCACGTTCGAATCGCATGGCAACCTCCTATGATGCGAGGGTGCCAAGGACAGCGCGCGCATACGCGAGCGTGCCGTCTTTCGCACTGAGCCGGCGCGCCGTGCGCTCTTCGCCGCGTGCGAGGACATACCTGACGCTTGCGCCGCGGGGATAGCTACGGATGGTCGAATAGCCCTCGCGGATCGCCCGATCGACATGCTCCACACCCGTGATGACTGCGTCCTCAGTGTCCTTGTAGCGGGCCTGGGTGGCAGCCTCCCGAGCGTCCTGCAGTCCGCGTTCCGCTTCCGATTCCGCCCTGCGCTGTGCAGCCAGCGATTCCCACTGGGCCTGCTGCGCCTCGTTGTAGCCGCACAGCAGGAACACCGCGCGATGACGTGCCGCCGGGCGCAGACGTAGCAGCTTTACGCCGAGCACTTCCTCGAACGCCGTCTTGCTGGCGCGGTTGTGTTCGTCGGAAGTGTCCAGCACCTTCAGCAGTGACTCTACGTTGCGTTCGGCGAGAGCGCGCGCCATCCGGTTCCCGTACTCGAACGTGTGCCGTCCCTCATCCAGACGGGCAATGTTGCAGCGGTGGCGGTGCATGCGGTGGCTGATGCGACCGGCCTTCAGCTCCTTGTCGGCGAATTCCACGGCACGCCGGCAGACGCTTGCAGCAACCAGTTCTCGAACGCGACTGGCCAACGGCGAGACAGGCTGGCCAACGTCGACCGGCTTGCTGAACGTATCCGGCAGCGGCAGGTCATCGATGAGTCCGTGCGCGTGCAGGACGTCCTCGACGTGCGGATACGTCGGCTCGTCCGGCAGCAGGCGCGCGAGCATCGTGAGGATGTCGGCGTTCTGCTCGTTGATGGACTTGCCGTTGTGACGCATCACGGAAGCAATGTTACGAAGCCTTGCACCGGAAATTGCGCCTCGCAGAGCTAACGTCAAGTCTGGTGTATGGGCAGCATCGTGACGACCGATTTCAAGCGGCGAGTTTCTGCTGAACCGGCCGATCGTCTTGCACCGGTTCGCCGTCCTTGAAGGCAACGCCCGCGAGCAACAGCTTGATCTTTTCCGGGCCGTTGATACGGCGCCAGGTTTTCTCGGCTTCCTCGATCAGCTTGAATGCGAGCCCGAGGAAGGTTGGTCGCGATACGCAGTTGCGCGTGCGCGTCGTACGGTGG